>CAZZJW010000021.1:0-54724 GCA_964654755.1 uncultured Pleurocapsa sp. | reverse complement strand
CATCCTGTGCGGGCGCTGGCTCCGGTGGGGGCTCCGGCACGTCCGGCGGCTGCGGGCGCGCGCTCAGATCGAGGCGGATCGCCTCCAGCCGGGCCTTGCGGTCGCGCGCGCTGACGCGTCGGATATCGCCCGAAGGCGTCTCGTCAGTCATCGCCGCATCAGTACGGGCGCATCTGCTGGAAGTTGACCAGCGCGAGGTTCTGGCCGCAGTCCTGCGCGAAGATCACCGTCTGCTGCGGCGAAATGATCGTGCCGGCTGCGGACTGCAGTTCGATCACGTACGAATTGGCATTGATGCCGTTGGCGACGGCCACCTCAAACCCGGATGGCCCGTAGAGTGTGTTCGAGCCGCTGGTGGTGAACACATCGATGCCGTTGCCGAACACATGCACGTTGACGCCCTGCAGCGGCTGCCCGCCCATGTCGTACACCTGCCCGCCGATGCCCTGCCAGGCGCAGCCGGCGCTGTTGGCGAAGTTGGTGGTGAATACCGGCCCCTGGTCGCGCACGATGAACGGATAGGGCGAGCCGGGCGGCGGCGTGGGCTGCGCGGTGAAATTGCTGGTCGGGGCGGGCGCCGGCGTGGTCGCCTCCGGGGTGAACGTGGCGACGGGCGTATCGGTGATGGTCGCGCTGGGCTGCGGGCCGGCAGCCGTCACATCCTGCCCCTGCGCCGGCGCCTCGCTGGTCGCAGTGACGCGGGGCGTCACGGTGTAGGTCGGCGTCTGCGAAGGCGTGATCGTCGGCGTGAGCGTGGGCGTGCGGCTGTAGGTGAACGTGGCGGTCGGGCTGGGCAGCACGTTGACGGTGGGGACGATCAGCGCCGGGGGCGGCAGCGGGGCGGGCTGGCTGAAGCGCAGCATGACGAACAGCGTCCACAGCACCGACAACACGATGAACACCAGTGTGATGATGTTGAAGACTTTGGTACGGCGCCTGCTCATCCCGAGTTCTCCTGTATCGTCCCCTGCTACTGCAGGAAGCGCTCCACCGCAGCCTGCATGACCGCGCTGGTCAGCCAGTTGTTGAAACGTGCCTGCGCCAGCGCCGGCCAGCGCTCCGGGGCGATCGGGCGGTTCTCACGCTCCAGCACCTGCAGCACATGATACCCCAGCTCAGAGCGCACCGGGCCGACGAGCGCGCCGGGCTGGCTGGCGAACGCGGCATAGGCCAGCGCCGGCTGCAGCAGCTCATCCTCAGTGAACCAGCCGAGATCGCCACCCGTGGCGCGGCTGGTCTCATCACGCGAGAACTGCGCGGCCAGCGCTGCGAAGTCTGCGCCGGCGTTGAGCTGGTTAAACAGGTCCTGTGCCTCGGCCTGGCTGCTCACCAGGATGTGGCGGGCACGCACGGCGGGCACTTCCGTCTGGGCAGGGCCGGTGATGGCATCGCGCAGGCGTGCCGTGATCAGCGCGTCGCGCAGGCTGCTGCGGAAGTCGGCTTCGCTGAAGCTGTTACTCGCCAGCCACGCCGCCCATGCTTCGGCGCTGCCTGCGGCGGCCTGGCTCTGCTGTACCTCGGCATCCAGCTCAGCATCCGTGATGGCGATGCCCTGCTGCGCTGCGGCCTGATTGATCAGCGACTGCTCGATCATCATGCTGAGCACGCCATCCTGAAACGCGGATACATCTGCGATAGCGAGCTGCTGCTGCTCTGCGCGCTCCAGCACATGCTGGAAGGCCTCCAGCGTGATCACCTCACCATTCACCCGCGCGACGATCGATACGCCAGCATCTCCGGTGGGCAGCGGCACCGCATCCGGCGGGCTCACCACCTGTGCATCAGCAGAGGGCGCGGCGGGCTGCGAAACGGACGCACCGCCGCATGCGGCCAGCGCCAGACCTGCTGCAGCCAGCGCAGCACATCGCGTCATCCGTCGAAAGAACACGCTCACACACAAACCTTTCAGTCCCACTTGCAGCAAAAGCATCGTCATTATAGCGAATCGCGCTGGAGGCTGCATCCCGGCCCCCGCTGCGCTTCGCTTGCGCGGCTTTCGCGCTATACTCCGCCGCGTGCGGTTCGCCGGGAGCACGGAACAACATGGGGGATTACACGCGCCTGCGTACACAGCATCTGACTGCGGCGCAGCGATGAACTGGACGCCGCGGTTTCCGCTGCCCGCCTACCGCCTGCATCTGGCGCGGTCGGCTGCGCTGGGGTTCGTCGGCTCGCTGGTGTGGACGGCGATGCTGGTCTATCAGGTGCAGGTGGTCGGCATGGATCCCCTGCAGCTCGTGCTGGCGGGCACCGCGATGGAGGTGTCGATCTTCCTGTGCGAAGTGCCGACGGGCGTTGTGGCCGATGTGGTCAGCCGGCGGCTGTCGGCCCTGATCGGCTACGCGCTGCTGGGCGTGTCGTATCTCATCCAGGGGCTGGTGCCGGTCTTCCCCGCCATCGTGCTGGGCAACATCGTGTGGGGCATCGGTCACACCTTCACCAGCGGGGCCTACGAGGCGTGGCTGGTCGATGAGCTTGGGCAGGGACAGGCGGCGCAGGCCTTCATGCGCGGCGCACAGGCAGAGCGCGTGGGCGGCATCGCCGGCATCGTGGCCTGCGCACTGCTGGGCAGCCTGTCGCTGGCGCTGCCGATCGCGGCGGGTGGCGCGCTGATGATCGTGCTGGCGGCGGCGCTGGCGCTGACCATGCCAGAGCGCGGCTTCGCCCCCGCCCCGCGCGGCGAGCGCAGCACCTGGCGGCACCTGGCCGCCACACTGCGCGAAGGCCTGGCGGTGATCCGAAGCCAGCCGGCGCTGATGAACCTGCTGCTGATCGGGCTGTTCTACGGCCTGTTCAGCGAGGGCTGGGACCGGCTGTGGCAGGCGCATCTGCTCAACACCTTCCAGCTTGCCGAGCGCTTCGCCCTGCCCGTGATCGTGCTGTTCGCGGCGCTCAGCCTGTTCACCATGGCGCTGGGGATCGGCGCAGCGGAGATCGTGCGCCGCCGGGTGCGCGAGGGGCAGCCGCAGGAAGTGTCGCGGGCGGTGCTGCTGCTGACGGCGCTGATGGTGGCCGGGCTGGTCGCCTACGGCCTCGCGCCAGAGCTGGGCGTCGCGCTGGCGGCTTTCGTGGTGTTCACGCAGGCGCGCGGGCTGCTTCGTCCGCTGTGGCAGGTGTGGCTCAACCAGCACATCTCGCCGACGGTGCGCGCAACGGTGCTGTCCGTCGCCAGCCAGATCGACGCCATCGGCGAAATCGTGGGCGGCCCCCCGATAGGCGCGGTCGGGCGGGCCTCGCTGCGGGCGGCGTTCCTGGCGAGCGCAGGCATCCTGGCGCCGGCGGTGGTGCTGCTGCGCCGCGCTGAGCGCCGCCGGCGTCCGCCGGCATAGGCGCACCGGCTTTTCGATCGCGTGTTTGTCTTATCATCAGGGGGAAAACCATGTCCACTGCACCAACTGGCTTTGTACCAGCATCGCGGCTGAACCAGCGGCCCGTCACACTGGGCGTGATCGTCGGCAATCGCGGTTTCTTTCCGGCGTGGCTGGCGGGCGAAGGCCGCGATACAGTGCTCAGGGTGCTGGAGCAGGCCGGCATCCGCGCCATCATCACCCCGGCGGGCGATACCAATAACGGCGCCATCGAGTCGCTGCAGGAAGCGCGGCTGTGCGCCGAGCTCTTCCGCCAGCACCGCGACGAGATTGACGGCGTGCTGGTGACGCTGCCCAACTTCGGTGACGAACGCGCCATCGCCAACACCCTGCGCTTCGCCGGGCTGAACGTGCCCGTGCTCGTCCACGCTTTCCCGGACGACGCCACGCGCATGGATATTCGCCACCGCCGCGACAGCTTCTGCGGCAAGATGAGCGCGTGTAACGTGCTGCGCCAGTATGGCATCGCCTACTCCATCACCAGCCAGCACACGATGGAGCCGACCAGCGCGGCGTTCATGAGCGATCTCAAGGCGTTCGCGGCGGTCTGCCGGGTGGTGCGCGGCATGCGCACAGCGCGCGTCGGCATGATGGGCGCGCGTCCGGAAGCGTTCAAGACCGTGCGCTTCAGTGAGAAGCTGCTCGATCAGGCCGGCATCAGCGTGGAGACGCTCGACCTGTCCGAGGTGTTCGGGCGCATTGGCCAGATGCAGGACGCCGACCCGGTCGTGCAGAGCAAGCTGGCCGCCATTCGCGGCTATGCGCGGACGCAGACCGTGCCGGAAGTCTCGCTGCTGCGTATGGCGAAATTCGGCGTCGTGCTCGATGGCTGGATGGATGCGCATCAGCTGGACGCGACCGCCATCCAGTGCTGGACCTCGATGGAGGAGTACTTCGGGGTGGTGCCCTGCACGCTGATGAGCATGAGCTCCAACCGGCTCAACCCCTCTGCCTGCGAAACTGATATCGTCGGGGCGCTGGCGATGCTGGCACTGCAGCTCGCCTCCGGGCGGCCATCCGCGCTGGTGGACTGGAACAACAACTATGGCGAAGATCCGAACAAGGGCGTGGTCTTCCACTGCTCCAATCTGCCGAAGGATGTGTTCGTCGACGATATCCCGGTGATGGACTACCAGGAGATCATCGCGGGGACAGTGGGCCGCGACAGCACCTACGGCACAATCTACGGCCGGGTGAAGCGCAGCCCGTTCACCTACCTGCGCATCTCGACGGACGACTTCTCCGGGCGCATCACCGCCTATGCCGGCGAGGGCGAATTCACCGACGACCCGATCGACACCTTCGGCGGCTACGGCGTGGTGCATGTGCCGCGCTTCCAGGAGCTGCTGGCCTACATCTGCGAGCACGGCTACGAACACCACGTCACGATCAACCAGACGCTGGTGGCCGCGCCAGTGGTCGAGGCCTTCAACCGCTACCTGGGCTGGCAAACGCACTACCACCGCTGACGCCGGAGACAAAACGGGGCGCGCCGCAGCGTGCAGGGCGCCCCCGCAAGACGATGCGTTCGCGCAAGCCTCAGGCGAAGACCGACAGCTCGTCCATCAGCGCGTTGAACTCCGGGATGGAAAGCTGCTGCTTGGCATCGCTCATCGCCACCGGCGGATTGGGATGCACTTCCACCATCAGGCCGTCGGCGCCGCTGGCGCGGGCCACGCGGGCGAGCGGCTTGGCGATGTCGCGGCGGCCTGCGCTGTGCGAGATGTCGACCACCACCGGCAGATGCGACTCGAGCTTGAGCACCGCCACGCCGCCGATATCGAGCGTGTTGCGCGTCCACTTCTCGTAGGTGCGGATGCCGCGCTCGATGAGGATGACGTTCGGATTGCCGCTGCTGACGATGTACTCCGCGGCATACAGGAACTCCTCCAGCGTGGCGGCCAGGCCGCGCTTGAGGATGACCGGCTTGGGCTGCTTGCCCAGCGCGCGCAGCAGGAAGCTGTTCTGCATGTTGCGCGCGCCCACCCAGAAGATGTCGACGTAATCCAGCATCATATCGATCTGGCTCTTGTCCATGATCTCGCTGGTGATGAACATGCCATACTTGTTGGCCACCTTGCGGGCGATCTCCAGGCCTTCCTCGCCCAGGCCCTGGAATTCGTACGGCGAGGTACGCGGCTTGTAGGCCATGCCGCGCAGGATCTTGACGCCGCGCGCAGCCAGCGCCGCCGCCGTCTCATCCATCTGCTCGTGGCTTTCCACCGCGCACGGGCCGGCAATGAGCTGGAATTCGCCGCCGCCGATCGAGGTCACGCCGTCCGGCAGCGTGATGACAGTCTGCTCATCGGCGGACTTGCGCTGCACGCGGATCTTGGCGCGGGCATTCTGCTCCTCCAGCGCCAGCGAAGCGCGGAAGATCTCGCGGAAGAGCGCCTTGATCGTCTCATTCGGGAACGGACCGTTGTTGGCCTGCTCCAGCGCGGTCAGCATCTGTGCTTCGCGGGAGGGGTCGTAATGCTCGCTGCCCAGTTCCTCCAGCACCTTGCCGATCTCAGTGACGATTCGCGCACGCCGGTTCAGCGCATCGAGAATCTGCATGTTGATGCTGTCGATCTGCGAACGAAGTTCGTGCAAACGATCCTGCGCGGTCATGGCCTCTCCCGTAATCCCTAGATGATGCGCTGGCCGCGCGCTGCTGTCGCGGCGAACAGGACCGATATTATAGCGCCAGCACACACAGCTTGCATGCGCCGCTGCACGCGGAGCGAGTTGCGCTATACTTGCGGCTGCTGGGAGGAAGGCCCGCTTGGACAGGATGACGACGGCGCATGGCGATGAGCATTCGTGAGGCGGCACAGCGCGGCGCGGCGATCGCGCTGACGCTGGCCCTGCTGGCTTGCGCGCTGCCCGCCGGGGCGCAGGGCGCGGGGCCGCTGTGGATTCGCTTCTTCGACGATCAGAACAGCAATGGCGCGCTGGACGAAGGCGAGCCCGTGCTGACGGGCGGCGTGGCGATCGCGCTGCTCAACAGCGCCGGCGTGACCATCGGCACAGCGCTGCTGCAGGATGCGCCTACCGCCGCCCAGGGCGTGATCGGCTTTCAGGATTTGCAGCCGGGCGAATACACCGTCGAAATCACCAGCGCGCAGTACCGCGCGACCACCGACTGGCGCTTCACCCGTGCGCTGGATGCCGCCGCCGGGCCGGTGATCGTGGAGTTCGGCGCGCGCCTCTTCCCGCCCGAGCCCACCGTCAGCCGGGTGCGCGGCGTGTTCGGCCTGCCGATCTATCTGGGCGACCGGGACGAGGTGGCGCGGCTGTCGCTGGCGCTGGCGATCGCGTTCATCGTCGCGGCGCTGATGAGCGCGCTCGGCCTGCTGCTGTTCGTGCTGACCGTGCGCCGGCGCTACCGGGCCGAACTACGCGCGCTGCGGGCCACCGCCGGGCCGCCGCTGCCCTACCCGGCAGACGACGACGCGCTGCAAGACCACTCTATGCCACCGCGCTGATTTTGGGTACACTTGCCCCGTTCTGTCCCAGGCCTTACGCGGAGGATCACCCATGGCCACGGATGCGCGCTCCTGGTTTTACAGCACCCCGACGCCACGACCGTTTTTCATCGAAGAGCGCGTCAACCACACGCTGTGGAAACACCGCATGGCCAACGTGCACATGACCTGCACGCATGCCGAAGCCCCGATCCGCATGGAAGGCCGCTGGGCCAATGAAATGCCGATGGTCTTCGAATGGCAGCCGGGCAAATGGTTCATCCTGCGCATGGGCGAAGAGAGCAAGGAGATCATCGGCGTGATGCGCCAGATCCTCAGGTTCCGCCCGTCATTCGCCTATCGCGATGCCAACGATCTGTTCGTGGTCGAGTGGCACGTCGATGGTGGCGATGCGCGCTGGCGCGAGCTGCAGGGCGTGCCGCAGTATCAGGCGCTGCGCCGCCTGCGCCAGGCAGCGCCGAGCGCGACCTGACCCCTTCTGCACCGACATACAGCACAGACGCGCGGCAAATCCCGCGCGTTTTTGTTTCTCGCAGCGCGCCTCAGTCACCGGGCTGGGCGGGGGCGTCATTCTCGCCTGGCGGGCGCGCCGGATACAGCGCGATCAGCAGCTCATAATGCGGCGGCGCGGCAGACGCGGCACCGGCGCTGGCGCCGCGCTGACGAAACTCCTCGATCAGCGCGGTCAGGCGGGCGTGGAAATCCAGCGCCTCCGCCTCGCCCAGCGCCGCCATCTCGCGCCACAAGCTGATGCGGCGCGTCTCCGGCGCATCCTCTGCCGTGCTGATCCTACCGGACTGAATGCCGCTGCTGATCTCGGCGCGCACCGGCTCAAAGACCGCGTCGAGCATCGCCTGCACGGCGCCGGCCTGCTGCTGGCGCTCATGCGGGTTCAGCAGCGTGCGCGGGATGAGGAAGGCGCGCGCGCTGGCGCGATACTGCTTCTCCACCAGGCTGGCGACCACGCGCGTCTCCGCGACGACGATGAAACCGTGCTCCTCAAGCAGCTTGAAGTGGTAGTACAGCTTGGTCGGCGCCATCCCGAGCTGCACCGCCACCTGCTTGACCGTGCGCGCACGCTCCTGCAAGGCGTCGATGATGCGCTGGCGCAGCGGGTCTGCCAACACGCGAAGCTGTTCGAGCGATGTGACAGTGAAACGATCGGCGGGCGAATATTCGCCCGCCGAAAACAAGTCCGGATCGGTCATACCATCCATGGCGCGACAGGCCGCCTACGGCTGATGGGCGTGAATAAAGCTGCTCAAATATACCCGCTCCTCGTCACGCCTGCCAGCGAGCACGCACATGCGCTCCCCCACGCGCTCCAGCATCAGGCCGAAACGGCTCAGCGCCGACGTCGCGAGCGAGGGCTTCATCAGGTTCACCAGATGCTCTGCTTCTGCCTGCGCCAGCCGCTCGTTGACGATCAACATGATCTCATCATACTCATACCCGTACATGATAGCCCTCCCTTCTTCATGCGCTTCCGGCGGCCCAATCTGGCGGCGCAGACTGTGCAGCGATCTTCGCATTCAAGATAATTCAAATACACTCCTCTATTCATCGTAAATCGCTTCCCGCGCCTGTCAATCAGGCCAACGCTGCGCCGTCATGAAGGTCGTTATGCAGCGTGCATAAGTCCGGTTCGCCGGGATTACCGGTGGACGGATCCCACCTGAGCACGCACAATCAGGGGCATGAAGACACTTGCGGCACTGCGTCAAAGCAAGTTCGCGCGCGATACCGCCTGGCTCGGCCTCGGCAAGCTGGCCGTGACCGGGCTCGGCTTTGCGTCCACGCTGATCGTGATGCGCGTACTCGGCCCGTCTGAATACGGCCTGTTCGCGCTGGCCGACTCGCTGGTGGTGCTGTTTTCGCTGGTGGACGTGAGCGGCGCATCGACCAGCACCAGCACGCGGCTGGCCGCTGCCGCCGGCGCCGACGATCGGGCGGAGGGCGAGCGCGTGCTGGCATACGGCGTGCAGGCCAGCATCGCAACGCGCGTGCTGGTGCTGGCGCTGCTGCTGCTGGGCGGGGTGCAGTTCGCGGCGCAGGCGCAGGGCAGCGCGGCTGTCGGCGTGATGGCAGTGCTGCTGGCGGCAGCCGGCCCGGCAGATGCGCTCTACGGGCAGCTGCTGCTGGCGCTGCAGGCGCGGCGCTCGATGGCGGCGGCCAGCGCCATGCAAAGCATCAATCAGGCCGTGCTGACGGTGTTCATCATCGTGGCGGTGCTGGCGGCGCCGGTCGCGCCGGCGCTGGTGGTGGCGCGGCTGCTGTACAGCCACTTCACCCTGCTGATCATGCTGGTGCTGTACGCGCACCAGCGCGAGCGCGGCGGGTACGTGCTGCCATCGCTGGGCCGTACGCTGCGGCTGGCGCTGCGCCAGTCTCCGCGCGCCTACTGGCGCTTCGGGCTGGCCTCCGCCATCGACCGCAACGTGGCCGCGATGATGCCAACGCTGATCGTACAATCGGTCGGCGCGGCGGGCGGGCCGGTCGCCGCCGGCTTTCTCTCGTTCGGCATGCGCGCCATCGCGCAGTTGAGCGTGCTCAGCGGCGCGCTGCTGGACAACCTGAGCGCGGCGGTGCCTCAGGCAGTGGCGCGCGGCGAATACCAGCGGCTGTGGCGCATCTACCTGCGCCTGCAGGCGGTGGTGGCGCTGGCGGCTGGCGCGTTCTTCGGGGCGGCAGCGCTGAGCGCCCCGCTGCTGATCCCGCTGCTGTTTCGCGCACAGTGGGGGCCGGCGGTGCCCGCCTTCATCGTGATGTGCCTGTACGGCGTCATCACCACGCTGGGCGGCAACTTCGGCCCGCTCTACCGCGCTTTTCATATGCTGTACAGCGCGATCGGTGCCAAGCTGGCCGCCCTCGCGATCAGCCTGCCCGTGGCGACGCTGCTCATCCATGACGCCGCGCAGTCCGGAAGCGCTGCGCAGGCGATGCTCGGCACGCTCGCCCCCGCCGAAATGAGCATCGGCGTGCACGCAGCGGCGCAGATCGCGCTGGCCGGGGCGCTGTCCGTGACACTGCTGTTCGGCGTCGGCGTGCTGCTCACAGGCGTGCTCAGCGGCCAGCGGCTGTATCGCCTGTCCAGGGTGGCGCAATCCTGACACTGACCGCAGACGCCGGGCCGGGTACAATTCGCGTATGCGCACAAGCCGGCCCGATGCTGACAAATCGGCTGGACAGCACTCCGCAGGGTTAGCGAGTCGAATATGAAAGGAGGCGGCGCTGCGAAACGCGGCAGCGCCAGGCCTGCGATGAAGATCCTGATCATTGGTGGCACACGCAATCTCGGCACGTTCATGACCGCCGAGTTTCTGGCGCGCGGCGCCCACGTCTCCGTGCTCAATCGCGGCCTGACGCGCGATGATCTGCCTGAAGCGGTGGAACGCCTGCGCGCCGACCGCACCGACCCCGATCAGCTGCGCCAGGCCCTGCGTGGCCGCAGCTTCGACGTGGTGATCGACAACGCGCTGTACAAGCAGCCGGAGGCAGAGACGATCAGTGCGCTGCTGGAGGGGCGCGTCGGGCGCTACATCTTCCTCAGCACCGGCCAGGTATATCTCGTGCGCGAGGGCATCGAGCGGCCCTTCCGCGAGGCCGACTATCCGGGCAGACTGATGCCCGCGCCGAAGATCAACACCTACGGCTACGAGGAGTGGCTGTACGGTGTGGACAAACGGCGCGTCGAAGACATCATGTCGGAAGCGCACGCCCGGCGCGGCTTCCCGTTCACCTCGCTGCGCCTGCCGATGGTCAACAGCGAGCGCGATCACTTCAGCCGCACCTACGCCTACATCCTGCGACTGCTGGATGGCGAGCCGATCCTCGTCCCATCCACGCCGAATTTCGCGCTGCGCCATGTGTACAGCCGCGATGTCGTCAGCGCCTGCCAGCGCGTGCTGGAACGCCCGCACACGGTGGGGCGCGCCTATAACATCTCGCAGGATGAGACCGTGACGCTGGATGAGTTCCTCAGCCTGCTGGCGGAGCTGCTCGGCGTGGCCGGTGGCGAGGTCGTGCGCGTGCGCCGTGATCTGCTGGAGGCCAACGGCTTCCTGCCGGACTGCTCTCCCTTCAGCGAACGCTGGATGAGCGAGCTGGACAACACGCTGAGCAAGCAAGAGCTGGACATGCAGTACACCCCGCTGCGGCAGGCGCTGGCGAACATCATCACCAGCGGTCAGGAAAATCCGCCGCCCCAGCCAGCGGGCTACCGCCGCCGCCGCGCGGAACTGCTGCTGGTCGAGCAGATCGCCGCCGGGCAGGTGAATGCAAGGCAGGACGGCGATGACGATTGACAACGACAGCGATCTGCAGGGCCTGCTGCGCATTGGCCGCGTCGTCGCGGAGACGCTGCGCGTGATGTCGGCGGCGCTGGAACCGGGCATCACCACCGCGGCGCTGGATGAGATCGGCGCGGCCTGCCTGCGCCAGCACGGCGCGCGCAGCGCCCCCATCCTCACCTACCGCTATCCCGGCGCCACCTGCATCAGCATCAACGACCAGGCGGCGCACGGCGTCCCCGGCAAGCGCGTGGTGCAGCAGGGCGATCTGGTCAACATCGATGTCTCAGCGGAACTTGACGGCTACTTTGCCGATACCGGCGCCAGCTTCCCCGTGCCGCCGGTCTCGCCCGAAATGCAGTACCTGTGCGACTGCACGCAGATGGCGCTGGAGCGCGCGCTGGCGGCGGTGCGGGCCGGCGAACGGCTGAACGTGATCGGGCGGGCTGTCGAGTCGGTGGCGGCGCCGGCGGGACTGCGCATCATCCGCGAGCTGGGTGGGCACGGCGTCGGGCGGGGGCTGCACGAGGCGCCGCGCAATGTGCCCAACTACTACACGGCCCGCGCCAAGGAACGCCTGACGGAAGGCATGGTGCTGACGATCGAGCCCTTCCTGACGTACGGCAGCGGGAACATCTTCACCGACAAGGACGGCTGGACGCTCAGGACCAGCGATGGTGCGCTGGCCGCACAGTACGAGCACACCGTCGTCATCACGGCGGGCCAGCCCATCCTGACGACCGCGCTTTAGCGCCTCGCGGCGGGGCAGACAGCACGTCATCGATGCTGCGCTCCAGCCAGGCGCCCAGCTGCGCGTCATCATCCCAGATGTCCGGCGGCACGATCAGGTACAGGCGCGTCCAGCTCAGATGCACGGCGTCGGGCGCCTGGGCGCGCAGCAGCGCCTGCGACTGCGGGCTGAACTTGAGCGCCGCGCCCTCGCCGGTGAGCACGAAGAAGATGCGTTCGCGCACATAGCCGCCCAGCCCGCCGAACATCGGCCTGAAGCGCAGATCGACCTCCGGCGGCGGGACGGGGAATGCGGCGGTGATGCGCGCAGCTGCGGCCTGATTCTCCGACTTGCCCATCACAACCGCATCAGGCCGTAGGCGGCGGCCAGCAGCTGCATCGGGTGGATGCTGCGCGCGCCCGTCGCATGCGTGATCTGCCAGCGGCAGGTCTCGCTGTCGCACAGCACCGGGCGGTCCGTGCCGTTGGCCTCAATCTGCCGGAACAGCGGCTCACCCACGCGCATCGCGATCTCGTACTTCTCCTTCTTGACGCCGTACGTTCCGGCGATCCCGCAGCAGGCCGCCTCGGAAAGCTGCACGCGCAGCCCGGGGACGAGCGCGAACAGATCGAGCGCGGGCTGGCCGATGTAGTGCATCTTCTGCTGGCAGGGCGCGTGATACACCAGCTCACCGTTCAGCGGCAGCGCGTGAAAGTCCGTCCGCATCTCACCGCGCTGGTGCAGCATCAGCAGGAATTCGCTGATGTCATACACACTGGCGGCGACCAGATCGCGGTCCGGGTGTTCGAGATGCAGGATCTCGCGGTAATCGCTTTTCAGGCTGAGCGTGCACGAGGTGCTCGCGCCGACGACCGGGATGCCCAGGCGCACGTACGGGGCCAGGCGGTCGAGATTGCGCGTGGCGCAGGCGCGGGCAGCGCTGAACTCGCCGTTGCTCTGCATCGGCAGCCCGCAGCAGTTCTGCTCAGGCAGCAGCACCTCGTAGCCGTTATGCGCCAGCACCAGCACGGCAGCCTTTGAGGCGGCGGTGTCGTAGTAGTTGCCCGCGCAGGCGTGGAAGTACGCGACCTTGCCGCGATACGGCGCGGCGGGGGCCGGCTGGTGCGCGGCGAACCAGTCGCGGAAGGGCTGTGCGGACCACGACGGCAGCGGTGCGTCGCGGTGGATGCCGATCACCGCTTCAGCGGCGATCCGCGCTGGCCGCAGCCGCATGCCGAAGTTCAGCAGCGGGGCAAAGCGATAGCCCAGCTTGCCCAGCAGCTCCGAGCGCCCAAGCACGCGGTTGCGCAGCGGAATGTGCCCGTCGTACAGGCTTTCGCGGGCGCGCGCATTCATCTCCATGATCCGCACACCATGCGGGCACACCATGGTGCACACGCCGCAGCCGGAGCAGTAGTCGACGCTGTGATCGGGCGAGTCGTCTCCGCGCGCGCCCGTCATGCGGAAGCGCTGCGCCTGCGGCCCGACGGTCTTCGGACCCGGGAACAGCTCGGTGACCGGCGCGACCGGGCAGGCCGAAGTGCAGATGTTACACTTGATGCACAGATCGGCGGTGAACTCGGCGCTCTGATAAGCGTCAAACGGATTGTCATCAAACAGCGTGATCGGCGTGGACATCGCAGCACCCGTCCATACTCAACGCTTCAATCATAACGCAGGCGCTGGCGGGCGGCGAAGGGCGAGCAGCGGCAGCGCGCATCAGCCGTAGCATTCCGCGGTCCGCCGGGCGATAATCCGGCACCCACGTGAGGACACCATGAACGAACTGCTCACCATCCTCTTCGCCGCCGCGCGCCTCGGCCTGACCGCAGGTCTGATGCCCGGCCCGCTGCAAACGGTACTCATCCAGCACACCCTGCTCAGCGGCTGGAAGCGCGCCATCTTCGGCATCTTCGCGCCCATCCTGGCCGATATCCCGGTGGTGCTGGTGATCATGCTGCTGCTGTCGCAGTTCCCGCCCATCCTGCTGCAGGGTGTTCGGATCATCGGCGGCTGTTTCCTGCTGTACCTGACGTGGGGAACGCTGCGAAGCTGGCGCCGCGGCGAGACGCTGGGCAACGGTACAGCGCCCGAGGTACAAGCGGCCAGCAGCGACGGCCGCCTGCGCTTCCTGCTGCGCATGACGATCGTCAGCCTGCTCAGCCCGATGCCGTATCTGTTCTGGGGCACCGTCAACGGGCCCCTGCTGCGCGAAGCCCTGGCGATTTCGGCGCTGGGCGGCGCAGCCTTCATCGTGGTGTACTACGTGCCGCTGCTCGGCGTGCTTTCCGGCTGGGTGCTGGTCTTCGACCGCCTGCGCCACCTCGATCAGCGCATCACGCGCGGCATCGTGCTGCTGGCCGCCGTCGTGCTGGCGCTGCTGGGCCTGCAGCTGATCGCGCAGGGGTTGGGCCTTATCGCATGACAGCGCAAGCACGACTATAATTCAGAGTATTGAATGGAGCGTGCTGAGGTCACCCGTTGCCCGATCCCCGGCTTGAACGTGTGCTGACTGCGACCGCCCGGCGCTATGCCCCGGCGCTGCTGCCGGCATCCCCCGCCGGGGCGGGCATGGACGCTGCAGCTTGCGCCCGGCTGGCCGCTGGCCTGGCGCGCGCCAACGTGCTGGTGCTGCCCGGCACGCTGCAGGGAGAGCACGGCGCAGCATCCGGCGTGTACTACACCGACTGGGTGAGCCTGTACGCCGGCCTGTACACCCGGCTGTGCGAAGTCCTCTTCCCTTCGTTCTGCGAGGTCAGCGCCTACTACGCCGACGACGCCATGCCGCCGATCGTGCTGATCCACGGCGCGGTCATGCCAGTGATCGACGTGATGGCGCGCTACACTGCACCCTTCGTGGCCGCCGCGCAGGCCGCCGCCCTGCCCATCCCGGATGACGCCCTGCTCGGCCTGGCCGCGCAGATGCTGGCGGCGCTGGAGGCGGGCGATCTGCAGCGAATGGAGTACCGGCGGCTGCAGGCCGAATGCGCCATGATCATGCGCCAGATGATCGTGTGCAATGTGCGCCAGCACTCGCTGACCCCGCCCGCGCCCGACCTGCACCTGCCGCAAGCGGCGCAGCCCGCGCCGCCGCCCTCCCTGCCGGAAGCGCCGCCTGCGCCGCCTTCCCTGCCTGAGGAGGCACACGCGCCGTCACCTGCCGGCGTGCCGGTCTTCTTTGACAGCCGCCGCGCCTCTGCGGCTGGCGCACTGCGCCGCCCGCCCGTGCCTGATCTGCCGGAGTGACTGCCTATGTCCCGTGTGATTTCCCTGCTGCTCGTCGTCTGTGTCCTTCTGGCCGCCGCTACGGTGCAGGCCCAGCAAACGGCGACACCCGCGCCGCTGCCCACCGTCGAGCCCACCATCGCTCCCGCCTTCGATACCTCGCAGCTGTCTGCCGCCCAGATGGAAGCCCTGCCCATCCTCACCCGGGCGCGCGGCGATATCGAAGTGCTGGCGGATGTGTACTTCGGCGGTCCGAACGCCCGTCCGGAGGGATGGGAACGCACGCTTGAGCTGAGCAACCCGCAGATCGCCGTGCTGCTGCGCCTCAATCTGGAGATCCTCGCGGGGACGATCTTCGGGCCCGATCTGCGCCCACCGGGCTGGTTCGGCATCGTCAGCAGCACGCCGCAGGCCATCGCGCGCGATCTGCGTCATGATCTGGAGCTGGTGGCCGACCACATCATGACGGTCTCCACCATCCGCCCGGCGGGCTGGGCTGGCGATGATCCGGTGATGCGCTGCGACCGCACCACGCAGGCGCTGGTCACGCTGATCACGCGCGCCGGCTTCGCCCTGCCCGCGCTCGACTTCTCGCAGCCCACCGCCTGCGAGCAGCTCACGCAGGCTGCCGTCGTCTACGCGGAGCGCGAGATCATCGCGCCGGGCTCCGACGCCGCCCCGCCCGCCGATGCGCCCACCACCGGGGCGATGGGCAGCAGCGGCGCCTATCTGCCGCAGCGCGCGGAGACGGCGTTCGTCGTCGCCTTCCTCGATCGCAATGCGCGCCAGCGCGTCGGCGTGCTGCCCGTCGGCACCGGCTTCCGCACGCTCAGCCGCAGCAGCACTGAGTTCTCGCGCATGATGCTGATCGCTGGCGAAGGCTTCCAGGTGTGGGTGGACTCGACCACGACCTCGGTCCCGCGCGAGACCTTCCTGCTGCTGCCGGTCACCGACACCGACGGCGGCACATCCTGCACTGCCAACTGGTGCGAATAGGCGCGGCAGCACGCCGCCCGAGTGGAAAGGCAGAACCATGTCCAAATTGCCTGGACTGATGATCGGGCTGGGTGCAGGAGCGCTGCTGGGGGCGGCGCTGGTGATGCTGTTCGCCCCGGCCACCGGCGAAAAGCTGCAGCGCAATCTGCGCCGCGGCTTTGACGAGAGCATGGCGGAAGCGCGCGAGATCAGCCGCCGCCGCCGCGCCGAGCTGGAAGCTGAGCTGGCGGGCCGGCGCTAGCGCCGATCACGAGGCGGGCTCCACCCGCAGCGCGTAGTCCATCGGCTCGGTAGTCAGCGGCGCGAACGGCGCGATGATCAGCGTCAGCGCGTCCGCCGCCGGGTCGATGGCGATGCGCCACTGGCCAGTCAGCAGCGCGTCACCGGGAGCGCCCTCCAGCAGCCAGCGCTCTGCCGACAGCATGCGCTCGGCGCTGGTCTGCACCGCCTGCACCCAGGCGCGCTGCGGCGCGTGATTCTCCACCACGCCCCAGCCGGCGCGTTCCCAGCCGCTGCACTCCCCCTCGAACGTCTCCAGATAGCCGAGTTCCGGCAGCGCGATGTCGTCCAGCGCCATGCCCGGCTGGTTGATGCCATCATCCGTGATGACGGCGAAACGCAGCAGCACCGGCCCGCCCGCATAGGCATCCAGCGGGATGGCGTAGTCGCGCCAGCCGCCGCTTTCGCCGGTGAAGCCCGGCCCGTAGGCCAGCGGATATGCAGCCGATGCTGCCTCAGCGCCGGGATCCAGGATCTCCCAGTGCAGGCCGCCGTCCCGGCTGGCCATCACGTAGCCGAAGTCCCAGCCGTCCTCCAGATCAAACCAGGTGCGGAAGCGCAGCGTCGCCTGTGACAGACCAGTCAGGTCCACCCGGCGCGTCAGCGTCGCCACGCCCATATCCGTGCGTGCCGCCAGCGCGAACGCCGTGGGATTCGCGCCGCCGTCGGGGATGAGTGCAGCCCGTGCGGGCGCCTCCAGCGTGACCGTCAGCACGGGCGGCGGGTCCGCCACCTGCAGGTAATCGGCGGCATACTGGCTGGCGCTGTCCACCCCAGCGTAGGGGATCTGCAGGCTGAACATCTGCAGGCTGGCGCTGATGCCGCTGGGCAGCGTGTGATAGCGCAGCACCCCCTGCTCATCATCAGGGCGGATCAGCCCGGAGACGCGGTTGGTCAGCGTCCAGTCCGCGAACACCGTCTCGACGGGCGGGCCGCCGGCCTGCTCCAGCGCCGCCTGCAGCGCGATCAGGCCGCGCGGTGAAGGTTGATCGCTCCATGCGCGCACCAGTTCCGGCCCGAAGCGGTCCGCCACGTAGCTGACGAAGGCCAGCGCCGCGCCGTAGTGAAAGCCGCGCAGGCTGGCATCCTCGGCCCAAGTGTTGAGCTGCGTATCGGGCTGGAAGAAAAAGGCGCGGGCGGCACCGATGTTGTCGCCGTACAGCATCAGCGAGGTGTATTCGGAGAAGCCCTCGTTGAGCCACAGATCCAGGGCGGGATCCATTTCGAAACGCAGCAGGTGCTGCAGCTCGTGCGCGACGATACTGGAGACGGCCTCCAGCGGAAAATCGCCGCCCAGCGCATCCAGGTTGAACAGGAACATCTCGTGGCCGTTGCCCGCGCGCGCCGTGCCAGCCGGGGCGCTGTTGTCGCTGGAGAAGTAGGCCGCCGCGCGCGTGCCCAGCCCGCGGGTGAACAGCGCATAGATGCGCGGGTCGCCATCGACATCCTGCGCCGCGCCCGCGCCCCACATCGCACGCACCTGCGGATAGATCGCGCCGTCGAAGGCGTCCACCAGCGCGCGCAGCGACGCATCATTCACCGAATCCGCGGCGTCACGCTCCACCCACACAGCCAGGCGCTCGCCGGCCACGCGCAGTTCTGCCTCGACGGGAAACACCTCGGCAGTGTCGCCGTTGACGACGCTGAAGCGGCGGCGCGCACCCGGCTCCGGGAGCGCGCGCGGGTCAGCCGGCGCCGGCTGCCAGCCCTGCAGCGCCGTGGCCAGCGCCGCGCGATCGCGCACGGGTACAGGCATCGCCGCCAGCCCGGCAGCATCCACAGCCAGCGGACAGGTGTCGCGCGCGGGCAGCGGCCCCGCGCCCGCAGTCAGCACCAGCGCCATCACGACCGCCGCATAAGACCGTCTCATACACTCGCCTCCGATGACTTCGCCTCGACGAAGCGCACGATCTCCTGCGCCGCGCGATGCTGACCGCCGGCGGCGCGCAGCAGCTCGCCCAGTTCGGTGGCGCGCGCGCGGAAGCCGCTTCTGGCGAACATGTGCCCGGCAGCCTCGCGCAGATCGGTCGGAGATGGCGAGGGCGAAGGCAGCAGGATGCCCGCGCCCAGCTGCTGCAGGCGCTGCGCCGTCGCGCGCTGCTCGATCTGCTGCGGGGCGAGGAGCATCGGTACGCCGTAATACAGCGCCTCGTGCACGCTGTTCATGCCCCCGTGCGTGATGAAGATCGCCGCGCGTTCCAGCAGCGCGAGCTGCGGCACGTGCCCACGCACGATGGCGTTGGCCGGGATCGGGCCGAGCGCGGCAGCATCCACCCGGCTGCCGATGGAAAGCACGAGCTGCACCTGCCAGTCGGCGAAGGCCGTCAGCGCCGTGCGGAAGAACTCCGGGTGATTGTTGATGACCGTCCCCAGCGAAGCCAGGATGAGCGGGCGCTCGTCCAGCGCGTCGAAGGGGAAACCGTCGCCATCCCCGCGGGCGGCCAGCGACGGCCCGACGTAGCGCACGTGGCTGCCATACGCCTGCGCGTTGGGCTGGATCGCCTCTGCGGTGTACGAGATGACCAGGTCCGCGGGGTTGATGAGCGTCTCCGGAAAGCGCAGCGGCCGCGTGCCCGTCGCCCGCGCCAGCCGCGCCGCAGCCAGCGGGAAGCGCAGCAGCGCGCCCGCGCCGCGCCCGAGCATGCCAGCCACGCCCGTCAGACCGATGCTGGCCATCAC
Source organism: uncultured Pleurocapsa sp. (assembly GCA_964654755.1). Classification (GTDB taxonomy): domain Bacteria; phylum Chloroflexota; class Anaerolineae; order Aggregatilineales; family Phototrophicaceae; genus Flexifilum. Next base: position 35,688 of record CAZZJW010000021.1, on the reverse strand, counting down.
GCTGCGCGCATCGGTGAACAGCAGCGCCATCGATGAGATGCGCGGCACGCCCAGCATCTGCCCGATCACGTTGCCCCACGGGCACATGGCGTCGTACAGCACCGCGCGCGGGGCCTCAGCGCGCACCGCCTCGATGATCTGCGGGATCAGCCGCGTGCTGGTCTCGATCAGGTGCAGCGCCGTGCCGGGCGGATTGCTGCCATCCAGGCCCGCCGCCTCGAAGAAGTCATCGCGCAGTCCCGGATACGGGCGAAACTCCGCGCCCAGCGCCTCGAAGCGCGCGCGATAGCCCTCCGTGAGATACACCAGCACACGCTCGCCCCGCTGCACCAGCGCCTGCACCAGCGGCAGCGACGGATTGACGTGCCCGGCGCTGGGCACGTTGAAGAACACCATCGTGCCCATGCCGGCTACAGGCTCCCCTCGGTCTGGATGCCGAGCTCCGCCAGCGCCGCTTGCAGCGCCCGGACCTGATCGGCGCGCACGATCACCGCGGTCTCGCCCAGCCGCGCCCCCAGAAAGCGCCGCGTCTCCGGCGTGTTGCAGATGTGTGTGAGCACGTCAGCGGACGTGGTGCGCAGCACCACCAGCGACTCGAGCGTGACGGTGGCCGCCGCTCCCTGCTTCCAGCGGTCGAGCAGCGTCGCCACCGAGGCGGGCAGCGCCGCCCCGCCCGCCATGTTGCTCAGGTAGCCGGCGATCTGCGTGACGCTGATGTTCTGCGCGGCGGCCTGGCGCATGGCGTCGCCATCGATGCGATAGCTGTACGGCGTGTCGCCGCCACTGGCCGGCGCCCCCCACGTGGCGAATCGCGCGATCGTGAAGCGCTCCATGCGCGAAACCCGGCGCGACACCAGGATCGACCCATCCGCCGCGAAGCTGATGCGATCGGGCGTGTCGGGCTGCGCCGGCCAGCGGTGCAGGCGCAGGAATGCGCGCCCGTATGCGCTGAAGCGTGCCGCGCCCTCGCCCACGTCCATCAGGCCCAGCCAGTGCATCGGCCCGCTGATGATGTAGTCCAGCATCGCGCCGTCGACAGCATCGAAGCTGCTCTCGCCAGAGAGATACTGCCCGCTGCGCGCATCGCGGATGTACCACACGTTGAAATCTTCGTTGGGCCGCTGGAAGCCGGCGTTGTCCTCGTGCACGGCATCGATGAAGGCGGCGCGCGACCACCAGCCATCCTGCGGCAGCAGGCTGACCATCATCTCCAGCACGGCTTCGCGCACAGCCGCCGGGCTGTAATGCGGCATCGCCCCCGCATCCATCTCGACCACCAGCGTGGGCACGAACGCCAGATCGCAGATGGAGTCACTCTGGCGCCAGGCATCAGCCAGCGCGCGCACCTGCTCTGGCCGCGCGGCGTTCAGCCAGCGCTGCGCCTCTGCCCGCCGGGGAAAGGCGCGCCCGCCCTGCACCTCCAGCAGCCCGGCAGAAGCCGCCAGCGTCGTCAGGAAGTACAGCCGGCGTTCATCCTGGGCCAGCAGCGCCGGCAGCAGCCGCCGCGAGTCTTCTGCGGAGAGAAACCCGCCTTCCAGCAGCGGCTGATGAATGCGCGTGTAGGCCAGCAGCGTGGTCATGTCGTCCACCAGCGAGGTATCGGCCTGGCGGACTGCGCGCACGCTCTCCGGCGCCAGCGCCTCGATGTCGGCGTCCTCCGCGTCGTCCTGCACATAGGGGAACGGCTCGGCCTCGGCATCGGCCAGGTGATCGTAGCTGGTCTTGCGCACAGGCAGCACGCCGCGCAGGTCATCCGGCACGAACACGATCACGCGCGTGCCAGTGGGGGCGTTCTCGAAGCGGCGGTAGATCAGCCCGCGATAGTACAGCGCGTCTGCCGCATGGCGCGGCTTCTGCGCCGGCTTCTGCGCGGCGATCTCGCGCGCGCCCAGCAGGCTGATGCGCCCGAACATGCGCTCGAAGTGGCTTTCGGCCATCGCGCCGCCCGCGCCCAGCAGCGTGTGCAGCGCCCCGCGCGCGCTGTCGTCCAGGCTGTCCCACACCTTTTCGGCGCGCAGCGGTTCCAGCATCGCATCGAGCAGGGCGTGGCGCAGCTCCGCCGCGTCCAGGACGTCGTCGCGCACGCCCCACACTTCGGCATAAACGGGCAGCATCACCGGGTCAAGAAAGGCGTTAAAGGCCTGTGCAAGAGAGATGGTCGCGGTCGGCATCGTCCACATTCACACAAATGATCGGAACAAATGTTTGACATAGAACGAGCGTTCTTTTACAATGCGGATTATACCCCAGAAATGTCCGGTTTTTGCCAGCCAACCTCGTGTTGGAGAGCGCATTTCTGGCCCGGGAACCTTCAGCGGAGACCATCATGGGCGAGCGAACGAAACTTTCAGACCGGCAGCGCAATATTCTGCGCTTCATGGAAACGTATGTCGACCAGCGCGGGTTTCCGCCCACCATCCGCGAGATCGGCAACGCCACCGGCATCAACTCCACCTCTGTGGTCAACTACAACCTGAACAAGCTGATGCAGGCCGGCTACCTGGAGCGCACTGGCCGCGCCTCGCGCGGGATCCGCCTCACCAACCGCGGGCCGCAGCGCCGCGGCGTGGTGCTCTCTCCCGCCTCGGCCACGCCGCGCGTGCCGCTGGTCGGCCAGATCGTCGCCAGCGCTCCTGTGCCCATCCCTGAGGATATGGGCCGCTACGATGAGGACAGCCTGCTGGAAGTGCCGCGCAGCGTGCTCAACGGCGTGGACGCCTCGGAAGTGTTCGCGCTGCGCGTCAAGGGCGACTCGATGATCGACGCGATGATCCGCAACGGCGACATCGTGCTGCTGCGCCGGCAGGAGACGTGCAAGGAAGGCGACATGGTGGCGGTGTGGCTGGATGAGCGCGGTGAGACCACGCTCAAGTACTTCTATCCGGAAGGCCAGCGCGTTCGCCTGCAGCCCGCCCACCCGTCGATGGCGCCGATCTACGTCGACGCCGCGCACTGCCAGGTGCAGGGCCGCGTGCTCTCGGTCATTCGCAGCTCGGTCTAGGCCGGGCCAGCGCTTCAGGCGAATACATTCACAACCCGGCCGCGTCTGCGCGCTTCCCGCCCGGGCGCGCATGCGGCATCCCTGCCATGCCGCCGAACCTGAGTTGACGCCGCCCCCCGGCGTCCTATAATCAGGTCACCGTCCTCTCAGCCACGGACTTCGGTGATGGACAAGCGTATGGTCGACTTCATCCGCGTGTTGCGCGCAGCCGGGGTGCGCATTTCGCTGGCCGAAAGCCTCGATGCCATGCGCGGCGTCGAGCTGGTCGGCGTGGCGGACCGCGAGCTGTTCCAGGCGGCACTGCGCGCCACGCTGGTGAAGGAATCGCGCGACCAGTCCACCTTCGACTACTTTTTCCCGCTGTACTTCGGCAGCCTCGCCCCGCCGATGCAGAATATCCCCAGCCAGCTCCCTCCGGAGCAGCAGCAGGCGTTGCAGGAGGCGCTGCAGGCGCTGATGGGTGATGCCCAGGCCCTGCGCGAGTTGCTGCGCCAGCTCCTCGAGGGCCAGCCCTTCAGCAGCAGCCAGCTTGAGCAGGGAGCGCAGCAGACCGGCCTCGACCAGGCGGATGACATCACGCAGCGGCAGTGGTTTGAGCGCCGCATGCAGCGCCAGATGAATACGCAGCAGCTTCAGCAGCTCATCCAGCAGCTCCTCGAACAGCTGGAGCGCATGGGCATGGACGCCGAGGCGCGCGAACAACTGCGCGAAATGCTGCAGCAGAATGCGCGTGGCCTGAGCGATCAGGTGAGCAATTTCACCGGCGCTTCGCTGGCCGAACGCATGGCCGATCGCGAGCCGGAGGAGCGCCAGGACCTGCTCGATGTGCCCTTCACCCGGCTCAGCGACTCCGAAGTGGATGCCATCCGCGACGAGATCCGCCGGCTGGCCGCACGCCTGCGCAGCCGCGCCGCGCTGCGTCAGCGCCGGGCCCGTGCCGGCACGCTCGATACGCGGCGGATGATGCGCGCCAACATGCGCTACGACGCCGTGCCGATCGAGCTGCGCTACCGCACGCGCCACGTGCGCCCCTGCCTGGTGCTGATCTGCGATATCAGCACCTCCATGCGCTACTGCGCGGAGTTTCTGCTCACGCTGATCTACGAACTGCAGGACCAGGTGGCGCGTACCGACAGCTTCGTCTTCATCAGCGATCTGGTCGATATCAGCATGGTGTTCGCCGAACACGAGCCGATGCGCGCCGTCGAGAAGGTACTCACCGAGAACCGCCCCGGCCACTACAACACCGATCTCGGCGCCAGCCTCGCTACCTTCCGGCGCGATCACTTCAGCCGGCTGACGCACAAGACCACCGTCATCATCCTCGGCGATGGCCGCAACAACTACAACGATCCACGCGTCGATCTCGCGCTGGAGATGCGCCGCCGTGGCCGCCGCGTGATCTGGTTCAACCCGGAGCCGCAGGCGCTGTGGGGCAGCGGCGACAGCGACATGCACCTCTACGCCCAGGCCGCTTCCGCCGTGTACAAGGTGAGCACGCTGCGCGAGCTGGCCGCCGCCGTCGATCGCATCCTGACCGACGGCTGAAGTCCCGTACTGCACGCCCAGACAGGAGAGTACCCATGAGCGACAGGATCACCCGCACCGACGACGAGTGGCGCGCGCTGCTCACCCCGGAGCAGTTCAACGTGCTGCGCCAGCACGGCACCGAGCGCCCCTTCACCGGGGCCTACGTGCACACCAAGACGCCCGGCGTGTACACCTGCGCCGGCTGCGACAACCCGCTGTTTTCCTCGGACAGCAAATTCGACTCGGGCAGCGGCTGGCCGAGTTTCTGGGATGTGATCACGGAAGGCGCGGTCGAGCTGCGCGTCGATCTGAGCTACAACATGCGGCGCGTCGAGGTGCTGTGCGCGCGCTGCGGCGGCCACCTCGGCCACCTGTTCGACGACGGCCCGGAGGAGACCACCGGCCTGCGCTACTGCATGAACTCCGCCGCGCTCAGGCTCAGATCGTCGGGCGAATAGCGCATCACCCGGCGGCGGCCCGCCCTGCTGCGGCGGGCTTTCCGCGTGCGCTGCGGTATACTACTGTGCAGTCTGCTTCGTCCAAGTGCTGTGAGGCTCGCCCATGTCTTCGCGCGATACCATCCTCCGCAACCTGCGTCAGAACCGCCCCTTCGACGATGCGCCGCCGCGCCCGCACGTCTACATCCCGGTCGTGAACGAGGTCGATCCCGAACCGGAGGCGCTGGTGGAACGCTTCGTGAAGGAACTGATCGGGCTGAAGGGCGAAGCGACGGTGGTCAAGGGTGAGGCCGCTGCGCGCAAGACCGTGCTCAAGCTGCTCAAGGAGCTGGGCGCAGCGCGGGTGCTGGCGTGGGATCAGGCGCACATCCCGCTGCCCGGCCTGCTCGATGCCGTGCGCGAAGCCGGCGTCGAGATCGTCCAGCAGGAGCTGCACGATGAGTTCCGCGAAGAGACGCTCGCCACTGCCGAAAGCGCGGGCGCCAGCATCACCGGGGCCGAGGCGGCCATCGCGGCCACCGGCACGCTGGTTGTGCGCACGGCGCCGGGCCGTGGGCGCGCGCCCACCGTGCTGGCCCCCGTGCACATCGTCGTGCTTCGCGCCGCGCAGATCGTGCCGCGCCTGGAGAACTGGGTGGCGCAGCAGCGCGAGCGCGGCATCAGCACGCTCACCGACAGCGCCAACGTGTGCTTCATCAGCGGCCCCAGCCGAACCGGTGATATCGAGATGGAGCTCATCCTCGGCGTGCACGGCCCGGGCCGCGTGATCGCCGTGATCGTGCGCTGACGTTCAGCGCTCGCCAGCCGTCAGGAACTCGTGCACCAGCGCCTGGAAGTGGTGCACGCCGTTCTCGCGCTTCACTGAAAAACGCCCGCGGTCGTAGGCGCGCGACTGCAGCCCCTTCTGCACCGTCTCGCAGATCACGATGTCTTCCTGCTGGATCTCGTCGCTGAAGGCGATGGTCTGCTGCATGCTCTCCCAGCCTGCCCCCGTGCCCGGCTCCTCGAAGTACCACTCGAAGATCGTCAGCGTGCGCTCGTGCGACAGCGGCAGGATGATGTTGATCGACATATTGTCGGGATAGATATTGAGCATGACGTTGGGGAAGATCCAGTAGTACAGCGCCTCTGCTTCGTCCTCAGTGCGCACGTAGCGCCGGTCCCGCCCCTGGACATCACCGTCCTTCGCCGGGCGGATGGGCGCGTACTGCGAGGAGTAGTAGCGGAACGTGTCCACGCGGTACTGCTCGTAATCCAGCTCGCGGTACAGGCCGGGGTGGGCCACCGGGACGTGGTAGCCCTCCAGATAGTTGTCGACATACACCTTCCAGTTGCAGGCGATATCGTAGTCGCGGCGTTCCATCGCGCGCATGCGGCCGATGTCGAAGCCCTTGCGGCGGATTTCCGCGTCGATCGCGCCGTACACCGCCATGAAGTCGGGCGCGTCGGCATCCAGATTGACGAACACAAACGGACCCCACTCCACCACGCGCACCGGCTGCAGACACACCTCCTCGCGCTGCCAGTTGGCCACGCCCTCGAACTCCGGCGCGGCCAGCAGGCGGCCATCCAGCCCGTACGTCCAGCCGTGATAGCGGCACTGCAGGCTGCGGCGGTTGCCCTTGCCCAGCGCCACCGGGCCGGCGCGATGGGCGCACACGTTGTAGAACGCTCGCAGCGCGCCATCTGCGCCGCGCGTCACCACCAGCGGCTCGCCGGTCACCTCGCAGGTGAAGTAGTCGCCGGGGCGGGCCACCATGTCGGTGCGGCCCACCGGCTGCCATGTGCGCCAGAACACGCCCGGCTTCTCGGCTTCCAGAAAGCGCGGATCGGTGTACCAGCGCGAGGGCATGGTCTGCGCCTGCGCCAGGTCTGCGGCGGGCTGATAGTCGGACAGATCGAGGGGCGCGGGCAGCGGCTGCATGCTCACAGCTCCAGCGTCTTCGGGAAGATGCTGAGCGACTCGGCGCCGGTTTCGGTGACGACGACATTGTCCTCAATACGCACGCCACCCAGGCCGGGCACGTAGATCCCCGGTTCGATCGTGAAGGTCATGCCGGCCTCCAGCGGATAATGCGCGCTGCTGGAGATCTGCGGCATCAGGCGCTGGCCATCCATACCCAGGCCGTGCCCGGTACGGTGCGTGAAGTACTGCCCGTAGCCCGCCCCTGCAATGACATCGCGCGCGGCCTTGTCCACCGCGCTGGCGGCCACGCCGGGGCGCACCGCTGCGAAGGCCGCCTCGTTGGCGCGGCGCACCGTGTCGTAGATCGTGCGCATCTCGGCGCTGGCTGTGCCGATCACGAACGTGCGCGTGATATCGGAGTAGTAGCCGCCGATCTTGCAGCCGAAGTCGATCAGCAGAAACTCATCGCGCTGCAGCACCCGCTCCGTGGTCTCGCCGTGCGGATTGCTGCTGTTGACGCCGGTCTGGATGAGCGTGTCGAAGGCCAGCGCCTCGCCACCGTGCTGCATCTGCAGCGCTTCCAGCCGCGCGGCGATCTGGTGCTCGCTCATGCCGGGCTGCACCTCGCGCAGCAGGTCCGCCAGCGCGCGCTCGCTGGCCTGCACAGCACTGCGCATGATCGCCAGCTCGTCGGGGGACTTGATGGCGCGGATTCGCAGCAGCGCCTCCTCCACCGGCACGAGCGCCAGCGTGGGATCGATCTGCTGCAGCGCCAGCACCTCAGCGGCGCGCATGGTGAGCGCATCGATGCCGAGGCGCTTGCCGCGCAGCCCCAGCGCATCGAGCGCGCGCGTGAAGGCGGGCATGAACCACTCGTCATCATTCCACGGAAAAAGCTCGGCGTTCAGGTCTGGCCGGGCCTGGATGGTGCCCAGTTCAAGCTGGGGCACGATCAGGGCGAGGCGGTCTGGCAGCACGAACAGCAGGATCGGGCGCTCGCTGAGGAAGTAGCCGAGGCCGGTGAAGTAGCGCATGCTGCTGCCGGGCAGAATGACGACGGCATCCACGCCGGAAATGGCGCGAACGGCGGCGAGACGGCGCGAGTAGTCAGGGGTCATGGGTGGGGTGTCCTTTGCGGGTTACAGTGCCTCGCGCATCGGGCGCATGGCAAGCAGAAATACGCGGGCTTTCGGCGGCTGCGTCACGGCGAACACCACCGCCTCGGCCACATCCTCAGAGTCCAGATACTCCTCCAGCTTCGGGTCGCCCTGCGTGCGGCCTGTGCCAAAGGCGAAGAAGGTGTGCACGCCGCCCGGCGCGATGTACGTCACCTTGATGTTGTACTCGCGACATTCATGATCGAGCGCCTGGGCGAAGCCATACTGCGCGTGCTTGCTGGCGCAGTACACCGCCTCGAACGGGATGCCCTTCAGCCCGGCCACCGAGCCGAGAAAGACGATGTTACCCGTGCGTGCCTGCTGCATGTCCGGCAGAAAGGCGCGCGTCGTCAGGAAGGTGCCGCGCATGTTGGTGTTCAGCATCCAGTCGTAGTCCGCCGGGCTGATGGTCGCCAGCGGACCGTACTTGCCCACGCCAGCGTTGTTCACGAGGATATCCACGCGGCCAAACTGGCCGATCACGGCGGCGTGCAGCGCCTCCACGTCGGCTTCCTGGCTGATGTCCCCTGGCACGGCCAGCGCCCTGCGGCCCAGCGCGGTGATTTCGGCGGCGAGACTGTCCAGTTCTTCAGCGTTGCGCGCCGTGATAGCCAGATCGGCGCCCTCGCGGGCCAGCGCCAGCGCGGCAGCGCGGCCAATGCCCCGGCTGGCCCCGGTGACGAGCGCGACTTTCCCTGCAATCGATACAGTCATGAGATCGCCTCTCCTTTGATGCGCCGCTGAGTGTAGCGAAGCCGGCCCCGCCCGCCAACAGACCGCGCGAATCAAAAAGGCGCACCCCTCAGGGGCACGCCTTCCGATTGCGAATGCGCGTGCGGTCTACGCCGGCTGCGTTTCGGACACGACCGCGTACTGCGTCTCCAGCTCGATCGTGATGTCCTTGCTCACCAGCCAGCCGCCGGCTTCCAGACCGACGTTCCACGTCAGACCCCAGTCCTCGCGGTTGATGCGCGTGCTCGCCTCAAACGCCAGCTTCTGGTTGCCCCACGGGTCCTTGACGATGCCCAGATAGCTGGTCTCCAGCTTCACCGGGCGCGTCACGCCGCGAATGGTGAGATCGCCGGTGATCACGCCGCTGTTCTCGCCCGTCACTTCCACACCGGTGCTGACGAACGTCATCGCCGGGAAGTTGGCCACGTCGAAGAAGTCCGGGCTGCGCAGGTGCCCGTCGCGCTGATCGCTGCCGGTGTCGACGGTGTTCACGTCGATCTCAGTCTCCACGCGCCCCGCCGTCGGCTGCGCGGGATCAAACCACACCGTCGATTTCACGCCGCTGAACGTGCCGCGCACCTTCGTCACCATCATGTGCCGCGCGACGAAGCTGACGACGGAATGCGCGGGATCGAGGGTCCACTGTGCCATGTGTTTTGCTGCTCCATGTGCTGTTTGCGGTAAAAAACGGACTATCGTCCGCTTACGCACAGAAGCATACGTCAGCCGCCGCCAGATTTCCATGAGAGGCTGATGAGAAACGGACGCTGGTCCGTTTACCGTCCGAGCAAACGCACGCCGCAGAGCTGGCCGGCGGCCTCCAGCAGGCCCTCGCGCAGGCGCACCTCGTCGAAGCCAGGCTGCGCGCGCAGGTAGGCCACCATGCACGGATCGAGCAGCAGATACACCACCTGCGCCGCATACTGCACATCCATCGGGGGGTGCAGCCTGCTCATCAGCCCGCGGATCGTCTGCAGCCACCACATGTGCGCCGGGTGGCTGGGGCCGGCGGACAGGCGCGTCACGCCTTCGGCGGCCAGCAGGTTGAGATTGCGCAGCACAAAGCCGAGCGCCTCACCCAGAAACCAGGCCAGGTTATCCGCGGGCTGGCCGGGAACGGCGCGCAGCCGGGCGAGCGTGTTCTCCTGCAGCGCGCGCTGATCGACATCGACCAGCGCCTCGAACAGCTGCGTTTTGTCGCGAAAATGCCGGTACAGCGTCCCCTTGCCCACCCCGGCCGCCTCGGCCACCGCCGACATGCTCAGCGCATCGGCGCCGTACGCCGCGATGAGCCGGCGCGCGCTCTCCAGCAGCAGATCGCGGTTGCGCAGCGCATCGCTGCGGGTGGGCCGGTTGTCGCTCAGGATGAACAGATCGTCCATCGGGGCATCCGCTGGTAAACTATGTGATCATTGTGATGCATTATAGCAAAGGTTGCGAATTCACCGTGGTCCGATACGCGCTCATCCTGCTTGTGCTGCTGTGCGCAGCCGGCTGCACCCTCGACAGCACTTCGAGTATGCCCGCGCCGCCCAGCGCAGCGCCCGACCGCGACGTGGTCTACCGCCAGGAGCCTTCCGGCGGCGAGCCGGCTGTCGTCACCCGCGTGATTGACGGCGATACCATCGACGTGCGCCTGAACGGGGAGATCGTGCGCGTGCGCTACATCGGCGTGAACACGCCTGAGCGCGACGAGGCGTGCTTCTCCAGCGCCACGGAAGCCAACCGCGCGCTGGTGGAGGGGCAGTCGGTCGTGCTCACCCGCGACCAGAGCGACACCGATCGCTACGGCCGCCTGCTGCGCTTCGTGTACGTGGGCGATGTGTTCGTCAACGCCACGCTGGCCGCGCGCGGCTACGCCGAGTCCGTGGAGTATCGGCCAGACGTCACACAGGCGCCGCTGTTCCGCCAGCTTGAGCAGCAGGCAGCGGCCGCCGGGCTGGGCTGCCACCCGTCGGGCATCTTCACCGACGGCAGCTACACGCGCTGAAGCCCGCTCAGGCCCTGTTGTACACCTCCAGGCTGACGCCGTGCAGCGCGCTGGCATCCGCCGAGCACAGGAACGCGATCGCTGCCGCCACCTGCTGCGGCGTCACCCAGCGGCTGTAGTCGGCGTTGGGCATGGCGGCGCGATTGGGCGGCGTGTCGATCGTGCTGGGCATCACCGCGTTGACATTCACGCCGCTGTCGCGCACCTCCGCCGACAGGCTTTCCATCACGCGCTGGGCTGCCGCCTTGCTGGCCGCATAGGCGCTGTGGCGGGCTGTGCCCTGCAGGGCTGAGCGCGCCAGCACAAACACGATCCTGCCGCCGCCCTGCGCCTGCATCTGCCGGGCCGTGCGCCCGCCCATCACCAGCACCGGGCGCGTGTTGATCGCGAACATGCGCTCCCACAGCGCCAGGTCGCCATCCGCCACCGTCGCACCCGCCTCGTAACCACCTACGGTGTGCGCCAGCACGTCCAGCCGCTCGTAATGCGCCAGCACCTCGGCCATCAGCGCATCGACCGCCGCCGGGTCGCCCAGGTCGGCGCTGGTGGTCAGCGTCTCCGCGCCGTGCGCCTCGATCAGCTCGGCGGCCAGCGCCTGCAGCCGCTCAGCCGAGCGATCGACCAGCACCAGCCGCGCACCATCCGCGGCAAAGCGCCGCGCCAGCGCTGCGCCGAGATTGCCCGCCGCGCCCGTCACCATCACCACCATGCCCGCCGATGTGCTCATGCCGCCCTCGCTTCATCCACGCCACAGGCTGGCCGCGCGCACCGGTCAGATGCAGCCGGAAACAGCCAGCACGATCAGTGTATCTGGCATGCCTGAGGCAGTCATGAGGAGAATAAAAAGGGCAGGCCGCGCTGGCCTGCCCCTGTACTGCCGCGCCTGAACGCGTCAGGCGTAGATCACTTCGTAGAGCGGCATAGCCTCGCCGATGTGCTCGCGGTTGAGCCCGATCACCTGCGGGATGGGGAAGCCGTTGAACGCCACCGCATACTCGTTGGTGTACGCCCCGACGTCGAGGAACACCAGCCGGTCGCCGATGTGCACCTCGGGCATCGCCAGGTTGCGCGCCACCACATCCGCCGAGTCGCAGCTCGGGCCGGCCAGCGTGTAGCGGGCCAGCGGGCGCTCAGCGGCGTCCTCCGCCATCAGGCGCACGACGGGCGGGAAGCCCTCGTACGTCTCCATCAGGCCATTGAACACGCCAGCATCGAGATACAGCCACTCACCGCTGCCGCGCAGCGCCTTGCCGACGACCGTGGTCACCAGCACGCCCGCCTCGCCCGCCAGGCCGCGGCCCGGCTCCAGCACCAGCAGCAGATCGGGGGTGTGCGGGATGTACTCCGCCACCGCCGCCGTCACCGCCGCGCCGATCTCAGCGATCGTCGGGATGTTGGGGTCGCGGTAGTTACCCGCCGGGAAGCCACCGCCGATGTCGAGGAAGCTGAAGCTGAAGCCGCGATCAATCGCCTCTGCCCACACGGCGCCGCAGGCCGCGATCGCCTTGGCCCAGTTGCCCACCGACAGGCACTGCGAGCCGACGTGGAACGACAGACCGATCGGGTGCAGGCCGCGCAGCCTGGCACGCTCGCACAGCTCCAGCGCCAGCGCCGCATCCACGCCGAACTTGCCATCCAGCGGCAGCACGCTGCCGGTGTTGTCCACCGCCAGGCGCACGTAAACGCGCGCGCCGGGCATATATTCCGCAACTTTTTCGACTTCGAACGTCGAGTCCACCACGACCGCGTACACGCCCGCTTCATGCATCCGCTGCAGGAAGATCGGGTTCTTGATCGGGTTGCTGCAGATGATGCGGGCGCCATCCGCGCCAGCGCGCAGCGACTTCTCAAGCTCTGCCAGCGAAGCGATTTCCAGCCCGCCTCCGCGATTGACCACCAGTTGAACGATATCCTGGCTGGCGTTCGCCTTCATGGCGTAATACAACGAGCCGCCAGGGAAGTGCTGCTCGAACTGCTGATAGTTATGGGAGATGTGCGCGAAATCGACTACAAGACCGGGGGTGGGTACTGTGTGCAGCAGAGAGTCCAGGCGGACCGTCATCTCGTTCTACGTGTCTCCTTAGAAAGGCGCCTCATGCGCCGGGCAACAGTCCAGAATTATACGACGGTTTGGGCCGCGTGTACATAAAAATGCCATGTGGATTTCCCCCGCATTTCCGGGGGTTTGCCACGCAGGCAGGCCGGCCATAACAAACGGGCCAGTCTGCATTCAGACCGGCCCGTCAGCAACCCGATTGCACGGCAGGCTAGTAGCCCGTCGAGGGCACCGCCAGCAGGAACATCGACGACACCATGCCGACGATCAGCGGCAGGATGATCGCCGCGGCGAAGATCTTGCTGTCGTCCTTCAGGTGCATGTAGAACCACATCACCATGATCGCCTTGATGATCGAGGCCACGACCAGCAGCGGCGTGCGCAGGAAGAATTCGTACGGCAGGATTTCGGCCATCAGCACTTCAAACAGCGTGAGCGCGCCCAGAATGCCGAACACCACCACGTACACGTTGGCGTTGATGCGGCGGCCCAGCAGGATGGTGTAGTCCGGCGCGATGTGCGGCGCGTCGTCATCCTCGTGCGCATCGTGCGCGCTGGCGGCGGCTTCGACCATGGCGGCGGGCACGACGGCGGCCTGCTGCTGTGCCCTGGCGCTGGCCAGCTCGATCAGAGTCTTCTCTTCAGACATCTCGCCCTCACAGCAGATAGATCACGGTGAAGATGATGATCCACACCACGTCGACAAAGTGCCAGTACAGCCCGAACAACTCCACGCCCATCGTGTCGCGGCTGCTGTACGATCCGCGCCGCGCCGCGATGATCACCGCCAGCGCCCAGATCACGCCAATGATGACGTGCGCGCCGTGCAGCGCAGTCGGTGCATAGAAGCGCATGCCGAACTCGCTGCCGTAGATCGTCACACCTTCCGACGACAGAATGGTGTACTCCACCCCCTGCAGCGCGACGAAGATCACGCCCAGCAGCGCCGTCGCGCCGATCCAGCGGATGAGACCCGGGCGATTGCCCTTCTGCATCTCGCGCAGACCCATCACCATCGAGAACGAACTGGCCAGCAGCAGGAAGGTGTTGAACGTGACCAGCAGCACGCCGGTCTGCTCATGCACCTCATGCACCAGCTTGTTGTTATCGCCGGTCAACCGCCACACCACGAAGGCAGCGATCATCACCGTGAACAGTACCACTTCACTGGCGAGGAACAGCCACATCGCAAACTTGTAGTTATCGAGGCGCTGTGCCGCATGGCTCTTGTGATGCGCCGCGCCGGAATGCGCTTTTGACGCTTCGATGCTCACGTCAGTCATCGGATCTCAGCCTCTCTGGAACAGGAACTTCGGAAGCCAGCGCAGCAGACGCGCCAGCAGCGCGGCCCCCTGGCCAAGCAGGCCCAGCAGCCACGACAGCCGCCAGATCACCGCCACAAACAGCAGCGCATTCGCCACCGACAGCACCGTCTTGGCCGGCTCCTGCGGGATGATCAGGCCGATGGCGGCGTAGAAGAAGACCGCATACAGCACCGCGAACGTGATGCTGTAGCGCGAGAGCACGCCCATGCGCGCATCGCGGCGCAGCACAGCCGCCGGGGCCGCCAGCGCCATTACCTGGCCGATGATGGCGATCACCGCTGCGAAGAACGGATCGATCACCATGCCGGCCTGCGTCGCGAACCAGCTCGCCGCCAGGCCGATGACGACATGCGCGGCCAGCGCGGTCAGCGCGAACTTCACCACCGCGTCGATCGGGCGGGCCGCCGCCGGCACAATCTCCATGAACAGCACCACGCCGCTGGCCAGGAAGAGCAGCCACAGCATCGGCCACACCGCCGCCAGCGGGACCTGCGCGTTGGTGAGCGCCATCAGCGGGAAGTTGGCGAAGTAGGCCAGCGAGCCGAACACCAGCAGGTAGCGCAGCCACTTCGGCAGCGCGATCACCATCGGCTTGCCCGCCGGCGCAGCGACAGCCGCTGCGGCCACGGGTTCAGGCGCCGCCAGCAGGCCCGCCGGAGCGCCAGCGCCCAGCGCTGCTGCCGCCGCCTTCGCCTGCGCCACCGACTGCCGATACGAGCGATCGTAGCGGAAGACCAGCGTCCCCAGCAGACCGCCGATGGCCGCCAGCGAGAGCAGCACGAAACCGATGAACAGGATGAACACCACCAGCGTGCTCACCTGAAGGGTCTGCCCGCCGATGATCACGGGAATGTAGCCGATCATCGTCGTCGAAGCGCCGGGAGTGATGGTCGTCGTCAGCGCCAGGCCGCCGGGAAATGCGGCGAAGGCGAAGATCGCCAGCAGGAACAGCAGCAGCAGGCCGCCAAGCTGCCAGACCGCGCTGCTGAGGATGAAGCCCGGCTCGCGCGCCTTCTGCTCCAGATCGTGATGAATCTTCTCGATCTCCGGACCTTCGCCATGGGCGCTCAGCCTGAGGTTGAAAGCGCCGATGCCCCAGGTGAAGAAGAACACCGAGAACAGGAAGCCGATGATGATTCCCACGCCCGAGTCCCAGAGCGGCGTGAGCTGCTGCAGGGTACGGATGAGTGTGACGAACAGTGCGCCCAGCATGAATCCGAGGATCCCAAACCAGATCGCCCTGCCCAGGCCCGGTTGCGCCATAAAACCTCCCTCAAGCGACGGCAGTGTATTATACCGCAAGCCGCGGGTAAATCACGCCATTCACAACAAGTACAGCACCACGTAAAACAGCACCCACGCGGCGATCACGAACGCCCACAACCGCACGCCCGCTTCCACGCCCCAGTGGTCGTCGCTGGCGTATGCACCGTGCACGGCATTGCGCAGCACCTGCACCATCCAGCCGCCGATCACCAGCGCGTGCAGCGCATGGTAACCGATCATCACGCGGAAGATCTGCGAGTACACCCCGCTGTAGGGGTTGGCCGCCAGCACCGCCAGCATGATGACGACGAAGGCCGCGCCCAACGCCAGCGCGACGCGCCAGCGCGCCAGAAAGCGCACGCGATCATCCGCCCGGATGGCGCGCAGGCTGTCCCACACCGCCCAGCCGCTGGCAAGGATCCCCGCTGTCGCCAGCGCCGGCACGAGAACCTGCACGATATTCAGCGTTGGCAGCGACTCTGCGGTGCTGCGGATCTGCAGGCTGATGGCCGCCAGCAGCACAAACACCAGAATCCATGACGCCTGAAACAGCGTCACCAGGGTACGACGATTCTTCAGCGCCAGTGCTTCTTCGCGTGTCAGGGCGCGCTGCCCTGCTGAGTCGGTTCGCTGCATCATCTCACGTCCTGCAATCCCCGCTGCACGATGCCGCTGCCGGCACTGCGGGGTATTGGATAACAAACGGACGCCGGGGCGCTGCAACCATCGCCAGATGGCTGGCGCGCCTCCGGGCGTCCGCCTTCCCGAACAGCCCCACGGGGACCGTTCAGCCCTGCATCAGTGCACTAGTCCCCAGCCGGGGATGTCGCCGGCCTGGGCGCGCCGGAGGAACGCGCATCCATCGTGTGCGGATAGGACGGCCCGAATTCCTTTTCCTGCGCTTCCAGATACACGAAGGCAGCCTCCGTGCCATAACCATACGGGTTGTGGAACGGCACCGGATCGCCGTGGAAGTTATGCGCCGGCGGCGGCGAGTCCGTCGCCCACTCCAGCGTCAGCGCGCGCCACGGATTGGCGCCGGCCACCTTCTTCTGCACGAACGAGTAGATGATCGCCGCCACCAGCACGAACGTCGAGATGCCCAGCACGAAGCTGGCGATGCTGACGATCTGATTGAGCGTCTGGTATTCCGGCGCATACACCGCCACGCGGCGCGGCATGCCCAGCATACCGAGCAGATGCATCGGGAAGAAGGTGAAGAAGAAGCCGAAGTACGTCAGCCAGAAGTGGATCTTGCCCAGGCGCTCGCTCAGCATGTAGCCGGTGATCTTCGGCCACCAGTGGTACACGCCGGCGTAGATGGCGAACACCGAGCCGCCGTACAGCACGAAGTGGAAGTGGCTGACGACGAAGTAGGTGTCGTGCACATGCAGATCGAAGGGCACGGCGGCCAGCATCACGCCGCTGATGCCGCCGATCACGAACATCGACAGGAAGCCGAGCGCGAACAGCATCGCGCTGGTGAAGCGGATTTTGCCGCCCCAGATCGTGGCGATCCACGAGAAGATCTTGATGCCGGTGGGCACCGCGATGATCATCGAGGTGATCATGAACGGAATGCGCAGGCTGGGCAGCAGGCTGGTGAACATGTGATGCGCCCACACGGTGAAGCCCACCAGCGCGATCGCCATGCTGGAGAGCGCAATGGCGCGGTAGCCGAAAATCGCCTTGCGGCTGTGCACCGACAGCACTTCCGACAGGATGCCGAAGCCGGGCAGCACCATGATGTACACGGCGGGATGGCTGTAGAACCAGAACACGTTCTGCCACAGCAGCACGTCACCGCCCTGCGACGGGTTGAAGAAGGCCGTGCCCGCCACGCGGTCGAGGATCAGCAGCGTCAGGCCGCCCGCCAGAAACGGCGTCGCCATCACGATGATGATCGAGGTCGCCAGCATCGCCCACACGAACAGCGGCATCTGGAAGTAGCCCATGCCTTCGGGGCGCATGTTGCGGATGGTGACGATGAAGTTGAGCGCGCCGAGGATGGATGACGCGCCGAGGATGTGAATGGCGATCGCCCACATCGTCTGGCCGTCACCCTGGCTGAACATCGTGCTCAGCGGTGGATACGCCGTCCAGCCGGCCTGCGCCTGCCCGGCGAAGTAGCCGAGGATCATCAGAATGCCAGCCGGCACGATCATCCAGAAGGCGAACGCATTCAGCCAGGGGAAGGCCATGTCCTTCGCGCCCAGCTGCAGCGGGATGAGATAGTTTCCGAAGCCGGCCATCATCGGGATGATCCACAGGAAGATCATGATGGTGCCGTGCATCGTGAAGAGCTGGTTGTACGCCTCACCGCTCGCCATCGTGTCCAGCGCCGGGCTGAGCAGCTCCCAGCGAATGCCCATCGCCAGCGCGCCGCCGATGATGAAGAAGAAGAACGCGGTCGCCATGTACTGCACGCCGATGATTTTGTGATCGACGCTCCAGCGCAGATAGTCACCGATGCGCGGGTGCGTGTGTTCGACGGGAGCTTTCAGCCCGGGAAGGGGCGCGGTTATCGTTGCCATGACACCCTCAGTATCTCCACTGCTTCACGATCACTAGCTGCCCGTCTGGGTCAGCAGATAAGCGACGATTGCATCCAGGTCAGCATCCGGCATGTAGTTGGGCTGGTCGTCCTCAGCGTTGAACTGCGGCATGAGATTCTGGTAGCCGGGCACGATGTACTCTGCGGGGTGGCGGATGGACGCGTGGATGTAGTCCGAAAGCGTCGCATAGCCAGCCTGCAGGCGCGCCGTGCGATTGCCGATGCCATTCAGGTTCGGCCCGGTAACGCCCACCCAGCCGAGATCATCCAGCCGGTGACAGCCGGAGCATGGATAGTTCTGGATCACCTGCCGGCCCAGCGCTACCGGGTCGGTCGGCGGATACAGCACTTTTTCCAGTTCCGGATAGTAGAACTGATCGAGGTAGGTCTGCTCGTCGGGATGCACGATCAGCCAGGCGCCGGCCAGCTCGCCATCCTCGGTGACATGCCCAGCCATCTCGCCGTGGCCGCCGCCGCACAGCTCGGCGCACACGATGCGGTACACGCCCGCTTCGATCGGGGTAAAGCTCACCTGCGTCACGCGGCCCGCCAGCAGGTCCTGCTTGAGGCGCATGCCGGGGATCCAGAACGCGTGGTTAACGTCCTGCGTCTCCATCGAGACCGTCACCGGCTGGTTCACCCAGGTGTGCAGCTGCTGGTGATTGAAGCTGATCTGATCACCACCCTGCAGCACTGCGGAGACATCCGCATCCACGGCGCTCATGTCCGTGCCCGGGGGCAGCGTGCTGCTGTCTGCGTCATAGCTGAACGTCCAGGCAAAGCGCTGGCCGATGGCATGCACCTTCTGCGCATTGGGGTGCGGAGTCTCGATCTCCTGCCACACGACGAAAGCATAGATCGAAATGATGGTGACGATGATCGCCGGGATGAGCGTCCACACGAACTCCAGCGTGACATTGCCGGAGATCGGCGGGCCATCGGCGCGATCCCCCTTGCGCGCACGGAAGCGCAGCACCGACAGCAGGATCAGGCCTTGCACCAGCAGGAAGATCGCCCCGCCGATGAACAGCATGAAGCGGAACAGATCGTCAATCAGCACACCTTCCGCCGAGCCCGCGATCGGGAGCAGCAGAGGGGTGAGCAGCGAAATCAGGTAGCCGCCGACGACGATGAACAGGCCGCCGACAATCACCCAGACCAACGAGATGCCGGGGGAACCTTGCTTGGACGAGTTCGCGGATTTTGGAAGGTTCATTCTGCTTGTTTGTCCGTAAATCCTGTAAGCGGAACTACGAACTCCACGCCAGTCGACGCAGAGGCATGAAGGAGCGTTTGGTTTGTTCAGAAAAGCGCAAACGACTTCAGGCATTGTAACGCACACTTCCGGGGGATGCAAGAGATGCGGACTGCCCGCGCGGAATGCTCACCTGTCACACATGGCGGCACAGCGCGACCGTTTCGCGGTAGACTGAAGACAGTCCCCGACAAAGGAGCCGCACCCATGGCCCGCATCTTTGTGCTGTTCGCCCCGCCCGACCGCGAGATCGCTGCGCAGGTGTGCGCCGAGCTGCGCGCGGCCAGCATCAGCGTGCTCACCGACGAGGACATCGCCTATGCGCAGGATTACATGGAGGCGCTCAACGACGCGCTCTACGGCAGCGACGCCGTCGTCGTGCTGCTCAGCCCGTTCGCCTTCAAGATGCGCCTGGTGACGGGCGTGCTGCAGTTCGCGCTGGAGATCGGCAAGCCGGTGCTGCCGCTGCTCACCGCCCCACTCAATACCGTGCAGCTCGCCATGCCAGAGGACCTGCAGGCGCTGGCCGACACGCCGTGGTACGACGCCGCAGACAGCGCCGCATGGCTGAGCGCGCTGCTCTCGGAGGGCAGCTTCTTTCCCGAGCTGGCGGAGGCGGATGCTGAGACAGATGCAGGGGATGAAGCTGAGTTCCTGCAGTCCTCTGCCGAGCGCCAGGTTGCTTTCGGCGATGCGGAGGACAAGTCCGCGCTGCCGACGAGCCATGCCAGCCGGCCGCCCGCGCCCATCCCGGCGCAGGTCAGCCCGCAGTCGCCAGTCGCGTTCACGGCCTACAGCCCGCGCGAGACGCCACCCGCCGCCTGGCAGCCGCTGCTGGCCTACATCTACCGCGAGCACGCCGCGCCTGCCGTCGCCAGCGATGCCGCCGCCGCGCTTGGCGAGCGCGCGCCCGGCTATCGCAGGCAGGAGGAGGACGCGCGCGCCCCAATCGCAGACGGTGCGCTGGTCACCGCCACGCCGCATCTGCCCGGCTTTGAGATCAACCCGCCCAGCCTGTCGCTGCCCTTCTTCCTCGACTGGCACCGCTTCGACTTCCGCATCCGCCCGGCAGGCGCGCCGGTCAACCTGGCCGCCAACGGGCGCATCACCTTCACCGTCGAGGGCGTCATCGCCGCCGATCTGCCGCTGTCAGTCTACGTCACCAGCGGCGCCGCCAGCGTATCGCACAGCCCGGCTGCGCCCGCCGGCGTTCGCCCCTACCAGTCGGTATTCTGCAGTTACAGCCACAAGGACGAGGCCATCGTCGAGCGCGTCGAGCGCGTCGTGCGCCTGCTCGGCATCACCTATCTGCGCGATGCCACCACGCTGCGCAGCGGCGAGAACTGGAGCGCCGCGCTGATGGCGATGATCGAGCGCGCCGACATCTTTCAGTTGTTCTGGTCCACGAATGCTGCCGCTTCGCACTATGTGCAGCGGGAATGGGAGCACGCGCTGTCGATCGCGGCGGGCCGCGCCAGCTTCATCCGCCCGGTGTACTGGCAGGAGCCCATGCCACCGCCACCCGCCGCGCTGGCCCAGATCCACTTCGAGTATGATCCCACGCTGGATGACGACTAGCGCCTGTCGCTGGCCCACGGCAAAATCCGCATCGCAGCGCACGGCAGGCGTGATACAATAATGACCAGATTGTGCATCGGGAAAGCGATGGAGGTCAGGGCATGGGATTGCTGGTGAGCGTGATCATCATCGGCGGCGCGATCGCGTCCGTCGTCGCGGTGATGTGGGCCGTCATGCAGGAAAAGCACACGCACGAGGAATGGTACATTCCGCCGGAAAGCACTGACGCGACCAGCAGCCACGACGCGTAACCCCGAGCCACGCTTCCCGCTGGTCCCCATTCGCGAATGACTCCGGAGCGCGCGCACCGCCCCGGCGGCGCAGCGACCGCGCGTGCTGCCTGGCCGCGTATCGCCGCCGCAGCCGCGCTGCTGGCGCTCTCCGCGCTGTTCTTCCACCACATGCTGTTCTCTGGCCGCGTCTTCGGGCGCGGTGATATGCTGACGTACTTCACGCCCTACTGGGATGTGCGCAGCGCCGCCCTGCGCGCCGGCACAGTGCCGTTGTGGACGCCCGATCTGTTCATGGGCGCGCCGCTGCTGGCCAATCCGCAGCTCGGCGTGTTCTACCCCGGCAACTGGGCACTGACGCCGCTGGCCGCCGCCGATGCGCTGCGCATCAGCCTGTGGGCGCACACGCTGTGGGCCGCCGCCGGCGCATGGATGCTGGCGCGGCGCGCGCTGGGCGTGGGGCGCATGCCGGCGCTGCTGGCCGCGCTGCTGTTCGGCTGGGGCGGGCTGCTGGGCGCGCAGAGCGAGCACCCCAATCAGGTGCAGGGCCTGGCGTGGATGCCGTGGCTGTTCTGGCTGCTGGACTCCGGCGCGCGCGCTTCCGGCCGGGCGAGCCGGCTGGGCTGGGCGGCGCTGCTGGCTGCTGCGCTGGCGCTGCAGTGCTTCACCGGTCACACACAGACGGTGTTCATCGCCATCGGCGGCATGGCCGTGTACGCGCTGGCGGGCCGGGGCCGGGTGCTGCGGCTGGCGCTGCTGGCCGGGGCCGGCGGCGCGGCGCTGCTGCTGGCATCCCCGCAGCTCATCCCCACGCTCGAACTCTCGCGCCTGTCGATCCGCGCTGGCGGACTGAGCGTGAACGAGGCGCTGTCGTTCTCGCTGTCGCCGTTCGCTTTCAGCCGCGGCCTGCTGCCGGGATACAGCGCGCTGGTCTTCCCGGAGTATGTCGCCTATCTCGGCGTGATCGGGCTGGGGCTGGCGCTGCTGGGTGTGCTCGCCCCGCACACGCCGGAGCGCTGGCGCTGGGCGGTGCTGGCGGCTGCCGGGCTGGCGCTGGCGCTGGGGGCCTACAACCCGCTGATGTGGCTGCTGGCGCAGGTCCCGCCGTTCAGCCTGTTTCGCGTACCAGCGCGCTGGCTGGCGCTGGCCGCGCTGGGCGGCGCGATGCTGGCGGCGCTCGGCCTGCAGCATCTTGCGCAGTCCGGGCGGCGGGCCCATGCCGTGATCGCCGCGGCGCTGCTGCTGCTGGCGGCGGGGTCGCTGCTGGCCGGGCGCGCGCCCGATGGCGATGTCCCGGCCCCCGGGCCACGGGAGGTGCTCGGCTGGGGACTGGCGCTGGCCGCGCTGCTGGCCGGATTTGCGCTGCGGCACAAACCGTGCGCAGCATCCGCGCTGGCCGCCGCTGCAGTCGTCGAGCTGTTCGCCGCTTCGGGCGCGCTACCCTACAACCAGCTCGTGCACCGCGACGCGCTGGACGACCGCCGGCTGACCGCCATCGTGCTCGCACAGGCGCAGCACGACGCAGCGCCGCCCGGGCGCCTGCTCAGTATCAGCGCGCTGCAGTGGGACCCGTACGATCTGGCCGGGCTGCGCGCGCGCTACGCCGCCGAGGGCGCGTCAGACGAGGCGCTGGCCGCCGCCATCACCGCCGCCAAGCTGGCGGAGACGCTCGGCCCCAACCTGCCGCTGCGCCTGGGCATCCCCTCGGTCGATGGCTACGACGGCGGCGTACTGCCCACTGCCGCCTGGTTCGCCTTCAGCCAGCGGCTGCATCCGGGAGGCGCTCCCGACGGCCGCCTGCGCGAAGTGCTGGCGGACCCGGCGTGCGCCGGCGCCTGCATCCCCGACTGGGATCTGCTGGCGCTGATGGATGTGCGCTACGTGCTGCTCGACAAAACCAGCGACTTCTTCGACGAGGATATCGCCTACGATGCCAGCCTGCCGGCGGCGCTGCCCGCGCGCTACGACAACCCGCAGCGCTTCCTCGCCACCGAAGTGCGCGTGGTCTACACCTGCCCGGCAGCATGCACGCCACCCGCGCTGGCTGGCAGCAGCGAGTCGCCTGCCGTGCGCGAGATCGCCCGCGGGCAGCTGGCTGTGTACACGCTGGATGATGCGCCCGCCGCGCCGGATGCGCTCACCTTCGCTGGCGAGCCGCCGGCCACGCTGCTGGCGGTGACGCTGGTCGATGCGCGCACAGGCGACTTCCAGCAGCTCGCGCCAGCGCCATTCACGCGCATCTGGTCGAGCGATGTCAAGCTGTACGAGAACGCCGACGCCGCGCGCGCGCATCTGCTGCGGGACGGCGCACCATCGTCACTGCCGGGTGACGCGCTGAGCTTCACGCGCTACAGCAGCACCGAAGTGACGCTCAGCGTGCAGGCGGCCCAGCCGGCGCAGCTCGTGCTGGCGGACAGCATTTATCCGGGCTGGGAGGCGCAGGTCAACGGCCAGCCCGCCACCATCACCCCGGCCTACGATGTCTTCCGCGCGGTCGATGTGCCAGCCGGGCGCTCGGAAGTGCGCTTCCACTACGCACCGGGCTGGCTGGCCCCGACGCTGGGCGCTGGCGCCTGGGCGCTGTGGGCAAGCGTTGCGCTGATGTGCGCACTGCGCGTACGCCGCCTCGCAGGCTAGTCGATCACCACCAGGTGCTGCCAGCCGTTGGTCAGCTTCTCACCGCCGCCTGGCCGCGCCACCACCACATCCTCGACGCGCGAAGAGAATCCGCCGAAGCGCATGATGCTCGGCTCGATGGTGAAGAGCATGCCCTCCTGCAGGGGCGTGCTGTCACCCCGCGTCAGGAAGGGCGGCTCGTGCACATCCACGCCGATGGCATGGCCCAGGCGGTGGCGGAAGGCTTCGCCCAGCCCGCCATCCTCGATCACCTTGCGCGCTGCCGCATCGACCTGCTCGCAGGTGGCGGCCCCGGACTTCAGCGCCGCGATGCCGGCGGCCTGCGACGCCATCACCAGATCGTAGGCGCGCTGGAACTCCGCGCTCGGCTCGCCGAAGCTCACGGTGCGACCGTAGTCATAGCAGTAGCCATTCCACACCGCGCCGAAGTCGAACAGCACCGAGACCGGCGGCACCAGCGGGCGGTGCCATTTCTTTTCGCGGTCGCCGAAGATCAGCTCGTGATTCGGCCCGGAGTTGTACAGCGAGGTGGTGAACGACGGTCCGAGCGAGCCGTGCCGCCGCAGCTGGTAATCCACCTCGCTGATCACATCCAGCTCGGTCATGCCGTGGCGCAGCGCGCGCAGCACATCGGCGAAGGCGGCCTCGGTCACCTTGCCGGCCTCGCGCATGATGGCGATCTCCTCCTCCGACTTGAGCACGCGCTGGGCGCGCAGCATGTCGGTGCCGGAGACGAAGATCGCATCCGGGACGAGCGCCTGCAGGTGAATGAGCGTCTCGCCTTCCGACCAGTTGCTGACGGCGATTTTCGGGCGCGCGGGAAGCTGGAAGCCGCGCAGCAGATCGGCCACCAGCGTGCGCGGATCGTCCCAGTCGCCCAACACGCGGATCTGCACCCCGTCGAGGCGCTCCAGGCCGCCGAACTCGGCGGTCATGCGCGGCAGCGTGAGCACCGGATCGTGCTTCGGCGTGATCCACGCGCCCTCCAGCCAGGCGCCGGGGTGCAGCGTCGCGCCGAAGTTGGGGATATCGCGCGGAACGCCGGTCAGATACTGCAGATCCGAGGAGAGCGGGAAGAAAGCCAGATCGGCCTGAAGATTCTGCTGAAAGGTGCGGAGGCGCTGCTGATAGACCATGAGGGGTGGCTCCTGATGAGATACCGTGTCATCCGGCAGGAGATGAGACCACAAGCCTACCATCCCCGCTGCTGACTGTCGACAATTTCCGCATCATCCTGTTGCAAAGCAGCGCGGAGTCGTTACAATCCTCGTCCCTAACAGGCTTCCTCCTGTCTTGTCGGCTGATTGCTGAGAGGTTCCCCATGAAACGTACCGCAATGCTTGTATTGGCCGCAGCCCTGCTGGCAGGTGGCGCGGCCCTCGCCCAGGACGAACAGGTCCTGGTCGTCGGACACGTCGAAAGCACAGACTCGCTGGACCCGGCGCGTGGCTACACGCAGACGACCGGCATCATCAACCATGTCACCTATGACACGCTGGTCACCTTCCCCAGCGACAGCGCGGCGGAAATCCTGCCTTCGCTGGCGACGGACTGGACCATCAGCGAAGACAGCCTGAGCTACACCTTCAATCTGCGCAGCGGCGTGCTGTTCTCCAATGGCGATCCGCTGACCGCCGATGATGTGGTGTTCTCCGTCAACCGCCTCAAGAACGTGCAGGGCAATCCGTCCTTCCTGGCCGCCGATATCGCCAGCGTCACTGCTGACGATGCAGACACCGTGACCTTCACGCTCAGCGGCATCAACCCGGCCTTCCTGGCGAACCTGGCCAACAACGCCTTCGGCATCACCAACGACTCGCAGGTGATCGAGGCGGGTGGCTCCGCCGAAGCAGACGCGGCCACAGCCGATGCCGCCGAGGCCTTCCTCAACAGCACCTCCGCCGGCACCGGCCCGTACGTGCTGGAAGCGTGGGAACCGCAGGTGCAGACGGTGCTGGTCCGCAATGCCAATTTCTGGGGTGAGGCGCCGTTCTTCGACCGCATCATCATCCAGAACATCCCCGAAGCTGCCACCCAGAAGGTCGCGCTTGAGTCTGGCGAGATCGACATCGCCCTCGACCTGACGTCCGACCAGATCCCCGATCTGGCGGGCAACGCCGACATCAGCATCGCCAGCTCGCCGGGCAACATCGTGCACTTCCTGCTGATGAACGCCAACCCCGATATCGGCGGCCCGATGAGCGACCCGAAGGTGCAGGAAGCGGTGCGCCTGTCGCTGGATTACGCCGGCTACGCGGAACTGTGGGGCGGCATTACCCCCGGCTCGATCATGGCCGTCGGCCAGCAGTATGCCATCCCCGCCGGTGAGGGCAACGCCCGCGATCTCGACGCCGCCCGTGCCCTGCTGGCGGAAGCCGGCTATCCCGATGGTTTCGATATCACCCTGCAGTACCCCACCTTCAGCTTCCAGGGCGTGAATATGGATACCAACGCCCAGAAGGTGCAGGCGGACCTGGCTGAAGTGGGCATCAACGTCACGCTGGAGCCGGGCGAACTGATGGTGTCGCTGGAGCAGTACCGCAGCGGCCAGCAGGGCTTCGGCTACTGGTTCTGGGGCCCCGACGTCCTCGACCCGATCGACATGCTGGCGTTCGCGCCGGGTGGCAAGGTGGCCACCGAGCGCGCGCAGTGGACGCCGGAGAATGCCGACGCTGAAGTGAACGATCTGGTCGCCCGCGCCCGCGTCGCCACCGATCCCGCCGAACGCGAGGAGGTCTTCACCGCGCTGCAGAACTACCTGAACGACAATGGCGTGTTCGCGCCGTTCCTGCAGCCGAACGTGCAGACTGCCTTCCGTGCTGGCCTGGAAGGGTACGTCTGGCATCCGCAGTGGCTGATCGACCTGGCGCTGCTGAGCCGCGGCTAGCCGCCTTCTGAAGAAATCGCAGTCCACGGCGTCTGGCCTCGCCGGGCCCGTGGACTGCGACTCCTCCTGATGCCCATCCACCTCTTCATCTTCCGCCGTGTGCTGTTCACCCTCCCGCTGCTGCTGGGCATCACGCTGGTCGCCTTCATCATTGCCAACGCCGTGCCCGCGGACCCGATCAACGCCAACCTGCCGCAAAGCCAGCTCAACAACACCGAGCTGGTCGCCGCTTTCCGCCGCGAATGGGGGCTGGACAAGCCGCCGGTCGAGCAGTATCTGACGTATCTGGGCAACCTGCTGCAGGGCAATCTGGGCCGGTCGATCAAAACCCGCCAGCCCATCGCCGACGACATCCGCAGCTTCCTGCCCGCGACGATCGAGCTGGCGACCGTCGCTACGCTGTTCGGCGTCAGCATGGGCGTCGGCTTCGGGCTGATCTCGGCGCTGTGGCCGAACCGCCCGGCGGATGTGCTCGTGCGCAGCATCGGCGTGATCGGCGTGAGCGTGCCGGTATTTGTGCTGGCGCTGCTCGGGCTGAGCATCTTCCACGCGCAGCTCGGCTGGGTGGCCGGGCCGGGGCGGCTGAGCGTGCGCCTGAGCGCGCCGCCGGAAGTCACCGGGCTGTTTCTGATCGACAGCCTGCTGGCCGGCCAGTGGAACACCCTGCGCGATGCCGCCTCGCGGCTGGTGCTGCCCAGCCTGGTGCTGGCGCTCTACATCGCCGGTCTGATCAGCCGCATCACCCGCGCCTCCATGCTCGATGTGCTCAAGGCGGACTACATGCGCACGGCGCGCGCCAAGGGCCTGGCCGAGCGCGTGGTGGTGCTGCGCCACGGGCTGCGCAACGCGCTCATCCCGATCGTCACCGCCATCGGCCTGTCGTATGGCAATCTGCTGGCTGGCGCGGTGCTCACAGAGTCGATCTTCGCCTGGCCCGGCATCGGCCGCTACATGTTTCGCGCCTCCACATCGCAGGACTTCCCCGCGATCATGGGCGTGAGCATCCTGATCGCCTTCATGTACGTGCTCGTCAACCTGGTGGTGGATGTCCTCTACTATTTCCTTGACCCCCGTATCCGCGCGTCCTGACCTGCGCGCGCTGGCCACCCGCCTGACGCGGCGCCACCCGCTGCTGCTCGTGGCCTGCGCGGTGGTCGTGGTGTGGATCCTGGTCGCGTTGTTCGCGCCGCAGCTGGCCACGCACGACATCCTGGCGCAGAATGTCAGCTCGCGCCTGCAGCTGCCGAGCGGTGAACACCTGTGGGGCACAGACGAGCTGGGGCGCGATATCTACAGCCGGGTGCTGTTCGGCGCGCGCATCACCATTCCCGCGGGCATCGCCGTCATCGTGATCGGCGCGCTGCTGGGCACGGCCATCGGCGCCATCGCCGGCTTTCTGGGCGGCATCGTCGACGAAGTGCTGATGCGGCTGAGCGAGCTGTTCATGGCCTTTCCGACGATCATCCTGGCGATGGCGGTGACGGCGGCGCTGGGCCCGGACATACGCAACGCGATCCTCGCGCTGGTGGTGGTGTGGTGGCCGGGCTATGCGCGGCTGGTGCGCGGGCTGGTGCTCAAGATCCGGCGCAGCGAATTCGTCGAGGCGGCGGAATGCATCGGGGCCACCCGCGCCTACATCCTGTGGCGCACGGTGCTGCCCAACTGCATCGCGCCGGCGGTCATCATGGCGACGCTCGATCTCGGCACCGCCATCCTCACCTTCGCCGGCCTGAGTTTCCTCGGACTGGGGCCAGAGCCCACCTCGCCCGAATGGGGGCGCATGGTGGCAGTGGGCATCGACTATTTCGACCAGTGGTGGACGTGGCTGTTCCCCGGCATGGCGATCGCCAGCATCGTCGTCGCCTTCAACTTCATCGGCGATGGCCTGCGCGACCTGCTTGACCCGCGTATGCGCTGATCGCGCTGCTCAGCGCGGCCTGCCCGCAGCGCTCTGGCGGGCAGACTGCTCTTCCTCGCTGGACTCTGCAAACTCAGCAGCCCCCAGCCGCAGCGCCGGCTGCTGCCCCGGGAACGGATCCTTCAACGCCACCTTGCTGAGCAGGTAATTCACGACCAGCCACACCGTACTCATCAGCGGGGCGACCAGAAAGGCGCCCAGCGCACCGCCCACCGCCGCGCCGATGAACACGCCAACGATGATCACCACCACCGGCAGGTTGAGCGCATCGCCCAGGATCTTCGGCGCGACCGCGTTCCACACCACCTGTGACATCACCAGATTGATCACCACCGTCAGCAGGCCCAGCGTGACCGGGCTCATGTCTACCAGCACGCTCGATCCACCCAGCAGCGGGCTCAGGAAGAGCGGCACCAGCGCGATGATGCCGCCGATCGTCGGGATGAGCGAAATCAGCGCCACCACGACCGCCAGCAGCAGCGCATTGCCGATGCCCATCAGCGTGAGCTGCACGAACGTGAGCACGCCGATGATCACGCCGATGGTGATCTGGCCGCGCAGGAAGCCCGTCCAGATGCGCTCGGTCTTCTCCATCAGCAGCGCCGCCTCGCGGTGGTAGGACGATGGAATCCAGTCCGCGATCGTACGATTGGTCTGGGGCAAGCCGATGATCATCAGCAGTGAGATGAAGATCGCAAACAGCAGATTGGCGATCAGGCCGGTGATCGAGGCCAGCGCAGCCGCCAGCATGGCCGCGAAGTTGATCGCCTGGTTGAACAGCCCGCGCAGGTCGATCGAGCCCAGTAGCCCGCCGATATCCCCCAGCGCACCCTGCCCCGGCGCAAAGGGGGACCCCTTGAGCGTCACAGCCGCCTCGGCAGGCAGCAGCAGCTCGCGGATCGGCGTGATCACCGGATTGAAATCGATCACCGTCCCCAGGACGCGCACCTGGCCCCGTTCCGGCGTCCACTCGCGCAGGTCCGTCTGTATCTCGCCATAGATCTCCTGCGCGCGCGCCGTGCCGGAGGCGATCCCATCCAGCGCAGACGGCACCAGAGTCGCCGCCGAGATGATGATGCCGATCAGCAGCGCGAAGTAGCACAGCACCACCGACAGCACCCAGGGAAGGTTGAGGCGGCGGGTGGCCCAGCGGGCCGGAAAGAACATCACGAAAGCGAACAGCAGCGCGATCACCAGCGTCTGCATGAACGGGCCGATGGTGACGATCGCCCAGATTGCGCCCAGGATCAGCATCACCGTCACCATCAGCCGCGTGAGCCGGTCCCACTGCGGATGATAGTCGAGGTCGCTTTCCAGCACCGCGCGATGCATGGCCGGGCGGGGCGCAGGCGGCGTGACGGCGCTGGAGGGCTTCGCGTTGGCGGTGGAACGATCACTCATGGCAAACCTGACGGGCTCGCTGGACATGCTCCAGTGTACTACAGCCCACGGCAAGGGGGGTGGGGCAGCCTGCCCGCAAGCCGCCACCCCATCCCCCGCCAGGCGCGCACTCAGAACGCCAGCGTCAGCGTCGGGTCCTGCGTGGCGTTGTTGTAGCGAATTTCGAAGTGCAGGTGCGGCCCGCTGGCATTGCCCGTCGCGCCCACTGCGCCGACTGCCTGCCCGGCGTTGACGTACTGCCCACAGCCCACACCGATGCTGCTCATGTGCCCGTACAGCGTCATCCACGGGCCGTGTGCCAGCACCACCGCGTAGCCGTAGCCGTAGCTGTTCCAGCCGGCGAACACCACCGAGCCGCCGTTGGCTGCGTAGATCGGCGTGCCGACGGGCGCCGCCAGATCGACGCCGGTGTGGAACGAGGAGTAGCCGCGCACCCACTGATATGTGCCGGGCGGCATCGGCTGGCGCCACGTGCCGGGATCGCCGGGATTGTCCACCCAGCCGCAGCTTCCCGGGTCGCCCGGCTCGAAGATCACCTGGCCGCCGGAGGTCTGCGCATTGGCCGCGCCGTTGGTCGAGGTGTCGCGCGTCTCCACGCGGGCATTCCACGTGATGGTCTCCGCCTCGCCGCCGGGCACGACGACGCGCGCGCCGGGCTGAAGCGTGGTCTCCGGCCCCGCGCCGAACAGGTCATTGAACTCCGAGTCGATGATGGCGTACGGATCGACGCGGAACCGCTCGGCGATCTGCCGGATGGTCTCCTCAGAGCGCACCGTCCAGTACGCGCCGTCCACCGGCATGATGTTGATCTGGCGGCCGGGGCGCAGCCCGCCGATGATCGAGCGGTCATTCGCCCAGGCGATGGTCTCCGGCTTCAGCCCGAAGCGTTCGGCGATGCTGAAGATGGTGTCGCCCTCCTGCACCTCATACTCGATCACCTCAGTGCGCGGTCGATCCGGGATGATGGTGAAGGGGTTGTAGACATCGCGCACCACTTCAAACGGGCTGACCACATCAGAGGCCAGCACGATGCCCACAGGCTGGCTGAGGATGCGCTCCATCAGCGCCGGATCGAGGGTGGGCTGCATCACGGTGGTGGGCAGCGGCGCCGCCGTCGCCGGCACGCTGGTGGGCGCAGCGCTCACCTGGGTGGCGCTCTCGCCCGTCTGCAGCGCCGGCTCCATCACTGCCGGGGCGGGTGCGGCGGGCAGCGCCACCATCACCACGGTGGCCGCGGTCAGCGCCAGCGCCAGCACGATCAGCGCCGCACCTGCGCCGCGCGCCGGGCGCGATGGCTGGCGAATCACTTCGACTTTACCCGTGTCCGCGAGATGATCGGGGATCGGATCAGGGGGGAACTGCGCGTTCATCGGTATTCCTCGCATCACCCGCGCCGGCGCAGCAGATGCCGCGCGCCTGCAGACTGCTTATGGTAATGCCCGCTTGATCGCGCGCGCAATACACGGTTTGCCTACGGCGCAGCCGCTGTCTCCGGGGCCGCCTCCGGATTGAACTGAATATAGTCGATGGTGAACGGCAGCGACGGCGTGATCAGCGGCAGCACCAGCGACGACTGGTCGAAGTTGGGCACGATCAGCCGGTCGCTGGCGGCATCATAGGCGACATCGCTCGACCCGCGAAACAGCCCGGCGATGTAATCCAGCGCGCCGGTTTCCGCATTGAAGCGCGCGATGCCGTTCTGGCCGAGCGCCGCCACGTACAACTCGCCATCCGGGGTGATGACCGCGCCGTCGAAGCCGGGCGGATTGGGGCGCGCGCCATGATCGTAGAGCGTCTCGCTGGTGTTGTCGGCCAGCATCACGCGGTACAGCCGGTTGGTCTCAGGATCGGTGACGATGATCGCGCGGCGCACAGGATCGAAGGCCAGCCCAGTCAGGCTGGCACGCGCATCTTCCGGCGGCGGCGGCGGCACCCACCACACCTGCCCCACCTGCGCACCATCCTCGCCGGCGCTGAAGCGGATCACCTCGTTGCGCCCGGAGTCGGTCACATACAGGTTGCCCTGATCGTCGAACACCATGTCGTTGGGGGCAATCCAGCCGCGCTCGTCATCAAGGAGGCCGTACTCCGTCATCGCGCCATCGCCGGCCATGCGCCAGATGTGCCCGCCCACCGTGCGCGGATCGGTATCGAGCGTGTCCAGCACCAGCAGCGCCCCATCCGACGCGAAGATGAGTGCGCTCACCGAGCCGATCGCATCGCGCGTGCCGCCCAGCTCGCTGATGCCGCCGCCCGGCGTGACACGCCAGACTGCGCCGGTGGCATAACTGCCGGTGAACACCTCGCCGATCGAGTCGAGCGTCAGCGCCGCCGGGTAGGCATCGCCATCGGGCAGCTCGGCCAGCACGCCAACCGCCACCTCCGGGATCAGCGCCACCGGGATCGAGCGCCCGCTGTTGAAGGTGTTGGCGATCAGCAGCACCGTCAGCGCAAACAGCAGGAACAGCGCGCCGGCGAACAGCATCAGAAAGACGAAGCGCCGCTGAGCGCGTGAGAGTTGCTGTAGTCCCTGCATGTCTGCTCCCGGAAACGCGCCTGTACCGGCGCATTGGCCTAGCGCGCGGTGATCCGCTGCACCAGCCAGATGACGATGAAGCACACCGCCCAGGCGCTGTATCCCGCGCCGATCACCGGCCAGAATGTCCAGCCAACGCGCGAGGCAGCGTACGCCGTGACGATGAACACCATGGTCGGGATCAGCCCCACCACCAGCCCGCCGATGAAGCTGCTGAACCCCGCCTGATCCTCCGGGTGCGCATTGAAGATGACATACATCGCCAGCGGCAGGTTGATGGGCATGGTCGCCAGCACCACCGCCAGGCCTCGCGAGTAGTTGCGCGCAATCGCCACCAGCGCGATGATGACCATGCTCATCAGCACCGGCGTGACGCGTGCCCAGTCAATCTGCATACGGTTCCCCCCGGAGTTGACCAGATCATAACAGGGCGGCGGGAGGCATTATAGGGCTGCAGCGCGGTGCTAAGCAGATCTTCAGAAACGCCAGCGCCTCACGGGGAGCTGTGCGGCATCGCGCCCGGCGCCAGAAAGAAGAATGCCAGCGCGACGATCAGATACACCGCCAGCAGCATCGCGCCCTCCAGCCAGTTGCTCTCGCCATCCTGCGCCACGAATGCCGCGATCACCGCCGCCCCGATCAGCGTCACCAGCTCGAAGGTGTCGAACACCAAGAGCAGACGCTGCCCCAGCAGCAGGCTGATGAACACCAGCAGCGGCGCGACCAGCAGCGCCACCTGCAGGCTGGAGCCGAGCGAGACCGCCAGGCTGAGCTCCATCTTGTTCCGGAGCGCCACCTGCACTGCCACCAGATGCTCGGCCACGTTGCCCACCAGCGGGATGATGATGATGCCGAGGAAGAACTCGGTCAGGCCGAGCTGCTGCGTCACCGGCTCGACCGCGCCCACCAGCGTCTCGCTCACCAGCGCGGTGCCCACCGTCGCCAGCACCAGCATGAGGATAGAGAAGCGCAGCGTCCAGCGTGCGCGGTGCACCGGCGCCGCATCGCGCACGACCACATCGGCGCCATCTTCGCCCAGCGCACCCGGCTCATCCGGTGCGTGGTGGTGCGTCGCGCCCTTGCCACTGCGAAAGGTGTAGATCACGCTCAGCACGTACAGCACGATCAGCACCAGCGCCACGCCCTCGTTGAAGAGCAGCTCACTGGTCGGATTGCTGCGCACGCCAGCATCGAACAGCGAGGGGATCGCCAGCGCGATCACCGCCAGCACCACCAGCGTGGCATTCATCCCGGCGGTGCGCCGGTCGAAGGTCTGAATGCCGTTCTTCAGGCCGCCCAGCAGCAGGCTGCCGCCCAGCACCAGCAGCAGATTGCCGATGATCGAGCCGGTGATCGATGCGCGCACCAGATCGAGCAGGCCCGCCTGGATCGAGAAGAACGCGATGATCAGCTCTGCCGCGTTGCCCAGCGTGGCGTTGAGCAGCCCACCCAGCTTCGGGCCGGTGTAGACCGCCAGTTCCTCGGTCGCCTCACCGATCAGCTTGGCCAGCGGGATCAGGCCGATGGCCGACAGCACGAACACCACAATCGGGTTCGCGCCGATCTGATCCGCCAGCACGGCGGCGGCGGCCACGATCACCAGATAGTAGATCGGATTGCTGATGCGCAGTTTCATGGCGTACGT
This sequence comes from uncultured Pleurocapsa sp., assembly GCA_964654755.1. Lineage (GTDB taxonomy): Bacteria > Chloroflexota > Anaerolineae > Aggregatilineales > Phototrophicaceae > Flexifilum. The sequence continues at coordinate 1,626 of CAZZJW010000021.1, read as the reverse complement.
CCCCCCCCGAGGATGCAACCTGTACTCACCTGAATGCGATGACTGCGAAAGCCTCCGGTCGCCGCTGCACCCCGCGAAATCCCGCTGCCTGCAGGCGCTCGATCACCCCGCGCACCGTGCGCGCGCCGCTGGTGCTGTTGAGATCACCAATATAGTGAAACAGCCGCCCGCCCTTGCGCAGCACCCGGAAGAGCTCGCGGTAGTAGGCGCCGGAATACAGCTCACCGGTCAGCGTCATGGTCGGCGGGTCGTGCAGGATGCGGGTGAAGCTTTCATCCGCCGATTCCGCGATCACCTCGGCGCTGTCGGCCAGGCGGCGCTCGATGCGCGGATGCGTGAACAGCGGCTGCGACCACGGATTGAGCCGCGCCACCTCGACCACCGCAGGATCGATCTCGACGGTGATCACGTGTTCCGCGCGCTGTGCTGCTTCCATGGCGGTGTAGCCCAGCCCCATCGCGGTATCCAGCACGATGCCCGCCGGCTGCGCGGCCCGCGTCTTCAGCCGGGTGTCCTCCAGCGGATCGACGGTCTTGATGCGGTGCATCGGCAGGCCGGCCACCAGCAGCGCAGGTGCGCGCGCTGTGGGATAGAGCGACACATGCCGTCCCGTCACATCAGAGAAGCGAAAGACGCGCTCAGGCTGCCAAGCACCCGGCGCGCGGTTCAGCACAAAACACGCATTGTCGACATCGGCGATTTCGGTGATGGTCTCCCAGCGCAGCAGCGCTCCGCCCAGATCCACCCCTTCGGCGGTCAGCGGAACAGGCTGGCTGGTCATGCCCAGATCTGCTGAGAACGCAGCCTCGACAGCACCATCTCGCCGCGCTCTCAGCAGCGGCGTCATCTGGACGTGCGAGACGACCGGGATTTGGCTGGCGCTATCGCTCACTGGCTGAGGACGCGCACGGTCTCGGCGTCAAAGTACACGTAGGCGGACTGACCGACGACGAAGGTGGTATCGGAGCGCAGGCCGAAGTTCTGGATGCGCGCGATCATCTTCTGCTGGCTGTTGCCGAACTCGACCATGTAGCGCGTGTCGGTGCCGATGTAGTTGGCGTAGGTGACGGTAGCGCGCACCAGATTGATGTCGGGGTCGCGCAGCAGCGCCGTGCGATACGACTCGGCCTGATCGCTGCTGCCATCGGCGTACTTCACCGCGCCCTCGGTGTGGAAGAGGTTGATCTTCTCCGGGCGAACAGCCAGCGTCACCTCGCTGCCGAGGTTGAGCGACGGATCGCCGATGCCGGCCTTGATCGTCACCTCGTCGTCCAGCTTCACCCAGGCAAACTCCCCTTCCACCTTCTCCAGGCGGCCGGTGAGGAAGTTGGTCTCGCCGATGAAGTCGGCCACGAAGCGCGACACAGGCGTCTCGTAGATCTCGTCGGCCCGGCCGATCTGCAGCACCTTGCCGTGGTCCATCACCGCCACGCGGTCGGCCATCGACATCGCTTCTTCCTGGTCATGCGTGACGAAGATGAAGGTGATGCCGAGGTCTTCCTGCATCTGCGCCAGCTCGAACTGCATCTCCTTGCGCAGCTTGAGGTCGAGCGCGCCCAGCGGCTCGTCCAGCAGCAGCACCGCCGGCTCGTTGACCAGCGCGCGCGCCAGAGCGACACGCTGCTG
>CAZZJW010000020.1:51632-56015 GCA_964654755.1 uncultured Pleurocapsa sp. | reverse complement strand
CGGCTTCACGCTGGCCTACGAAACCTACGGCACGCTCAACGCCGAGCGCTCCAACGCCATCCTCATCTGCCACGCGCTCTCCGGAGATGCCCATGTGGCCGGCTACCACACCGATGATCTGTACGAGCGCCCCGGCTGGTGGGACGAGGCCGTCGGACCGGGCAAGATGTTCGACACCGGGCGCTTTTTCATCATCTGCAGCAACGTGATCGGCGGCTGCCAGGGCAGCACCGGGCCGGCGTCGCTCGCGGCGGATGGCCGGCCCTACGGCCTGCGCTTCCCGCTAGTGACCATCCGCGACATGGTGGCCGCACAGCGCCGCCTGCTCGATCATCTCGGCATCGAGCGGCTGTTCGCGGCAGCTGGCGGCAGCATGGGCGCGATGCAGGCGCTGCAGTGGGCGGTGGATGCGCCGCAGCGCGTCGGTCATGTGCTGTTCATCGCTTCCACGCCGCGCGCTTCCACGCAGAACATCGCCTTCAACGAGATCGGCCGCCAGGCGATCTATGCCGATCCGCGCTGGAACGGTGGAGACTACTACGGCGGCGAGGAGCCAGATTCCGGGCTGGGCGTCGCGCGAATGGTCGGCCACATCACCTACATGAGCGAGCACTCGCTCGAGCGCAAGTTTGGCCGCCGCCTGCAGCACGGCGAAACGCTGCCCTACCGCTTTGACCAGGCGGAGTTTCAGGTCGAAAGCTACCTTCAGCACCAGGGCAGCAAGTTCGTCGAGCGTTTCGACGCCAACAGCTACCTGTACATCACCAAGGCGCTGGACTACTTCGACATCGGAGACGAGGCCGGCTCGATGGACGCGGCGCTCGCCCCGGCACAGGCGAAGTTCCTCGTCGTCAGCTTCTCCAGCGACTGGCTGTATTCGCCGGAACAGGGGCTCGATCTGGTGATGGCGCTGGAACGGGCGGGGAAGGCCGTCGAGTATCACATGGTCTCCGCCGACTTCGGCCACGACTCGTTTCTGGTCGAGGTTGACACCATGACCGCGCTGGTCGGCGGTTATCTTGACCGGGCGTGGGTGGCACAGGCCGCCAGCACCACACCGGGTGTGTGAGCCAGACGGCCAGGCAACGGTCTGCAAAACCGTGCAAACGGGTTCGACTCCCGTACACACCTCTCGTTTCACAGCGTCTGTATTGGATGTTGGCCAGTCCGAGGAGCAAGTCGTAACCATGCCAAGCATCAAGATCCCCACCCCGCTGCGCGTCTACACCGGCAGCCAGGCCCAGGTCAGCGTCAGCGGCGCGACGATTGGCGCTGCGCTCAATGACCTCACCACGCAGTATCCTGAGCTGCGCCCGCATCTGTTCAATGGCGACCAGCTTCGCAGCTTCGTCAACGTGTTCATCGGCGAAGAGGACATCCGCTTTCTGAGCGGCCTCGACACCGAGATCAGCGAGGGCGACGCGCTGCGCATCATCCCATCGATCGCGGGCGGGCGCCAGACGCTGCGCCCTGTGCAGTGAGGAATGACTCCATGAGCGCAGAAGCCCCCCGTCGTGTCGATCAGAACGGGCTGAAGACTGGCCAGGCGATCACCATCATCGCGCTGCTGATCGCGTTCGTGCTGGGCAGCCCGCTGCTGGTGGCGCTGGTGGCCATCGCGCAGCTGCTGGGCGGGCTCGGCCTGCCCTTCGCGCCGTACCGCGTGATCTACGAGCGGCTCGTCCTGCCGAGTGGGCGCGTGCAGCGCAAGGTGATCACGGATAATCCCGAGCCGCACCGCTTCGCCATGCTGGTGGGCGCGATTTTCAACGGCCTCGGCACACTGCTGATCCTCACCGGCGCGGCGGCGGCGGGCTGGGTGCTGGTGTGGATCGTCATCGCGCTGGCGAACCTGAACTTCTGGCTCAACTTCTGCGCCGGGTGCTGGATGTACTACCAGGCCAATCGGCTGGGCATCCCCGGCTTCACCCATGCGCCGCTGGCGTAAGCGCGTCACGAACTGGCGGCACGAGCGCGTGATGGCCGCCAGCGTTCGTCTGAGGAATAGAGTATGATTGAGCGTCTGCTGATTGCACTGGCTGTACTGGCCCTCGGCCTGATCGTCTACCGGCTGTTCACGCAGCATCAGCGCCGGCGCGCCACCGCGTTGGCCGCCACGCGTGATCCGGTGCTGGCGCATGTGCCGCCCGGCAAGCCGACCATCGTGTACTTCACCACGCCCGCATGCGTCGCCTGCCGCGTGGTGCAGGCGCCGGCGCTGGCGCGGCTGCAGGCGCTGATGCATGATGAGGTGGCCGTCGTCCGCGTGGATGCCAGTGCGCAGCCCGATGCCGCCGCGCGATGGGGCGTGCTGACCGCGCCGACCACCTTCGTGCTGGCCGCCGACGGGCGCGCCGCCGCGGTGAACTACGGCGCAGTGGACGAACATATCCTGATGCGACAGTTGGGCGGGCCGGAACCAGCCGCTCAGCAGGAGGAAGCTGCATGAAAGCTGTTGTCGACCGCCTGGGCGATCTGACAAATGATGAGATCCGCAAGTATGGCCGTCATCTCATCATGCCGGAGTTCGGCATCGAGGGCCAGCGCCGCCTGAAGGCTTCGAGCGTGCTGCTGATCGGCACGGGCGGCCTCGGCAGCCCGCTGGCGCTCTACCTGACCGCGGCAGGCGTCGGGCGTATCGGCCTGGTGGACTACGACGTCGTGGACGAGAGCAACCTGCAGCGCCAGGTCATCCACGGCGTCAGCACTGTCGGCACCTCGAAGATCGAAAGCGCAGCCCGGCGCATGCTCGACATCAACCCGGCGCTGCAGATCGATCGCTACGAAGTGCCGCTCACCAGCGAGAACGCGCTGGAGATCCTCGCGCCATACGATGTCATCATCGACGGCACGGACAACTTTCCCACGCGCTACCTGGTCAACGATGCCTGCGTGCGGCTGGGCAAGCCCAACGTGTACGGCAGCATCCTGCGCTTTGAAGGCCAGCTCAGCGTGTTCTACGCCAAGGAAGGCCCGTGCTACCGCTGCATGTTCCCTGAACCGCCGCCGCCGGGCCTCGTGCCGAGCTGCGCCGAGGGCGGCGTGCTGGGCGTGCTTCCCGGCACGATCGGCACGATGCAGGCGACCGAGGCGGTCAAGCTCATCACCGGCATCGGCGATCCGATGATCGGCCGCATGCTACTGTACGACGCGCTGGAGATGAGCTTCACCACCATCCGCGTGCGCAAGAACCCCAACTGCGTGGTGTGCGGCATCCCGGCGGAGCAGGTGGAGCTGATCGACTACGAGCAGTTCTGCGGCGTGCCCGCGCACGATCACGTCCCCACCGCCGAGGACCTCCGGGATCTGCCCATCCCGCAGATCACCTCGGTTGAACTCAAGGCGCGCATGGATCGCGGGGACGATCTGTTTCTGGTGGACGTGCGCAATCCTGAGGAGTGGGAGATCGCGCAGATCGATCACACGCTGGAAATCCCCAAGCCGCGCCTGCTGGCCGCCGCCGAACAGGTGCGCCTCGGCCAGAGCGCGCTGGTGGATACCGTGATCAACGCCATCCCGCGCGACCGCGAAGTGATCGTGTACTGCCGCTCCGGCGGCCGCAGTACCGATGTGATCCGGGCGCTGCGCGATCTGGGCTTTGACCCGCGCCGCCTGGTCAATCTGGAGGGTGGCATCCTCGGCTGGGCCCGCCAGGTGGACCATTCGATGCCGGTCTACTGACCCCGGCGTCACAATTCAGCAACACGCAGCGGGCGGAGCGCCGTGCATCAGCTCCGCCTGCTGTGGTCTGACCCCGCTATCGCTTGCGACGCCGGAACAGCGCCTGCACCCGCAACAGCCTGATGCGCAGCGGGCCGGTAGACCCCACGAAGAACAGCCCCGTCAGCGCGCTGATGAACATCCAGAACTCTGCACACAGATCCGGTCCATCAGGTATGAAGCTCGTCGGCGTGGGCCGCGGCGGTACAGGGGAAGGCGGCACAGCCTGCACCAGGTCCCCCAGGCACTGCGCGCGGCTGAAGACCTTGGTCTCCAGGTTCGGCGCGCGGTTGCCATCGGTGCCCGCCAGCGTCAGCGTGTCAGCAGCCCGGCTGAGCGAGGACTGCGCGGTGACGGGCATCTGTCCCCCATCCGGCAGCGCCGCCACCTGCTCCAGCGCAAGTGCCGCCAGCATCTGCGATGAGGGCGCCGCGCGCCACACTTCGAGCTGGCCGTTCTTGCAGTACACAGTGTAGGACTCGGCGATATCCGGGTTCAGGCGGCCATCCGTGTAGCCGCCCCACGACGAGTCCCCGGAGGGCGCAGGAGCACCCCCGCCACCACCACCGCCACCGCCACCGCCGGGGCAGGTGATCGGCCCGGCGCTGCCCGACACCGCGCCCACCTGCGCGCTCACGCTGACCTGCGCGCCCGGGCTGGCAT
>CAZZJW010000020.1:0-51532 GCA_964654755.1 uncultured Pleurocapsa sp. | reverse complement strand
GCGCCCGCGGCCAGCGCCAGCGCGGCCACGAGCAGTGCCAGCGCAGCCGGCAGGCGAAGACGGTGCGTGTGAAGCTTCGTCATAGGTTCGCTCCTGTTCACTTCACGGAACCCCGATACAGAATGCAGAGTACAGCCGCCCGCCGGTCAGCCTGCAGGCGGGAACAGCCACTCCAGGCCGCGCCACAGGCTGTTGGCCCAGGCGGTGTAGTTGTGACCGGCATTGAACTCGCGGTAGTTCACGTCGTAGCCACGCTCGGTCAGCAGCGCATGCAGGCGCCGGTTGCTGGGCAGCAGCCACTCCAGCGTGCCCACATCCTGCCATATGCGGATCGGCGCGCGCTCGCCCAGCCGGATCAGGTCGTAAATCGGCAGCGGCCTGCCCGCAAGCGTGTACTCCACTGCCGGGCTCTGCGCCAGCACCCGCCCGAACAACTGCGGCGCGCGCAGGCCGGCGTAGATCGCCATCAGCCCGCCCATCGAGGCGCCGATCACGCCCCAGCTTCCGGGCGCGGCCTGCGGATCGGTCAGGTTGAGCAGCGGCGCGATCTCCGGCAGCGCGCGCTCGACCACCCACATCAGCGGCGCATCATTCATCATGTACTCCACCGGGCGAAAGCGCCCGGCGTTGTCGATCATCAGCAGCGCCAGCGGGGCCATGCGCCCCTGCGCGATCAGGTTATCGACGATCGTCGTGAGGTGGCCGCGCCGGTAGTAGTCCGGCCCGTCCCACACCAGCGCCAGCGGCACCGGCTGTTCCACCGGCGGCTGGTAGAGCAGCACACGTCGTTTGGGCGCGTCGGCGCGCAGGCCCATCGGCATGTCGTGGCGGATGACCTTGCCGCGCAGCACGCCGCGCCGCGCGCGCATCAGCGGGGTGAGCGCGCCGCCCGGCATGGTGAAGGTGTGGTTGAAGCCGTTCACGCCGTTCCAGACGCGCCGCCGGTTCAGCGGGTCGCTCAGGCGGTCCTCTCCGCGCGTGCTGGCGAAGTAGGCATACTCAACATACGCGTCTGCCGGCAGGGTGACGTGCGCCAGCCACAGGCGCGGCCCGGCCTGCTGCATCGGCACCGGCGCCTGCAGGTTCCAGCCGTTGAAGTCACCGGCCAGCAGCGGCGGCTGATCGCCTTCCCACACAAACACCGCGGTCTCGCCCTCGATCACTGGCGCTCCGTGCGCGCGCGCCTGATCCAGAATGCTCATCTCTCGTCCTCTCCGCCGTCCGCTAGTGGTAGCGCTGCGGCATCGCTTCTTCCACCGTCCGATAGATCGAGAAGCCGCGCCGCTGGTAGTTGGGCAGCGCCGCCGGCCCATCCAGGTTGCAGGTGTGCACCCAGATGCGCCGCGCCCCCTCATCCCACGCCTGCGCGATCGCCGCGCTCAGCAGGTGCCCGCCCAGCCCGCGCCCGTGATAGGCCGGGCGCAGGCCGAAGTACTCCAGCGCGACATCGCCATCCTCATCCACCAGCTCGTAGTAGCCAGCCGGCGCGCCCTGCACATACAGCACCTGAATGCGGACGTTTGGCCGCGCGATCAGCCGCTGCAGTTCCTCGCGCGGCATGATCAGCCGGTCGCGCCAGCGCAGCGCTTCGCCAACAGCCGCGTACAGAAAAAGATAGTATGGAACATCCGCCTGCGCCAATCGCATCAGCCGCACATCCGGCGGCGGCTGCAGAAACGCCGGCTGAAACTGCGCCCGGTGCGTCATGTGCAGATACCACGTGATGAGCGTTTGCGGAATGCCTGTCCCTGCGCCTTCGCCATCCATATCCAGCCCCCCTGTTCCAGAGTATAATTCAGCCAACTCTCTGTTCACAGGAAGCGGCCCGGCGCGCTGCTCCCCAGTCCGGAAGGAATGCTCATGGATTTCTCGCTGAACGAAGAACAACGCTCCGCCCAGAAGATGGTGCGCGATTACGTCGCCCGAGAGGTGCTGCCGACCATCGGCGAGTGGGATCGCAAACAGCAGATGAACCCGGCCATCCTGCCGCGCCTGGCGGAGCTCGGCATCCTCGGCATCAGCATCCCGGTGCGCTATGGCGGCCAGGGCTTCGACTACGTCACACTCGGCCTCGTGTGCGAGGAGCTGGAGCGCGGGGATACCACGCTGCGCGTGATCATGTCGGTGCATCACGGCCTGAACAGCATGTCGCTGCTGCAGTGGGGCACTGAGGAGCAGAAGCAGCGCTTCCTCGTGCCGCAGGCGCGCGGTGAGGAATATGGCGCCTTCTGCCTGACCGAAGCAGGGGCCGGCAGCGATGTCATCGGCATGTCCTCGACCGCCCGCCGCTCCGGCGATCGCTACATCCTCAACGGCGAGAAGATGTGGATCAGCCTGGCGACCAAGGCGCACAACTTCCTCGTCGTCGCCAAGACCGACCCGGACGCCGGACACCGCGGCATGACCGCGTTCATCGTCACGCGAGACATGCCCGGCGTGACCAGCGGCGATATCCACGGCAAGCTGGGCGTGCGCGCCGGCTCCACCGGCTGGGTGGCCTTCCAGGATGTCGAAGTGCCCGTCGCCAACCGCCTCGGCGAAGAGGGCGAAGGCTTCAAGATCGCCATGGCCTCGCTCGATAACGGGCGTTATACCGTCGCCAGCGGCGCGACCGGCCTGATCCGCGCCTGCCTGGAAGACAGCGTCCGCTACGCCATGGAGCGCAAGACCGGCGGCCGCCCGATCGCCGAGCACCAGCTCATCAAGCAGAAAATCGCCTTCATGCAGCAGTGGTACGAGGCCGCGCGCCTGCTCTGCCTGCAGGTGGGCGATCTGAAGAATCGCGGCATCCGCAACACGCGCGAGACCAGCCTCGCCAAGTGGTACGCCACCGATCAAAGTGTGCAGGCGGCGCTGGAAGCGGTACAGGTGCATGGCGCGTACGGCTTCAGCGACGAGTACCCGGTCGAGCGCTACCTGCGCAACAGCAAGGGCGCAGTGATCTATGAAGGCACCAGCGAGATCCACCAGCTCATGCAGGCCGATTACGCGTTTGGCTTCCGCGAGGACCGGCCGCTGCGCTGCGAGCTGCCCGCGTACGACGCCGTCGCCTGGCAGTCCGAAGCGGAGCCGGCCGTCGGCGACTGAGGCGATGCGCACGGCACACCCTGCAAACCCCCGGCGCTGGCCCGCATGAAGCTGGTCTGCCTGGGCGACAGCCTCACACAAGGCACTTACGGCGGCAGCTACGTGGAAGTGCTGCGCGCGCTGCGGCCCGCTGACGAGATCATCAACGCGGGCCGCAGCGGCGATACCGTGCTCAACCTGCTCACCCGCGTGGACGAGGTGCTGGCGCATGCGCCGGATGGCGTGTTCGTGATGATCGGCGGCAACGACGCGATCTCCTTCAGTCAGCCGGCGACGCGCCCATTCTACCGCCGCGCGAAAGCCCTGCCCGATGGCATGGTCAAGCCGGAGCAATTCAGCGCGGGCTATCGCGACCTGCTGACACAGCTTCAGCTGGGCGGGGCGCTGGTGTGGGTGGGCCTGCCGCCGGCTGAAGCCAACCCGACGGCCAGCGCGGCGCTGGCGCACTTCAACGCGCTCGCCCGTCAGGCCGCCGGGAGCTGGCGTATTCCGGTGCTCGACCTGATGGCGCACTTCGCCCCCCTGCCCCCGCCCGAACGCCCGCCGCTGGATATGGACACCATCATCACGATCGGCCAGCGCGAGAAAAACGGCTGGCGCGATTACGAGGCGTCCGCCCAGGCCGGCGGTTACCACTTCACCTTCGACGGACTGCACCTGCTGCCAGATGCGGCAGCGCGCATGGCCGCGCTCATCTCGGCTTTTGTCGATTCTTAACGCGCTGTAATCCTGCTGACCTATATTTACTTTCGCTGAGTACGCTTAGTGAAAGCAAAGTTCTGCATGGCGCTTGAAACCCGTGAAAACCTGTCCAGAACCGTCTCCATCGTCACTGTCGTCGGCGCCGTCCTGATCGGGCTGGCCGCGCATGTAATGATCCAGCAGCGCGTGCGCCGCGGACTGCCCACCTGAAAGACCGCAACCTTCCGCGCCTCTGCTGCGTATAATTCATGCAGAGAGTCGGCAAGGAGAGGGCGTCCATGGGTTGTCTGCGTGCAATTGTCTGTATCATCTTCCCGCCTGCTGCAGTGATCGATCGCGGCTGCGGCGTGTTCCTGATCGTGCTGCTGCTCACGGTGGCGGGCTGGGTTCCCGGCGTGATTGCCGCGCTTCTGATCAATTATCAGGCCTCGCAGAACCCCTACCGCTAGGCCGGTGCGCGGCGGGGACACTGTGATCCCCGCCGCGCTCATCCACTTCTCACGACAATCCGCCTCACATTACTGTGCATCGTTTATGGTGCATCCGTACTGTTGCATGCTATATTCTGCGCTCCACCGGAACCGGTCCGGAACTGGCCAATTACAGATGGAGGACACCATGAAACGACCCCTCGCCATTGGGGCTGCTGCCCTGCTGCTTGCGGGACTGCTGCCTGTCGCCAGCGCCCAGGATAGCGCGCTGATCGAATCGGTCTGCCTCGTGACCGATCTTGGCCGCGTGAACGACGGCACCTTCAACCAGTTCGCCTATGAGGGCATGGAAACAGCCGTCGAGGAATTCGGCCTGGCCGACACCTTCATCGAAACGCAGGCACAGACGGAATACGCCGGCAACATCCAGACCTGCATTGACGAAGGTTACGACGCCATCGTCACCGTCGGCTTCCTGATCGCCGATGCCACGCTCACCGCAGCTCAGGCCAACCCCGACGTGTATTTCATCGGCGTCGATCAGTTCGTGTTTGAAGGTCCCGAGAATTACGTCGGCATCCAGTTCCGCGAGGATCAGTCGGCCTTTCTCGTCGGCGCGCTGGCGGCGATGGTGACCGAGTCCAACGTCATCGGTGGCGTGTTCGGCGTGGACATCCCGCCGGTCGTGCGCTTCCGCAACGGCTATGAGCAGGGCATCGCCTTCACGGCCGGTCTGCTGGGCAAGGAAGTCGAGATCCTCGGCGTGTACATCGACAGCTTCGTCGCTCCGGACCGCGGCGCGGCGGCTGCCGAGCAGTTCGCTGGCGAAGGCGCAGACGTGATCTTCGGCGGCGGCGGCCCGACCGGCTCCGGCGCGATCGCCTATGCCGCGGCGGAAGGCGTGTACGTGATCGGCGTCGACCAGGACGAGTACTTCACCACCTTCGGCGAAGGCGAAGCGCCCGGCGCTGATCGCATCATCAGCAGCGGCATCAAGCGCGTGGACGTCGGCGTGTACGACATGATCGCCGCGCTGGCTTCAGGCGATGCCGAGGCCTTCCCCGGCGGCGGCAACTACATCCTCGATGTCGCCAACGGCGGCATGACCTACGCCGGCCCGAACGAGTCCGACATCCCCGAGGCCTACTACGACGTGCTGGCGCAGATCCAGACGCTGCTCTCCGAGGGCACGCTGGAGACCGGCGTCAACCCGGACACGGCGCAGATCGATGTGCCCGCTGCCGACCTGCTGGCTGATTTCGACCCCAGCCTGCTCGACCTGAGCGCAGCGCTGGAAGCGCAGAGCTAGGCGCGACGGCAGACAACACAGCAAGACGAGGCGGGCTGCCGATGGGCGGCCCGCTTTCTTATTGCAGTACGCTCAGCCGCAGCCTCGCACAACGCCCATCACCCCGGTTGACTTCGGAACACATGTTCTATACAATCAGGGTATGAATATCCGTTCCGCACCGGACGTCTTCACCCGCCTCACCCGCATGGGCGATGTCACGCTGTTCGAGCCAGCGGGCGATCAGCCGCAGGCCGAGCGAAAGCCACGCAGTGCGCGCCCCTCCGGCGATCAGTCGCACAGCCTGGAGGAGTGCATCAGCAGCGTCGCCACGCCGCAGGGCGCGAAGCCCATCCTCAAGAGCATGCTCACCACCGCCTGCGAACGCAACTGCTTCTACTGCCCGTTTCGCGCGGGCCGGGCAGCGACCGAGCGCATCACCATCACGCCAGACGAGATGGCGAAAGCGCTGGACGGGCTGGCGGCGGCGCGCAAGGTGGACGGCCTGTTTCTCTCCAGCGGCATCATCCGCGGCAGCATCACCACGCAGGACAAGCTGATCGACACAGTCGAGATCATCCGCCAGCGTTACCACTATCGCGGCTACATCCACCTCAAGATCATGCCCGGCGCAGAGAAGGACCAGCTCTACCGCGCCATGCAGCTTGCCGACCGCGTCTCCGTCAACCTGGAAGCGCCGACGCAGGCCCGACTGGAGCAGCTCGCGCCGAAGAAAGACTTCGCGCGCGAACTGCTGGCGATGCTCACGCTGGCGGCTGACCTGCGCCGCGAGCACCCGCACGAGCGCCTGGCGCGCACGGTGACGCAGTTCGTGGTCGGCGCGGCGGGCGATACCGATCTGGAGCTGCTCGCGCTCACCCAGCGTCTGCACCAGCAAGCCGGCCTGGTGCGCGCCTACTTCTCCGCCTTCAGCCCGGTGATCCACACCCCGCTGGAGAACACCCCGCCCACCGATCCGCAGCGCGAATTCCGGCTGTATCAGTCCAGTTTCCTGCTGCGCGATTATGGCTTCGATGTCGAGGATCTGCCCTTCAGCCCGGAGGGCGTGCTGCCGACCGACCGCGATCCGAAGCTGGTGTGGGCGGAGGCCAATCTCGCCCACCATCCGGTGGACGTGATGACCGCAGAGCGCCGCGAGCTGCTGCGCGTGCCCGGCATCGGCCCGGCCAGCGCAGACGCCATCCTCAGCGCCCGCCGCCGCGGTCGCCTCGGGGATGTCAGCGACCTGCGCCGGCTCGGCATTCGCGCGCCCGAACGCGCCGCGCCCTTCATCCTGTTCGGCGGTCGCCGCCCGCCCGTGCAGGCTGCGTTGTGGTAGGCGCGCATCTCTTCCGGCACTCGTCCTGATGCGTCATTGCCCGATTGATGGTATGCCCCCGCCCGCGCTACAATCCGGCGCAGTGCGGGGCGTGCGTTTGCCCCGCCTTCTGCCCGAGATGCAGCGCATATCCCCAGGGAGGACACCCCTTGAATATCGCAGTCTTCACCCGCAGCACGCCGGATACGGCGGCGAAAGTAGAGGTCGGCGCGGACGGGCGCGTCAACTGGGGAGAGGCCGAGCTGGTCGTCAACCCGTGGGATGAGTACGCCCTGGAAGAGGCCATCGTGCAGTCCCGCAACACCGGCGGCAAGGCGATCGTGCTGGCCATCGGCGGAGAGATGCACAGCAGCGCGCTCAAGCATGGCCTGGCGATGGGCCTCGATGAGGCCATCCGCATCGACGATCCCGCGCTGGACCCGGCGGATGCGCTCGGCTATGCCAGTGCCGCCGCCGCTGCTGTGCGCAAGCTGGATGGCGTGCAGCTCGTCATCTGCGGTCGCGAGGCGGTGGACACGGGCACGGATCAGCACACCTTCGCGCTGGCGCGCAAGCTCGGCTGGACGATGCTCTCCGGCGTGTCGAAGATCGTCGCGCTGGACGCCGGCAGCATCACTGTCGAGCGCGAACTGGAGGAGGGCCGGCAGACGGTGCGCGCCGCGCTGCCCGCCGTGATCACCGTCACCAAGGAGATCAACGAGCCGCGCTTTCCCTCGTTCATCGGCATCCGCAAGGCGTCCAAAGCCGCCATCCCGACATGGTCGCTGGCCGACCTCGGCGTGAGCGCCGCGCCGGCGGGCGTGCGCGTGACCAGCTTCCGCAACCTGCCCGCACGCAACGTCACGCTGGAGCTGATCGCCGGCACGCCGGAAGAGATGGCCCGCACGCTGGTCGACCGGCTGATTGAGGAGAAGGTGCTGTGAGCGCAGTATTCGTCTGGATCGAGAGCTCTCGCGGAAACGTCAACCCGAGCGCATGGGAAGCCGTATCCGCCGCGCGCGTCTTCCCCGGCGCGGAGATCATCGCGCTGGTATTCGGCGAAAATGCCGCTGCCCTCGCGCAGCAGGCGGGCGCGTACGGTGCCACGCACGCGCTGGTGTGCGAAGACGCCACGCTGAACGAGTATCGCCTGCAGCCATATGCCGCGCTGCTGAGCCGGCTGGTGCACGAGCATCAGCCGCTGGCCGTGCTGGCGGTCTCCACCAGCCAGAGCCGCGAGCTGCTGGCCTCCTCCGCTGCCGACAGCGACAGCCCGCTGCTGAGCGAGGTGATGTCACTGAGCGTCGGCGTGGATGGGCGCGCATCCGCAGTGCGCGGCGCATACGCCGGCAAAGTGCTGAGCGACGTGACGGTGGCCGCATCGGGCACGCAGTTCGTCACGCTGCGCCCGCGCGCCTTCAAGGCGGAAGCTGGCCCAGCCGCCGCAGTCACTGTGTCAGCCGTCGCGCCCGCGCTGGCCGCAGACCAGATCACCGCCTCGGTGCTCAGCTTCGTCGAGGAGAGCAGCAGCGTCAATCTGAGCGACGCACCGATCATCGTCAGCGGTGGCCGGGCGATGGCCAACAACCCGAAGGACGCGCCGGCAGGCACAGCCGACGCCGCGGTGTGGAAGGCGCAGGACGGCTTCGCCAACACGCTGCAGCCGCTGGCGGATGCGCTGGGCGGCGCGCTCGGTGCCAGCCGCGCCGCAGTGGACGCCGGATACATATCATACGCTCATCAGGTTGGACAGACGGGTAAGGTCGTCTCGCCCGATCTGTACATCGCAGCCGGCATCAGCGGCGCGATCCAGCATCAGGCGGGAATGCGCACCAGTAAAGTGATCGTCGCCATCAACAAGGACCCGGAAGCGCCGATCTTCCGCATGGCCCGCTTCGGGCTGGTAGGCGACCTGTACGCCATCGTGCCCGCGCTGACTGCAGAGGTCCGTCGCAGGCTGGGCAGGTGAAGGAAGCGGCGGTCCGCAGGGACAGAACGCCGTGATCGTGCGGCGCCGGGGGGTGCAGCCTGGCGCCGCATCCCGCTTCGGCGTGGGGCCGAATGGCCTTCACGCGGTGAGGCCGCTTTGACAACGCGCAAGTTGACACCCCCTCTCCCGTACGATATACTACCCTTCGTGCGATTGCTCCAAATTGTACAATCGGTTTTTGCTCAGGACACGCCATGGACGCACTTCAGGGTTTTGCGCCGATTGCGGTACTGCTGATCATCGCAACCGTCGTCGCGATCATCATCTCGATCATCTCCCGGCTGTTCGGCCCCTTCCGGCCAACGAGCCGCAAGGTAGCGCCCTACGAAAGCGGCATGAAGCCGATCGGTGGGGCGGGCAGGCGCTACTCGGTGCGCTTCTACCTCGTGGCCGTGCTCTTCATCCTGTTTGACATCGAAGTCGTGTTCTTTCTGCCCTGGGCGGTGGTCTTCCGCGAGATGGGGCTGTACGCCCTGGCGACCATGGGCGTGTTTATTGCTGTGCTGACGGTGGGTCTGATTTACGAGTGGAAGTCAGGAGCGCTGGAATGGGAGTAATATCTTCCAAGCTCGGGGATCTGGGCGTCGTCACGACGACCCTGGATACGGCGGTCAACTGGGCCCGTACGGGCGCGATGTGGCCGCTGCTGTTTGGTCTGGCCTGCTGCGCCATCGAGATGATGAGCACGCAGGCTTCTGACTATGACCTGTCGCGCTTCGGCATGGAGCTCAACCGCGCCAGCCCGCGCCAGAGCGATCTCATCATCGTGGCGGGCCGCGTGACGCGCAAGATGGCCCCGGTGCTGCGCCTGCTCTACGATCAGATGGCCGCGCCGCGCTACGTCATCGCCATGGGCGACTGCGCCTCGTGTGGCGGCGTGTACAACAATTACGCCGTCGTGCAGGGCGTCGATGAGATCATCCCGGTCGATGTTTACGTGGCTGGCTGCCCGCCCCGCCCCGAACAGCTCATTCACGGCATCATGACCCTGCACGAACGTGTCCGGGGCGAAAGCCTCAGGGAGTGGATCGTGGAGGGCGCGAGGTAATCGACCATGCAAATCCCTGCCGCACTCGACCCACTGGCGACGATGCAGGAGCTTCTGCCCGAAGTCCTGCAGGATCACAAGACCTTTCGTGACGAGCTGACGCTGATCGTGCGCGCGCAGGATGTCGAGCGCGCCGCGCGTTTCCTGCGCGATACGCGCGGCCTGGTCTACAACTATCTCTCGGATATCAGCGCCGTCGACTACTACGATCCCAATCGCGGCTACGGTGACTACGGCAGCCGCCCCGGCCGCTTCGGCGTGTCGTATCATCTGTATTCGATGCTCTACAACCGCCGCATCCGCCTCAAGACCTTCGTCGACGAAGACGCCGCCGTCATCCCGACGGTCACCACCATCTGGCAGGCAGCCGACTGGCTCGAACGCGAGATCTTCGACATGATGGGCATTCACTTCGAGGGCCATCCCAACATGCGCCGCGTGCTGCTGCCCTCCGACTGGGAAGGACACCCCCACCGCCGCGACTATCCGCTGGGCTACGAGACGGTTATGTTCTCCTTCAACCGCGACGAAGTCAGCAAGCACAAGCCGTTCGCGAAAGAGTAAGGCGCAGGTGATCTGATGGCAACGCAATGGAAGCGCCCGCTGGCGCTTGAAATTCCGGAAGAAACCGAAAACGCGCTCGGCCAGAAAGAGACCGTCGAAGGCAGCCTGGCGGATCTGCGCGGCCTGGTCTCTGAACGGGCGATGACCGGCGAGACACTGCTGCTCAACCTCGGCCCGCACCACCCCAGCACGCACGGTGTGCTGCGCCTGCTGCTGGAGCTGGACGGCGAGGAGATCATCACCTGTCTGCCCGATGTCGGCTATCTGCACACCGGCATCGAGAAGAACATCGAGAGCAAGACCTACGAGAAGGCCGTCACGCTCACCGACCGCATGGACTACCTCGCGCCGATGAGCAACAACATGGTGTTCTCGATGGCCGTCGAGAAGCTGGCCGGGATCGATGTGCCAGAGCGCGCGCAGGTGATGCGCGTGATCTGCATGGAGCTCACGCGCCTGAACAGCCATCTGGTGTGGCTGGGCACGCACGCGCTCGATCTGGGCGCGATGAGCGTGTTCCTGTACTGCTTCCGCGAGCGTGAGATGATCCTCAACATGTTTGAGCAGCTCGGCGGGCAGCGCATGATGACCAGCTATATCCGCCCCGGCGGCCTGTGGCGCGACTTCCCGGCGGAATTCATGCCCACGCTGGAGAAGTTCCTCAACTACTTCCCGCGCAAGATCGACGATTACGAGAAACTGCTCACCGACAACCCGCTCTGGCGCGACCGCACCGAAGGCATCGGCGTGGTGGAGCCGGAAGAGGCGATCAGCCTTGGGCTGTCCGGTCCGTGCCTGCGCGGCAGCGGCGTCAACTACGATGTGCGCAAGGCGATGCCCTACATGAGCTACGAATCCTACGAGTTCAACGTGCCGCTCGGCGATCATGGTGATGTCTACGATCGCTTCTACGTGCGTGTGCAGGAAATGCGCGAAAGCGTCAAGATCATCCGCCAGGCGATCAAGCGCCTGCCGGCCGCGAAGGGCAGCTTCCGCACCGAGAACCGCAAGTTCGCGCCGCCTCCGCGCGCCGAGCTGGGCCGCAGCATGGAGGCGGTGATCCACCATTTCAAGCTGTGGACGGAAGGCTTTGCGGCGCCTGACGAGGAAGTGTACGTGGCGATCGAAAGCCCGCGCGGCGAGATCGGCTGCTACCTGCACGGCACTGGCGGAAACCGGCCGCGCCGCGTGCATTTCAAGACGCCATCCTTCATCCATATCAGCGCGCTCGGCAAGCTGACGCCGGGCCACATGATCGCGGATCTTGTCGCGATCGTCGGAAGCATCGACTGCGTGCTGGGCGACAGCGACCGGTAGCCGTTATTCTTGCGATTTCGCGTGCTGAGGGTGCATCATGCGCCTGGCACCAGACGAAGCAGCACTCACAAGCTGAAGGTGTGTCATGCTGGCGGAAAAATACGCCCCTCGGATTGAGAAGATCTTCGCGAAATACCCCACCCGGCGCTCGGCAGTGATGCCGCTGCTGTACATCGCGCAGGAGGAGTACGGCTACGTCAGCGATCAGGGCATCGACGAGGTGGCCGCGCTGTGCGATATGGATCCCACACAGGTCCGTTCGATCGCCGGCTTCTACACCATGTACTCAGAGCAGCCCAAAGGCCGCTACTGGCTGCAGGTGTGCACCGACCTGGCCTGCGCGCTGCGCGGCGCGGATACATTCTACGAGCAGCTCAAGGAAGATCTGGGCGTGGGCGATGGCGAAACCACCCCGGACGGGCTGTTCACTGTGGAACACGTGATGTGCCTGGCCGCCTGCGACAAGGCGCCGATGCTGCAGTGCAACTTCCATTTCATGGAGAACCTCGACCGCGAGAAGATGCGCGCCAGGCTCGACGAACTGCGCGCTGAAGCCGCGGCTGAAGCCGAGGGTGGCAAGAAGAAGGCTGCGAAGAAGAAGGCGTAGTGGTAGACAGGTGATCGCGCGATGACATCCCTCAACATCATTTACCGCGAGAAAGACGTCCCCAACATTCGCGAGTTCGACGTGTACGTCGCCAACGGCGGGTACGAGGCGCTGCGCAAGGCGCTCGCCATGAAGCCGTCGGAAGTGATCGACGTGGTCAAGGCCTCCAACCTGCGCGGGCGCGGCGGCGCGGGCTTCCCGACCGGCGTCAAGTGGAGCTTCATTCCGCAGACCGAGCCGGTCAAGTATGTGGTGGTCAACGCCGACGAAAGCGAAACCGGCACGTTCAAGGATCGCCAGATCCTCGAGAATAATCCGCATCAGCTCATCGAGGGCGCGCTGATCGCCGCGTGGGCCATCCAGGCGACCGCCGTCTACATCTATCTGCGCGGTGAGTTCTGGGATGTCGGGCACGCGCTGGACGAACACATCGAGACTGCGCGCAAGAACGGCCGCGTGGGCGACAACATCTTCGGCACGGGCTGGAACTGCATGGTGTACACCCACCTGGGCGCCGGCGCCTACATCTGCGGCGAGGAGAGCGCGCTGCTGGAGAGCCTCGAAGGCAAGCTGGGCCAGCCGCGCGTGCGCCCGCCCTTCCCCGCCAACAAAGGCGGCGGCCTGTATGGCGAACCGTCGATCATCAACAATGTCGAGACGCTCACCAACGTGCCCTGGATCCTCGCTAACGGCGCAGAAGCATACAAGAAGATCGGCACTGAGCAGAGCCCCGGCACCAAGGTGTTCTGCGTCAGCGGTCATGTCGAGCGCCCCGGCAACTACGAGCTGCCGCTGGGCACCACCCTGCGCGAACTGCTGTTCACGCATGCCGGCGGCATCGCCAACGGTCGCCAGCTCAAGGGCGTGCTGCCCTCCGGCGGCTCCGGCCCGATCATCCGCTTCGAGGGCAACGACGACCCGAAGCTCGATACCCCGCTCACCTACGAGGATATGTCCAAGGTCGGCTCCATCCTCGGCTCGGCATCCGTGATCGTGTGCGATGACACCGTCGACATGACGTGGGTGGCTTCGAAGGTGACGCGCTTCTTCAAGCACGAGAGCTGCGGCAAGTGCACGCCCTGCCGCGAAGGCACGTACTGGCTGGACAAGACGCTCGATCGCATCATGGCCGGCGATGCGCGCGAGAACGACATCGACCTGATCAGCAATGTCGCGCGCAACATGCAGGGCGTGACGCTGTGCGCGCTGGGCGAATTCGCCGCCAACCCGATCATTCACACCATCAGGAATTTCCCTGAGGACTTCAAGGCGCACATCGGCGGCAGCAAGGCCCCGGCAGCGCCTAAGACCGCATCGGCTGCGGGGGACTAGCGTGAACGACGCGCCGGAAACCAGCGCAGCCCCGGCGGAGACGCCGGCCTACCCGGACGAGGCGCTGCAGCCTGCTGAGCAGGACGAGCGCGAGCCACGTCCGTCGTGGTGGGCGCGGCTGACCGGCAGGACGATGGATCACGACCAGCGGCTGCTGGCGCTGGACGAGGCCATTGCGCGTGCGCCGTCCGCGGCGGTCAATTACGTGCTGCGCGGCGAACTGCTGCTGCAGCACGGCGCTGCAGACGAAGCGGCGGCTGATTTTCAGCAGGCACTGCGCCTGGCAGAGGCCGAGCTGGCCGCCAGCCGCTGGGGCATCAGTGCGCAGGTGACGCGTGACCGGGCACTGACCGGCCTGCGCGATACCCGCCGCAGGACGATGCAGGGATGAAAGGCGGCAGCACGCGCCGCCGTGGCAATCGCGTGGAGATTTCGCTAGAGGTTCCGCGACGACGGGACGACCGGAGAACGATCGCATGGTTACCGCGATAACGAAGCTGGCAAAAGTCATCATCGACGAGCAGGAGTTCGAATTCCCCGCGGGGATGAACCTGGTCGATGCCGCAAAACAGATCGGGGTGACCATCCCGGTATTCTGCTACCACCCCAAGATGAAGCCGGTCGGCATGTGCCGCATGTGCATTGTCGAAGTGGGCAACATCCAGAAGGATCGCGCCAGCGGCGCCGTGCTGCTGGACGATCAGGGCCGGCCCCAGATCCGCTGGATGCCCAAGCTGCAGACCGCCTGTACCATGAACGTCAGCGACGGGCTGGTGCTGCGCACTACCACGCAGCAGGTGACGGATGCCCGCCGCAATGTGATCGAGTTCCTGCTCACCAGCCATCCCCTCGACTGCCCGATCTGCGACAAGGGCGGCGAGTGCCCGCTGCAGAACCAGACGATGGACTACGGCCCCGGCGCCAGCCGCATGAACTTCGCGGACAAGAAGAAGCTCGACAAGCACGTCCCGCTGGGCGACCTCATCTTCCTCGACGAGGAGCGCTGCATCCAGTGCGGGCGCTGCGTGCGCTATCAGTCCGAAGTCGTCGGCGACGATGTGCTGGCGTTCCACGAGCGCGGTCGCGATCTGCAGATCATCACCAACAGCGATCCCGGCTTCGACACCTACTTCTCCGGAAATACCACCGACATCTGCCCGGTCGGCGCGCTCACCACCGCGGATTTCCGCTTCGGCGCCCGCCCGTGGGAGATGAACAGCACGCCGACGATCTGCCCGCACTGCCCGGTCGGCTGCAACATGACGGCCAACACCCGCCTCGACCGCGATTTCGGCGGCAAGGTGATGATCAAGCGCATGATGGCGCGGCAGAACGAGCAGGTCAACGAGATCTGGCTGTGCGACAAAGGCCGCTTCGGCCATCACTTCTCGCGCAGCAGCGAGCGCCTGCTCGAACCGATGGTGCGCAACGCCAGCGGCAGCGCCAGGCGCGAGGCGTGGTCCGATGCGGCAGCGGCGGCTGCGCGCCTGATCCAGGAAGCTAATGGCAGCGTGGCCGTGCTCGCAGGCCCGCAGGTGACCAACGAGGATGCCTACGCCCTGCGCCAGATCGCCGGAAACGGCCGACTGGGCATGTGGCCGCCGACGCACACCGGCCACGATCTGGTGGCGCAGGTGGGCGTGAGCGCGGGCAGCAATCTCAGCGCGCTGGGCAAGGGTGATGCTATCCTCATCATCGCCAGCGATCTCGAGGAAGAAGCGCCGGTCTGGCGCCATCGCGTGAAGGTCGCGCACGACCGCGGGGTGTTCGTCGCCGTGGCCAATGCCCGCAGTACGCGCATGAATGACTTCGCCGACGCGCATCTGACCTACGCCCCCGGGCAGGCGGCACAGGCGCTGGCGGACCTCGCGGCGCACGATGCCGCGCTGGCGGGCAAGCTGAGCGGCGCGGGCAATCTGATCGTCTTCGCCGGCGCAGAAGGTCTGACGCTGGAGGGCAGCCGCGCGCTGATGCAGGCCGCGGCCAATCTGCTCATCAGCACCGGCCACACGGGCCGCGCCAACAATGGTCTGATCGGCGTGTTCCCCGGCGCCAACGCCATGGGGCTGCACTACCTCGGTTACAGCGCCGAGGCCGCCCACGACATCATCAGCAACCCGCCCCGCGTGCTCATCCTGGCGCAGGCCGACGTCGCAGCGGATGATCCGACGGCGGCAGCATGGCTGGGCAAGGTCGAGTCGATCATCTCCTTCAGCCTGTTTGCGGATGCCGCGACGGCCAAAGCGAAGGTCGCGCTGCCCGTGCAGAGCTTCGCCGAGCGCGATGGCTCGTACACCAACGGTGAGCGCCGCGTGCAGCGCTTCTACACCGCGCAGGGCCCGATGGGCGAGGCGGCGCCGCTGTGGCAGGCCGCACAGCGCATCGGCGAGAAGCTGGGCGTGGGCAAGGCCCGCCTGTCCGCCGCACAGGTGATGGGCGACATCGCCGCCAGCGTTCCGGCCTTTGCGGGCTGCCGCTATCCCGAACTGGCGAAGGTGGCAGAGCAGTTCCCGCTGGTCGGCGGCGACGATCTGTACTACGGCGGCACTCAGCACAAGAACACCGGCGGGCTGGGCGTGCAGATTGCCTCTGCGGCGGATGCCGGCGTGGCGCCTGCGGTCGGCCCGGTCGCCAGCGCGGCGGCCCCCGCGGCCAGCGGCGAGAAACTGCTGGTGATCCCGACGACAGAACTGTACAATCGGGAGCGTACGTTCACGCCGAGCGAGGACGAACTGATGCGCCCGCGCATCCCCGCGCCCTACGCGGAGATCAACGCAGACGACGCCGAGCGGCTCAGTGTCCGAGATGGCGATCTGGTGGCGGTCGAAGTGGCGGATGGCAAGACCGTGCAGGTGCGCGCGCATGTGAACGGCGCTGCGCCGAAAGGCACGGTGCTGCTGCCGCGCAATCTGCAGGCAGAGGCTTCGGCGCTGCACATCACGGCAGGCACGATCACGAAGGTCAAGGGGTAGAGACTTATGGCTTCGGTGACCCAACCCAAGCGGCGCGGCCCGCTCGCAGAACTGGTCGGCGGCTACGCAGCGGTGCGCGACAGCGTGGTGCCTGAAAAACTGCACCCGTGGTCCAACCTGATCGCGCTGCTCGCAGCAGGCGCGTTCATCACGGTCGTGCTGGTGCTCCTCCTCGGCCTCGTGTGGGGCTTCATCGAGCCGCGCCAGCAGGCGATCGGCGATGGCCTGACGACTGTCGTGGGCGTGATCTTCAACAATGACCGCGTCAACGCCGCCGCCGCCATCGACTGCCGCACGAATTCGGGCTGCAGCGTGGTGCACGCGGTGGTGTTCTCGCTGATCTTCTTCTTCGTCGTGCTCACCAGCTTCGCCTACCTCACCTACTGGGAACGCCGCCTGATCGCGTTCTTCCAGCAGCGCATCGGCCCGAACCGCGTCGGCCCGGCGGGACTGCTGCAGCCGGCTGCCGATGGCGTCAAGCTGATCTTCAAGGAAGACATCACCCCCTCCGGCGCGGACAAGTGGGTGTTCCGCATCGCGCCGGTGCTCAAGACCGTCCCGGCGATCGTGCTGCTGGCCGTCGTGCCAATCGGCCCCGATCTGATCGTGCCGTGGTTCGACGGCAACGTCTATCGCGTGCCGCTCGGCCTGGTCGACATCAACGTCGGCGTGCTGTGGCTGCTGGCCATCACCAGCATCGGCACTTACGGCGTGGTGCTGGCCGGCTGGGCGAGCAACAACAAGTACGCCATGCTCGGCGGCCTGCGCGCTTCCGCCCAGATGCTCAGCTACGAACTCAGCCTCGGCCTGACGATGGCGGTGCCGATCCTGCTGGTGGGCAGCATGAGCGTCGGGGACATCATCAACTCGCAGCGCATGTTCTACGAGTGGTTCATCTTCCAGAACCCGCTCGCGTTCGGCATCCTGTTCATCGCGCTGCTGGCAGAGGTCAACCGCTCGCCCTTCGACCTGCCGGAAGCCGAGCAGGAGCTGACGCAGGGCTTCATGGTGGAATACAGCGGCATGAAGTTCGCCAGCTTCATGATGGCCGAGTACCTGAGCATGATCGGCATCAGCGCGGTGATCGCCTCTCTCTATCTGGGCGGCTACAACGATGGCTTCGGCCTGGTGCAGAGTGTGCCGATCCTCGGACCGCTGGTGCTGGGCGGCAAGATTTTCCTGATGCTGTGCGTGATGGTGTGGATCCGCGCGACGCTGCCGCGCATCCGTTATGACCGGCTGATGTCGCTGGGGTGGAAGATCATGCTTCCGCTGGCGATGGTCGCGGTGTTCTGGTCGGCGGTGGCCGTGCTGATCT
Organism: uncultured Pleurocapsa sp.; assembly: GCA_964654755.1. GTDB lineage: Bacteria > Chloroflexota > Anaerolineae > Aggregatilineales > Phototrophicaceae > Flexifilum. The sequence continues at coordinate 33,558 of CAZZJW010000020.1, read as the reverse complement.
CCGACGCGACCGGTTCGCTGGTGGCCTACGGTGCGGTGTCAGGCGGCGTGCTGACGGCGGTGGTGGTAGTTGGCTACCTGCTGGTGCGCCGTGGCAGCCAGCCGGAAGCCGCAGCCGATGAGCTGGCGAATGATCCGATCGTCACCGGCGAGTCGCGCGGGCTCGGCTACATGCTGCTGCAGGTGCTGGGCGGCCTGCTGGCGATCCCGCTGCTGCTGCACAATGCGCTGCTGCGCGTGCTCGACCGGCTGGCGACGCTCGCGCCGGAAGCCCCGGCGGCCGGCGATGGCGAGAAGGCCATCACACGCTCTGAAGGGTCTGGCGATTAGTGGAATTGGGCTGTAGGCGCCCCTGAGGAACGCGACGATGAATATCCTGCGCGGTTTTGCAACCACGTTCAAACATGTGCTGGAAGATCCGGTGACGGTGCAGTACCCGGAGCAGATGCGCAAGTTCAATGAGCGCTACAAGGGCCGGCATCATCTGCGCCGTTACGACAGCGGCCTGGAGAAGTGCATCGGCTGCGCGCTGTGCGCGGCGGCCTGCCCGGCAGATGCGATCTGGGTGGAGGCGGCGGAGAACACCGACGCCGAACGCTACAGCCCGGGCGAGCGTTATGCCAAGACGTACGAGATCAACATGCTGCGCTGCATCTTCTGCGGCTACTGCGAGGATGCCTGCCCGACGCAGGCCATCCAGCTCGGCCATGAGCATCAGCTTGCCTTCACCGACCGGCACGATGCCGTGTTCACCAAGGACATGCTGATCGATGCGCCCGCCGCTGGCAAGCCGGCAACGCCGCAGCAGGTAGCCGAAGGCGCGTTCAACCGCGCGATCCCGGATATGGAGAACCCGCGCTAGGCGGTGCGCGCGGAGATGCGGAGCACCTTGGCAGGGCTGCAAGGTGCTCTTTTTGTGCAGGAAAGCCGGATGACAGAGTAGGGCGCCCGGCACGAACACTCTCTCAGTGAGGGGGTGGCCAGCGCTGGGCGGTTTTTGGAGTTGCGCTTCGTTTGTGTTAAACTGCACAAGGACGTTTGCGCCCGATAGGACGACTGACAATGACAGAGTTGTGGCTATTCATCATCGTCGGTGCGCTGGCGGTTGCCTCGGCCGTACTCATGCTTCTGAGCGAAAACGCCGTTCACAGCGCGCTGTTCCTGATCGTGACGATGGTGTGCATCGCTTTCCTGTTCCTGATGCTGAATTCGCCTTTCCTGGCGCTCATTCAGATCACGGTGTATGCAGGCGCGATCATGGTGCTGTTCCTGTTCGTCATCATGCTGCTGGGCGCTGAACGCCTGCAGATGGCGGACATGGGCCCCGACAAGGCACGGTTCCGCTGGTTCACGCCGGTCGCCCTCACCCTGGCGCTGGCGCTGCTCTTCTCGATCGGCCTGGTGACCATTCAGGGCAATATCGATCAGCAGCCCGTGCCGCAGGCCGATCCGCAGGTGCGCGTGGTCAACACCGCCAACGCCGGCCCGGTCGACGTGTACGTGGGCAGCCTGCTGCTGGCCGATGATCTGGCATTCGGGCAGGCGTCTGAGTTCGCCAGCGTGCCCGCCGGAGAGTACCAGGTGAGCGTGCGCCCGGCATCGGGCGGCGAGAGCACCGCGACGCTGCAGGCAGAACCAGACGGCGTCACCAGTCTTGTCGCCTATGGCACCGAGGCGCTGCCGCAGGTGGCGCTGGTCAGCCAGTCGCTGGCGGCCACTGAACGCGACGGAGACACCCGCGTGCTGGTCTTCAACGGCGTGGCCGATGTCGCACAGCTCGAAGTTGCAGAGTCGAGCTCGTTCGACACCATCACCGACGCCTACCTGCGCCCGGTGGCCGGCGGCATCGCATTGGGCGAGGCTGCAGCGCTCGAGCGTCGCGCCGGTGAGGTGTCGTGGGACTTCTACGCGGCAGGTGCGCCGACGCAGCGGCTGGCTCAGCTTGACGAGCACGGCTTCGGCATCAACCGCAGCGCGCTGCTGGTGCTGACGCAGGAGGTGCTGACGACAGGCGGCATCCGCACCGCACCGCTGGTATTCGACGCGCCGGCGCAGGCAGTCTACGGCAGCCCGCACTCGATCGGCTACTCGCTCTTCACCACCTTCCTGCTGCCCTTCCAGGTGCTCGGCCTGCTGCTGCTGGCCGCCATGGTCGGTGTGATCGTGCTGACGCACCGCGAACTGGCGCCAGTGAAGAAGGTGCAGGCACGCCGCCGTGTGAGCAAGTCGCTCACCAACGTGATTGCAGCGCAGGTGGGGCATGAGGTCGTCGATGAGGCGCCCAGGCTTCCACAACCTGCGCCTGAAAAACCCACTGAACCCGAGCCGGTCAACTAGCGGCTGCGCGCCATCGCCAACCGGGGAGAGAGCATGGCAATTCAAACCGAGTCTTTTGTGATGCTCAGCATCGTCCTGTTCGTCCTTGGGGCGTTGGGCGTGCTGCTTCGGCGGAACGCGATCCTGGTGTTCATGTCGATCGAGCTGATGCTGAATGCGGCCAACCTGGCGCTGGTCGCATTCTCTCAGCGCTGGGGGCATGAAACCGGGCAGATGTTCGTGTTTTTCGTCATTACCGTGGCCGCGGCAGAAGTTGCGGTCGGTCTCGCGCTGATCGTCACGATCTTTCGCACCAAGCGCAGCATCAATATTGACGACCTGCACGATATGAAAGGCTAACGGGCCCGCGTTCTCGCCTCGAGAGTCGCTGCCGAAGGAAGCACTATGGAATATTACCCGCAGCTCGTACCGCTCATCATTTTGATCCCGGCTGTCGGCGCCTTCATCAACATCTTCTGGGGCGCGCGTCTGGGTGAGAAATGGGTGGGCACCATCGCCACCGTCGCCTCTGCGCTTGGCTTCGTCGTCGCCGTGCTGTTGTTCGCCTTCCACGCGAACTCCGGCTATGAGGCCGTCGTCATCAACCCGCCGCTGCTTGACGGCTGGATCACCATCCCCTCCGGACAGGTGGTCATCCCGTGGCAGCAGCGCGTCGACACCCTCAGCGTGACGATGATGCTCATCATCACCGGCATCGGTACGCTCATCCACCTGTACTCCATCGGGTACATGCACGGTGACGAGCGCTTCCACCGCTACTTCGCCTATCTCAACATGTTCCTGGCGTTCATGCTGGTGCTGGTGACGGCCAACAACTTCCTGATGATGTTCGTCGGCTGGGAAGGCGTCGGTCTGTGCTCGTTCCTGCTGATCGGCTTCTGGTTCGACAAGGCGCACGGCCTCGGCTGGCGCAACAGCATGGCCGCGCGCAAGGCGATGGTGCTCAACCGCATCGGCGACTTCGGCGTGGTGATGAGCGTGCTGCTGATGTTCTGGACGTTCGGCACGGTGGACTTCTACCGCCCGAGCGAGGTGGTCAACGTCTACCTCGCTGAGAAGGGGCACGGCGCCGAGGCGGGTTACGGTGAGGGCGAGGCTGCAGCGTCTGAGGAAAGCGGCCACAAGATCGCCGCGCTGCCCGCTGAGGAAGGTACCAGCGGTGATGGCCACGGCGAAGGCGAAACCGGGACGACGCCGAGCGAGGAAGGCGGCCACAGCGCCGAGCCCACGGGTCCGGTGTACACCAACAACGATCACATCGCCACCGAGCAGCTTGGCGTGTTCAACCAGACCGAGCGCTTCCTCGACGAAGGCCGCGAGATCGCCATCGGCCCGATCGTGCTGCCCTTCTCCACCTGGCTGACGATCATGACGCTGTTCCTGGTGCTCGGCGTCACCGGCAAGTCGGCGCAGATCCCGCTCTTCACCTGGCTGCCAGACGCGATGGCCGGCCCGACGCCCGCCAGCGCGCTGATCCACGCCGCGACGATGGTTACCGCCGGCGTGTACATCATGGTGCGTTCCAGCGTGCTGATGCACCACTCTCCGCTCACCTCGTTCATCGTGGCGCTGATCGGCGGCGTGACCGCGCTGGTGGCGGGCTTCATCGCGGTCGGCCAGTGGGACATCAAGCGAGTGCTGGCCTACTCCACCGTCAGCCAGCTCGGCTTCATGGTGGCGGCCGTCGGCATCGGCGCGTACGGCGCGGCGATGTTCCACCTCGTGACGCACGCCTTCTTCAAGGCCCTGCTGTTCCTCGGCAGTGGTTCTGTCATCCACGCCATGGAGCACGGTCACCATCATACCCATGCGCATGGCCACGGCCATGACGACGCGCATCATGACGACGAGGCGCATGCGCACGACGAAGAGGAATTCGACCCGCAGGACATGCGGAACATGGGCGGCCTGCGCCGCAAGATGCCGCTGACCTTCATCACCTATCTGGCGGGCACGCTGGCGCTGGCAGGCATCTTCCCCTTCGCCGGCTTCTGGTCCAAGGACGAAATCCTGGCCGACTCGTGGGTCGCCGGTCTGCTGAACAACAACCTCGCCGGCTACATCGTCTTCGCCCTGCTGCTGATCTCCGCGGCCTTCACCGCGTTCTATATGTGGCGGCAGATCCAGCTCGTCTTCCTGGGCAAGCCGCGCACCGAAGCTGCGGAGCATGCCCCGGAGAGCAACCGGCTGATCACCATTCCGCTGCTCGTCCTCGGCTTCTTCAGCGTGTTCGTCGGCCTGATGAACGTGCCCGCCGGGGTGCTGGGGCTGGACAACGTGTTCGGGCTGCACCTGTTCACGCACCGGCTGGAATACGCTGTGCCCTACACACATGCGGGCGAATTCCAGCCGCTGATCGCGCTGATGGCGACGGCGCTGGCGCTCGGCGCGTTCTACGTGGCGCACCGCATCTACAGCCGCGGCGCACTGATCGCCACCCGGCGCGATCCGCTGGCCATGCTGCCGGCGACCAGCGCCTTCTGGCGCCTGGCCAATGCGCGCATGTACTGGGATCAGGCTTATGATCGCTTGTTCGTGCGCCCCTTCACGGCGATCGCCACCTTCCTGTACGAAGTGGTGGACTGGCGCTTCTGGCACGACTACTTCCACGACCGCGTGATCTGGCGCGGCTTCAACGCCATCTCAGAGGGCTTGAGCCGACCGATTGATATCGGCATCATCGACGGTGCGGTCAATGGCATCGGCCGGCTGGTGCGCTGGGTCAGCGGATGGCTGCGCGAAGTGCAGACCGGCTATGTGCGAACGTACGCGCTGACGCTGCTGGTGGGCGTGGTACTGGTCATTCTGGTAATCCTGCTGCCGCTGCTCCAGCGCGGCTAACCTGGCGGAGAGAAGGTGATGGAAAATACCGGCTTGTCGCTCGTTACGGTGGTGCTGTTCCTGCCACTCGTAGGCTTCTCCATTCTGCTGTTCATCCCGGAGAGCCAGGGCCGAAATATTCGCTATACCGCGCTGGGCACCAGCCTGGTCACGCTCGTGCTGTCGCTTCTGCTGTGGGCCAGCTTCGATGCGAGCAACCCCAATCTGCAGATGGTGCAGCGCTGGAACTGGCTTCCACAGCTCAACATCAGCTACTACGTCGGCGTTGACGGGCTCAACCTGATCCTGATCGTGCTGACCGCCTTCATCATGGTCATCGCCGTGGTCGCGTCGTTCAGCGCCTCGGTGATCCAGGAACGCGGGCGCGAGAAGCTGTACTACCTGTTCATGATGCTGCTGGCCTGGGCCATGATCGGGGTGTTCGTCGCGCAGGACCTGATCATCTTCTTCATCTTCTGGGAAGTTTCGCTCATCCCGATGTATTTCCTCGTCGGCATCTGGGGCGGCGAGAAGCGCGTGTACGCCGCGGTCAAGTTCTTCCTCTACACGATGGCCGGCTCGGTGCTCATGCTGCTGGCGATCCTGTACGTCGGTTCGCAGGCGGGCACGTTCGCCGTGCCAGAGATCACCGCTGCCATCCAGTCCGGCGCGCTGGTCTTCCCCTTCAGCGATGTCTTCAGCCCGCAGTCTGTGCTCTTCCTGGGCTTCTTCATCGCGCTGGCGATCAAGGTGCCGATCTGGCCGCTGCACTCCTGGCTGCCCGATGCGCACGTGCAGGCCCCCACCGCCGGCTCCGTCATCCTGGCAGGCGTGCTGCTGAAGATGGGCGCGTACGGCCTGATCCGCTTCTGCCTGCCGATGTTCCCGGATGCGGCTGTCGCCTGGGCACCGTACATCGCGCTGCTGGCGGTGATCGGCATCATCTACGGCGCGTGGGTCAGCTACGCGCAGACCGACATGAAGAAGCTGGTCGCCTACTCCTCCGTCAGCCACATGGGCTTCATCGTGCTCGGCATCTTCGCGCTGACGGCGGCGGGCATCCAGGGCAGCATCATCCAGATGGTGAACCACGGTATCAGCACCGGCGGGCTCTTCCTGATCGTCGGCTTCCTGTACGAGCGCCGGCACACCAAGGAACTCTCCGCGTACGGCGGCCTGTGGAAGGCCATGCCGCTGCTCGGCGCGATCTCGCTGGTGGTGGTGCTCAGCAGCATGGGCATGCCCGGCCTGAACGGCTTCATCGGCGAATTCACCATCCTGCTCGGCTCGCTCGGCAGCCAGGTCGTCGGACTGCTCTTCACGCTGGTGGCGGCGCTGGGCATCATTCTGGCCGCGGTCTACATGCTCAGCTTCTTCCAGAAGATCTTCATGGGCGAGCTGAAGGACGAGGAAAACGCGCACCTGCCGCCGTTGAGGTGGAATGAACTGGCGGTGCTGGTGCCGATCGTCGTGCTGGCCATCATCATCGGCCTGCAGCCCGCGCCCTTCATGCGGCCCGCCGATGCCAGTGTCGGTCAGCTCGTCAGCCAGATTGAGCCGTCTGTGACGACGGTGGTGCAGGCGCCAGACGCGGCGCCCGGGGAGTAAGGGCCACTCATGCTGCAGATACCCAGCCTTGACGCCCTCAACATGGGCCCGGCGCTGCCCGCCGTCAGCGTCGCTGCCTGGGCGGTCATCCTGCTGCTGATCGATCTGTGGGTTCCAAAGAACCGCAAGCAGATCACGGCAGCGCTGGCCGCTGGCAACCTCGTGTTCGCCTTCATCGCCAATCTGGCGGTGTACAACAACACGGGCGACAGCTTCTTCGGGATGTACGTGGCCGATCACTTCACCGGCTTCCTCAACATCGTCATCCTGCTGACGGCCTTCATCGCCATCCTGCTCAGCATCGACTACATCCGGCGCATGGGCATCGAGCGCGGTGAGTACTACATCCTGATGCTCTTCACCACCGCCGGCACGATGTTCATGGTCGCCGCCAACGACCTGATCATGATCTTCGTCGCGCTGGAAATGCTCAGCATCCCGCTGTACGTGCTCTCTGCCTTCCGCGCGCCCGACCTCAAGGCCGAGGAAGCTGGCCTGAAGTACTTCCTGCTGGGCGCGTTCTCCAGCGCGTTCTTCGTCTTCGGTGCGGCGCTGGTCTACGGCGCGACTGGCACGACCAACCTCAATCAGATCTTCGCCGTCACCAGCCAGCTTGACATCGGCCAGGACGGCATCGCGTTGTTCCTGCTGCTGGGCGCAGGCCTGCTGCTGGTAGGGCTGGGCTTCAAGGTGGCGGCTGTCCCCTTCCACGAGTGGACTCCCGATGTGTATGAGGGCGCGCCGACGCCGGTGACGGCCTTCATGAGCGTCGCCGCCAAGGTCGGCGGTTTCGCCTCGCTCTTCCGCATCCTGCTGGTGGGCTTCGGCTCACTGGCGATCGCCAGCGGTGAGCCGGCGGTGTGGCAGAACGTCGTGGCCGTGATCGCAGCGCTCACCGTCATCATCGGAAACATCATCGCCGTCTCGCAGACCGATATCAAGCGACTGCTGGCCTACTCCTCCATCGCCAACGCCGGCTATCTGATGATGGCCGTGGCGGCGGCGGGCACAGCCGGTGTGACGCAGCAGGCGCTCAGCGCCGCGCTGGTCTACCTGATCGCCTACGCCTTCACCAACCTCGGCGCATTCGCCGTGGCCATCGCCATCGAGCGCGTCAACGGCGGCACGCACATCGACGACTTCGCCGGGCTGAAGAACAGCCGTCCGCTGCTGGCCTTCATGATGGCGGTATTCATGCTCAGCCTGATCGGCATGCCGCTCACCGCCGGCTTCATCGGCAAGGCGCTGGTATTCTCTGCGACGCTGGAGGCCGGGCTGCTGTGGCTGGCGGTCATCGGCGTGGTGACCAGCGTCATCAGCGCGTACTACTACATCCGCGTGATCGTGTCGATGTACCTGCGCGAGCCCGAACAGCCCGCCCAGGCGGAAGGCTTCACCACATCGGTCAACTGGGGCACGGCGCTGGCCTTCACCGGCACGCTTGTGCTGGGCATCCTGCCTGTGCTGGTGCTCACGCTCACTGAGCGTGTATCACTGGTCGCGCAGATCGCACCCTAAAACACACGCAGCACAAATCAGCTTCAGGAGGGGCTGCGGCCCCTCTTTCCGTTTATGATGCCGCGACCTGTGTCGGCGCGCGGCCATCCTGCGAGGCAGGCCATGAGCCAGGCAAGACAGGGACTGATCTTCATCTTCTTCGCGGTGCTGGGATACTCCTTCCTGCCCGAATTCACTGCGCCGCTGTATGACGCCGGCATGCAGCCGCTCGAGATCGCGCTGTGGCGCTACACCATCACCACGCCGCTGTTCTGGGGCATGGCCTGGATGCAGGGGCGCCGCGAACAGCGTGAAGGACGGCCGCTGCCAAGAGTGACCGTGTTCTTCATGGGAATACTGCTGGCGCTGGCCGCGCTGTGCGCCTTCTTCGGGCTCGATCTGATCCCCGCTGGCACCTACGTCGTGATCTTCTACACCTACCCTGCGATCGTCGCGCTGATCGCGCTGTTTCTCGGCGACCGCCTCTCCCGCTGGGGCTGGGCCGCCGTCGCGCTGTCGATCGTCGGAGTCATGCTGACCGCACCGGATTTCAGCAGCGGCATCCAGGGAGACAACTTTCTCGGCGTGATCATCTCGCTGATCAACGCCGTGATCGTCGCGGTCTACTTCATCCTCAGCGGCCGGATTTTTCGCGGGCTGCGCAATGTCACCGCCGCCGGGGCGATGGCCTGCACAGGCGCGCTGGCGACGCTGCTGGTGATCGGTCTGTTCACCGGCGTGCGCCCGCCGCCCTCGCTCACAGAAGTGGTCGTCCTGTTCGGTATGGCGATCGTCAGCACGCTGCTGCCGATTTTCGCCATCAGCCACGGCGTCCCCCTGCTGGGCCCTGCCCGCGCGGCGGTCGTCGGCTCGTTTGAGCCGCTGCTGACCGCGTTTCTGGCGATGATCTTCCTCGGCCAGCAGATGGCCAGCCAGCAGTGGTTAGGCGGCCTGGTGATCGTCGCCAGCGTCATTCTGCTGCAAACCCTCGGCAGCCGGCCAGCGGCTTCCACACCACCGGGCGGACCACCAGCACCCTGACACCCGCTCCCTACCGCATGCCGACGATTATCCACCGACATAATCTGGCACTATTCATCACAAAATCGATAAGGCAAAATAATGCTGACGGAGTTTGTTTTTCCCAATATAAGATTGTTGATCTGGTCCGTTAGCACTTTACGGGTAAGCACATGGTTCAGGCAGCACAACTTCGCTTCAACGGCTCAGTATGGTGCAATCTCGATATCGCGCTGCGCAATCTCGATCAACTCTTCCGCAGTGTCACGCAGCCGTACGGGCTGACGACCATCGAATGGTACATCCTGCGCGCACTCTATGAGCGCGACGGCCAGCACGCCTCGGGATTGGCGCGCACGGTTGGCCGCGCCGCAACCTCCTTCACGCCCAATCTCGACAAACTGCAGTCCAAAGGGATGATCGAGCGCCGGCCAGACCCGACAGACCGCCGCGCCATCTACATCTACCTCACGCCTGCCGCAGAGTCCTGCCGCGAGACGCTGATGGCCTCCGCAGCAGCGCTGGACACGCGCATCCGTGAGATGTTCGGTGCAGAGGAATACACGCAGTTCCTGCACGTGCTGTCTGTACTGCAATTCCTCGAGCCAGAGCAGGTGCTCGAAGCGATTCCGCAGGAGAACGCATAAGCTCTCAGGCAGGCCTGACGCGCATGGTCGCAGCCCACACGGGGCTGCGTTCTACCACGGCAAACTGCCGCGCCTCTGAGCGGGGATTTGGGTTCCGGCCCCGTCAGGCCTCGCGCATCGCCTGCAAATCCGGTTCGGTGCGCGCAAGCCGGCGCAGCAGGTCATCATAGACCTTCTTGCCGGGAGCGGAATACAGCACAAAACGCACATGTGCCGGCGCGTCGTGCTGGCGCACAAACGCGATCGCGGTCTGCACGGCGATCGGCGCAGCTTCCTCAATCGGGTAACCATACACGCCGGTGCTGATCGAGGGGAAGCTGATGCTGCTGATGCCGTGCTGCAGCGCCAGCTCCAGGCTGCGCTGGTAGGCACTGGCGAGAAGCTGCGCGCACTCCTCCGCCTCTGCTGGCACGTACACCGGGCCGACGGCATGGATCACATAGCGCGCCTTCAGCCGGTAGCCGCGCGTCAGCCGGGCGTCTCCAGTGGCACACCCACCCAGACCACGCGTTTCCGCCAGCAGATCCGGGCCAGCGGCACGGTGGATCGCCCCGTCCACGCCGCCGCCGCCCAGCAGCGAATTGTTGGCGGCGTTGACGATCGCATCCGTATCCTGCTGGGTGATATCCCCCAGTACCGTCTCCAGAAGGGAGTGATGTAGACTTGCGCGCATACGTCCTGGTCTGCTACCTTTCCAAGTGGTCTATCACTATAGCACCAAGTCGCAGATTCGATAACTGCCTTAACATAAGGATGCCATCGCAATGGAGCCACTGACGCCTGCGCATGTTCAGGACGTGCTGGACCAGCTCGCACCCGGGACCCGGATTCGCTACTTCGACAGCACCACAGCCACCTCGCAGCAAGCGGCGGACAATATCGGCTGTCAGCTCGGGCAGATCGTCAAGAGCATCTGCTTTCTGGTGGATCTGGAAGGACGGCGTGATCCCGTGATCGTGCTCACCAGCGGAGATCAGAAGGTGGATGACCGCAAAGTCGCCGAGCTGTACGGTGTTGGGCGGAAGAAGGTGAAGGCCGCCGACGCCGACGAGCTGGTGGCGATCTTCGGCTATCCGCCCGGCAGCGTGCCGCCGGTCGGGCATCGGCAGCGCATCCGCACGCTGATCGACAGCACGCTCGCGCGCTGGGAAATGCTGTACGCAGCGGGCGGCGCGCACAACGCCATCTTCCCGGTCACGCTGCCCACGCTGCAGGCCATCAGCGGCGGAGAGCTGCGCGACGTGGTGCGCACGGCGGCGGAAGGCTGACGAGGCTACATCCCGGCGGCCACAGGCACGTTCATCGCCAGATAGTTCAGCACTTCGCGCAGGCGTTCGCGCCACTGCCGGGCGTCTGCGCGGATCTCCACGGCAGTCCGTGACACACTGACATCGCGGCCCAGGCGGATCTCCAGTCGCTCGCGGTCGATCTCCGTCAGGTACGGCAGGCGCACCTCGAAGTGTTCGTGCCGCCGCACCACTGCCGTCGCGGCGGCGGCATGCGCCAGCAGCTTGATCTCGATCTGAAACAACAGTCCCTCGACGGCCGACGGCAGCGTACCGAAACGGTCGACGAGCTCGGCGCGCATGGCGTTGACCTCCGCCACGGACGACAGCCCGCCGATGCGCCGGTAGATCTGCAGGCGCATGGAGATCTCTGGCAGCCAGTCCGCGGGCAGATACGCCGCCAGTGGCAGATCGATCAGCACCGAGCTCTGGCTGATGGGCGGTGCCGGCGGCAGCGCAGCAGCCCCCGGTTTGCGCTCACTGCGCAGCTTGCGCACCGCCTGCGCCAGCATCTGCGTGTACAGGTGCAGGCCGATCGCAGCGATCTGCCCACTCTGCCGCGTGCTGAGGATGTCCCCCGCCCCGCGCAGTTCGAGATCGCGCATGGCGATCTGGAAGCCAGCGCCCAGATCGGTGTACTCCGCCAGCGTGTGCAGGCGCTGCCGCGCCTCTTCCGTCAGCCGCTGGCTGGGCGGATGGAAGAAGTACGCGTACGCCTGCTGCGCGCTGCGCCCCACCCGCCCGCGAAGCTGATACAGCTGCGCCAGCCCGAACCAGTCCGCGCGGTCGATGATGAGCGTGTTGGCGTTGGGAATGTCCAGTCCGCTTTCGATGATCGAGGTGGACAACAGGATGTCGTACTCCCCGTTCCCGAACTCCTCCATCACCCGCTCCAGCAATCGCTCATCCATCTGGCCGTGGCCGATCACCACGCGTGCTTCCGGAACGATCTCCTCCAGGCGCTCGCGCATATGCTCGATCGTCTGCACGCGGTTGTGCACGACGAACACCTGCCCGCCGCGCTCCATCTCGCGCAGCACCGACTGGCGCACCAGGCGTTCGTCGAAGGGGCCGACGTGCGTGATGACCGGCAGGCGCTCTTCCGGCGGCGTCTGGATCATGCTGATGTCGCGCACCCCGCCCAGGCTCATGTAGAGCGTGCGCGGAATGGGCGTCGCCGTCAGCGTCAGCACATCCACCATCGTGCGCAGGCGCTTCATGTGCTCCTTGTGCCGCACGCCAAAACGCTGTTCCTCGTCGATCACCACCAGGCCGAGGTTGCGGAAGCTGATGTCATCCGCCAGCAGCCGGTGCGTGCCGATCAGGATGTCGATCTCCCCGGCGGCAGCCTGTCGCAGGATCGCGCGCTGCTGCTCCGGTGTGCGGAAGCGCGAGATCATCTCCACGCGCAGCGGAAATGCAGCCAGCCGGCGGCTGAAGTTCTCGTAATGCTGCTGCGCCAGGATGGTGGTGGGCACCAGCACAGCCACCTGCCGCCCATCCATCACTGCCTTGAACGCGGCCCGCAGCGCCACCTCTGTCTTGCCGTATCCGACGTCTCCGCAGATCAGCCGGTCCATCGGCTGGCCGCGTTCCATGTCCGCCTTGACCTCGTGCACAGCGCGAAGCTGATCCTCGGTCTCGACATACGGAAACGACGCTTCCAGTTCCATCTGCCACGGGGTGTCCGGCGGGTACGGCGCGCGCTCAACGGCGGCCCGACTGGCGTACAGATCGAGCAGATCGCGTGCCTCCTCCTCCGCCGCCTTCTGCGCGCGCGTGCGGATGCGGATCCAGTCGGCCTGGCCCAGCTTGTTGAGCGTGGGCGGCTGCTCGTCCGGCCCGACATAGCGCGTCAGCCGGTCCGCCTGATGAATGGGCACGAACACGGCATCGGTGCCGGCGTACTCGATCAGCAGATACTCGCGCTCTACGCCCTCCAGCGTGCGCCGGCGCAGCCCGGCAAAGCGGCCGATGCCATACTCGCTGTGCACGACGTAGTCCCCCTCGCGCAGGTCAGCGTAGGCATTTTCAGCGGCGCGGCCCTTCCTCGCGGGCTTGCGACGGCGCGGCTCCGGGCGGCTCCAGCCGAAGATCTCGGCGTCGCTCAGCAGATGCAGATCCCCCTGCGTGGTGCGCAGCCGCCAACCCTCGTGCAGCACGCCATCGACGAACGTGATGGTGCGCGGGATGGGCGCCTCCGGCAGATCGCGGGCCTGCGCCGCGGGCGAGGCATCCTGCTCATTCCACAAATCCGCCAGGCGCACGGCCTGCGCCGTCACTGCCACCGTGCGGTCTCCGCTGGCGCGCAGCTCGCGCAGGCGCGGCAGCAGCATCTTGATCTGCCCGCCGAAGCGATCCTCCGGCGCAAGGATGCCGCGCAGCGCACCCTGCAGCGATTCGCCCTCGGCGGCGTTCGCGAGATACAGCATGCGCCGGTCGCGCAGCGCATCCTGCAGCGCCGCGCTGTCGAGATACGGCGCGGGCATGTCGTCCGGCAGCAGGCCGGCGCTGCGCTTCTCCGCGCGGGCGCTGATGGCCGCCTGCTCGATCGCTGCGGCGGTGTCGAACACCTCCGCGCCATCCTCCAGCACGATCAGCGCATCCGCCGGCGCGTAATCCAGCAGATTGACCGGGGCCGGCACGAGGTAAGGCAGATAGGTTTCGAGATACGGGAAGGCACTGCCTGCGGAGAGCGATTCGCGGTCCGGGCGCGGGCTGGTCATGTCCGTCTGGGACAGGCTGTCAAACCACGCCTGCAGATGCTGCGCCACCTGCGGGCCGCCCCCGGGCAGGGCCTCGCGCGCGGGGGTGAGCAGCGCTTCCTCCAGCCGAGCGGAGGTGCGCTGCGTGCCAGGATCAAAGGCGCGCAGGCTGTCGATCTCATCGTCGAACAGCTCGATGCGCACCGGTTGTGGCAGCGCCGGCGGAAACACATCCAGCAGGCCGCCGCGCCGCGCAAACTGCCCCGCCTCGACCACCATACTCGCAGGCGCATAGCCGGCGCTGAGCAACCGCGCGATCAGCTTCTCGATCTCCACGCGCTGGCCGGGGCGCAGCCGTTCGGTCGCCTTGCGGAACTGCTGCACGGGCAGCGTGCGCTGCATCCACGCACGGGTGGACGTGACCACCAGCGGAAGCTTCTCACCCGGCGCATCGCTGATCAGCGCCGCCAGCGTCTCGATGCGCGCGCGCAACGCGCCGTCTCCCCAGGCCGAGCGCTCGTAGAACAGCGCCGCCGGCTCCGCAAAGCGCAGGATCGGGCGTTCGGGCGCCCAGACAGGAAGCTGTTCAGCCGTGTTGTAGGCGCGGTCGACGCGCGCCGTGATGTAGATCACCGGCGCGGACCAGTCTTCGGCCAGCGCGGCCAGCACGAACGGGCGTGCCGCGCGCAGCACACCCAGCGCCGGCGGCGCGCCGCTTTCGCCATCCCGCAGCGCGCGCAGCACCTGCCGATATGCCGGCGTCTCGCGCAGCAGATCGAGCACCCCTGTCAGGATCATCGTTTGTCATGCCGCCTTTCACGCATGCCGGGGCGCCTTCAGCCCGCGCTGCCTTCGTCCGGGCCTGCCGGCGCGGGGCGGGGTGCGCGCGCCGGGCGCAGGCTTTCCACCGGCCCGCTCCAGCGCGACATCGCCAGCGCGATGCCGTCCGTCAGCCAGGTTTCCAGCGCCTGAATGGCGCGATCCTGCACTTCCAGCGCGAGGATTTCCTCATCCCCGCGAAAGGGAGTCAGCACGTAGTCCGCCGGATCCATGCGGCCGGGGGGACGCCCGATGCCCAGGCGCACGCGCGCGATGTTCTGCGTGCCCAGGCGCTGCAGGATGTGCTTCAGGCCATTCTGCCCGCCGCTGCTGCCCTCCGCGCGGATGCGCACCGTGCCCAGCGGGATATCGAGATCATCGCACACGACGATGATGCGCTCCGGCGGGATCTTGTAGAAGTGCGCCAGCGGGCCGATCGAGTCGCCGCTGGCGTTCATGAATGTCTGCGGCTTCGCCAGCAGCACGCGCTGGCCGAACACCGTCCCAGATGCCACCTGCGCCTTGTGCTCCATGCGGGCGAACGACAGGCGTTGGCGGCCAGCCAGCCGGTCGAGCGTCTGAAAGCCGATGTTATGGCGGGTCGGCGCGTAGCGCGGGCCGGGGTTGCCCAGCCCGACGATCAGGTACAGATCGGTCATGGTACTCCTCAGTGCAGCTTCATTGATTATAGCGCCGCACATGAGCGCAGACTGAGGGACTGCTGGACATCACTGCACCTGCGGCGCGCGCTGGAACTGCGTCTCGTACAACTGCGCGTACAGGCCGCCGTGCATCAGCAGCTCGGCATGCGTGCCACGCTCAACGATGCGCCCGCGGTCCATCACCAGGATCAGATCGGCGGCCAGGATCGTGCTCAGGCGGTGCGCGATCACGATGCTCGTGCGCCCGGCCATGATGCGCTCCAGCGCCTCCTGAATCAGCGACTCACTCTGGCTGTCGAGATGACTGGTCGCCTCGTCCAGCACCAGGATGCGGGGATCCTTGAGGATGACGCGCGCCAGCGCCAGCCGCTGCTTCTCACCACCGCTCAGACGATAGCCGCGCTCGCCCACCACCGTGTCGTAGCCCCTGGGCAGGCCCATGATGAAGTCGTGAATGTTGGCCGCGCGCGCCGCCGCAATCACGTCCGCCTCGCTGGCGTCCAGTCGGGCGTACAGCAGGTTGGTGCGGATGGTGTCGTGAAAGAGGAAGGTCTCCTGCGTCACCATGCCGATGGCGTCCGCCAGGCTGTCCAGCCGCAGTTCGCGCAGATCGTGCCCGTCCAGACGGATGCGGCCTTCGCTCGGGTCGTACAGGCGCGGGATGAGATAGGTGAGCGTGGTCTTGCCCGCGCCACTCGGCCCAACCAGCGCGACGAGCTGCCCCGGCTGCACGACGAAACTCACATCCTCCAGCGCCGTCTCCCGCGCCTGATGATGCGCGCTGTTGTCCTCCGCAGGTCCGCTGGCCGACTCCGGGCCAGATAGCACAGCGGTCACATTCTCGATCCGGCCATGGCGGCGTACATCGCGCAGCAGGCCCTGCGGCGAACCGTCGTAGCGGAAGCTGACGTGCTCGAAGCGCAGCTCCCCGCGCACGGCGTTGTGCACCAGCGCATCCGGCTTGTCCGCCACTTCCAGCGGCAGGTCGACGATCTCGAACACGCGCTCGAAGCTCACCATCGATGTCGAGAACGACACCGGCACCTGGATCAGATACTGCAGCGGCTCGTACAACTGGCCGAGATACGCCGAGAAAGCCACGATCGTGCCGACGGTGAACACCCCGCTCAGCACCAGATGCCCGCCCACCCAGAACACCAGCGCCGTGCCGATCACGCCGACCAGGCCCAGCACCGCCCAGAACCCGCTGCTCAGCACCGCCCGGTCAACGCCGATCGCCCGCACGCGGTCCGCGCGCTGGCGGAAGCGATCGCTCTCCAGCGTGCTGCGCCCGAACAACTTGACCAGCAGCGCGCCGCTGATGTTCAGCGTTTCGCCCACCATCGCGTTCATCTCGGCGTTCAGATCCATCTGCTCGCGGGCGATGGAACGCAGCCGCGTCCCCACGCGCCGCGCGATGAACACGAATACCGGCAGGATGGTGATGCCGATGATCGTCAGCCGCCATTCCAGCGACAGCATCACCACGATCGTCGCCAGCGCGGTGAAGCTGTTGGTGATGGTGCCGACGAGCGTATCGCTGATGGCCGTCTGCGCATTGACGATGTCATTGTTGAGCCGGCTCATCAGCTCGCCGGAGCGCGTGTTCGTGAAGAAGCGCAGGGACATGCGCTGCAAATGCGTGAAGAGCTGGGCGCGCAGCGTGAAGATCACGCCTTCGCCCACCTCCGCGTCGAAACGGCGAATCACCACGCTGATGATGCTGGAGAACACCGGGATGGCGATCAGGCTGAGCGCCAGCAGGTTGAGCTGCCCGACATCGCCTTCCGGCAGCGTGTGATCGATGAGCTGGCGCATGATGAGCGGGGTGAACAGGCCGATGATGGCCTGCACGCTGATGAGCACCAGCAGCAGGACGATCTGCCGGCGGAACGGGCGGGCATACGCCAGCACGCGCGCGACCAGCGACCACGAGACCTGCGGTTTGACGTCGTCGTCAACGTCCCATCGGGTGAACTGCCACATCGTCTCGTCTCCCAGCCACACTCCCCGACATCGCATGTCGGGATCACGCCGGGTAGTATAGCGCCTGGCCGCGCCGCCAGGGCCCTGCCCGTCTGGTCAGTGCGTCATCCGCCAGACGCCGCATCCATGCCGGCCACGCTGAAGGCCAGCGGCGCACCCGCCACGCCATCCAGATCAATCTGCACGGTCCAGTTGCCGGGCGAGAAATCGACCTCGGCGGCTGGCATGTAGAACCAGATGCAGCCCTGCCCGATGGTGAAGCCGGGTGACCATTCGTAGCTCACCTGCTCGACGCCTTCGCGCAGCCAGCGCGCGACCAGGCGGTTGGCCGGGCCGATGCTGCGGGCCGTGGCCACGACGTACACGCCGGCTGCGGCGCTGTCGAATGCGGTGACGGGCGCCAGCGCGCAGTCATCCCCGCCCACCGCGGCAGCCGTGACCGGATCGAGCAGCGCCGGCAGCGCGGGATCCGGGGACTGGATGGCGACCGGCTGAACGTCTGGGGTGCTGCCCAGCGTGGCGTTGCCCTGCGCCCCGCCCTGGCCGATGATCGTCGGCTGCACAATCGGCGCGACCTGCAGCGACGTGGGCCCGGTTGCGCCCTGACCAGCCTCGATGGATTGCAGCTCCTCCGGGGCCGGCGGCGTGATCAGGCGGATATCGACAAACGGCGTGCCCAGCGCGAACAACGTCGCCGCGATGCGCGTGGTCTGCGCGTAGGCGCGGCCCAGCGCGGTGCTGCCCGCCTCGACGGTGACGGCCAGCCGCTCGCTTTGCACAGTCGCGGTGGCGCGCACTGCTGCCACTTCCGTGCCGCGCGCCGCATACTCCGCCTCCAGCGTGATCTGCCCGGAGTCCGGCGCGAACATGTTACAGCCAGCCAGCACACCGGCGGCGGCCAGCAGCAGCATACGGGTTCTGTTCACAGACTGCCTCTGTCCCACCCCTTCAACCCCGGCCATTATCGCACAGGCACCGGGAAAGACAAACGCCGCGGGCGGCTGCCCACGGCGTTTCTGTGGAGGTGCGCGGTACTGCCCCGCGGTCCGATAAGAGGCGAAACAATGCTTCTACAGGCTTAGCTGACTGTTAGATTTCGGCCCGCGTAGCCCCGGTCAGCCTGGTACGCGCGTGCCTGAGCCGATTCATCTTTGACCCCACATATCGGCGTGATGGGGACGCACGCTGCGATTGGTGACGCCCGCTACGCAGCCACGCAGCGCTGACTGCGGCGGACGGTTGGGCTACTGTGGCCCAACACCTAGCCTAGACGGCCTTAGGCCGCGTAAGCGTAGGCAGGAGAGTGGTTCTTGGCAGTTAATGCCGTGCTCATTTTATCGTGGTTGAGCGCCACGGCCTGCCACACGGTCCCGAACTCCCACGTCGAGTCTGGTTCACCCCCGTTGTGACACCTTCACTATAGCACAGATTTTCGGACTGTACAGAGCCAGTTGGGCTGCCGCGCGCGTCCCTCACGCCCCCGGCAGTTCGGAAAGCGCGGGCGTCTCCTGCAGTCGCGGCAGGCGGCTGCGCTGCAGCAGCACCAGCGCCGCCCCAAGCACCGCCACGCTGGCCGCAGCAAGCTGCACGCGCGGCGGCAGATAGCGCACACGGTCCACCATGGTGTACGGCCTGTCCATCAACTCATGGCGCAGGCGCGCTGCATATCGCCGGTCAGCGCGCACCGGGCGGTAGCTCGCCGTCAGCGTGCGCAGTATCGGCAGAAACACGCTGGCCTGGCGCAGCTCGCTCTCGCTGAACCGCCGCTGCAGACGCTGGCCGCGCACCAGCGCATCGGTGATGCTGGCCAGCAGGGTTTCAAGATCGGTTCCGGGAACAAAGCTCATCGCAGTTTCCTGTCTTCCACCGCATCTGTGGCTGTCGTTTGGTCCCCGCCGCGCTCCAGGTCTTCACGCAGGCTGAGCAGGGTTCGGTGATACAGCGATTTGATCGCGCCTTCGGTGCGCTGCATGATCGCACCGATCTCGGCATTGGACAGATGATCGACAAACTTGAGCGTCAGCAGCAGCTGGCGGTCCTCCGGCATGCGACGGACGGCGGCCAGCAGCGCCTCGCGTTCCTCGCGGTCTTCTGCCTCGCCCTCCGGCTCCTCTGAAGCCAGCGTGCCGGAGATGTACTCATCCAGCGGGATCACCTTACGCCGGCTGCGGTCGCGGTACCAGTTCGCCACCAGATTGTGAGCGATCCGGTACAACCATGCCTGAAACGGCACGCCGCGCTCGGTATAGCTTTCGATGTGCCCCATCGCCCGGAAGAACACCCGCGCCGTCAGATCCTCGGCGTCGGGCACGCTGCCCGTGCGGTAGTACACATAGTTGTAGATCCGGTCCAGGTAGCGCTCGTACAGCACGCCGAACGCTTCCTTGTCGCCCTCGCGGGACAGGTCCACCAGCGCCGCATCGTCCATCCGCCGGTAGGCCGGACGCCTGCGCGCCTCACTGAGTCGTTTTCGCATCTGGATCATGATTGTAACAACCCTGTCTGGTGAAAAAGGTTGCGCGGTATAATGCCCGCACATTCGCCCTACAGCACATCATACGCAGACGGACAAGCAAATGGCGCAGCCCCTGTCTTTTCAGCAGATCATGATGAAACTGCACGAGTTCTGGCAGTCGCAGGGCTGCGTGCTCTGGCAGCCGTACAACATCCAGGTGGGCGCGGGCACCGGCAATCCGGCGACTCTGCTCAAGGTGCTGGGCCCGGAGCCGTGGCGCGTCGCCTACGTGGAGCCCAGCGTGCGTCCCGATGACGGGCGCTATGGCGACAACCCCAACCGCATGCAGTACTACTATCAGTATCAGGTCATCCTCAAACCGGACCCCGGCAATCCGCAGGAGATGTATCTGCGCTCGCTGGAGGCGCTCGGCATCAGCCCGCGCGAGCACGACATCCGCTTTGTCGAGGACAACTGGGAAAGCCCGGCGCTCGGCGCGTGGGGCCTGGGCTGGGAAGTTTGGCTGGATGGGCAGGAGATCACGCAGTTCACCTACTTCCAGCAGGCGGGCGGCATCGAGCTCAACCCGGTCGCCGTCGAGATCACCTACGGGCTGGAGCGCATCGCCCTGCCCCTGCAGAGCAAGGATGCGGTCTGGCAGATCGACTGGCTGGGCGAAGGGGACGACGGCCTGCGCTATGGAGATATCTTCCTGCGCAGCGAGATTGAACACTGCAAGTACTACTTCGAGGTGGCCGATGTCGTCGGCCTGCGCCAGACCTTCGACGTCTACGAAGGCGAAAGCCGGCGCGCGCTGGAGGCCGGGCTGGTCATCCCGTCGTACGACTATGTGCTGAAGTGCAGCCACCTGTTCAACGTGCTCGATACGCGCGGCGCGATCGGCGTGACCGAACGCGCCAGCTACTTCCGCCGCATGCGCGACATGACCCGCCGCGTGTCGAAAGCCTATGCCGAGCAGCGCCAGGCGATGGAGTACCCGCTCGACCGGCTGAATGCGCGGTGGATGCCGGCGGCCGCCGCGCCCATCGCCGACGCGGCCCCCGCCCCCGCAGAAGCCGCCGACTTCCTGCTGGAGATCGGCGTCGAGGAACTGCCCGCCTCCGATGTCGATGCCGCGCTGACGCAGCTGCAGGCCGCCGCACCCCGGCTGTTTGAAACGCTGCGCCTGTCGCACGATGGCCTGCAGGTATTTGCCACGCCCCGCCGGCTGGTGATCCACGCGCACAACGTCGCCGCGCGCCAGCCCGACCGCGAAGTGGTCGCCAAAGGCCCGGCAGCCGACCGCGCCTACGATGCCGAAGGCCGCCCCACCAAAGCCGCAGAGGGCTTCGCGCGCAGTCGTGGCGTCGCCGTGGAGGCGCTGCAGGTCGAGCTTGTGGACGGCGCGAACTACGTCGTCGCGCGCCTGCACGAGGCCGGCCGTCCCGCCGCGCAGGTGCTGGGCGAAGCGCTGCCGGGCCTGATCGCTGGCATCCGCTTCGGCAAGTCGATGCGCTGGAACGACAGCGGAGTCGCCTTCTCCCGCCCGATCCGCTGGATGGTGGCGCTGCTGGGCGGCGCGGTCGTGCCCTTCGCCTATGCCGGCGTGCACAGCGGTCGCATCACCCGCGGGCTGCGCCCGTTCGGCGCGCTCGAACAGCCGGTGGAGCATGCCGCCGGCTACTTCCACACGCTGCAGCATCAGGGCATCGTGCTCGACCGCGAAGCCCGCCGCGCCGCCATCCTGGAACAGACGCGCGCGCTGGCCGCGTCGATCGGCGGGACCATCCCCGAAGACGCCGGCCTGCTCGATGAGGTCACCAACCTCGTCGAGCGGCCGACGGCGCTGCGCGGCGCGTTTGAGGAGCGCTATCTCGATCTGCCGCGCGAGGTGCTCGTCACCGTCATGCGCGATAAGCAGCGCTACTTCCCGGTGGAAGATGCGCAGGGCCGGCTGATGCCCGCCTTCATCGCGGTGCGCAACGGCGATGACCAGCATCTCGACCTGGTGACGCACGGCAACGAACAGGTGCTGCGCGCGCGCTTCAGCGATGCCAGCTACTTCTTCTCCCAGGATACCGGCCGCACGCTGGCCGATTTCCTGCCGCGCCTGAGCACGCTCACCTTCCAGGAGAAGCTCGGCTCCATGCTCGACAAGAACCAGCGCGTCGCCCGGCTGGTGGAACCGCTGGGACGCCTGCTCGGCATCGCGGCGGCGGATCGCGCGACGGCCTCAGAAGCGGCGGCGCTGCTCAAAGCCGATCTCGCCACACAGATGGTCGTGGAGATGACCTCGCTGCAGGGCACGATGGGCCGCGAATATGCGCTGCGCAGCGGTGTTTCTGCCGCCGCCGCAGCCGCGATCTACGAACACTGGCTGCCCCGCAGCGCCGACGACGCGCTGCCCGCGTCCCCCGCTGGCATGCTGCTGGCCGTCGCCGACCGCCTGGACAGCCTGACCGGGTTGTTCGCCGCCGGGCTCGCCCCGCAGTCTACCGCGGACCCCTACGGCCTGCGCCGCGCCGCCCTCGGCATTGTACTGATCTGCGCGCGCCACGGCATCGATCTGGACGTGCGCGAGGCCATCCGCGCCGCCGCTGATACGCAGCCGATCCCCGTCAGCGCCGAGGTACAGTCGCAGGTCGCAGACTTCATCGGCGGGCGTCTGCGGTCGTGGCTGGATGAGCAGGGCTGGGCCACCGACGTGCTGAGCGCGGTGCTGGCCGAGCAGAGCGCCAACCCGCTGCGCGCGCTGGAGGGTGTGCGCCAGCTCACCGAGTGGGTGCAGCGCCCCGACTGGGAGGCCCTGCTGGACAGCTTCGCCCGCTGCGTGCGCATCACGCGCAGTGAGACTGCCGCGCACACGCTGACGCCACAGCGCCTCACAGAGCCGGCGGAGCAGGCGCTGCTGGCGGCGCTGCAGCAGGCGCAGGCCGCGCTGCCCGCCACGGGCAATGTCGAGGCCTTCCTGTCGGCCTTCGCGCCGATGCTTCCTGCCATCACGCGCTTCTTCGATGATGTGCTCGTCAACGCGCCGGATGCCGATGTGCGAAGCAATCGTCTCGCGCTGCTGCAGGCCATCAGCGCCATGCAGCGCGGTCGTGCCGATCTCAGCCATCTGAGCGGCTTCTGAGCGGTCCCCGGAAGGGGCGCTCGCACTCTCGTCCGGCGTCATCGCAGCGCGGAGGGCAGCGATCATGAAGGTGTTCTTTCTCGACGAACACGGCCTGAAACCGCTCAGCTCGCCGGACCTGCCCGCGCTGCTGGAGGCGGACGCGCCCGGCGCGATCTGGGTCGACATGGTCGGCCCGACCGCGGACGATGTGGCCGTCATGCGCGATGTCTTTCATTTCCATCCGCTCGCGATCGAGGACACGCTCAACAAGCGCCAGCGCCCCAAGATCGAGGAATACGACCACTACCTGTTCCTCATCCTCAACCCGGCGGAACTGCACAATTCGCAGGTGGACATCCGTGAGCTGGATGTGTTCATCGGCCCCAACTTCCTTGTGACTGTGCATCACGAAGACGAGCCCGCGCTCACTGCCGCCATGCAGGCCTGCAGCAACCGGGCTGGCAGCGGGCGCACGCTCACG
The DNA here is from genome assembly GCA_964654755.1 of uncultured Pleurocapsa sp. GTDB lineage: Bacteria > Chloroflexota > Anaerolineae > Aggregatilineales > Phototrophicaceae > Flexifilum. Next base: position 10,121 of record CAZZJW010000020.1, on the reverse strand, counting down.
ATCGGCTACGTCATGTACGTGCTGGTGGACGGCGTGATCGACTCGTATTTTCCGCTGCTGGACGAGCTGGAAGAGGAGATCGATGCCATCGCCGAGCGCGTGGTAGAGCGCCCCGATCAGCACTACCTCAAACGCCTGCTGGAAGTGAAGCGCGAACTCGCCGAGCTGTGGCGCATCGCGGGCCATCAGCGCGACACCTTCAGCCTGATCCTGCGCGAGGAGCACGGCATCATCCGCGACGACACGCTGCGCTACTACCTGCGCGATGTCTTCGATCATGTGCTGCGCGTGACCGACACGATCAACGTGCTGCGCGATACCGTGCTCAGCATCGTCGATCTGTACTTCTCGTCGCAGTCCAACCGCCTCAACGTCGTCGTGCAGCGCCTGACGTTCGTCACCATCCTGATCGGCGCGCTCACCGTCATCAGCGGGTTCTACGGCATGAATTTCGAGCGCAACTGGCCGGATTTCTCCACGGACGGCGGTGTGCTGTTCGTGCTGCTGCTGATGGCCATCGCCGGGGTGGTAGTGCTGTTCGCCGCCATTCGCGCGGAGAAATAGCGGCGCGCTCAGCGCATGTCCGCCGGCAGCACCCCCTCCAGCCCGACGAAGACATCGACGGCGCGCTTCCAGGCGTTGCCTTCATCGCCCAGCGCCTCGCCCGCCGCCCGTTCGCCGGTGCGCGCCAGAAAGCGATCGAGATCGCGCTGGAGCGCCGCCATGCCCGCCCGCTGCACCGCCTGCAGCAGCGTGCGCGCGCTGCCAGCCGGCACGTGCTCCAGCGCAAGCCGGTAGTGCGGCAGGCACAGGCCGGGGCCCCCGCGAAACCGGGCTGCGCTCTCCGTGTGCGCAAGCGCGTTCTCCAGCGCCCCCAGCAGCGCATCCGTCTCGCGGCGCAGCACCTCGCAGCACGCGCACTGCGGCGCAGCAGACGGTTCGCGGCGGCGGCGGGGCCGGTCCGGCTGCCACAGCGCGCGGTCTTCCAGCGCCGTACCCAGCGCGCGTTCGTACAGCGTGGCGAGGTTGGCGCTGTGGCCGTGAAAGCGGCGCAGCTCGCGGCTGTGTTCGCCGCAGAACCCCCCGCCCTCCGCAAACGCGATCTGCACCGCCGGATCGGTGGCATACTCGTACAGATACAGGCGCAGGTACTGCGCCCGCACCTCGGCCAGCACGCTGCACAGCGGGCAGCCAGTGCCGCCGAACGCCTCCGTCAGCCGGAAAAACGCGGGCGTGCGGATGTGCGCCATCAGCGCAGCCTGAGCTGCATGAACGTGCCCTCAGCGAAGCCGAGCGCAGACAGAAACGCCTTGGCCCGGTCGTTGGCGCGCTGTTCGTTGATGAGCAGCACGCGCAGGCCGAGGCGCTCGGCCCGGCGCATCGCCGCCTCCAGCAGCGCCGCCCCCACCCCGCGCCGCTGATAGGTGGGCAGCACCGCCATGTCGTTGATCAGCCCGCGCCCTTCCGTCAGCGTGCGCACGACCGACAGCGTGATGAAACCGATCACCAGCGGCTGCGGCCCCTGCGCCACCGCGACGAACACTTCTGCCGAGTCCGCCTCGCGGAAGCGCTGCGCCGCCTCGCGCCATTCCTCGCGCGAAAGCTCGCGGTTGGCCGGGATCAGCGCCAGCAGGGCGGAGATCTCATTCCAGTCGGAGGCCTCCGCCGGGCGGATGCTGAACTCGCGCTTCTCATCGTGCGGGTGCGCCGGGGCCTGATGCGGGGACTGCTGTCGTTCCAGCCACATCGCGATCGCCTCACGATGCGTGCGGAAGGGCAGCAGCGGCAGATCGTTCGGCGGGAACACCTTCGCTTCCGAGGCATCGTCACCGCCGTGCAGCTCACCGCCGGCGGCGCGAGCGCGGTAGAAGATCATGATCCCGCTCAGCGGCGGGCCTTCGGGAAAAGAGTTCACGCCGGCCAGCTCGATCAGCTCGACATGCAGGCCGGTCTCCTCCAGCGCCTCGCGCACGGCGGCATCTTCGGCGCTCTCGTCCGCTTCGACGTAGCCGCTCGGCAGCGCCCAGCGCCCACGATGTGGCGGATTGTTGCGGCGGATCAGCACAATCCCGCCATCCATCTCGATCAGAATGCCCACTGCCGGCACCGGATTGACATAGTGCACATAGCCGCAGTTCGGGCACGCCTGGCGGATACGGCCGCCCTCCTCACGCTCGCCCAGGGCGCTGCCACATACCGGACAGAACTGTAACTGCACCATCATTCGCCTATTGTGGGATCACGAGCTGCTGGCCGATCTGCAGCGCGTTCGGGTTGGACATGTTGTTGGCCTGCACAATCGCGTTGACCGTGGTGTTGAAGCGCTGCGCGATGTCGAACAGCGTGTCCCCCGAACGCACAGTGTAGGTCTGCGCGCCCGCGGGCGTCGCTGTGCCCGCGCTGAACGGCTGCAGTGTGGCGATGGCCGTCACCGGCGCCGCCGGCGTGAGGGTGCCGCAGGCGGGCAGGCGCAGCGCATCGCCCGGCTGCAGCACAGGCGGGTCGCCGACCAGTTCGGGATTGGCGGCCAGCAGCGCCTCCAGCCCGACTTCGTTGGCGAAGGCGATGGCGTAGGCGCTGTCGCCCGGCTGCACGATCACCACACACGGATCATCCAGGCCGGGCATCGATGTCGGCGTGATCAGCCCGGACGGCGTCGACGTGCCAGGCGCGAGCGGCACGGTGGCCTGCAGCGTGGCGGTGGGAACCGGCGTGTCGGGTGTGACCGGGCCCAGCGGGATCTGCGGGGTGATGAACGCCGGCGTGCTGGTCACTGCGACCAGCGTGATGCCGGCTGTCGGAGCGGGGCTGGCCGTTCCCGCGGGCGAACCGCTGATGACGGTGACGCCCAGAGTGGCCGCCGCTTCGCTGCTGAAGCCCGACAGCGGGTTGGACGACTCCGTTGCCAGCGGGGTGATCGGGATCATCGGCTGCGCCCCCGTCTGCGCGGTCGGCTCGATCTCCGCGCCGCTGGGCCGAAAACATCCGGACGCAGACAGCGCCACCACGAACAGTCCCAACGCCAGCCCGGCGCGACGCATCTTCAAGGCAACGCCCTCTCTCATCACAGCATCCCCGTGATCTTACAACACCGCCGCCCGTTGCACAAAGCACACCCGCTCTCTATACTCCGTGCGCTCTTATTTGAATTTCATTCAGGAATCATTGGCATCATGTTCAAGACCCACGCTCCACGTATCCTGGTCATCGACGATGATCCGGAGGTTTGCCAGCTCATGCATGTGCTGCTGCGCCGGATCGGCGTACAGTCGCAGAGCGCCGCCACCGCCGAACGCGCCGAGCAGCTTCTGCGCGACCTGCCCAGCCCCGATGGCATCATCCTCGACCTCATGCTGCCGCATCGCAGCGGGCTGGAAGTGCTGAGCTGGCTGCGCGCGCGCCCCGCCCTGCGCGACATCCCCGTGGCGGTGCTCACCGCATGTACCGAAACGTCCATTCAGCGGCAGGTGATGGCGCTGGGAGCCTGCGCCTTCCTCACCAAGCCCAGCGGCGTGCGCGAAATCATCGGCGCAGTCCGCGCGATGCTGGAGGCGCGCTCCGCCTGAGCGACTTGCGCCGCCCGCGCACTTCCGGCACACTCATCTGCACGAGCGCGCGCACGGGAGGGGTTCATGCTGCTGAAGGATCTCGATCTGCTGATGCTGTGTGCCTGCGCGCGGGGCCCCGTGCCGGTCACTGCGCTGGCAGGCGCACTGCAGGCGGATGACGAGGCCCAGGCGCTCGCCCCCGGCGAAGCAACAGCGCAGGCCGTGCTGCAGGCGTTGTCGCACAGCGGTCTGGTCACGCAGCGAGCCGAAGGCTGGGCGCTCACTCCCGCCGGGCGCGGCGTGGTGCAGACCGCGCTGATCGAGCGTCTGAAACAGCCGGCCAGCGCCGGAGAAACGCTCGCGCTGGCGCTCGATCACCTGAACGTGCTGCGTCCGGCGCAGGTCGCCAGGGCGCTGCGCTTGCGCATGGCTGCGCTGGAAGGCGCCATCGCACACATGGCAGCGCAGGCCGGACCGGCGGCAGGCCACCGGCTGGCGATCGCCCGCGCAGACCGCGACTGGACGCTGGCCTTCCTCGCGGAGTGGGAACAGCGTTACCCGGCAGCACGGGCCGCCACACCCCCGGATGACGATCCCGCCGCCACGCCTCTGCACCGGCAGACCGCTGCGCTCAGCCCTGCGAAGAAGCTTCAGCGCATCGGGCGATCGCGCCCTGCGGATTGATCGCGTACACGATCCACTGCGCCGGCCGCAGCGCCACTTCCACGCTGAATCCAGCGGCTTCCAGCGCCTGCACCCACGGGCGTGTATCGACATCCGCCGGCGCAGGCAGATAGCGCAGCTCGCACTCCTGCAGCGCCAGCGCATCCACCACCAGCGCCTGCGGGTCCGGATAGTAGGCGCGGCGCTTGTCCGTCCATGCGCCCAGATAGTAGCCGAGCTGCCAGTTCAGCCAGTGATCGTACACCACCGCCGCGACGTGCTGCCCATTCAGCCACGCCCCCACCTCGTCGATGCCGCTGGTATCGGGAAAGCTGCTGTTCTGGCTGCTGTACCCCACGCGAAAGTGCGCCGCCTCGACCGCCGAGACCAGCATCGCCAGCATCAGCGCCGCCGCCGCCAGCTGCACCTCGCCCCGCGAAAGCGCGCGCCCCACCAGAAAGTACAGCCACACCGCAGCGCGCGCCGCCAGCATCGCCAGCGCCGGCAGCAGCACCAGCCAGTAGCGATCGTACCAGTTCAGGCCGAACAGCACGTGCACCGCCAGTACGGCCAGCACATAGGCCGTCAGCAGCAGATCGATGCGCAGCGCGCGGTTGTAGGGGCCGCGCAGCACGTTCAGCGCCAAGGTCAGCGGGATGATCACCACAAAGACCGCAGTCGGCGCACCGAAGAGCGCCGGCAGGTAGCGCACCATCGCATCCAGCCGGCCTTCCGGCCCCAGCGCGGGCAGATTGTTGGCCGCAGCCAGCGACCACCACGGCGTGACCGGCGCGCGCGCCACCTCCAGCAGCACGACCGCCAGCGCGACGGCAGCGCCCGCCAGCGCGAACCGCGCCAGCGCGCGCCCGGAAGGCCGGGTCATCAGCCCGCCCAGCACGACGACCAGCGGCAGAAAGAACAGCGCCTGCGGCTTGGCCGCCGCCGCCAGCCCCAGCGCCAGCCCCGCCCAACCCCAACGTCCGCCCAGCGCCATCCACAGCGCCAGCAGCGCCAGCGTCAGCATCGGCATGTCAGTGAAGGCACTGCCACTGAAGGCCACGCCCAGCGGCGAAAGTGCCATCAGCAGCGCCGCCCAGCCTGCCACCAGCCCGCTGGCGCCCAGCCGCCGGGCGATGGCCGCCACCAGCGCGATCTGCAGCACGCCGGCCAGCAGCGCCGGCAGCCGCGCGGCCAGCTCGCCCTGGCGCGCACTGAAGTCGAGCACCCCGGCGGGATTGGGCGCCGCCGCAGTGAACGCCATCGACGCCGCCTGCAGCAGCAGCGCCAGCGGTGGTTTGTCCAGCGACGCGGCCCCCGCGAAGGCCCAGTCGCCGTTCACAGCCGCCTGCCGCGCCATCGTCGCGAACAGCGCCTCGTCCGCGTGGAAGCGCCGTTCAGCGGTGAAGGCGGTCACCCGCAGCAGCGCGCCCAGCAGCACGACTGCCGTCAGCCAGAACAACCCGCGTCTTGTCACCATCGGTCCGCCTGTCATCGTCGTTCGCCCGGCTATTGTACTTGCGCCCTGCCACTCGGTCAGTGCGGAATTCTCTTCAGTCGTCACCGCGAAGATACGGTATACTGCCGGCATGTTGTCCTGTCGCACCTCCTGAGCCAATGGCCCTATCATGACGCCTTCCGGTCACGATCATCTCCAATCGCGCACTGGCACGTCCCGCGGCCCTTCGCTGATCTTCGTCATCTTCTTCGCCACCGGCTTCAGCGCGCTGCTCTATCAGGTGATCTGGCAGCGCATGCTCGGCCTGTTCGCCGGCTCGGAGGTGCATGCCTCCGCCATCATCGTGGGCGCGTTCCTGGCGGGGCTGGGGCTGGGCAGCCTGCTCGGCGGCGTGGTCGCCGACCGGCTGAGCGCGCGCGGGGCGCTGCGCCTGTACGGTATGTGCAACGGGCTGATCGCGCTGTACGCGCTGCTCAGCAAGCCGCTGCTGTACGACGTGCTCTACCTGCAGCTCGGGTTCCAGGCGCTGTCTCCGGCGGTCACGCTGGTGCTGGTCTTCGCCAGCCTGCTGCTGCCCACCCTGCTGATGGGTTTGTCGCTGCCGCTGGTCTCGCGCTCGCAGGTGAGCGATGTCGATCAGGCGGCGCGGCGCATCACCGCGCTGTACGCCGTTAACACGCTGGGCTCAGCGCTCGGCTCGATGCTCACCACGTGGGTGCTGGCCGGCACGCTGGGTTATGAGGGCGCGCTGCTGCTGGGCGCGGCCATCAGCGCGGGGGCGGGCGCAGCCGCATGGCTCTCTGCGCGCGCGCTGTCCGCAGAGCCGCCCCAGCGTGCCAGCGGCACAGCCGGCACAGCGCCGCTGCGGCTGTCGCGCGTGCTGCTCGGGTGGTGCGCGCTGGTCTTCCTCTCCGGTTTCATGGCCATCGCGCTGGAAATCCTGTGGTTCCGCATCCTCACCGTCGCGCTCAAGTCCAACGCCTACACCTACGGGCATCTGCTCACGTTCATCCTGCTGGGCACATCGCTCGGCTCATTCATCGGCGCGCGCTATGTGACGCGCAGCGCACGGCCATTCGCCAGCGTGCTGCGCATCCTGATCGCCGGGGTGATCGTCGCGCTGGTCACGCTGATCGCCCTCAGCGAAATCATGGCCAGTAGTTCGCTGCTGCACAGCTACTTCCGCGCCACCAATGGCTATCTCAACCTGGCGGAGCCGGACCTCGGCTTCGCGGTGATGGCCTTCGTGGTGTGGATCGTCCTGCCGGCGCTCATCCTGCTGCCCGCCAACATCCTGCTCGGCGCGTACTTCCCGTTCGTGCAGAAGGCCGTGCAGACCGACAGCGCGCAGGTCGGGCAGCGCGTCGGCCTGGTGTCGCTGGCCAACATCCTGGGCAACACAGCCGGCAGCCTGGTCACCGGGCTGGTACTGCTCAACCTGATCGGCACCGTCGCCACCCTGCAGCTCATCGCGCTGATCGGCCTGGGCTTCGCCCTGCTGCTGCTGCGCGAAACCCGGCGCTGGACGGCGGCGGCGCTCGGCGCAGGCGCACTGGCGGCAGGGCTGGCCTTCCCGGCCCCGGCGGACTTCTGGATGCGCCTGCTGGGCAGCCCACCCCAGGATGACGTGATCACTGCCGAAGACGCCAGCGGCGTGGCCATCCTGCGCCGGGACCCGGAAGCGTGGTCGCTGCTGGTCGATGGCATCCTGCAGGGGCAGATCCCCTTCATGGTCCGCCATACCTCGCTCGGCCTGTTCAGCGCGCTCGCCCACCCGGACCCGCGCACCGCGCTGGTGATCGGCATCGGCTCTGGCGGCACGCCCTACGGCGTCGGTGTAATGCCGGGCATGGAGCGCATCGATGCGGTCGAGATCGTCGGCGCGGAGATCCCGGTACTGCAGCAGCTCGCGCGCCAGCACCCGGACTCCGGCATTCGCCCGCTGATCGACGATGCGCGTGTTCGCCTGATCGTCGCGGATGGCCGGCGCGTGCTGCAGCAAACCGACGCGCGCTACGATATCATCGAGGCCGACGCGATCTACCCGTGGCGCTCGCACGCCGGCATGCTGTACTCGCAGGAGTTCTTCGAGTCAGCGCGCAGCCGCCTGCAGCCCGGCGGCCTGATGGCGCAGTGGGCCCCCACCGAGCGCACGCGGCGCACGTTCCTGTCCGTCTTCCCCTACGGCGTGCGCCTGGGCGATGTGCTGATCGGCAGCGCGGACCCGCTTCGCCTGAGCATCGACGATATGCTGGCGCGGCTGGATGCGCCCCAGACCACCGCCTATCTGCAGGCGGCCGGGCTGGACCCCGCCCCGCTGCGCGAACTGCTGCTGCAGGATGCGCCGGTGCCCTGGACGCCAGACACCCCGCGCGACACGGCGGACCTCAACCGCGATCTGTGGCCGCGCGACGAATATTATCTGAATGTGCCGGCCGGCCCGTGAGCCGCGCCCCAGGACGGAGCAGTGATGGACTTTTCGCATCTTCGCGGCGTGGTGATGGATGTCGATGGCGTGTTGTGGGCCGGAGACAGCGCGTTGCCCGGCGCTGACCGCTTCATCGCATTTCTGCAGGCGCGAGGCATCCCCTGCGCGCTGGCGACCAACAACAGCAACAAGTCCCCCGCCGATTATCAGGCGAAGCTGGCAGCGCTGGGCATCGCGCAGCTGGACGAGCGCATGATCGTCACCAGCGGGCGGGCCTCGGCGATGTACCTCGCCCACCACTACCCGGCGGGCACGCCCGTGCATGTGCTCGGCGGCGATGGTCTGCGCCTGCTGGTGCAGCAGGCCGGCATGACGCTGACGGATGCGCTGCCCTGCCGCGTGGTGATCGTCGGCATCGATTTCACACTCAGCTACGACAAGCTGCGCCGCGCAGACTCGCTGCTGCGCCAGGGCGCCGACTTCATCGGCACCAACGCCGACGCGTCATTTCCGATGAGCGATGGTCCGGCGCCGGGCGCGGGCAGCATCCTCGCGCTGCTGCGCACCTCAACCGGCCGTGAACCGGTGGTCATCGGCAAACCCTCGCGCGCGATGTACGAAGCCGCACTGGAGATCACCGGCACGCCCGCCGCGCACACGCTGATGGTGGGCGATCGCCTCGACACCGACATCGCCGGCGCGCAGGCGCTGGGCATGCCCGGGGCGCTGGTGCTGACGGGCGTCACCACGCGCGCGGCGGCGGACCGCGATGCCGTGCAGGCAGACGGCATCTTCGACACACTGGACGCGCTGATCGCGGCCTGGAAGGCGCAGGGCTAATCCCCGAACGCCATTTGCCCCGCCGCCCGGTGTGCGGCGCGGATCGGCTCTGGCAGGCGGTAGCGGCCAGTGCAGGCCATCACCAGCGCCAGGCTGCTGGCCAGATCGATGCGGTGCCCGCTGGAGATGTACACGGGCTGCACGCCGGCCCGCGTACGCAGCGCCGCGCCGATCGTCTCGCCCCTGTCGGTCAGCGCGCTCCACGCGCCACGCACATCGTCCGGCGGGCTGCAGCGCCCCACCAGCAGCGTCTTGCCACAGCCGACCGTCGGACGCTGCAGCCACAGCCCCATATGCGTGGCGATGCCCATGCGGCGCGGATGGGCGCGGCCCATCCCATCGAACAGCAGCACATCCGGTGTGGTCTGCAGCAGGGTGAATGCCTCCTCCAGCGCCGGCCCCTCGCGAAACGCCAGCAGGCCGGGGATGTACGGAAACGGCGTCGGCAGCTTCGCGCGAACGGTCTCCACCGCGCGCAGTTCCGGAAACGACAGCACCACGACCGCCGCCTGCGACCACGACTGCCCGTCCGGGCCAGGACGCACGCTCACGTCCACGCCGGCCACCAGCCGCACATCGGCCAGCGCCAGCGGCGTCTCGCAGTCCACACGCGCGGCCAGCTCGCGCTGGATCGCCACAGCGGCCTCTGGCGTGACGTTCCAGTCATGAAGACGCTCGACGATCATCCCTGCCTCCGTGCGCCAGCGGCGCAGCACATGCTCGGAAAGCAAACCGCCGCGCTCCCCATCAGGAAGGCGGCGGCAGTCTGCGAATACCGGGCTCAGCCGGCCGGACTAGATGTCGAGATCGCTGTCGTCGTAGATCATCGCAGCGGCGCTCAGATCCGGCAGCGGCGCAGACGGGGCCTTGGGCCGGCGCTCCCGCTCCCGGTCCTCGTCCTTGCCGAAGCGGATGATCTCGCCCGTCTCGCCCACGGCTTCCACCGCCAGGCCCAGGCTCTGCAGTTCCTTGACCAGCACGCGGAAGGAGGTCGGGATGCCCGGCTCCTCGATCGGCGCGCCCTTGATGATCGACTCGTAGGTCTTCACGCGGCCCTGCACATCGTCCGACTTGACGGTGAGCATCTCCTGCAGCGTGTAGGCCGCGCCATAGGCTTCCAGCGCCCACACTTCCATCTCGCCGAAGCGCTGGCCGCCGAACTGCGCCTTGCCGCCCAGCGGCTGCT
>CAZZJW010000019.1:0-56383 GCA_964654755.1 uncultured Pleurocapsa sp. | reverse complement strand
CTGCCGCTGATGCGCCCCGGCGGCTTGCTGATCCTCGATAACATCGTGCGCGGCGGCGGCATCCTCGATCCCGCCCATCCCGATGCCGACGTGCAGGGCATGCGCGCCGGCCTCGCCTGGATGGCGGCACACCCGCGCCTGGACACGACCGCGCTGCAGACCGTCGGCGCGAAAGGCTGGGACGGGCTGGCGCTGGCGCTGGTTCGCGGCTGAAGCGACGGCAGTTCTCCGGTACAATCTTAGTGGATCGTTTCATGACTGGATTGCGCCTCTGAAGTGACGACTCTGAGGATTCCGCTGGCGGCTCTGCGGCGTGTGCCCGCGACCGCGCGCACGGTGGTGCTGCTGTGTGCGCTGCTGCTGGTGATGATCGTGCTGCGGGGCAGCATCGCAGCGCTGATCACCGCGCTCGTGCTGTTTATCGCGCTGCCGGGTTTCGGGCTACTGCGCACGCTGCGGCTGCGCGAGGGTCACAACCCGGTCGTGGTGCTGTGCCTGGGGCTGGCGGCGGGGCTGGGCCTGTCGATCGCGCTCAGCTGGGCAGCGCGTATGGGCAGTATCGCGCCCGCTGTGGTGGCGCTGCTGCTGATGCTGGCCGCGCTGCTTCCACCCCTGGCGTCCACATCTGTCCCCGCAGCACCGCCGAGCACCTCCACGCGTGCGGAGCGCTGGAGCGCCTTTGCGCTGCTGGCGCTTGCGCTGCTGGTCGTCACGGGAGTGTCGCTTGCGCTCAGTCAGGTGCGCACCAACGGCTGGGAAGACCAGACGCTGCTGGCGCAGATCGTCGAATGGTTCTCCGCCGGCACAGCGCGCGAGAACGTGGCCTCACGCGTGGTCGGCGGCGCCGCACATCCTTACATCGGCAGCGATGGTCTGGGCTACCTGCTCGGCCTGGTCGCATGGGCCAGTGGTTTCCCCGCAGACCGGCTGGTCTGGCACGCGCTCTCTCCCCTGTTCGCGTGGGTCACGCCGCTGGCCGCGTTCGCCATCACCTTTCAGCTGTGCCGGCGCCACGCAGCGGGTGGCCTGGCGGCGGCATGCGCCGTGCTGTACGGGCTGATCACGATCGATGGCGTGGTGCTGCATTCCAACTTCGCGTTCGGCTACAACGCGCTGTTCGTGGCCAACACGCTGCGCATGTTCTCGGTGGTGGTTCTCGCCCCGCTGGCGCTGCTGACCCTGGTCACGGCGCTGGATCAGCGCGGCTGGCGCTGGCTGCTGATCTACACGCCGCTGCTGCTGGCGATCGTGACCACGCACCCGCGCACTACGCTCACCCTCGGGCTGCTGCTGTCGGCCTGCGCGATCATGGGGTCGCTGGCCCTGCCCCGGCGGCGCTGGAAGCGTGCGATGCTGTTCGCCGTGGTCTCGCTGGCGATGTGCGCCGGGCCGACGATCCAGTACGGCATTCTGAGCCGCGCCGCAGGGCAGGACAGCGCGCCGGCCAACGCGGAACCCGTGCCAGCCAGCGCGGTGATCTCCGATTCAGTCGATCAGGCGCTGCAGCCGATGACCATCGGCGGCATCACGCAGTCCGTCCCGCTGCCCGTGCTCGGTGAGGTGCAGATCACCACACCGGGCACACTGTTCATGCATCCGATGGTCGTCGTGCTCGTGCTGGTGGGGCTGGGCGGGCTGCCCTGGGTGCGGCGCAGTCGGGCGGCGGCGCTCGGTTTCGCCAGCGCGGTGGTGCTGATGCTGATCGCGTTCGTTCCGCCCCTGCCGGGCCTGCTGCAGCGCATCATGGGCGAGTATTACTATGCCCGGCTGGTGCTCGGCTTTGTGCTGCTACTGCCGTTTGCGCCGCTCGCCATCCTGGCGGACGCCGGCCTGCGCCGGCTCGCTGCGCACTGGGGCCAGCGGGCGTATGTGGCAGCAGCGCTGGCGCTGGCCGGCCTGACGATCGTGCTGCTGGCGGATCCCTTCGGCATCCCGTACAGCCCGCAGGCGCAGCTTGCCGCCGTCACCAGCACGCTCGCCCTGCGCGACATCCAGTCATATGACGAGCACCTGCTCAACCGCCTCAGGCAGCGTTTCTCCGCGTCCACCGCGCCGCACAGCGTGTGGCTGGCGCCCAACCGGATCGCCAGCTTCATCATCGAGTCGGTCCCGGGGGCGCGGATCACAGGGGGCCGGCGCGACGAAAACGACTCGCTGATGGGCGCGCTGCGCTACTACGACCCGGAAACGCCCTGGCTGGACGCGCAAGATCTCGCCTTCCTCAGCGACTGGGGCGTGACGCATACCATCATGGAGGCCGGCGACACCCGCCTGTCGCAGATGCTGCTGCAGCCGCAGCGTTTCCGCCTCGTCGAGCAGGTCGACGGCTACAGCGTGTTCGAGGTCATCGCGGATGCGCTGACAGCGACGCCAGCCGATGCGCTGTTTCTGGAGATGAACCGTGCCATCCTGGACGCGCCGCAGCCACGATTTGAGCGCGGTGCGTTCTATCTGGCGCGCGCTGGGGATGAGGCGCGTTGGGACGCGCTGTCCCAGCGATGGCAGCAGGCCGTGAACCGCGCGCCGGAGGATGCCAGCGCTCAGCTTGGGCTGGCCTTCACCCGCATGCTGGCCGGCCAGGACGATGCCGCATCGGCGCTGTGGCAGGCGCTGCACGCGCGCGCGCCCGCACTGTGGCTGCCCACGCTGGCGCTGGCCACCACCCTGCGCGAGGACAGCGCGCTGGATGCCGCGCGCGCGATGCTGGCCGACACGCTGCGCCAGCCCGATCCGGTGCTGCAGGTGCAGGCCGCGGATCGCCTGCTGACGGAGCCGTTCAGCTTCCTGATGGACGACGCCCTGCTGTCGGAAGTGCTCGCTGTCCACGATGCTCAGCCGGTCGTGTGGGCGCACCTCGCCCGCGACGGTCAGGAACAGGCGGTGCGCCAGCGCATCTCGGTGCTGCTCAGTCGCGGGCGAACGCAGGAGGCGCTGCGCGAACTGCAATCGATTCCCCTTGCACGCCGCACCCCCCAGGATATCGTTCTGCAGGCCGCGGCGGCGCTCGCGCTCGGCAACCCGCAGGACGCAGAGCGCATCCTGCAGGCGTCAGTATCGCCAGACGACATCTACGCGCGCGTGGCCCAGCGGCCGGATCGCTGGGCCGCCTCGCCTGTGCCGGGGCTGCTGGCCCGGCTTCGTGCCGATGCGTCCACCGCGGACCTGCCGCCGGACTCGCCGCTGTGGATGGCGCGAACCGGGCAGTTGTTCGTCGTGCGCGCCACTGCGTCGCTCCATGCCGGCGACTCTGCGGTGCGCGTGTCTGCGCTCGTCGGCAATCCGTATCAGGATGGCTACCCCGTGCGCGAGCTGCGCGCCGCCGTGATCGACTCCCGCACATATCGCCGTTATGGCGAGGTGACCATGCCGATCGCGCCAGATATCCTGCTCACGCCGCTCGATGTCGATATTCCCCTGCAGGCGGACTGGAGGCAGAGCGCCGATGCACTGCTGCTCGTTCTGGAGCCGCGCAACAGCCCGTCCGTATTCTTTCCCGCGGCCTACCTCCCCCTTACGCCCGACCGCTAAGTGCTGCTACCCGGCGCGCGCCGGTTTCTGCTACACTAGGCCAATAGAACTCCTGTTCCGCTTACGGAGGTCCGCCGCCCATGACATACCCTGTGCGCGTGCTGCATTTCGCCGACTCGCATATCGGCATGGAGAACTACGGCCGCACCGATCCCGCGACCGGGCTCAACAGCCGCCTGATCGACTATCTGCGGCGTATGGACGACCTGTGCGCCTATGCGCGCGAGCACGAGGCCGACCTGGTGATCTTCGCTGGCGATGCCTTTCGCACGCGCACGCCCTCGCCCACGCACCAGCGCGAATTCGCACACCGCATCCGCGAGCTGGCGTCCATCGCCCCGGTCGTGCTGCTGGAGGGCAATCACGATCTGCCGCAGATGGAGAAGAAGGCCAGCAGCATCGAAATCTACGACACGCTGGGCGTGCCCAACGTGCTGCTGGCCAGCACCTTCGAGACGCGCGTCATCGAGACGCGGCGCGGCCCGGTCTGCCTGGGGCTGGCCCCCTATCCCCAGCGCCAGCGGCTGATGACGGATGAGCGCACGCATGGCCGCACCATCGAGGAGATCGACCGCATGCTGGCGCATCAGCTGGGCGTGACGCTGGAGGGCCTGGCGGATGAGGCGGAAGCGCACGACATGCCGCGCATCCTCGTCGGCCACTTCACCATCAGCGGCGCGGTGTGGGGCAGCGAGCGCAGCATCATGCTGGGCCGCGATGTCGAGGCGCCGCTGAGCGTGGTGGCGGATCCGCGCTGGGACTATGTCGCGATGGGCCACATCCACCGCCATCAGGATGTCGCACAGAAGCTGCCCGCCCCCACCCCGCCGGTGATCTACAGCGGCAGCCTGGAGCGCATCGACTTTGGCGAGGAAAGCGACGTCAAGGGCTTCGTCTGGCTGGAGGTCACGCGCGGCAGCGCCGACTGGCACTTCGTCCCCCTCGCCGCGCGCCCGTTCGTCACGCTGCGCTTCGACCTGCGCGAGCACGACGCGCCGACCGAGGCGGTGCTGGCGCACATCGCCGGCAGACGTTTCGACGATGCCGTGGTGCGCATGATCGCCGAGCTCAGCCCGGAAGGCGAAGCCCGTTTCGACGAGAAGCGGCTGCGCGATGCGCTGTACGGCGCAGGCGCCAATCTCGTCGCCGGCGTGCAGCGCCGTGTCGAACAGATGCAGCGCACCCGCCTGGGCGAAGCTTCGGAAGACCTGACCGACCAGGAGCTGCTCGACCGCTATCTGAAGTCGCGCGGAATCTCCGCCGCACAGCGCGAAGTGCTGCTCAGCGTGGCCGGGCCATTCATGACGCCCGCCGCGGATGACCCGTCCGAATAACGCACGCCCGATCGCCCTGCACGCCGATGCAAAGGAAAGACCGCCCGCATCATGCTGCCGATTACGCTGGAACTGCGCAACTTCCTGGCCTACCGCACACCGCAAACGGTGCGCTTTGACGGCATTCACCTCGCCTGCCTGACCGGCGCGAACGGCGCTGGCAAATCCTCGCTGCTCGACGCGATCACCTGGGCGCTGTGGGGCAAGGCGCGCGCCCGCGACGACGAGCTGGTATACCACGATGAGACCGAGATGACGGTGCAGCTCGACTTTGAGCAGGAAGGCCAGTCTTACCGCGTGCTGCGCCGCCGTTCGCGCAAGGGCGCCGGCTCCGGAACGCTCGATCTGTACGTGCGCAACCCCGATGGCGGCTGGCAGACCATGAACGGGAACCGCAAGACCGATACGCAGAAGGTGATCGAACGCCTGCTGCGCATGAGCTACGACACCTTCGTGCACTCGGCCTTCCTGCAGCAGGGCAAGGCCGACGCCTTCACCACGCTCGGCCCGGCGGAGCGCAAGCGCGTGCTCGGCGAGATCCTCGATCTTGCCCGCTGGACGCGTTACGAGCTTGCCGTGAAGGAGGCGCTGAAGTCGCTGGAAGACGAGACGAACACCCTGAACGGCCGCCTGCAACAGATCGAGCAGGAGCTGCAGCGCGAGCCGGTGCTGCGCGCCGAGCTGCAGCAGGCCGAAGCGGCGCACGCGCAGGCCGAGGTAGCCCTCGCGCAGGCCGAGGCGGCCCTCGCAGAGCTGCAGCACATCCCCGGGGAGATCACCCGCAACCAGGCGGCGCTCAGGGAGGCCGACGCGGCCCGGCTGAAATGCGAACGCGACCTGCAGGTCGTGGACGGGAAGATCGCCGGGGAGCGCGCGGAGATCGCGAAGCTGGAGCAGGTGCTGGCCCGCGAGGGCGAGATCACCGAGGGCTACCGCAGCCTGCAGGATGCCCGGACGCAGAACGACGACTTCAGCCAGAAGCAGTCGCAGCTCATGACGCTGGAGCAGCGGCAGCGCGAGATCGAGAAGACGCTGGAGGCCGAGCGGGCCGCGATCGACAAGCAGATCGCGCAGTGGAACACACGCATCGATCAGTACGATCGCGAGATCGCGGCGGGCGATCCGCAGGCATACGAGGCGCTGGCCGATCAGGTGCGCGCGCTCGACGTCAAAGCGGACGAGAAGGCCGAGCGCGAACAGGCGCTGGCCGCGCTGACTCAGGAGCACAGCGAACTGAAGGGGCGCAACACGGCCATCGTTCCGAACAGCCAGAAGCTGCGCGACCGCATCAACCGCCTGCAGGAGCTGCAGGGCGAGTGCCCGCTGTGCGGCCAGCCGCTGACCGAGGCGCACCGCACGCAGGTGACGGACGAGCTGGAAGCAGAAGGCCGCGGGATGAAGGCGGAGTACGAGGCCAACAAAGCGAGCATCGCCGAGCTGGAGCAGCAGGCCGGGTTCATCCGGCAGCAGATCGGCACGCTGGACAAGGCGCTGACCCAGGGCAAGGGCCTGCGTGACAAGGCCGCGCAGATGCAGGCGGCGGTGCACAAGGCCGGGCAGGCGCAGGCCGAGCGCGCGGCGCTGGTGATGAAGCGCGACGACCAGCAGCAGCGGCTGGACAGCGGCAGCTTCGGCGCGGCGCAGCGTGCGGCGCTGGCGGCCATCACCGCCGAACGCGAGGTGCTGGGCTATGACCGCGCCCGCCACGACGCGCTGCGCCAGTCCGTGCAGCAGTACGAGGCCTACGACGAGGACTATCGCAAGCTCTCCTCCGCCCGCGATATGCTGCCCATGCGGCAGCAGGCGCTGACCGATGCGCTCGCCCGCCAGAACGAGCTGAGCGAGGCGCTGGTGCGCTGCCAGCACACGCAGGAAGCGCTGCAGACTGAGGCGCAGGCGCTGCAGGGCCAGATGTTGACCTACAATCAGCGGCGGGAGGCGCAGCGCAAAATGCGCCAGGCCGAAATCAGCGCGCGCGAGCGGAAGGTCAGCGCCGAACAGGCCGTCCGGGTGCTGGATGAACAGCGCCGCAAGAGCGAAGAGGTGCGCGCCGAGCGGGATGCGCTGAAGGAGCGCAGCGGCCAGCTTGAGCAGCTTCGCACGGCCTTCGGGCGCAACGGCGTGCCCGCCATGATCATCGAGCAGGCCATCCCGGAGCTGGAGGACGCTGCCAACGCGCTGCTGAGCGCGATGACCGACGGGCGCATGTCGCTTGGGCTGAAGACCACGAAAGAGCGCGTGACCGGCGGCGCCGCCGAGACGCTGGAGATCGCCATCAGCGACGAGCTGGGCACGCGCGGCTACGAACTGTACAGCGGCGGAGAGGCCTTCCGCATCAACTTCGCGCTGCGCGTGGCGCTGTCGCAGCTGCTGGCGCGGCGCTCTGGCGCGCATCTGCGCACGCTGTTCATCGACGAGGGCTTCGGCACACAGGACGAGGTAGGGCGCGGCAAGCTGGTGGACGCGATCACGCGCATTCAGGATCGCTTCGACCTGATCCTGGTGATCACGCACATGGATGACCTGCGCGACTCGTTCCCGGTGCACCTGCAGATCGAGAAGACGGCCACCGGCAGCACGGTGACGCTGCGCTAGCCGGAGGCCTCTTCCGCGCCGAAGGGCAGCGCCGCCAGCCCGCTGACGATGCCGGCGGTCATCGGCGCTCGCCGTGTTCGCGCTATGAAGCGAGAAACGCCTTGTGGCGCGCGAGTTCAGCGCGCTTTGCACTCATGGCCGCCCGGATTTCCTGTCCACGGGCATCGTTTTGCTGGCGCTGAGCTTCGTGGTCCGCATGCATCCGCATAACCTCCGCATTGGCGGTGTGTATCGCCTGATAGCGTCTCCGGCTGGAATAGGCCAGAGCGCCACCAACCAGAAAGGGGAAGACCGTCCAGCAGACATAGATCGCCAAGTAGGAGCGCGGTGTCGCAGGACTCAGAATCACGATCATGTTCAGAAGCGCCCAGATCCCTGCGCCAGCAAGGACGATGCGCCCCAGGACCTTCAGAATCAGCGCAAGCCGTTCATTCAGATTGGGAAGAGGAAGCGGCACAGATAGCTCACGATCGCGTCGGGACTGGCGGGAAAGCTGCCCTTCCAGTTCGGCGATTTCCTTTTCCAGCCGGGGGATGGCAAGCTCAGCGGCAATACGGTCCGAGCTTTGCCGAATGCCGGAAGCGTGCGTATTGATCGATGCCAGCTGCTCCGCGAGGGGCTGCAGCGCGACCGTCCCTTCACCACGCGCCACCCGCCACTCCGCGCCACAAAACGCACAAACGAACTGCTGAACCTCCAGCCCGATCTGAAGCCTTCCCCCGCAGTTCAGGCACGACATGGAAATCAAGTTCTGCACGATGCACGTCCTCTGCAATTCCGCGCCTGACCGCGCGCCCAAGACAGTGATCTGATCGTTCTGCTGCATTCGGGTAGAGCCGTGCACGCCTCCCGCGCACTCTCCACGCTTGCCACGCCAGCGCTGGCGCTGAACGCCCGCCGGCAGCACGGTGACGCTGCGCTAGCCGGAGGCCTCTTCCGCGCCGAAGGGCAGCGCCGCCAGCCCGCTGACGATGCCGGCGGTCTGCACGCTCACGGCCACCACCCGCCTGACCAGGTTGACGATGTACTGCTCGTCGTCGCTGTAGCGGTTCGGGTCGCTGGTGATGCCGCTCGCGTTGTCAGTCTTCACCTGATACTGGTCGATCACCCACTCCAGCGCCGAACGACTGCCCAGCCGGTAGTCGAACGTCTGCGGCGGGATGCCGGTCAGCGTCAGCGCACGGTTGACCACCAGCGCCGTCCGGTCGGGGGAGAGGCGCATCTTCTCCACGCGCCAGCTCGCGGTGGTGCCTTGCCACTGCATGCCCAGCGGGTAAGGCTCGGCGGTCTCGTAGTTCACGTGCAGGTCGGCCAGCGCCTGCCCGGCCCGGGCGAAGGCGTGGAAGACATCACTCGCGACCTCTCCCCCTGGCCCCCGCTCAAATCCGACCTCTCCCCCTGGCCCCCTCTCCGCACGCGGCGAGGGGAATGTGGCGGCGGCGGTGAGGGTGGCAAGGACATCGTCGGGGTGGTGAAGCACGTCCTCATTGGTAAAGCGCAGCACCCGCATGCCGAGTGCCTCCAGCATCTCCGTGCGCAGCGCGTCCTCTTCAGCGGTGTACTGGTGAATATCGCCATCGACCTCCACCACAAGCCGGAGTGCCGGGCAGTAGAAGTCCACGATGAAACGCTCGATGGGATGCTGACGGCGGAATTTCAGCCCCTGTATCCCGTGACGACGCACCACGTTCCACAATGCGGCCTCGGCAGGCGTGGGTTTGTGGCGCATTTGCCGAGCCAACGGCTTGAGCTTTCGCCACAGTTCTGGTTTCGTCACCCAAAGAGCGACCTCGACATCTGCAACCTCTCCCCCTGGCCCCCGCTCCAATCCGACCTCTCCCCCTGGCCCGCGCTCCAATCCGACCTCTCCCCCTGACCCCCTCTCCGCACGCGGCGAGGGGGGAAATGAAGCGCTTTGCATCCCCTCGCCGTGCACGGAGAGGGGACCGAGGGGAGAGGTCGAGGTGAACGGACCAACGCCCGAAGCCGGCACCAGCGGTATCCGCGGCAGCTCGCGCTTCAGATTGCCGGCGTAGCGCTGGCGGTAGCCGGGGTGGTGCAGCAGCGCGTAGACGTAGTGGAAGATGTCCCACTTGCTGATTGTCGCGTCGCCATAATGCGCTCGGAAGCGCGCCAGCGCAGCATCGGTGATGTTCTCGCGCCGGTTGCCGCCGTCCTCGTCATACACGTAGAAGGGGAAGCATTGATGCGCGTCGATGGCGGCACACAGATGCAGGTCTGGCAGCGACTGTGTCATCAGGGCACTGAAGACGGGTGCGCGGTAGCCGATGTCGCTGATGACAATCACCCGGTTCTCCTGCTCGCTGGCGGGCGTGGGGAAGATGCGCGGGAATTGGCCCTGTCGCTGGTTCAGAATGTGATCGAAGAATACATGCTTTGCTGCAAACGGGCGGTACAGGGATGCGCGCACCTTGGATTCCGCGAACTCCGCCCATGTCCCTGATATCAGCGTCTGTTTGAGGCGGCTGCTCCACTTGATCCGATCCGTGCGCACGAAGGCATCCACATCTTTGGGCCGCCCCGCGCGCCGGTAACGATCCACTTCTGCGTTGTAGTCCTCTATGAATTGCTGCACGCGTTCAGTCAGTGCGTTTCGGTCAAAATCATAGACAACATCATCTCGCGTCGTCTCTAGTCCGCGAGAATACTTCTCGAATACCGTCTCCTCCGCCCCGTTGCGTTTCTGCTTCGCATCTTTGCTGCCGATCGGCAGGTAGCTGGCGTACTCGTCGGCATTCTCCGGCACGCGCCAGGTGTGCTTCGCATCCGGCGTCAGTGCTTGCCACGGGATGGCGTCCAGCGGCGCATGCGCGCTTTCCGTCAGCAGCGCCAGCTTCTCCTCCTTTCGCCAGTCCTCCGGCACGCGGTAGTACAGCAGCCGCCGTTCGCCGCGCTCGCGGCTGCGGATGGCAATCGTGATGCCCACGCCCACCTGGATGCCGAACACGTTGTGCGTCGTCCCGCTCAGCTTCGGGTTCTGGCGCACGTTACCGTGCAGATCGAGATGGTAGATGCGGTCGAAGTCCTGCATCAGGTGCTTGCGCATGCCGTCAAACGCGATCTGATCGACGAAGCTGTTGTTGCTCACATAGCACACGATGCCATCGCGGACGCCCAGCCGGTCGGTCGCCCAGCGGAAGAACTTGACGTACGGGTCCGACAGCGCGTTCTTGTTGCTGGCCGCCGAGTCGCGGGCGTAACTGTCCTTCACCGCCTTGTCGATGATGTTGTACTTGCGGTTCTTGTTGTTGTCGTTCTCGCTGGCCTGCCCGACGTTGTAGGGCGGATTGCCGATGATGACGGTCACCGGCGCGCGCCGCTCGGCATCCACACGCCACGCGTTCTCCTCGCTCAGCATCGTCATCTGCCCGCCGGCCCGCTCCGCCAGTTCCAGCGTGTCCGCCAGCACCATGCCGTCGAACGGCTCGTAGCGCCCCGTCAGCTCGTAGTACGTGTGCTCGATGTTCAGGCTGGCCACGTAGTACGGCATCAGCAGCACTTCGTTGGCGAACAGCCGGTTGTGGTACACCTCCTTCAGCGCGCCGGGGTTGCGCTGCGCGATGTGCCGCAGCAGGTGCACGACGAAGCTGCCCGTCCCCGTGCACGGATCCACCGTCACCACGCCCGGCGCATCCAGCCCATAGCCGAACTCGCGCTGCAGCGCCGCATCCACCGCCGCCACCATCCACGCCACGATCGGCTGCGGCGTGTACACGATGCCGTGCGTATCGGCCACTTTGGTCGAGTAGCCCTGGAAGAAGCGCTCGTAGACCGTGCTGATGAAGCCCTGCTTCTGGTGAAAGTCGCTGATGGTGGCGGCGGCGGCCTCGATCGCGCTGTAGAAGCCGGTCAGCTTGCCGAGATAGTCGTCGCGGTTGAAGTGGCCGGCCGTCAGCGCGCGGATCACCTTTTCGACTTCCGCCGCGATCACATTGTTGCTGCGAAACTCGGTGTTGCCGAACACGGTGCGCATCAGCCGTTCGGTCAGCAGATGCTGCACCAGCATGTCGTCCACCGCGTCGGCGGCCAGCCCGGGGTCGAGCGCCCCCCGGCACAGCTCGTGGAAGAGCGCGAAGGCCGCCTGAAAGGCCTTGTTGTCGCGGTGTGCCTCGCGGATCCGCTCGCGCAGCCCGGTCGCCAGCTCTGGCGTCGCATCCTTGAAGTGGCTCACCGCCTGCTCGAAGTCCTCGATGGCGGGGTCCTCGTGGTTGAGGAACTGGGTGAACAGCAGCGCGATGTCGGCGGGCTTGCCCAGGTCGTACTGGCCGGTGCGCCGGCGGTTCTGGTAGAGCACGGCCTGCGCGCCATTCTCGAAGATGATGTTGCCCTGCGGATAGCCCCTGGCGATCTTGCGCGCGATCTCGGCTTCGAGGTCGTCGGCGCTGTCCTTCGACTCCCAGTAGCCGCGCGGGATGCGGAATTCGTCGTAGAGCGTGCCATCCGGGCGGATGACGCCCTTCACCCCGGTGATCGACTGCTCCGGGACCATCGTCCACTTCGGCTCTCGCGCCAGCGTCTGCAGCAGATCGTTGAAGGCATCGCGCACGCCCATCTCGTTGGTCGCGCCCTGCCGCGCGATCTCGCCGCGCCGCCGGTAGAATGCCTCAATCGCCTTGTCGGTGGGCCTGATGTGGATGTCGCGGGGCATGGACCGGCGCTCCTGCTGCGTAGTACTAAGCGCCTGATTATACCCGCTGTCGCTCAGCCGGCACACGTCCCCTCGCCCGCCGCGCACATCACGGCTGACGGACGCCAAAACTTCCACTATACTTGGCGCACATGCAGCATCGGGCCTCGTACTCCCGCTCCGCTTGCCCGATCACCCGACAAACCCAGACCGGTTGCCATGCCTGTTGCCGTGCTCGTCAACCTGACCGCGCTCGATCCCCAGCGCAACGGCGGCGCCAGCCGCATCGCCTGGCATGTCTCGCGCCTGCTGCTGGAGATGCCGGGGGTGCGCCCGGTGTTCGTCACCCGGGCGGGCTATGCCGCGGAATTCACCCCCTGGCTGGGCGCGCGCGCCGTCATCCTGCCCATGCTCATGCGCTCCCGCCTGCTCGAAGGCCAGGTGCGCACCTTCACCGAAGCCATCGCGCCAGACATGATCATCAGCCCGCTGTTCGGCGCCGATCCGTTTCATCACGCCGGGCGGGCGCATGTCGCCTTCCTGCCCGACACGCTGGCGCTCGATCATCCGGAGTATTTCAGCCCACAGGACGCGCACGCCCGCCGCCTGATCGTCGACCGGCTGCGTCGCGCAGATGCGATCGTCACGCTGTCCGCGTTCGCCTCGGCGCAGCTTCAGGCGCACGGCCTGCCCGCCGCGCGCGTGCGCGTCATCCCGCCCGGCGCGGACAACGTCGACGCAGCCGGGGTGGACGAGACCGGCGTGCCCCCCGGCCGATTCTGGCTGTACCCGGCCAATCTCTGGCCGCACAAGCGGCACGGCCTGCTGCTGGGGGCGTTGGCGCACGCCCGGCAGCGCGGGCACGATGTGCGCCTGGTGCTGACCGGGCACCCCGACGGGCTGGAGGCGCTGCAGGCGCAGGCGCAGGCGCTCGGCCTGCCCGACCACGCGCTGCAGCACTGCGGCTACGTCAGCGATGCGCGCCTGCACGCGCTCTATCGCCGGGCGGAGGCGCTGCTCTTCCCCAGCAGCTACGAAGGCTGCGGCATGCCCCTGCTGGAGGCGATGCGCGCCGGCTGCCCGGTGATCTGCGCGCCGCGCGCCGCCATCCCCGAGGTGGTGGGCGAGGCCGCGCTGATGGTGCAGCCCGACGACAGCCCGCAGGCCTGGGCCAGCGCCGCGCTCGATGTGCTGCCAGCGCGGCGGCAGGCGCTGATCGAAGCAGGCAGAGCGCACGCGCACGACCACACCTGGCAGGCGGCCCGCGCCGCCTGGCGGTCGCTGCTGCTGCAGACCGGCCTGCGCGAGGACCCGGACGCCCCGCCAGACGCCATGCCCGACCAGACCGCCGCGCTCAACGCGCTGCGCATGAGCAGCCTGGACTCCGGGCGCATGCGCCGGCTGATGGGCACGCCGTGGCTCTGGCGGGCGCAGCGCACGATGCTGGCGCAGGCCGCGGTCTATGCCGGGCGGCAGCCGCCTGCTTGACAGCCCGGCCGCCTGCGCGACAATACACCCGCCGCGCTGCGCCAGCCCGCGCCGCCGTGCGATCCTTGTCCTGTTCATGCTGAGGGCCAACGAACATGCCGACCTATGACGTGCTGTGCATGGGGCGCAGCTCCATCGACCTGTACTCGAATGATATTGGCGCGCCCTTCGAGCAGATCGGCAGCTTCGCCGCGCTGGTGGGCGGGTGCCCCACCAACATCAGCGTGGGCACGCGCCGCCTCGGCCTGCGCAGCGCGCTGCTCACCGGCGTCGGCGATGACCCGGTCGGCCGCTTCATCGTGCACTTCCTGCAGCGCGAGGGCGTGGAGACGCGCTTCATCCCCACCAAGCCTGGGCGCCGCACCAGCGCCGTGCTGCTGGGCATCCAGCCGCCCGACACCTTCCCGATCACGTTCTACCGCGACAACTGCGCCGATATCGCGCTCACCATCGACGACGCGCTGGCCGCCCCGCTGGCCGACACGCGCCTGCTGCTCATCAGCGGCACCGGGCTCTCGCTCGATCCCAGCCGCGCAGCGACGCTGGCCGCCGCCGAGATGGCGCGGCAGGCGGGCGCGGAGGTGGTGCTCGATATCGACTACCGCCCGACCGCATGGAGCGATGTGCGCGCGTTCGGCATCAGCATCCGCACGGCGCTGCCGCTGTGCGATATCTGCATCGGCACGGAGGACGAAATCCGCGCGGCCACCGGCGCCGACAGCGGCGAAGCTGGCGTCGCCCGGCTGCTGCAAGGCGTGCGTAAGGCGGTGGTCTACAAGCTGGGCGTGGACGGCGCGCGCGTGTATACCACAGACGGGGCGGTCTTCGAGGCGCCGGCCTTCCGCATCGACGTGCTCAACACGCTGGGCGCGGGCGATGCCTTCGCCAGCGGCTTCCTGTACGGCTATCTGAACGGGTGGGGCTGGCAGAAGTCGGCGCGGATGGGCTGTGCCACCGGCGCGATCGTGGTGACGCGCCAGGGCTGCGCCAATGATATGCCGCGGCTGGAGGAGACGCTGGCCTTCATCGAGGGCAAGGGCGGCTTCTGACGGAACGCTGCAGCACGGGCCTAGGGGGCGGCGGAGTCGGACGGCGGGCCGGGGTTGCGCTTGCTTTCGACGGCATGCTGCAGCACCGCGCCGAGCTCGCGCTGGGGCAGCGGGCGCATCAGGCACGGCAGCCCGGCGCTGCGGACCTGCGCGCGCTGCGCGTCGTCCTCGACCATCGCCACCACCGCCGTGCTGGCGCAGCCGGGCGCGCCGGCGATCTGCCGGGCCAGCGCCGCGCCTGCCGACATGTTCCAGTCCAGCAGCACGACGTCCGGATGCGGCTGCATCGCGTCGATCTGCGACAGCACGCCTTCGCCGGTGGTGTTGCGCTTGAAGCGCATGCCAAGCCGGGTGAGCAGTGCCGAGATCACCACGAGCGCGTGCGGGTCATCCTCGACCACAAGGACGGTCAGCGCGTCTGTCATAGCCAGCCGGAAACCGGGATACTCCTGCAGAAATCGCGTTATTGCATTTGAAATTAAAGCCCGTCTCACCAGCGGAGTCAATGGGCGCCACGCTGAGGAAACCGTGAGCGCATTCGCCAGCGAACCGGGCAGCGACGCGCAACCTTAAATCAACCTTATATTTGCCTGAAATCGCTGGATCACCGCCGTGGCTGGCCTATACTGAACACATCACGAAAGCCTGCCTCGCTGCGCACACCCTTCCACAGCAAGACGACTTGTCGCGAACCTGGTTCGTCAATGGAGTCTGGAGAGATTCATCATGGCTGTACGTACTGCGCCGTCTGCTCCC
Organism: uncultured Pleurocapsa sp.; assembly: GCA_964654755.1. Classification (GTDB taxonomy): domain Bacteria; phylum Chloroflexota; class Anaerolineae; order Aggregatilineales; family Phototrophicaceae; genus Flexifilum. Next base: position 40,985 of record CAZZJW010000019.1, on the reverse strand, counting down.
GCTGTGGGGACCGCTTCGCATTCTCAACTGCTCATCACCGGCATGGCTGTGGTGGCGGTGATCGTGGTTGGGCTGATTCACCTTGTGGATGCGCCGGATAACTACACTGAAGCCGCCTACAAGGGCATCCTGTTCGTCCTCAACGGCCTGGGCGCGCTGGCAGCGGCCTATGGCATGCTGCGCAATCAGTCGTGGGGCTGGTGGCTGGGGCTGCTGGTCTCGGGCGGCGCACTGGTGATGTACGTGGTCAGCCGCACGATCGGGCTGCCTGGTCTGGGCGTGGACGACGCGTGGTTTGAGCCGATGGGCGTGCTCTCGCTTGTGGTGGAAGCCGGCGTGGTCGCGCTGTTCCTGATGCGCATGCTGCGCCGTCAGCAGTCCGCCTAGCCCGCAACACACAGCAGCCCCCGCGCGGAAGGGTGCGCGAGGGCTGCGTGCGCTGCGACTGGTCTAGTAGGCGTAGCGGATATCCACCGCGCGGCGGCTGTTCGACGACTCCACGATCGCGTCGCAGATCACCGCGTTGCGATAGCCGTCGACGAAATCTGCGCCATACGGGGCGACGCCGTGCTGACCGAGGATCGCCTCGAAGAAGTGGCTGAACTCGTGCACGAATGTGTGCTCCCAGCCGATGATGTGGCCGTGCGGCCACCAGTTCGCCCAGTACGGATGATAGCTCTCCGTCACCAGCACGTTGTGGAAGCCGCGCGTTTCCTTCGGCTCATCGTCCGCCCAGAACACGTTCAGCTCGTTCATGCGCTCCAGATTGAACTGGATCGTGCCCTTCTCGCCGTTGATCTCGATGCAGTTGTAGTTCTTGCGGCCCTGGCAGAAGCGCGACGCCTCGATCGTCCCGATCGCGCCGTTCTCGAACTGCAGCAGCGAGACGAAGGCGTCATCCACATCGACCTTGCCCATGCCGCTGCCATCCGGGAGCGGGCGCTGCTCGATGAACGTCCGCGTCAGGCCCATCACCTGCGTCGGCTCGCCGACGAGGAAGCGCGCCAGGTCGATGACGTGCGCGCCCAGGTCCCCCAGCGCACCGCTGCCGGCCACGGTCTTGTCCAGCCGCCAGATCTTGGGGAAGTTCGGGTCGATGATCCACTCCTGCAGGTAGACTGCCCGGTAGTGGAAGATGCGGCCCAGCGCGCCGCTTTCGATCAGCCTGCGCGCCTGCACGATGGCCGGCACGAAGCGGTAGTTGAAGGCCACCATGTGCTTCACGCCCGCCTTCTGCACCGCCTCCACCATGCGCGCCGCCTCCTCCGCCGTGCGCGCCAGCGGCTTCTCGCAGAAGACGTGCTTGCCCGCCTGCGCCGCCAGGATCGTGGGCTCGGCATGGGCATCGTTGGGGCCGCCGTTGTCGAACACCTGCACCGCCGGGTCCGCGATCATATCGCGGTAGTCGGTGTAGGCTTTTGCGTAGCCATAGCGCCGGGCGGCCTCGGTCACCGCCGCCTCGTTGCGCCCGGCGATCGCGGCCAGCACCGGCACTGCCGCCGGCGGATACATCATGTAGGGCAGCTTCTTGAGCGCGTTGGTGTGCGCCTTGCCCATGAAGGCATAGCCCAGCATGCCCACACCGATTCGCGGGGCTTCGCCCTCGGCGCGGGCCCCCGCCATACTCGTGAAGCCGACTTCTTCGCTCATGCTGCTGTCCTTTCTGCGCGCTGTGCGCCCAGCCTGCTATTCGTTGGCAAACGCCGCGTCAAATGCCACGTTCGACGGCGAGAAATCGCCCGCCTTCACCCAGCGCACCGCTTCCGCGGCGCCGTACTCGCGGTCCATGCCGCTGTCTTCCCACTCCACCGACAGCGGGCCGCCGTAGCCGGCGCGGTTGAGCGCGCGGATCATCGCGTCCAGGTTCAGATCGCCATGCCCCGGCGAGACGAAGTTCCAGCCGCGCCGGTGATCGCCGAACTGGATGTGCGAGCCGAGGATGCTCGAACGCCCGTTGAGCGTCACCTTCGAGTCCTTCACATGCACGTGGAAGATGCGCTCCGGGAAAGCGTTGATGAACTCGACCGGGTCGAACTGCTGATGGATGAAGTGGCTCGGATCGAAGTTGAAGCCGAACGCCGGGTGATGATCGAGCGCCTTGAGCGTGCGCTCGGCGGTGTAGATGTCATAGGCGATTTCGGCGGGGTGTGCCTCCAGCGCAAAACGCACGCCTTCCTTCTGGAAGGCATCGAGGATCGGCTTCCAACGGTCCGCGAACTCCGCATACCCCTTGTCGATCATCGAATCGGTGGTGGGCGGGAAGAAGTACAGCAGATGCCACACCGGGCTGCCGGTGAAGCCGTTGACCACCTTCACGCCGAACTGCTTCGCCGCGGCGGCGGTGCTGGCGACTTCCTGCGCGCAGCGCTGGCGCACCCCCTCCGGATCGCCATCGCCCCACAGGCGCGGCGACAGGATGCTCTTGTGGCGCTCGTCGATCAGCGCATCGGCCACGCACTGGCCGACGAGATGCGTGCTGATGGCGAAGCACTTCAGCCCGTGCTTCTCCAGAATGTCCCAGCGCGAACGCACATACGCGTCATTTGAAAGCGCCTTGTCGACCTCGAAATGATCGCCCCAGCAGGCCAGCTCCAGGCCGTCGTAGCCCATCGCTTTGGCCTTGCCCGCCAGCGTGTCCAGCGTCAGATCTGCCCACTGTCCGGTGAATAATGTCACGGGTCTTGCCATGATCTCGCCTGCTCCTTGATAAACCAGTTCATGAATGGACGATTGTGCTGTCAGGACCTAGCCTGCTCCGGCGGGCGCACCCTCGATCAGCGAGCGTTCGCGTTTGGGCGCGCTGATCTTGCGCGTCTGCCAGCCATCGATCACGCCGCGGAGGCTGAAGAACACCAGCGCCGCCGGCCCCAGATTGAGGATGAACAGGAAGGGCACGATCTGCTGGTTGTACTCCTGCTGCGCCTGCTCGGCGATGGTGGTGCGCTGCGCCTCGTCATAGCTGTTCCACAGCCGCTGGCGGATGCCGTAAGGCTCCGTCGGCTGGTTGAACTGCGCCGCGCCGATCAGCAGCACCACGAATACCACTGCCGCCGCCGCCAGCCCGATCACCGTCGCCTGGCGCGAGATGGGCGGCAGGTGGCGGTCGGCCTTTGGCCCGCGCGGGATGACGTGGCTCCACACGATGAACAGCAGCGTCGCCGCCAGCAGCACCAGAAACCCGTAGCGATAGGCGACGTACCAGAACGGCTGGAAGAGGAAGAAGATGCCGGCCAGGATGCCGATGGTGATCACCCGGTCGACCGGCGCGTACACGCGGTGCGGCACATGTCCGCCGAAGCGGATCATCAGCAGCACGATCACCAGGATGTAGCTGAGCAGGATCGCGACGAAGGCGCAGAAGAACGGGATCGCCTGCACCAGCACCAGCGACTGAGTCTCCTCATCCAGCGAGGCGACGATCGACGGCGCGAGCACGGCCAGCACAATGCCGATGACGATCACCGGCGCCAGCGCGCGGATCGCCCGAAGCGACGGACTGCGTTTTGCGATCACTGTCGGCTCCCTTACGCCAGCAGCCTGCGCAGGAAGTGCAGGCCGTTCTCAGCCAGCGCATCCTGTGAGGGCTCGAATGCGCGCCAGATCGCCGCCGCGCGCGCGATGCTCTTGACCTTGTCGGTGAACGACTCGATCACCACCGGCCCGTCGTAGCCGATCTCCTTCAGCGCGGCGGCCACCTCGTTCCAGGTGACGTTGCCGCTGCCCGGCGCGCCACGGTCGTTCTCGCACGCGTGGAAGTGCGCCAGCCGGCTGCCCGTCTCGCGGATGGCGCGGCCCAGCGACTTCTCCTCGATGTTCATGTGGAAGCTGTCCAGCATGATCCTGCACGCCGGGTGATCCACGCGGTCGATCACCTCGATCGCCTGCGAGGCCAGGTTGAGGAAGCTGGTCTCGAAGCGGTTGAGCGGCTCGATGCACAGCACCGCGCCATGATCGCCCGCATAGCCCGCCAGCGCCTTCAGCTGCCCGACCAGCAGATCAACGTCGTGAGCGCGTTCTGCTGCGCTCTGCTGCCACACGCGCCCGACCGAGGAGTAGATCGGCCCGACGATGCTGCTCCCGCCCAGCGTGTGGATGGCGTCCACGCACTGGCGGATGTAGGCGGCGCCGTTGGCGCGGATGGCGGCATCCGGGTGGATGAGGTCGCGATCCGGCCCCATCGCCGCGCACACGCTCACGCCCAGCCCGTTGTCGCGCAGGATGCGCGCGCCTTCCGCATAGTCGAGGTCGCCGATGGTCTCCAGCGGGATCTCGAACCAGTCAAAGCCCATCGCCCGCACGCGGGGTGCGAGTTCCTTCAGGCTGGCAGTGGTGAGGGGAGACACCCACACCCAGCCGTTCACTCCAAAGCGCATCATGGTCTCCTTTCGATGTGCCGCGAAGATCCCCTTCGCGCGGTCGATGCTGTGTGCCGGCTCACGCGCCGATGCGCTGGCCTTCCATGTTGAAGAGATGCACGCGCTCCGCCGCCAGATTGAAGCGAACCGTCTGCCCGATGGCGGCGCTGGATGTGCCGGCGATCACACTCAGCAGGGTGCGCTCGCCGCTGCGAATGTGCACGATGGTCTCCACGCCCAGCGGCTCGATCAGCACCACGCTGCCCTCGTGCGCGCCCTCGGCGTGCATGCGCACATCCTCCGGACGTACGCCCAGCAGCAGATGATCGGGCACGCCCGCCGCCGGCGCTGGCAGATGGATGGCGCTCCCCGTCACGACCAGACCCTCGGCGTGGCGCTCGGTCGGCAGCAGATTGATGCGCGGCGTGCCGACGAGCTGCGCGACGAACGTGGTGGCGGGGCGATCGTAGATGTCCTTGGGCGTGCCGATCTGCAGGATGCGCCCGTGATCGAGCACCGCGATGCGGTCCGCCATCGTCAGCGCCTCGATCTGATCGTGCGTGACGAAGATCGTCGTGCTGTTCTGCACCTTCTGGATATGCTTGAGCTCGACGCGCAGCGACTCGCGCAGCTTGGCGTCGAGGTTGGAGAGCGGTTCATCCATCAGGAAGACGCGCGGGCTGCGCACGATGGCACGACCGATCGAGACACGCTGCATCTCGCCGCCAGACAGGCGCGCCGTCTTGCGCTCGAGCAGGTGGCTGATGCGCAGCGTCTCGGCGGCAGCGCCGATGCGCCGGCGGATCTCGTCTTCAGGCGTGCGCCGCAGCGGCGAGCGCAGCGGAAAGGCAAGGTTGTCGTACACCGTCATGTTCGGGTAGAGCGAGTACTGCTGAAAGACGAAGGCGACATCGCGGTCCGCCGGCGGCACATCATCCACCGCCACCCCGTCGAAGATCACCCGCCCGGCCGTCTGCTTCTCCAGCCCGGCGACGACGCGCAGCGTGGTGGTCTTGCCCGCGCCCGTCGGGCCGAGCAGCACGTAGAATTCGCCATCCCGCACATCCAGCGAGACGTTCTCCAGGGCGGCGACCTCGCCAAAGTACTTGCTGATCGCTTCGAGGCGAATATCGCTCATGAGGCACTCCCGCTGCCGCCGAGGCGGATGGCAGCTTCGGTTTCAGGGTTGAAGAAGCGCACCATCGACGGCGAAATATCGAACTGGACTGGCGTGCCGATCGGGAAGCTGGCCTCGCGGCCCACGCGGCCATGCACGATCGTGCCGTCGCTCAGCTCCAGGTGCAGCATGCTGTAACCGCCGTGCAGGTCGTCGGCGTAGACGCGCGCGGCCAGCTCGGCCTGCGGGCTGAGCGTCACCGCTTCCGGACGGAAGCCGATGATCACCTTGCCGCTCTGAGGCAGATGCTGTTCCAGCGCGCCGCGCCAGGCATCCGGCACGCGATAGCGCAGCCCGCCGGGCAGCAGCACGCCCCCGCTGGAATACGCCCCGGGCACCAGGTTCATGCCAGGGCTGCCGATGAAGCGGGCGACGAACAGGTTGGCGGGATCGTGATACACCTCGGCGGGCGTGCCGGCCTGCTGCACCTCCGCCCGCGACATGATGACGATCCGGTCGCCCATCGCCATCGCCTCGATCTGATCGTGCGTGACGTAGACAGTGGTGGCGTTCTGCTGGATGTGCAGGCGCTTGATCTCGGCGCGCATGCTTTCGCGAAACTCGGCATCCAGCGCGCCCAGCGGCTCGTCCATCAGGAAGGCGGCGGGCTGGCGCACCAGCGCCCGCGCCAGCGCCACGCGCTGCTGATCGCCGCCCGACAAGCTGCCTGGCCGCGAGTCCAGCAGGTGATGGATGCGCAGCATGTCTGCCACGTTCTGCACGCGCTGCTGGATCTCGGCCTTGCCCGTGCCGGCGGCCTGCAGCGGAAAGGCGATGTTCTGGCGCGCGGTCATGTGCGAGTAGAGCGCGAAGAACTGAAAGACGAAGGCGATGTCGCGCTCGCTGGGATGCAGCCAGGTGACATCGCGCTGGTCGAACAGGATGCTGCCGCCGGAGACCGCCTCCAGCCCGCTGATCATGCGCAGCGTGGTGGTCTTGCCGCAGCCCGACGGGCCGAGCAGCACGACGAACTCGCCGCTGTTGATGGTCATGTTGAGCGGCTTGACCGCATACGACTCGCCGAATTTCTTCTCGACGTTCTGCAGAGTGATGGTTGCCATCAGGGTCAGCCTTTGCGGATCGCGCCGAAGGTCACGCCGCGCACCAGATGCTTGCGCAGGGCGAACGTCAGGATAATGGCCGGGATGAGGAACGCCAGCGATCCGGCGGCGATGGCCGCCCACTCGATGCCGCCGACGCCCAGCACCAGCGGAATGCTCGGCGGGGCGGTGCGCGCCGTCTCGGAGGTGAGCATAAGCGCGAAGGCATACTCGTTCCACGAGAAGATGGCCGAGAACACCGTGGTGGCGGCGATGCCCGTGGCGGCCTGTGGCAGCACGATCTTGCGGAAGGCCTGCAGGCGGGTGTAGCCATCCACCAGCGCCGCCTCCTCGTACTCGCGCGGGATCTCGTCGATGAAGCCCTTCAGCAGCCACACCGCGAACGACAGGTTGAAGGCGGTGTAGAGCAGGATCATGCCAATGTGCGTATCCTGCAGCCCGAGCGAGCGATACATCAGGAAGATGGGGATGGTGACGACGACCGCCGGCAGCATGCGCTGGCTGAGGATGAAGAACATCAGGTCATCCTTGCCGGCCAGCGGAAAACGACTGAAGGCATAGGCCGAAAGCACCGCCATCGTCACTGAGAGCAGCGTGGAGATGCCCGTGATGATGAGCGAGTTGCCGAGCTGGCGGGTGAAGGCGCTCTGGCCGAGCACGATCTGGCCGCGGTTGAGCGCGATCTGCTCCATCCAGTTCAGGTCGGTGCGCTGGCGCGCCTGGTCGATCTCCTCCGGCGTGGCCTGGCGGCGCACCGTCAGCAGGCTGGCGAACCCTTCCAGCGTGGGATTGAAGAATACGATCGGCGGCACAGCCACAGCCTCTGGCCGGCTCTTGAAGGCGGTCATCGCCATCCACAGCACGGGGATGAGCATGATGACGGCGATGACGATCGCCACCAGCGCGCGAACGGCGCCGATCACGCGCGGGCGCGTGCCGACCTTGTCGACGCGGGTGGAAATGACGACCGGGGTGCGGGGCGCGTTGCTGGCTGCGGCCATGTTATCCCTCCCGGACGCGGTTGAGCGCGCGGATGAGCAGATTGCTGATGGCGATGATGACGATGAGCACAATATAGGCCAGCGCGCTCGACATGCCGGTGTTGAACTGCCCCTGGAAGGCGAGCTGGTAGAGCTGCACCGAGACAGTCTCGGTGGCATTGCCCGGCCCGCCGCCCGTCAGGCCCATCACCAGGTCGAACTGCTTGAAGGCCTCGATCGTTCTGAACAGCACCGCGATCAGCAGCATCGGCATGACCTGCGGCAGGGTGATGCGGCGGAACTGGAACCACGAGCTGGCGCGGTCGATGCTGGCGGCCTCGTACAGATAATCCGGGATGGCGCTCAGGCCGGCCAGGCACAGCAGCATGACGAACGGGCTCCACATCCAGGTGTCGACGATCACGATCGCCCACATCGCCAGGCCGCTTTCGCCCAGCCATTCCGGCGCGACGCGATAATCGGTGAAGCCGATCAGGTAGTTGAAGATGCCGTAAGACGGGTTGAAGATCAGTTTCCAGAACGTCGCCACGACGATCGGGGACAGCATCATCGGGACGAGGATGAGCGTGGTGATGATGCCGCTGCCGCGGAACTTGCTGCGCAGCAGCAGCGCCAGGCCGAAACCGACGGCGGTTTCGAGCGTGACAGAAAGCAGGGCGAATGTGCCCGTGGTGGCGAAGTTGTGCCAGAAATCGCGGTCGTTGAGGATGCGGACGTAGTTGTCCAGCCCCACCCACACCGGCGGCGTGTTGGAGATCACCGAGTACTCGGTGAAGCTGAGGAACAAACTGTAGATCAGCGGAAACAGGTTCATGCAGATGAGCAGGATCATGGTGGGCAGGATGAATGCCAGCATGATCTGCCGGTCGCTGATGCGCCGCCCTGAAGGCTGGCGCTGCGCTGGCAGCCGCTCGGAAATGGCTTGAGACACGCGAAATCCCCCCCGTTCAATCGAAGCTGGCGGCCCCGGTGGCAGCGGCCGGGGTCAGCTTGCACACCCCGGCCGTGCACATGCGGGCAGAGGGCACGACGTGCGCGCCCCCTGCCCGGCACAACCGCTTACACGCCGTATCCGGCCTCAGCGAGCACTTCGTCCATGTCGGCTGCCATGTTGTCGAGCGCTTCCTGCGCCGTGCCCTCGCCGCCCACGATGTAGGCGTGCAGGTAGCGCTGGGAGATTTCGAGCAGCTGGCCGAACTCAGGAATGTTGAAGAAGTCCTTGACGAAGGTCATCGTCTCGGCGAAGGCGGCATTGAAAGGCGCCACCGCGAGGAATTCCTCGCTCTGCAGCACGTTGATGTTGCAGGTGTAGCCGCCCAGCTCGCCCCAGCGCGCCTGAACCTCTTCACTGGCGAACCAGCGCAGGAAGTCCTTGGAAGCTTCCTGGCGCTCCGGGCTGATGTAGGCGTTGACGCTCGTGCCTTGGCCACCCAGCGCCGCATACCGCTCGCCACCGGGGCCCGCCGGCATCGAGAAGTAGCCGGTGCTGGCCTGGTAGGGGTTGATCTCGGGGTTGTTGAGCGCGGGGAAGAAGGCGAAGTAGTTCATGATCATCGCCGCCTGGCCGTTGATGAACAGGTCGTTCATCTCAGCGAAGAAGGCATTGTTGGTGCCCGGAGGCGCGAAACCGTACAGTTCCTTGTACAGCTCCAGCGCAGCGACGGCCTCGGGGCTGTTGACCACGCCCAGCACGTTGTAGTCTTCGCCGTCCCACCAGTTGGCGCCGTAGCTGAAGAACGCGTTCTCGAAGCCCATGGTGATGGCGTCGTAGTCGATCTGCGTGTACACGCCGACGCCGTACAGGCCGTCATCCGGGCGGGTGAAGAACTCGGCGATATCGCGCAGCTGGTCCCACGTCTCCGGCACGGCCAGCGCGTAGCCATAGGCGGCCTCGAAGGCGGCCTGGTTGTCGGCATCCTCGAACAGGTCCTTGCGGTACGCCCAGCCGTTGGCATCACCTTCCGTCGGATACGAGTAGTAGTTACCGCTGCCCGAAGGATATTCGCCGTAGTACTGCAGCGTGGCCGGTGTCACGGTGTCTGCGATGCCTTCGCCCACCATGAAGTCGGTCAGGTCGAGGTAGTGGCCCTCGGTGACCGCCTGGCCCAGCCACTGGCTGTCGCCCACGACCATGTCGAAAGCGTCACCCTGCGCGGCCCACTCGGCGGCGACACGGTCATAGTAGCTGCCCCACGGCGTCTGCACGACGTTGACCTTGATGCCGGTGGCGGCTTCGTACTCGTTGCCGATCTGCTGCAGGTAATTGGCCGGATCCCACTCCGCCCACCAGATGTTGAGTTCGGTGATACCATCCTGCGCCGACACCGCGCCGATGCCCAGGGAAAGCGCCAGGACGCCCGACAACAGTAGTGCTTTCTTCATGATTCTTCTTTGCTCCTCTTTCAGCAGTACTCTTCGCATGGAGTGAATGCAAGCTCGTGCACGTTCCTCTCGATAGCATCTTCCTCCTTCACTGCAGCCCGGCCACGGACGGGGCCCGTCCTGTGCCAGGGAAATCCTCATGACCGGCCCGTTCAGCCTGCGTCTGCAAAGACATGGCTGAGCGCCAGCGTTCTGGCGCCCACCAACCCGGCTTCACCCCTCATCGGCGAGGTGTCGATGCGCAGATGCCGGGTGGACAGCGGCAGTGAACGGGAAAGGATGCCGCTGCGGATGGAAGATAGCAGCATAGGGCCGATGTTGCTCACCCCGCCGCCGATCAGGATCAGGCTTGGATTGTAGAAGTTGACCAGGCCGGCCAGCACTTCGCCGATGATGCGGCCGCAGTCGCGGATGATCTCGTTGGCGATCTTGTCGCCTTCCGCCGCCGCCCGCCCGACGTCAATCGCCGTCAGGTAACCGGGGCCAGCGTCGAGATACTTCTTCAGGATCGGGCTGCGGCCAGCGTGCGCGGCTTCCGCAGCGCGCGCGGCCATCGGCGGGCCGGCAGCGATCGCCTCCAGACAGCCGACGTTGCCGCAGTGGCACATCGGCCCATGCTTGTCCGCGCAGATGTGGCCGATATCGCCCGCACTGCCCGTCGCCCCGTGGTAGATCTCACCCCGGCAGACCACACCGCAGCCGATGCCGGTGCCGATTTTGACAAAGAGGAAGTTCTCGTGCGCGCGCCCGGCGCCTGCGACGAGCTCGCCCAGCGCCATCAGGTTGACATCGTTGTCGACGATCACCACGGCGTTCGGGAAGCGCGCGCGCAGGAAGGTGCGGATCGGGTAGCCATCCCACCCCGGCATGATCGGCGGGGAGTTGAGCATGCCGCTGGCGAATTCCACCGGGCCGGGCACGCCGATGCCGAACGCCAGCACACGCTCCGGGGCGATCGCGCAGGATTCCAGCAGCGCCAGCGCGTGCTGCTGGATCTGGCTCAGCACGACCACAGGGCCTTCGCGCACATCCACCGGCATGCCGATGCGGACCAGCTCATCACCATTGAAGCTGGCCAGCGCCATGTCGAGGCTGGTCGCGCCCAGGTCGACGGCCAGCGCATAGCCGAAGCCCGGGCGAAAGCTGACCACGCGCGGGCGGCGGCCGCCGCTGGACTCGCCGTCCCCGATCTCCTCCAGGATGCCGGCAGCCGTCAGCTCCTGCACCACCGCCGTGATGGTGGAGCGCGAGTATCCGGTCTGATCAGCGATATCAGTGCGGGAGAGCGGCCCGAAACGGCGCAGGCACGCCACCGTGCTGGCCTGGGGATGCTGAAGCGAAACGGGCGCCGAAATGGCAATAGCAGTTTGCACGATGCTCAATCGGTTCGCAAGAAGCAGTCTACAATAAGTGAGAGAATGATAACATGCGTGACAAAACTGTCAACATTTGCGTTTTTCGTCAGAAGTTGTTCGCAGACGACATCCGCAGAGGGCGACAGGTTGCACGAAGCGGCGCTGTGGCCCTTGCGCGGTGGGCAGAACTTCGCCACACTGCGGATAATGCACGGCGCTCTGGCAGAGGGGGCATCCATGGCAACGGTGGCTCTGATCGGCACGCTGGATACCAAAGGGGACGATTTCGCGTTCGTGCGGGGTCAGATTGAGGCACGCGGCCATCGCACGCTGATGATCGACTTCAGCGTGGTGGGCGAGCCGGGGTTCGCCGCCGACATCGCGCGCGAGGAAGTGGCGCTGGCGGGCGGCACGGCGCTGGCGGCGCTGCAGCAGGCGGCTGATCGCGGCAATGCGATGAACGTGATGTCGGCAGGGGCAGCGGAAATCGTGCGCCGGCTGTACGCCCAGGGGCGCATCGACGGCATCCTGGGCATGGGCGGCGGCGGCGGCACGACTGTGGCCTCGGCGGCGATGCGCGCGCTGCCCGTCGGCTTCCCCAAGCTGATCGTCTCGACCGTCGCTTCCGGCGAAACCAGCCGCTTCATCGGCACCAGCGATATCGTGATGATGCCGGCGGTGATCGATGTGGCCGGCCTCAACCGCATCAGCCGGCAAATCTACCGCAACGCCGCCGGCGCGATCTGCGGCATGGTGGAGAACGCCGGCAATGCGCCCGCCGCCGATGACGAGCGCCCGATGGTGGCCGTCTCGATGTTCGGCAACACCACGCGCGCGGTCGGGCATGCGCGCCAGGTGCTGGAACGCGCTGGCTATGAGGTGCTGGTGTTCCACGCCACCGGCGTGGGCGGACGCACGATGGAGATGCTGACAGCCGAGGGCCAGTTTGCCGGCGTGCTGGACATGACGACGACGGAGTGGGCGGACGAGCTGGTGGGCGGCGTGCTCTCCGCTGGCGCCGAGCGGCTGGATGCAGCGGCGCTGAACGGCGTACCGCAGGTGGTCGTGCCGGGCTGCATCGACATGGTGAACTTCTGGGGCCGCGAAAGCGTGCCGGAACGTTTCGCAGACCGCGTGCTGTACGACTGGAACGCCAACGTCACGCTGATGCGCACCACGCCGGCGGAGACCGCGCGGCTGGGCGAGATCTTCGCCGACAAGCTCAACCGCGCCAGCGGGCCGGTGGCGGTGTACATTCCGCTGGAAGGCGTGAGCGAGATCGATGTGGCCGGTAAGCCATTCCACCTGCCCGAGGCGATCGCGACCTTCCGCGATGCGCTGCGCGAGCACCTGCGCGCCGATATCCCGATCGTCGAAATGCACACTGATATCAACGACGCGGCGTTCGGGCAGGCGGCGGCGGAAACGCTGCTGGCGATGCTGCGCGGCAAGGCGCCTGCACACACAGAGGGGTGAGTTCTGATGGCAATCTCACGCGATGAAATCCTGCGCCGGCTGTACGCCGAGCGCGCTGCCGGCAGGCCGATCATCGGCACGGGGGCGGGCACGGGCATCTCGGCCAAATTCGAGGAGGCGGGCGGGACTGACCTCATCATCATCTACAACAGCGGGCGCTATCGCATGGCCGGGCGCAGTTCGCTCACCGGCCTGTTCGCCTACGGTGACGCCAACGCCATCGTGATGGAGATGGCCGGTGAGGTGCTGCCGGTCGTGCGCAACACGCCGGTGCTGGCCGGCGTCAACGGCACGGACCCCTTCCGGCTGATGCCGCATTTCCTCAGGCAGGTCCGGGACATCGGCTTCAGCGGCGTGCAGAACTTCCCCACCGTCGGGCTGTTCGACGGCAAGATGCGCGTCAACATGGAGGAGACCGGCATCAGCTACGCGCGCGAGGTCGAGATGATCGCGCTGGCGCACGAGCTCGACCTGTTCACCTCGCCCTACGTCTTCACCACGGACGAGGCGCGCGCGATGATGCAGGCGGGCGCAGACCTGATCGTGGCGCATGCCGGGCTGACGACAGCCGGCAGCATCGGGGCGACCACCGCGCCTTCGCTGGATGCCGCCATCGACTTCGTCATGCAGATCGCTGAGACGTGCTGGGCGATCCGCCCGGACCAGCTCGTGATCTGCCACGGCGGGCCATTCGATGAGCCGGCCAACGTCGCGCGGGCGATGGCGCGTATGCCGGGCATCGCCGGCTTCTACGGGGCCAGCAGCGCCGAACGCCTGCCGGTCGAGAAGGCGATCACCGCGCAGATCGCCGCCTTCAAGGCGATGCGCCCCGGCTGACGCGCCCGCATCAGGCCACCGGCGTCGGCGGCAGCACCTCCACGCGCACGATTTCGACGCTGGCCTGGCCGCGCAGCTCCGCCTCCAGCGTCTCGCTCCACATCGTGGTGTCGTCGAAATCGACGACGTAGGCCTCCTGCTGATCCGGCGATTCGATCTGAATCTCGAACTGGTCGCGGCCCGGGCGCTGGCGCAGAATGCCGATCAGGCGGCGCAGGCGGATGGCATCTTTGCGGTCGTCGCCCATGCGGGAGAAGCGCAGGGTGATGCGATGCACGATGGGCGGCGGCGCGTCCTCGTCGTCGAACAGCGCATCGTCCGGTGCGGCCTGCCGCGCAGGTTCTGCCGGAGCCGGAGCGTGGGCGGCGGGCGCAGGCGTGGGCGCAGGCGGCGCAGCGGCAAACGACTCGTCATCCCACAGCGGCGGCTCAACCGAGGCGGCGGACACGTACTCCACCGACAGCTCCGGCGGCGGGGCGCTGGCCGGAGCAGCCTGTGCGCGCGCGGGAGCCGCTGCAGGCGGAATGACCAGCGCGGGCCGCGGCGGCTCCTCATCCATGATCGCGCGCAGCGGGGCCGCCTGCACCGGTGCGGCATCCGCGGTGACGGATGTGAACTCCTGCGTGACGCTCTCCACCACGATCTGCGGGTCGCCCCGGCGCATGTCGAGCGTGCCGCCGACGATGACCACGCTGCCTTCGGTCAGTATGTCCTGGACGCGGGTCCACGTGCGCGGGAAGCACACCGCGTTGACCGAGCCGAACTTGTCCTCCAGCGTGGCGATCGCCATCATATCCTTGTTGCGCGTCACCATCTTGCGCAGCCCGGTCACGAGGCCGATGGTGCGCACCGGCTGATCCTGCAGGTCCGTCCCGACGTTCTGGATGAAGGTGCTGCTGGCGAAGTTGGCGCCGACCATCGCTTCCAGCACCGGATCGATCGGGTGGCTGGAGAGGTAGATGCCGAGCAGCTCCTTCTCCCATTCGAGGATTTCGCGCGGGCGGGCCTGCGCCACCTCCGGCAGATTACGCAGCAGATCTTCCGAACTTTCCGCCGCCTCGCCAAACAGGCTGACCTGCCCGGCTTCGCGGCTTTTGTGCAGTGAGGCGCTGTGGCTGACGATGCGGTCGAGCGCGTTGAGCAGCGTGGGCCGCGTGCCGAAATCGTCGAGCGCGCCCACCTTGATGAGCGACTCCAGCGGGCGCTTGCCCACGGTGCGCAGATCCACGCGGCGGCAGAGCGCATCCAGGCTGGCGAACGGGCCATTGGCGGCGCGTTCGTGCAGCACATGCTGCAGCGCGCCGATGCCGGCATTCTTGATGGCGGCCAGGCCGAAGCGGATGCCGCGCACGCCCGCGGCAGTCGTCTCGATGTCGAAGTCCAGCGCGCTGCGGTTGATGCTGGGCGGAAGAATGGGGATGCCCAGCCGCCGGCACTCGGCCAGGAAGGTGGTCACCTTCTCGGCATCGTCGAAGTACACGGTGAGCAGCGCCGCCATGTACTCCGCCGTGTAGTGCGCCTTGAGGAATGCCGACTGAACAGTAATAACTGCATAATCCGCCGCATGACTCTTGTTAAACCCATAGTTGGCGAAGAACTCGATGTCGTCGAAGATCTTCTCGGCGATCTCCGGCGTCATCGTCGTGTCGAGCGCGGGGCCGTCCTTCAGGAACTTCTCCTTGTGCTTGAGCAGATCCTCCTTCTTCTTCTTCGACACAGCGCGCCGCATCAGGTCGGCTTCGCCCAGGCTGTACCCGAACAAACTGCTCGCAATCTGCATGATTTGTTCCTGATACACGCAGTTGTGCGTGATCAGCCCGTTGGCGACGAAATTGTGCGCACGATCGACCGTGATGTCGTACACATGCGCCTCGCCTGCCGGTTCGATGCGTTCGACGGCCTGCCAGTCCAGCCGCAGATGGCGTGTACTCTCCGGCAGGGGAAAGGTCTCCAGCACGCGCACAACCGTCTTGCCGCTGATGCGTTCCCGCTGGCGCGGCGTGAGGTGGATGCGGCCAGCATTCGTCAGCCGTACCGGTTCACGGCGCGATATGCGTGCGCATGTGTCCATCTCCGCGATGAACCGCTCCCGAGACAGCGTCGGCCAGTGACGACCCGTCACGGTCACCTGCCGTTTGGCCGTGAGCAGGTGGGCGCCGATTCGTTCCATCAGAATGGCGGTGTCATATGTGGTCACCTGATACGCCGTGCGCTCGCCACGCACCGACGTGTAGGTCGTGACATGCAGGGTAGAGGCGATACCGAGACGCAGAAGCAGCATCTGCACGTCGCGCGCCAGTCGTTCGGAAATGGTCTTGTAATGCGCCAGCTTGCGGCCGACGTACCCATCGCAATCCCAAAGCGAAGCGACGAACCACGCCAGATCGGTGTCCGACAGACTGAAGACGACATCGGGAATGAACTTCTCAGCACTGCGGCAGCCGCCCGGTTTCGCGCCCGGCGCAAGCTTCAGCCCAAGCGCGCGCAGCCATTTCAGCAGGCTGGTAGCCGCCCATCCGCTGTGTGCATGGCGAACGCTAACGCGCGTCACGCCGTGGACCTGCGCGGTACAGATCGGGGTGACATCGTCGAACGCCCCCAGACAGCGCACATACTCGTCCAGCAGCGCGGCCTCCTTGTTGACGAAGTCCACAACCGAGCCGCTGCCCAGACTGCCATCGGCGATCAGATAGGCCAGCACGCGCAGACGATCGCGCGAGACCACTGTCGGCTGCAGCGGCTCCAGCAGCTTTGGCGGGGCCGCCACAAAGTCCCCGGGCCGAAGCTCGGCCAGCTGCTTCCAGCCGGCTTCGGTCAGGAAGCGGTGCTCCGCCGTCGCGCTGATCTCGATGCCGTTACGCAGCGTCAGGCGGTAGACCGGCTGCACGCCGTTGTCGAACCAGGCGGTGACCCGGTTCATCACCGGGTGGTACTCCTCATCAACGGCCTGAATCCAGAATTCCCCCTGTCGTGCGCCAATTGCATCCAGCCGCGCCGGCACGCCACTCACAGCATCGAAGACGCGGGTGTCTCCCGTCAGGCAAATCCCGAACGTCTCGGAGAGAATGCTCTCCAGCTTCGGGTGGTGGTAGTGCACCGGCTCCAGGCCGTGCATGCGCGCGTTGTACGTGGGGATGTAGTCCATCGGGCCGGGCCGGTACAGCGCTACCGCCGCCACGATGTTCTCGAAGCGGTTCGGGCGCATCTCGCGCAGCATCTGCTGCATGCCCGGGCTTTCGACCTGGAACACGCCGATGGTGTCGCCCCGGCTGAGGAGCTGGAACGCCTCGCGCAGCATACGGTCCTGCCCGGCGTCTCCCGTCGGGCGGTAGGGGATGTTGTCCATCGTGTAGACGATGCCGTGATGCCGTGCGATCAGGTCGCTGGCGCGGCGCATGATGGTGAGCGTGGACAGGCCGAGGAAGTCGATCTTGAGCAAGCCGATCGACTCGCATGTCTCCATCGGGAACTGCGTGACCTGCTTCAGGCTCAGCGTGTCGTCTTCTTTCGCCTGGCGGCTGAGCGGGATGTACTCCACCAGCGGCTTGTCGGCCACGATCACGCCGGCGGCATGTACCGAGGCGTGCCGGCTGACGCCCTGCAGCGTGCTGGCCACCTGCATCACCTGCTGCAGCGTGCTGTCGCTGCTGACCAGCTTCTTCAGCTCCGGGTTGTCCTCGATGTACTCCGGGATCGGCCTGGGCTTGGGCTCGGTCGGGATCATGCCCGCCGCCTGGTTAACCAGCGCCAGCTCGACGCCAAACGCCCGGCCCACATCGCGCACCGCCGCCTTCGCACCCAGCGTACCGAAGGTGATGATGGCGGCCACCTTGTCTTCACCGTACTTGCGCACAGTGTAGTCGATCATCTCACCGCGGCGGTCGTCGGGGAAGTCCATGTCGATATCGGGCATGGTGATGCGGCCCGGATTGAGGAAGCGCTCGAACAGCAGATGATTCTCGATCGGGTCGATGTTGGTGATGCCCAGGCAGTACGCGGCCAGGCTGCCCGCGCCAGACCCGCGCACATTCCACCAGATGTCGGCATGGCGGGCGAATTCGCACAGGTCCCACACGATCAGGAAGTAGGTGACGAAGCCCATGCGCGTGATCGTGCCCAGTTCCAGCTCCAGCCGTTCGCGCAGGGCCGGGTCGCTGTGCGCGCGCTCGGCGAAGCGCCACACCAGCCCCTTCTCGCACAGATGGCGCAGGTACTCCGCGTCGCTGAAGCCCTCCGGCACCGGGAAGACCGGCAGGTGATAGCCCTTGCTGTCGAGGTTGAGATCGCGGCACATCTCGGCGACCAGCAGCGTATTGCGCAGCGCTTCGCCATCGTTGATGTGGCCAAAGTTCCGCCACATCTCCTCACGGTCGGCCAGGTAATAACTGTTGTCCGACATCGACATGCGGCTGGTCTCGGCCTTGTTGGCGCCGGTCTGGATGCACAGCAGCGTGTCGTGCGCGTCGTAATCCTCGCGCAGGATGTAGTGCACGTCGTTGGTGGCGACGAAGCGCAGATCGTCGCGGCGGCCGGTGTGCACCAGCCATTCGTTCACCTGGCGCAGCTCAGGGATGTCGTGCTGCTGCAGCTCGATGAAGAAGCGTTCGCGGCCAAACACCTGCAGGTACCAGTCGAGCAGCTCGCGCGCGCTCTCGTCGCGGCCTTCCATCACCAGCGAGGGGATCTGCGCGGCCAGGCAGCCGGACGTGACGACCAGCCCGGCGCTGTGCGCAGCAAGGAAGTCGCGGTCGATGCGCGGCTTGTAGTAGTAGCCTTCGAGCTGGGCGGCGGTGGCGATGCGGCACAGGTTGCGGTAGCCCTCGTTGTTCATCGCCAGCATCAGCAGGTGAAACGGTGACTTGTCCAACCGGGCGTCCCGGTCACGCATACCGCGCGGCGCGAGATAGCCTTCCATGCCGATGATCGGCTGCACGCCTGCCTTGCGCGCGCTGCGATAGAAATCGATCGCGCCGAACATCGCGCCATGATCGGTGATGGCCAGCGCCGGCATCTCCAGCGCTTTGGCGCGCTCCACCAGCCTGCCGACGTCGCTCAGCCCATCCAGCAGGGAGTATTCGGTGTGCACATGCAGGTGGACGAATTCGTGATCGCTCATACGCTGGAACAGGCGCTCTCTGGCTGGTCACGCGGGTTGAGGGCTGAAGCAGACACGCGTTCGAACTATAATGCCGATTATATGCCGGCGCGTGCGGCTTTACCCGTACGCATCGGTTAGAAAATCGGAGCCTCATGCCTGAACTGCCGGAAGTCGAAACCGTCGTGCGCGGCCTGCGCGGCCCGCTGGTCGGGCGCACCGCGCTCGATGTGATCTGCACGCAGCCATCGGTGATCCGCCCTGCCGACCCCGCCGCTTTTCGCGCGCGCCTGGCCGGGCAGCGCTTCACCGCCATCGAGCGACGCGCCAAGTACATCGTGTGCCGGCTGAGCGGCGGCGATGTGCTGGTTGTGCATCTCAAGATGACTGGCCGGCTGTATGTGACCGATGACTCCGCCGTGCACGACAGCGATCGCTGGGCGCATCTGGTGATCCAGCTCGACGGCGGCCAGCAGCTTCGCTTCAGCGATATGCGCCGCTTCGGCTTCGCGGCGCTGGCGGCGGATCTGGCGGAGGTGACGCCGTCGCTCGGCCCTGAGCCGCTTTCGGAAGACTTCACGCTGGCCGGCTTCCGCGCCGCGCTGAAAGGCCGCCATCGGGCGATCAAGGCGCTGCTGCTCGATCAGGCCTTTCTGGCGGGCGTGGGCAACATCTATGCGGACGAGGCGCTCTTCCGGGCGCAGATTCATCCGCTGCGCCCAGCCGACCGGCTGACCCGCGCCGCTGCCGACCGGCTGTTCGCGGCCATCCGTGCGGTGCTGCAGGCCGGCATCGAACGGGAGGGCGCGTCCGTCAACTGGTATCGCAAGCCCGATGGCACACAGGGCAGCGCGCAGATGTACTTCGACGTGTATGACCGCGCTGGCCAGCCGTGCACGCGCTGTGGCGGGGCCATCGAGAAGATACGCGTGGCGCAGCGCGGGACGCACTACTGCCCGCACTGCCAGCGCGCGCCGCGCTGAGGCGCCGGCCTACTCGCCCATCACCACCGGCAGCCCCGCCGCCTGCCACGCCTGGAACCCGCCACGCAGGTGCACCGCATTGGCGTAGCCATGCTTCTGCAGAATGCTGGCCGCGATCTGCGAGCGGAAGCCGCTGGCGCAGTGCAGCAGCAGCGGGCCTTCGCGGGGGATCGTGTCCAGCGTGCGCTCCAGCAGGCCGTAATGGATCAGGCGTGCGCCGGCGATGTGCCCGTCCAGATACTCGCTCCTGCCCCGCACATCGATGACGGGCGCGCCGCCCGCCACCAGCCCCGCTGCTTCCGCCACGCTCACCACCGGCAGCGAATCGAGCGTGCCTTCCACCTCCTCCGGCGGGAAGCAGCCGGGCAGGTCATCCACGCCGATGCTGCGAAGCTGCCGCGTCAGTTCAGGCAGGGCATCTTCCATCGCGATCAGGTAGGTCGGGCGCGCATAATCGACGATCCAGCCGGCATACGTGCTGAAGCGATCGGTCGCGGGGATGTTGATCGCGCCGGGCACATGCGACTCGTTGTACTGATCGGCGCTGCGCGCATCGATCACCACGCCCTGGCGCACGGCGTCTTCCAGGATGAAGCCTTCCAGCGGGACCGGCGCGGGCAGATCGCGCAGCAGCGCCGGGCCTTCGCGGTTGACGCGCTTCATACGGGCGAAATAGCGCGGCGTCTCCGGCTGGCCGCTCAGCAGCCACGCGCAGAAGGGCGCCTCGTCGCTGAACTGGAAGGCCGGGTTGAACAGCTTCTCGTAGCCCAGCGTGCTGGAGGGGACCGCGCCCAGTGCCTTGCCGCACGCGCTGCCGGCGCCGTGGCCGGGCAGGACGAGCAGGTAATCCGCGAAGCCCTTCAGCCGCTGAATGGAGTGAAACTGATCGCGCGCGCCGATCTCCTTGCTGCCGGCCACCCCGGCGGCTGTCTCCAGCAGGTCCGGGCGGCCGATATCACCGGCGAACAGGCAGTCTCCCGTGAAAATGCCCATCGGCTGGTCAGCGGCGCGCGTGTCGGTGAACAGGATGCACAGGTGCTCAGGCGTGTGGCCGGGCGTGTGCAGCGCCTCCAGGCGAACGCGGCCCAGCCACCACTGCGCGCCATCCACCAGCAGCGTACAGCCGGGGGCGGCGGCATCGGCGTACTGCCAGTCCGGGCCGCCCATCCCGCTCAGGAAGCAGTGCGCTCCGGTGGCCGCGGCCAGCTCGCGCGCACCGCTGACGAAATCGGCATGGATGTGCGTCTCGGTCACCTGGGTGATGCGCAGCCCTTCGCGGGCCGCAGTTTCAAGGTAGGGGGTGATGTCGCGCGCCGGATCGACGACCAGTGCTTCGCCCGCCGCCTGGCAGCCCAGCATATAGGAGGCCTGGGCCAGCGCCGAATCGTAGAAGTACCTGAGCAGCATTCCGATTCCTCCATCTGCACTGCTCAGTATAGCGCAGCCGCGCCGGGCCGGGGCGGCCCGCTGGCCCCATCCGGCGGTTGCGCGCATGCGGGCTTCGGGCGTATGCTGCATGCGCTGTGCGCAGCCGGGCTGCGCCTTCCGAGGACGACATGAACCACCCCACGCCGCCAGACGTCCCCTCGCAGGACACACGCCTGCCCCGCACCGTGCGCGCGCTGACGTGGACCAGCCTGCTGACCGATATCTCCAGCGAAATGCTGCTCAACATCTCGCCGCTGTTTCTGGCCAACGTGCTGGGCGCGCCGCCCGCCGCCATCGGCGCGATCGAAGGCGCCGCCGAGACCACCAGCAGCCTGCTCAAGGCGTTCTCCGGCTGGCTGTCCGATCGCAGCGGGCGGCGCAAGCCGCTGGCGTGGGCCGGCTACTTCATCTCCACGCTCAGCAAGCCGTTCCTGGCGCTCGCCTCCACCTGGCCAGCTTTCCTGCTGGTGCGCGTGGCCGACCGGGCGGGCAAGGGCATCCGCAACCCCCCGCGCGATGCGCTGATCGCCGACAGCGTGAGCGCGCACAGCCGCGGGCGGGCGTTCGGCCTGCACCGCATGGGCGACACGTTCGGCGCGGCGATCGGGCTGGGGATCGCGCTGGCCGTCACGCTGCTGGCGCAGGGCGGGGCGCTGGTCCTCGCGCGAGAGACGTATGCGCTGCTGGCGCTGATCAGCATCGTGCCGGCGGCGCTGGCGCTGGTGGTGCTGTGGCGCGGCGTGACGGAAGTGCGCCGTCCGCGGCCTGCGGCGGCTCCGGGCGCGCCGCGCCTGGCCGGGCTGCGCGCGCTCGGGCGAGGCTACTACCGCTTTCTGGCGATCATCGCGCTCTTCACGCTCGGCAACTCCTCCGATGCCTTCCTCGTGCTGCGCGCACAGGAACGCGGCCTGAGCGTCGCGCAGATTCTCGGCATGCTCATCAGCTTCAACCTGCTCTACGCTGTGGCATCGCTGCCGCTGGGCAGCCTGTCCGATCGCGTGGGGCGGCGCGCCGTGATCATCGGCGGCTGGCTGGTGTACGGACTGATCTACGTGGGCTTCGCCGCCGCGCAGACCGGCGCGCAGGTGTGGCTGTTGTACGCGGCCTATGGCGTGTACTACGCCGCCGTGGAAGGCACCGCCAGGGCCTTCGTCGCCGACCTGCTCCCGCGCGAGCGGCTGGGGCTGGGCTATGGCGTGTACAACATGACCGTCGGCCTGATGGCGCTGCCCGCCAGCGCCGCCGCCGGCCTGCTGTGGCAGTGGGTGGGGCCGAACGCGCCCTTTGTGCTGGGGGCGGGCCTGGCGCTGCTGTCCTGCGCGCTGCTCTGGCTGCTCAGGCCTTCCCGGGCGGTGGCGGCGCCGCTCTGAAGTGATCGGCAGCGACGATCGCCTCGTACGCGCTCCACGTCACCCGCTCGGCGCCGATGTGCTCCAGGATGTGCGAGCGCTCAAAGTAGTGCTGCACCGGCTCGTTCAGCCCGCTCAGATACACATGCCCGCCGCGCTGCTCCACGCGCTCGATGAGCTGCTCGATCGCGGCAATCCCGGTGGTGTCCACCATCGGGACGGTGCGCAGGCTGAGGATGACATCCTGATAGTCGCGCAGATCCTCCAGCGCATGATTGAACAGCGTTGACGTCCCGAAGAACAGCGGGCCGATGACGTACACCACCGCCATGCGGCTGGCATCGGACTGCATGATGTAGTTGTCCTGCTTCATCTTCTCGGCGGAGACCGGGCGCACGATCACGCTGCCGCGGCTGATCTGCACGACGAAGATCAGCGCAGACAGCGCCAGCCCGATCACGATCGCCTGCGTGAGATCGAGCGCGACGGTGGCGAGCATGGTGATGGTGAATGCGGCGATCGCGCTCTTGAAGCGGCGGCCAAAGGTGTCCCGGATTTCGCGCCAGTCGTTCATGCGCCATGCGGTGACCGTCAGCACGCCGGCCAGCGCTGCCATCGGAATGCGCGCCAGCAGCGGGCCCAGCGCCAGCGCCGCCGCCAGCAGCATGACCGAGTGTGTGATCGAGACCAGGCGTGTGCGCCCGCCGCTCTTGATGGCGACGCTGGTGCGCGCAATCGCCGCGGTGGCCGGCACGCCGCCGAAGAACGGGATGATCAGATTGCCGATGCCCTGCGCGATCAGCTCTGTGCCGGCATGGAAGCGCTGGCCCGACATCTTGCCGGCGACTGTGCCGCACAGCAGGCTCTCGATAGCGCCCAGCGCCGCGATGGAGAGCGCCGGCGCGATCAGGTCGCCCAGATGCTGCCAGGGAATGTTCTGCGGCAGCAGGCGGTCCTGCAGCACGATCGTCTGCGGAATCTCGCCGATCTGCGGCACCGCCGGATTGAACAGCAGCGTCAGCGCCAGCGCCACCATCAGCCCCAGCAGCGAGGCGGGCAGGCGCAGCGCCCAGCGCTTCGGCCAAAGCAGCATGATGATGATCACCACGACGGCGATGCCAAGCGCGGTGAGGTTGATCGTGCCCGGATCGAGCTGCTGATAGCCCAGCACCTTCATCACCGCGTTCTCGGCAGCGGGCGTGCGCACGCCCAGCAGGTTGTCGATCTGGCCGATGAAGATGATGAGCGCGATGCCGCTGGTGAAGCCAGCGACCACCGACGTCGGGATGAAGTTGACGATCTGCCCAAGATCGAAGATGCCCAGCAGCAGGATGAACACCGCCGCCATCAGCCCGGCCACCCACACGCCTTCCAGCCCGTAGCGGTTGGCCAGCACGATCAGCACCGCGCTCATCGCGCCGGTGGGGCCGGAGATCTGATAGCCCGCCCCGGACAGCACGCCGATCACCAGCCCCGCGATGATCGCAGTGACCAGCCCGGCGGCGGCGGATGCCCCCGAAGCGACGCCGAAGGCCAGCGCCAGCGGCAGCGCAACTGCCGCCGTGGTGACGCCCGCCAGCAGATCGGCGCGAAAGCGCGCGGCGTTGTACCCGTGGAATTCTTCGCGAAGCACGCTGCGCAGTGGAAAACGCTGCTCAAATGCCGACAACATGGGCTCCCCCTTGGATCCCAGGATCGCTGACATCGCATGAACAGTGGTTCTTCTCAAAAAGGCGGATAGCAGCCAGGCTATGCCGTCATGGAATTGTCTGGGCTGTCGCTGGTGCGGTCTCCGTCGCGGGATGCCGGGGTCACATTACAGCCTGCATGATGATACCCCCGCGCATGGGTCGCTGAACAGTGGCCCTGCCAGAATGGACCGATCCATGGCAGGGGGACGCAGCGTTCTCACGCCACCTTCCTGCACAGCGAATCGCGCAGAACTGGCGTATGATGAAGAGGTATCGCAGCCTTCGCAGCGCAGCCCTGCATCGCACTCCCGGGAAGCCGACGATGAAGTCCACCATCCCCAGCCAGCAGACCGGCCAGCGCGGTTCAGAGAAGCCAGCCAGCGCGACGCACCCTGCGCCGCACCAGCGGGCGATCCTGAACATGCAGCAGCAGATCGGCAACCGGCGCACGCTGCAGCTGCTGGGGCGGGTGCAGCGCCGCACAGATGAGATCCCTCCGACGCCGGAGGAGCTGCGCCAGATGCAGGAGGAGATGGCGGAGCAGCGGCGGCGCGAGCAGGCGTACAATGCCGCCAGCGCCACCCCGCTGCGCACCGACGCCGACCTGATCACGCTGGTCGAGCGCGTCGAGGCGGCCTACCCCGGCGAGGACTGGCGCGGGGTCACCACGCGCATCCGCAAGTCGTACTATGACGGCTTCCTGTGGGACTCGATGATCGCGCCCCGCGCGGACTACCCCGGCCTGAGCTGGCCACCGCTCACGGTGGAGGACTACAAGGCGTTTGCCACCGCGCGCAGCCACCCGGAGCTGCGCATCAACGGCGAGAGCGTCGATATCGGGCATGTGTTCACCGGGCTGGACGCGATGAACTTCCCCTCCACCGGCATGCTGATGAGCGCCGCCGGCGTGGATGGGCCGCCCGGCGCGACGTGGTCTGGCGATGTGGGCAGCGCGCTGGCGGAATGGGATCTGAATGCCTCATCCGAGCCCGACCGGCGCCTCGAATACTACAACCGCTTCGCCTCGAGCGATGACATGCTGGGCGATGTGGACGGCATCGCCATCACGCGCATCCCGGCGGATATGCCGGCGGGGAGCACGCTGTCCTCGCGCCTGCGCTGGTACTACCAGGGCACGGGGGGCGGCGCGAGCGGGTCCCGCCAGCGCTACACGAAATTCTGCCAGGCGGCGGGCTTTCGCTGGACCGGGCGCGGGGCCGGCATTCAGTGGGACAGCGCCGTCCGGCCACGCGTGCGCACGCAGATCGAGAACTTCGCGCTGGCATGGCGGCGCAAGGGCGGCGGCGTGCCCGGATTCAACTGGTTCCACGACCGCGATCTGGACTGGTTCACCGATCACTTCCTCGACTGGGTGAAGCAGGGGCTGAGCCTGGAGAACCCGTGAGCGGGCGGGCCGCTTCATGAAACCGGAAAGAAGTTTTTACAGTTCTTATCAGCCACAAATGAATATGCGGCGTATGCTGTTGGCGATGACATTATCCGCGCCGCCCGGCGGACCGACGACAGGACGCGCCATGTATGCCGAAAATGACATCCTGTTTCCACACAACGCCATTCCCGCGCTGCGGCGGCTGCGCGGCCCGGAATGGCAGGCGCTGGTCGAGCGCGTGCTGGCCGGGACGCAGCTTCACGACGAAACGCTGGCGCTGATGCTGCTGATGATCCGCCTGAACGGCTGTGCGCCCTGCGAAACCGACAGCTACCGGGCAATGCGCGGTTGCGCCGCCTGTGCCACGCAGACGCTGCGCCGCTTCAAGGGCAGCGACGACGAACTGCTGCGCCTGTTCGACGAGGCGCTGCGCGACGTGCGCGCCTTCAGCCAGCTGCACCCACGATATGGCATCGAGGCGCTGCCGCTTACGCCGCGCCCGCACAGCGTCTGAAAACGGCGGCCCGTGCTCAGCCGGGGGGCTGCTCCGCCAGATACGTCTCGATCGTCTGCTTCAGCCCGTCGCGGAAACTGGTCTGCGCGCGAAAGCCGAAGGCGCGCTGTGCCCGCGTAGTATCCAGCCCGCGCCGTGGCTGCCCATCTGGCTGGCTGGTATCCCACACCACCTCCCCCGTGAAGCCGGTCAGCTCTGCGATCAGCAGCGTGAGATCGCGAATGCTGATCTCATCGCCCGAGCCGAGGTTGACGGGGTCGGGATCGTTGTAATGCTCGGTCGCCAGGCAGATGCCGCGCGCCGCATCCTCGACGTAGAGGAACTCGCGGGTGGGCGAGCCGGTTCCCCAGGCGATCACCTGCCGATCGCCGCGCGCCTTCGCCTCAAGGAACTTGCGGATGAGCGCCGGGATGACGTGCGATGAGGCCGGATCGAAGTTGTCGTGCGGACCGTACAGATTGGTCGGCAGCAGGTAGATGGCGTTGAACCCGTACTGCTGGCGGTAGGACTGGCCCTGCACCAGCAGCATCTTCTTCGCCAGGCCGTAGGGCGCGTTGGTCTCCTCCGGATAACCATCCCAGAGCGATTCCTCGTGGAAGGGGACCGGCGTGAATTTGGGATACGCACACACCGTGCCGATGCTGACAAACTTGCTCACGCCGGCGCGCCAGGCCTCGTGCAGGAGCTGCGTGCCCATCATCAGATTGCTGTAAAAGAACTCCGCCGGGTGAGCACGGTTTGCGCCGATGCCGCCCACCTGCGCCGCCATGTGGATGATGACCGTCGGGCGTGCATCCGCCAGCACGCGCAGAATGGCCTCGCGCTCGACCAGATCATACTGCGCCTTGCGCGGCACGATGATGTGCTCTGCGCCCCGCGCGCGCATCTCGGCGATCACATGCCGGCCAAGAAAGCCGGAGCCACCGGTCACGAGAAAGCGGTTTTCGCTCCAGAATGACATATGCACCCCTCTTCTGAATACTGAACATTCTAGAGGAGGCCGGCGGAATGGGCAATGTTCGCCCTGTGGGTGCGCAGGCCTCAGCCAGCATTAAGCTGCGCTTTACTTGCGGCGCGTATCCTTCTGCTTATGTGATCCGATAGTTTCAGGAGCGCTCCGGTGAGCTTGCCCGCGCTGCGAACGCTGTGTCTGCTGGCCTGCGCTGTGGTGCTGTTTGCCCTGCCGGCTGGCGCACAGAGCACGCCCGCCTCCGCCGAATGCACGTTGTTTGAGGACCCCATCATGCTCGATGCTGCAGACTATGCCGCGCTGATCGACTTCCGCCAGCCGGATGAGCTGGCCGCCTGGGCGGTGGTCGATGACGGCGTGATGGGCGGAGTGAGCCGTGGGCGCTTCGGCGCGGACCCCGACGGCGCTGGCGCGTTGTTCAGCGGCACCGTGCGCCTGGAGAATAACGGCGGCTTCTCCTCGCTGCAGCGCTGGTTCAACCCGGTCAATCTGAGCGAGTTTGACGGCATCGAGCTGGACGTGTGCGGGGACGGGCAGCGCTACGCCTTCTCGCTGCGCGACATCCATTCGCGGCGCGTGCTGCACGAAAGCCGCTTCACCACCGAAGCGGGCGTTTGGCAGCGCGTGCGCCTGCCCTTCAGCGCGCTCGTGCCGCAGATCTTCGGTCAGCGCGTGCAGACCGGGCCCATCGACACCGTGCACATTATCGGCATGAACATCATCATCAGCGACCGGCAGGCGGGCGAATTTGCGCTGCGCATCGGCCGCATCGGCGTCTACCGCGAGGCGCCATCCGTGTGATGCGCTTGCGCTCTCACAACGGGTAAATATTGATGCCGAGCGCGCCCGCCGCCGCCACCAGCAGCGGGGCAATCACCAGCGCCGGCAGGAAGTTTGCGACGCGCACGCGCCGGATGTCGAGCAGGATCAGGCCGATTCCCAGGATCATGATGCCGCCGACGGCTGTCATCTCGCTGATCATCGGCGCGGTCATCACGCTGCCGGCCAGCATGCCCAGCAGCGACAACCCGCCTTGCACCACAAGCACGGTGATCACGCTGAAGAACACGCCCACACCCAGGCTGGCGGCGAACGCCATCGCCGCGAAGAAGTCGAGCGTACTCTTGATGGCGATCTGCTGAAAGCCGCCCGGCAGGCCCATGCCATCCTGAATCGACCCGACCAGGGTGAGCGGGCCGACGCAGAAGATCAGGCTGGCGGTGATGAAGCCGTTGATGAAGCGCTGGCGGGCGGCCAGCTCGTCTTCGCCGGCGCGCTGCCGGCCCAGCCGGTCGCGCAGCCAGCCGCCGAAGCGTTCCAGCGCGCCTTCGATGTTGAGCAGTTCGCCGATGATGACGCCCAGCACGATGCTGAGCAGCGGGATGATGATGTTGCCGGTCTGCGAGGCGTTGCCCAGCCCGACGACGAAGGTAGTCAGGCCAAGGCCAGTCATCACCGCCTGCTGGATGCGTTCCGGCAGCCGACCACCCAGCAGCAGGCCGATCAGGCTGCCGAGCGCCACCGTAAGCGTATTGAGAAGTGCGCCGCCCACGAGATCATCCTTTGTCGCATGCCCCAGGAAAACGGCAATTGTAGCCTGCCAGGCGGGGGGGCGGCCAGAACTGAACTACCGGGCGGCCAGCAGATCGTCCAGCCACACCAGCAGCATTTTGCCGCTGGCGCGCAGAGTGAACACCTGCTGCATCTGGTCGGCATTCAGCGATCCGTAGGCCGAGTCCGCAAGCATCTCGGAGTAGCCGAGCACGCTGGTGAGTGTTTCGCGCGTCTCATAGGAGAGAAAGCGCCGCGCATTGGCGGAAGCAGTGTCGTCTGCATAACGCATGAGCAGCTCGAACTGCTGGGCGCTGCGCTGGATGATGTGCAGCGCTTCCGCCTGTTCCGGATTGATGACACCGAATCGCTCGGTCAGCAGCTTGTCCGCAGCACTCAGCACCCGCTGAATGTGCAGCAGTGGATTGTCTTCCACGCGTTTCCCCGCAATCCTGATTGACATTAGTATATCGGCATTTGCGCGGCCACAGAAGACGATGTGATGCAATGGACGGGTGGATGCCAGAGCGCTGTCAGCGGCATCAGGCGGAGTACGGCTGCAGCTCCACCTGCGGCAGCAGCCGCCACACGTCCTCTGCACGACAGTCGCCTGTGCCCGGCATCATGCACACCGCCGCCGCCGCGGCGATGCCCAGGCGCAGCCCGTCCTCAATCGGCTGGCCGCGCTCGATCGAGGCCGCCAGACCGGCCAGCACCGCATCGCCCGCGCCGGCTGCGCTCACCACCGGCACGCGCAGCGGCGGGATGAAGTACACCGCATGATCGAGCACCGCCAGCGCGCCATCTGCGCCCATCGTCACCACCGGCTGCACCCCTGTCTCGCGATGCAGCGCGCGCGCCGCCCCGGCAACCTCCGCAAGCGACTCCAGCGGCCGGCCAGCCAGCCCGGACAGCTCATCGATGTTGGGCTTGATCAGCGTCGGGCGGGCCACCAGTCCGGCGCTCAGGTTCGGCTCTGCCGCATCGAAGATGACCGGTGTGCCGCGCCGCCGCGCCCGCTCGATCAGCCCGGCGTAGAAGGCCGGCGCCAGGCCGCTGGGCAGCGTGCCGCCCGTCACCATCACCGAAGCGCCTCCCAGCGACGCCTCCACCCCCGCCAGTAGCGCCGCTTCCGCTTCAGGCGCCACCTGCAGTGTGTTCACCGTGATGGTCGTCATGGTGTGGTCGCTCTCGTCAATGATGATGACATTCATGCGCGACTCGCCACCCACCGGGGTGAACGACACCGTCACGCCGCGCGCCTGCAGCAGCACGGTGATCTTGTCGCCGATCGGGCCTGCCGCGCAGCCCAGCGCCAGGCTGGGGATGCCGAGCGCGCCCAGGATGAACGAGGCGTCGGTCGGCTTGCCGCCCATGCTGTGCACGGTGCGGCTGGCGCGCAGCGTCTTGCCCTTGTTCAGCACGGGCAGGAACATGGTCTGATCCATGGTGGTATTCGGCGTGACCGTGAGGATCATCGGCGTGGCTCCGGATTGTGCAGCGGTACAGCGGCATTATAGCCGATGCGCGGGCCGGGCGGGCTGGCCGGTTCGCCCTGTGCGCTGCTTCCCCACCTCGGTATGATCATCGCAGATGACGATCGGAGGCAGGTGATGGCGGCGACCGACAAACTCTATCCACTGGCGCTGGAACCGGTGCTGCACACGCGGGTATGGGGCGGGCGGGCGCTGGAAACCACGCTGGGCAAGCGCCTGCCCACCGCCGAGCCTTACGGCGAGTCGTGGGAGATGCACGACAGCGCCAGCATTCGCAACGGCCCGCTGGCCGGGCATACGGTGCGCCAGGCGCTCGATGTGCTGGGGCAGCGCCTGTGCGGCACCGCCTACCCCCCCGCCGAAGGCATGCCGCTGCTGCTCAAGTTCCTCTCCGGCGAAGCCTGGCTGTCGGTGCAGGTGCACCCCAACGACGAACAGGCGCAGCGCCTGGAAGGCCAGCCACGTGGCAAGACCGAGGCCTGGGTGGTGCTGGCGGCCCGGCCCGGCAGCAAGCTGGTGATCGGCGTGCAGCCCGGCCACAGCCTGGAGTCGCTGCGCGCTGCCGCTGCCGATGACGAAGCGATGCGCCGCCTGCTGGTGATGGCGCCGGTGCAGGCAGGCGATGTGCTGTTCGTCAGCGCCGGCACGATCCACGCGCTGGGGCCTGGCATCCTGATCTACGAGATCCAGCAGTCATCAGATACCACCTACCGGCTGTACGACTGGGGCCGGCTGGGGCTGGATGGCCAGCCGCGCGCGCTGCACGTCGACAAGGCGCTGGCGGTGGCGCAGCTCGCCCAGCTTCCGCACATCACACACATCGCCGGCCATGACGCAGCGGCGCCGGTGGTGCGCTCGCGTTTCTTCTCGACCACGCTGCACCGGCTGGGTGGCGAGTATCCCGCCAGCGTCTCCGGCGAAACGAACGACCGCTTCCAGATCCTCTCGCCCATCCGCGGCGCGATCACCGTGGAGGGCGGCGGTGAGCGCGTGCTGCTGGCGCAGGGCGAGACCGCGCTGCTGCCCGCCGCGCTGGGCGCATACCACCTGTCCGCAGACGAGCCGGCGGAGGTACTGCGTTCCGCCCCGGGCGAGGAATCGTAGACGCGCCGTGGACACGCTGGCCTTCATCCCCATCCTGATCGTCGGCTTCGCCTTCAGCCTGGGCCTGACGCCGCTCTCGCGCGCGCTGGCGCTGCGCCTGGGCGTGGTGGCCATCCCCAGCCAGCGCAACATCCACAAGGACTACAAGCCGCTGATGGGCGGCATGGCGATGTACCTCGCCTTCGCGGCGGCGCTGCTGCTCTTCAGCCCGCCGGACTACGTGGCCGAGCTGCTGGTCCTCATCGGCGGCGCGGCATTTCTCGCGCTGGTGGGCCTGATTGACGACCGTTACAACCTCGGCATTCGCGTGCGCCTGCTGGCCCAGGTCATCACCGCGCTGAGCATGGCGGCGCTGGGCGTCTCCATCCGCCTGTTCGGCACGCCGCTGCTGGATGTGCCGCTGACGGTGGTGTGGGTGTGCGCCATCACCAACGCCGTCAACTTCCTCGACAATATGGACGGGCTGGCCGCAGGCCTGACCGCGATCGCAGCGGCAGGCTTCACCGCCATCGCCTTCAGCCAGGGGCTGGAGCTGGTGAGCATGCTGGCGGCGGCGCTGGCAGGCAGCGCGGTCGGCTTTCTGATCTACAACTTCAACCCCGCCAGCTCGTTCATGGGTGACATGGGCTCGCTGGTGCTGGGCTTCGTGCTCTCGGCGCTGGCGATCAAGCTCGAATTCGGCACGCAGCCGCTGAGTGTGACGTGGATGGTGCCGGTGCTGGTGCTGGCGCTGCCGATCATCGACATCAACCTCGTGATGCTGACGCGCCTGCTGGAGGGCCGCTCGCTCGGCCAGGGCGGCAAGGACCACTCGTCGCACCGCCTGATGGCGCTCGGGCTGTCGCAGCGGCAGACGCTGTTTGTGCTCTACGCCTTCTGCGCGCTGTATGCCGCGCTGGCCTACATCGTCAGCACCGCCCCGCCGGCCACCGCCCTGCTGATCGGGATCGGCGGGCTGGCCGGGATGGGCGTGGTCTTCGTGCTGCTGATGTGGGTGCGCCGGCGCGTGCAGCGGCCAACCGCCAGCCCATAAACCCGGCGCGCAAAACACAACGCCCTTCTGCGATGGAAGGGCGTTTTCGTATGTCGGCATCGTCAGCCAGCCGGCGCGCGCCGGCTCAGCCGCCGGGGGCCAGCGTGGGCTGCGGACCAGTCGTCGTCGGGCGCGGCGGGATGGTGGGCGCGGCGTTGTTGTCGATGCCGGGCACCTGCGGGATCTGGCCGGCGGTGGTCTCCTCGTCGCTGGTGGCCAGGCCGAGCGTGGCCGGGTCTGGCGTGGCGACGATGTTGGCGCCCAGCGGCTGGCCGCCGGTGTTGCCGGCCTGGGCCGCGCTGTTGGCATCGGCCACGCAGCGGAAGCCGATCGACGCGGTGGGCGACAGCGGATCACGGCTCTGGCGGTGTACCGTGCGCGTGAAGAATGGCACCGTGTCCCACGAGCCGCCGCGAGTCACCTTCTCGGTGCCGGTCGCCGGGCCCACGGGATCAGGGCCGACGGCCTCCGGGCGGCTGTAGTAGTTCGGCGAATACCAGTCGCTCACCCACTCCGCGACATTGCCAGCCATGTTGAGCATGCCATACGGGCTGGCCCCGGAGGCGAAGAAGGCCACCGCCACCTTGTCGGTGCTGGCCGAACGGCGGGACGACGAGTTGTTGGCATTCCAGGTGTTGCCCCACGGGTAGATGTAACCCAGATCGCCGCGCGCCGCACGCTCCCACTCCGCTTCGGTGGGCAGGCGGCGGCCGATGGCCTGGCAGTAGGCCTGCGCGCCGTACCACGTGACATTCGTCACGGGGAAATTGATGATGGCGGCATTCACGCTGTAATTCTGCGAGTCGAAGGTGACGTTGCTGGTCTCCGAGTCGCTCAGCGTCTGGATGCACGGCTGGCCCAGGCATCCGTTGCGGTGGCTGCCCGGCCCCATGATGTTGAGGAAGGTGAGGTACTGCTCATAGCTCACCTCCGTCACGTCCATCTGGAATGGACTGACGGTGACATTGTGCTGCGGATACGAGTCTTCGCCGTACGACAGCTCGCACGCGCCGGGGTCTCCGCCGTAGCCGCCGAGGCACTCATCGACGGCCGCCGCCACTTCGCCGGGCGTGGTCCCCATGGCGTACTGCCCGCCGGCCACCGGGCTCATCTCGCTGGCGATCGCCGCCAGCCGGTCGAAGCGGCCGCCCGCGCTGGTCACGGCGGCGGTCGTCGGCTGGCTGGCCTGCGCGCCCAGTGTGGGCGTGGCGGGCAGCGCAGTCGGCGGCACGGTCGGCGCGAAGGTGAGCAGAGTGGGCAGCAGCGTCGGGCTGGCCGTCGGCGCGTTCACCGACAGCGGCACCTCCGTGCTCAGGTCGGGCGTGGGCGGCAGTGTGGCCGTGGCCGGCGCCAGCGTGGCCGTCACCACGATCACCGCCGGCGTCTGCGTGGGCAGGCCGGCCACAGACGCGCCGCTGAAGCCGATCACGTTGGTGATGAGGCCGATCAGCACGAAGACGACCGCGCAGCCAAAGCCGATGATGCCGCCGATGAACAGCCACTGCCAGGCCGATCCGCCAGAGCGGCGCCCGCTGAGGGATCCATAATTCGAGCGTGACATGCGTGCATGTCTCCTTGTCGCGCGGTCAGAAAACGAGCCGTGTGCCCGAAGCCGCGCCGCAGCCTGACGATAGCGGACAGCGCGCGCCCACGCAAGGCGGCTACCCGGCGCTTTGCCCGCGCTGTGCATGGACAAAGCGCGCCCGCCTGCGCCCGCATGGACGAAGCAGGCTGGTCAATACTAATTCACAATCCCCTGCTGCTTGTAGGGTCTTTCACAGAATTCGGTTGCCGGATGCGGGCTTACAGATAGTTCACCACGTTTGAAAAGACGTTGCCCACCCACGGGCCGAGCAGCGTCACGACGATGAAGACCATCACCACCGCCAGCACCAGGATCATGCCGTATTCCACCAGGCCCTGCCCGGCTTCCGGATCGGCAGCGAAGTACGCGCGCAATCTGCGCAGGCGGCTCAGCAGCAGCGATGGCATGGTGTACTCCAGTGTGACGTGCGCAGCACAGCCGCCGATGGCTGCTGAGCACGGGGAAAGTGTATCACGCCTTGCAGGGTGCGGGCCACAGCCACGCGAGAAGACAAGCCAATGCCGGCGCCCGGCATCACGTGATCTCCCACAGCACGATCTCCGGCGGGCACAGCAGGCGGGCGCGCGGTGCGCCCAGGCCCTCCATGCCGATGCCGCGCGTGGTGTAGAGCGTCATCGCGCCGAGCGTGTGCCGCCCCATCACGAAGCGCCGGCCATAGTGGCTGGAGGTGAGCAGCGCCCCGATCAGCGGCAGCCGAATCTGGCCGCCGTGTGTGTGCCCGCACAGCATCCAGCGAAAGCCCGCGGCAGCCGCCTCCGGCGCGACATCCGGAGCATGCGCCAGCAGCAGCGCCGGCAGGCCCGGGGGAAGCTCGCGCCCCAGCCGCCCCGCTTCCGCGCGGTCGATCTCCAGCAGATGCGTGGTGATCATGCCGCTGATCGCCAGCCGGCCCGCTGGCGCGTCGATCACCACCGTGCGCCCCGGCAGCAGCGTGATGTGATCCAGGCCGGTCACCCATGCCGCGACATCGTCCAGCTGCTCGACGGTAGGCGTGCCCGGCACGAGGAACACGCCCAGCGGCGCGCGCCAGCCATCGAGCAGCTCGCGCAGCGCAGAATGAGTATGCGGATCGCGCCGGTACGACAGGTTGACGAGGTCACCGCTGAAGACGATGACATCCGGGCGAAGCTGCGCGATCGCCGCCTGCAGCGCGCGCTCACGCGCCGTGATGCGTTCGAGGTGCAGATCGCCCAGGTGCAGCACGCGCAGTGGCGGCGCACTGCCCGGCGCAAACAGCGCCAGCCGCTGCTGTGTCACGCCCAGGCGCATCGGTTCGATCCATGTGGCGTAGGCGGCCACGAGCAGCAGCAGCGCATCCGCCAGCGCCAGCAGCCAGAGCGGAGCGCCCAGCACGCCGAACAGCAACCCCAGCACGGCCAGGACCAGCATCAGCCCCAGCGCCGGCGGCTGGTCCGGCCCGAAGCTGCGCCCAGCCCGCGGCAGCAGCACGCACAGCGCCCAGCCCGCCAGGCACGCCCCCAGCGTGAGCGCGCCCGCGCCCAACGCCACGCCCGACGGATATGGGCCGGACCAGGCGAAGGCGATCATCACGGCGTTGGCGGCCATCAGCGCCAGCACGCGCCGGCGCGGCCAGCGCTGCAGGCTGCCGCTCACCTCCAGCACGCGGTGCAGCAGCGAGTCTTCCAGCGCGCGGATGGCCTGCGGCGGTGCCGCCGGGGGCATCATGGCGTCTCCCGGACAGCAGCGGGTGGCGCGCAGTCCAGGATCACGCTGAAGGTGCTGCCTTTGCCCGGCGCACTGCTGACGCGCATCTCACCCCCATGCATCTCGACGATCTGCCGGGCGATGCTCAGGCCGAGGCCGGTGCCCTCCACACTGCTGGCCACGCGGAAGAATGGCTGGAAGATGTGCGCGATGTGTTCCGGCGCGATGCCAATACCGGAGTCGGCCACCTGCACCGCCACTTTGCCCGGCTCGTGCATCACCGTGGAAACGTGCACTTCACCCCCGGCTGGCGTGTAGCGAATGGCGTTGGTGAGGAGGTTGGTGAGCACCTGCGTCAGCCGTTCAGAGTCGGCGTCGATCAGCACTGGCTGCGGGCATGGCGTGTACGTCAGGCACAGGCTGGCATGCTCAGCCTCGGGACGCTGCGTTTCGACCAGATGAACCAGCAGCGCATCCAGATCGAGCCGCTGGCGATGCAGCCGGACGACGCCGCTTTCCATGCGCGAGATATCCAGCAGGTCCTCCACCAGGCGTTTCATGCGCTCGGTCACCTGCTCCAGCACCGTCAGATGCGTCTCCAGCTGCTCGGGCCGCCGGCGCAGCAGGTACAGACGCGTCTTGAGGTTGGTGATGGGCGTGCGCAGCTCGTGCGAGGCAAACGCGACCAGGTTGGACTGCTGCTGCTGCAGTTTCTTCTCCTTGCTGATATCGCGCATGACGGTGACAGCGCGCAGCGGGGCAAGCTCGCCGCCGCCGATGCGCGAAGCGGTCAGGCCGGCGAAGAACGTCGAGCCATCCCTGCGCTTCACTTCCACCTCGCCACGCCACAGGCCCTCCGCGCGCAGCACCTGCGTCAGGCCATCGGCGATCTGTCCGTCTGCGGCCAGCTCGCTCAGCGCGCGCAGCACGGACACCGGGCGCCCGATCAGTTCTGCCTCGCTGTAGCCCGTCATCGCACACAGCGCGGCGTTGACGTAGCCCAGCGCATTGTCCTCGGTGTAGAAGATGCCATCCCCCGTGGAGTCGAGCATGGCAGCGGCGCGCTCACGTTCCAGTTCCAGTTCCGCGGTGCGCTGCGTGACCTGCGCTTCCAGCAGATCGGCGTAATTGTTGATCTGCTCAAACAACCGGGCGTTGCGGATGGCGATCGACGCCTGATCCGCGAAGGAGCACAACGCGTTGGCCTGAAACTCGCTGAAGGCGCCGGTGCGTTCACTGATGAGGTTGATGAAGCCGATCGTCTCACCCTCCAGGCGGATCGGCGCGCTGATGGCTGATCGGATCCAGCTCATCGCGTCTAGCGGCCACCAGTCAGGGCTGGACTGCACATCATTGATGATCATCGGCTGCCCGGTCGCGATCATACGCTGAAAGGTCGGCATTTCTTCGATCGGGAAGGGCATATCGGTGATCCTGCTGCGCATCGCGCTGCTCTGATAGCCGCGCGCCCGCACGATGCGCGCACCATCGCGCCGGATGAGC
The DNA here is from genome assembly GCA_964654755.1 of uncultured Pleurocapsa sp. Lineage (GTDB taxonomy): Bacteria > Chloroflexota > Anaerolineae > Aggregatilineales > Phototrophicaceae > Flexifilum. The sequence continues at coordinate 3,963 of CAZZJW010000019.1, read as the reverse complement.
ATGACGTCAGAGGCATCGGAGGGCACGATGATGGCAAGCTGCTCGAGGATGCGATCGAGCACCTCATCCAGATCGAGCGTGGAGGAGATGAAGGCGACGGTGTCGCGCAGCGCATCGTTGAAGCGGCGCTGCTGCTCCTCGGCAAGCTGCGCCTGCTTCCACCCGGTGATGTTGATCGAGAGCACGCGCAGCAGCATCCGGCCGGTGCTGTCCGCGCCTACACTGACGCTGTCGCGCACCCACACCAGCTCGCCACTGACGTTGCGGATGCGATACTCGATCTGATAGCCCTGCCCGCTTGCGACATGTTCATCACGCGTGCGCGCCACGTGCTCGCGGTCATCGGGGTGGATCAGGCTGGTCCACAGCCCGCGTTCGTCGTAGAAGCGCTGCTGCGAATATCCAGTGAGATCTTCGATCTGCCGGCTGATAAACGCCTTCTCCAGTGTATCAGCCCACACCACCCACACCACACCGTCCACAGAATTGACAAGTGCTTCGTAGCGCTGCTGTTGTTCGAGCAGCGCCTGCTCAGTGGCCTTGCGCGTGCTGGTATCCACGAAGTTGCACAGCAGCACCGACTCTCCATCAATATGCGTGCGGGCGATCGAGATCGAAATCCACATCGTGGTGCGATCCTGCCGAACCACCTGCATCTCATGATCCTGGATGAAGTCGGTCTGCTGCAGCATCTCCAGCAGGTGCACGCGAACAGCCTCAGGAACAACCTCCTCCGTGGCGATCTGGCCGACGAAGCGCTGCGGATCGTAGCCGAGCATGCGGATGGCGATCGGATTTGCATAGCGCACCACGCTGTCCGACTCGCTGATGATCACGATGCCCATGACGTTGGCGTCGGTGATTGCCTGCAGGCGCTTCTCGCTCTCCACCAGCGCGGTCATGGCGCGCCTGCTCTCGGTGATATCCTTCGCCGCGCCGTAGATCACCGCCAGACTGCCGGTGACCGGGCTGACTTCCCCACGCAGATGCATGCGCAGCCAGCGAATTTCGCCCGCGCGTTTGCGCACGCGGATCTCGACCATGGCAGTACCGCCATCCGCCAGCCCTGCCAGCGCCTGCATGACCTGCCCCATGTCCTCCGGGACGATGATGTCCAGCAGCGGGATCGCCTGGCCAGCCGAGTCCAGAGGCGCATATCCGATGACCTGCTCAACCGCGCCCGCCGTCCATTCGCTGAAGAACGCGCCGTCCTTGCCCAGGCGCACCTTGAAGACGAAATCGCTGACCATCTCGGTGACGATGCGGTAGCGTTCGGCGTTCTCCCGCCGCGCCGATTCCGAAACTCCGCGCGCAGAGTGATGGATATGGTTGAGCGAGGCGTTGATCAACGCGACTATGCAGAAGCCGAGCGCCGCGCCAGCGCTGAACACGCGGTCGACGATCGGATTGCCGTACAGCGAAAGCAGCAGCAGAACGACGAAGGTGAGCAGCAGCAGCGTGACGGTGACGCGCAGGTCGAAGGCGATCTGAACGATCATCAGCGCCATCAGCGGGAATTCGATCAGCACGACCAGCCCCATCGCGCTGATGTTGCCCTGCATCAGCAGGCCGGCGAACGGCCCCATCAGCCAGAACACGATCACCATCACGCGCAGGGCCTGCGTGTAGAAGCGCGTGAAGAGGAAGCCGTAGATCGCCAGCAGGCTGGCGATGGCGGGGAACAGCAGTGTGGGGTACGCGCCTTCGATCCACAGCAGCACGTTCTGCAGGGCCAGCAGCACCAGCATCGCCAGCACCAGGCGCTGGTTACCACGCCGGTGCAGCATGGCGATTTCGCCATCGGTGGTGAGCGCAACGCGATCAGCAGGACCAGCAAGCGCCTTAGAAGCGGTTTGCCGCAGGTGATTCAGCATGTTCAGGAGAGTATCCATGCTCAGGCCAAAGGCTGCACCCCGAACCGACAATATGACGCCGGATGCTACCGTATTACTCTGCATACTACGCGTTCTGGCGCGCCCGGTGCGTAAATGATTCGCCGCCAGACTCGACGATCGCGCCCGCCCCGGCTATGCTCTGCCCCGTCAGAGCACATTCAGCGAGGCTATCCGTGTCTCCAACCTCTCCCGGGCGGTTCCGGTTTCTTCGGCGGCTTCTGCGCAGGCTCAACCCTGCACATCTGCTCAGCGCAGGCTGGCGCGGGCTGCGTAACTGGCGCCGCCGCCGCGCGCGCGATCTGGACGCCGTGCTCATCCGCCTGCCGGGCGAAATGAGTGCACTGCCGCAGAAGCGCGGCTTCCTGCAGCGCCGGCTGTTCGGCGAAGCGCCGCTCTCGCTGTGGGCGCTGGACGAGATCTTCAGCCGCATCCTCGCCGATCCACGCCCGCGCGTGGTGGTGCTGTCGATAGATGGGCTGCAGCTCTCGCTGGCCGACCTGCAGACGCTGCGCGGGATGATCGCCCGGCTGCGCGCGGCGGGCCGGCAGGTAGTCTGCCATACGCAGCACTACGATATGAGTACCTACTATGTCGCATGCGCCGCCGATCGTGTGCTGCTTCAGCCGAACGGCGCCTTCCAGGCCGTCGGCCTGTCGAGCGAGGCGATCTACCTCGGCGATGCGCTGGCGCAGGCCGGCGTGCAGTTCGAGGTGGCAGCGATTTCGCCGTACAAGAGTGCGTTCGACACGCTGACCCGCAGCGCCAGCACGCCGGAGGTGCGGGCACAGATCGACTGGCTGCTGGACTCGCGATATGCGCAGCTCATCGCCGGGATCGCCGAGGGCCGGGGCATCTCGCCGGAGGCAGCGCGCGCGCTGATCGATGGCGCGCCGTACGACGATGATGCCGCGCTGGCGGCGGGCGCGATTGATGGTCTGGTGTATGAGGACGATCTGGCCGCGCTGCTGGATGTCCCCCGGCTGCTGCCGTGGGAGCAGGCGGAGCGCAAGCTGCTGCTGCCCGCCGCGCCCGCGCCGCACGACAAGGTGGTCGCAGTGCTGCGCATCGAAGGGCTGATCGCCACGGGCGAGAGCGGCGGCCCGCCAGGCGATGTGCCGCTGCCGATCCCGCTGCCCATCATCGGCGAAGATCGCGCGGGCGATCTGACCGTGGTGCAGCAGGTGCGCGCGCTGCTGGACGACACGCGGGTGGCCGCCGTGGTGCTGATGATCGACAGCGGCGGCGGAGATGTGACGGCGGCGGCCAACATGGGCCAGGCGCTGGACGCGCTGGCGCAGCGGCTGCCGATGGTGGCCTGTATGAACGGTGTCGCGGCCAGCGGCGGCTACTGGGTGGCATCTGCTGCGCCGTGGATCGTCGCGCAGCCGGGCACGATCACCGGCTCGATCGGCGTGATCGCGGGGAAACCGTCGGCGGGCGGGCTGCTGGAGCGGCTGCACATCCACCCGGAGTCGTTCAGACGCGGCGAGAATGCCGATCTGTTCTCGATGACGGCGCCGCTGCGCGAGGCGCAGATGGCCCACCTGCACGCCTCGATCACGCACGCCTACACACGCTTCGTCTCGCGCACGGCCAGCGCACGGCGCATGACGCCCGAGGCGGTGGACGCGGTGGGCGGCGGGCGGGTGTGGACGGGCGAGCAGGCGCTGGCGCACGGGCTGGTGGACGAGCTGGGCGGGCTGAAGACGGCGATCGCACGGGCGCGGGAGCGCGCGGGGCTGCCAGAGCAGGCGCGGGTGGTGTTCTGGGAGGACGAGGAGGAGACGCCGGGGCGCAGGCCAGCAGCGGACGCGCTGAACCCGGCGGCGTGGGCGCGCTATGGCTGGGGGAATGCGCTGCGCATCACCAGCGGCAGGCCGCAGGCGCTGCTGCCGATCTGGCTGCGCTGGACTTGACGAGGCGCAATCTCGTATAATGCAGGCAGATTGAGGAGTCGCCAAGCGGTAAGGCAGCGGACTTTGGATCCGCCATTCGCAGGTTCGAATCCTGCCTCCTCAGAATGATTGGAGCGTATTCGAACATGCTCTCGGAGAGCCGGCGGCCACAC
>CAZZJW010000018.1:48805-58049 GCA_964654755.1 uncultured Pleurocapsa sp. | reverse complement strand
GGACGGCGATGGCCCCGAACGCGGGCGGCGCCCCGACGGGCGCGCTGGCGGATGCGATCAACGCGGCCTTCGGCAGCTTTGATGCGTTCAAGCAGCAGTTCGCGACCGCGGGCATGGGCCGCTTTGGATCTGGCTGGGCGTGGCTGCTGGTGGCGGCAGATGGCGGCCTGAGCATCGCTTCCTCGCCAAACCAGGACAACCCGATCATGGAAGGCAAGAAGGCCATCCTGGGCGTGGACGTGTGGGAGCACGCGTACTATCTGAAGTATCAGAACCGCCGCGCCGATTATCTGGCCGCGTGGTGGAATGTGGTCAACTGGGACGAAATCGCACGCCGCTACGCCGCGCGCTAGCTGGACGGTCTCTACTCACCGCAAAATGCAGGCGCTACAATGTGGCGCCTGTGTGTTTTCAGCACAATCAGCAGGAGGAGTATCAGAAATGGCGGAGTTTCGCGTCGAGAAAGACTCGCTTGGCGAGGTGCGGGTGCCGGCGAATGCGCTGTGGGGCGCACAAACTCAGCGGGCAGTGGAGAACTTCCCGGTCAGCGGGCTGAAGCCGTGGCCGGCCTTTGTGTGGTCTCAGGTGTTGATCAAGCGGGCGGCGGCTGAAGTCAACCGCGATCTGAACCTGCTGCCCGCCGAGATCGCCAATGCCATCATCGCGGCGGCGGATGAAATTCTGGCGGGCCAGCACCACGATATGTTCGTGGTCGATCCGTTCCAGGCGGGCGCCGGCACCAGCCACAACATGAATTCCAATGAAGTGATCGCCAATCGCGCCAGTCAGATCCTGGGCTATGCGATTGATGACCCGAAGAAGCCAGTCAACCCGAACGATCACGTGAACATGGCGCAGAGCACCAACGACACCATCCCGACGGCGATCCGTTTGGGTGTGCTGTGGCGGCTGGATGAGCTGACGGCATCGCTGCGCGCGCTGGCGGAGACGTTTGAGGCGAAGGCTGCCGAGTGGGACGACATCGTCAAGAGCGGCCGTACGCACCTGCAGGATGCCGTTCCGGTGCGGCTGGGCCAGGAAGTGAAGGCCTGGGCCGTCGCCATCCGCCGGGGAGTCGACAAGATCGAGCAGGCGGCGGAAAGCATGCGCCGGCTGAGCATCGGCGGCACGGCCACAGGCACTGGCCTGAATGCGCATGTGGAATACCATGCGCGCATGGTGGCGGTGCTCAGCCGGCTGGGTGGGATTCGGCTGACCCCGTCGGACGATCTTTTCGAGGGGATGCAGTCGCATGGCGACAGCGTGTTCTTCTCCGGCGCGCTGCGCACGGTCGCGCAGGATCTGGTGCGCATCGCCAACGATGTGCGCCTGCTCTCCAGCGGTCCGACGACTGGCCTGGCGGAGATCACGTGCCCGCCGGTGCAGCCGGGTTCCTCGATCATGCCGGGCAAGGTGAACCCGGTGATGGCCGAGATGCTGGACATGGCGATGTTCCACGTGATTGGTGGCGATACGACCGTGCTGCTGGCGGCGCAGGCTGGCCAGCTTGAGCTGAACGTGATGATGCCGATCATCGCGCACAACCTGTTCGAGATGATGCAGGTGATGATCGGCTCGGTGAACGCCTTCAACGATCGGCTTGCCAAAGGGCTGGTGGCCAACCGCGAACGCGCGGAGGGCTGGCTGGCGCGCAATCCGATCCTGGTCACTGCGCTCAACCCGATCATCGGCTATCAGAACGGCGCATCGGTCGCCAAGCAGTCGCTGGCGGAGAACCGCAGTATCCGGGAGATCGTGGTCGAAAAGGGGCTGATGACTCCTGAGGAAGTGGACAAAGCGCTGGATGCGCGCCAGATGACCGAAGGCGGTATTCAGGGGATCGCTGCGGCGGGCTGAGCATCGTCCGTCCTTGAGTCACCCGGCAGGGCAGGCGCGCAGCCTGCCCTGCTGCGTTTGTGCTGCGGACTTTTGGTTTAAGAAAACAAACACTCGCGCTATACTTGTGGGGTTGCAGCGTGCGTGGAGGGGGCGGACCGTATACTGTGGGGACGTGGCGTCTCGGCAAGTACGAGATTGTGGCCCGGCTGGGCCGTGGCGGCATGGCGGAGGTGTATCGGGCATATCACGCCAGCCTCGACCGCGATGTCGCCATCAAGGTTCTGCGGCCTTCTCTTGCCAGTGATCAGGCGCTTCAGCACCGCCTTGAGCGCGAGGCACGGCACATCGCCCGCCTTCGTCATCGCAACATCGTGCAGGTATATGACTTTGAGGCTGACGCCAGCAATGGCAGTTGGTACATGGTCATGGAGCACATCGACGGCCTGACGCTGAAGGATATGCTCGCATACGCCGCTGCCGAGCAGTCGCACATCCCGCTCAATGAGGCGATGTGGATCATCCGCGAGGTGCTGGCAGCGCTGGCGTATGCGCATGCACAGGGCATGATTCATCGCGATGTCAAACCGGCCAACCTGATCTTCGACCAGAGCGCTGAGGCGCGCGTTGTGCTCGCGGATTTCGGCGTCGCGCAGATGGCAGCTGCAGGCGGTTCGTCATCGACTGGCAGCATGGTGGGCACGCCGGCTTACAGCGCGCCGGAGCAGGGGCTGGGCGAGGCGGGTGACGAGCGATCCGACCTGTACTCCGTGGGCGTGGTGCTGTTTGAGCTGCTGACGGGTCATCTGCCGTACGACGGCGAAACGCCGATGGAAATCATCCTGAAGCATGTCCACGCCCCGGTGCCCTCGATTGCGACGGAATGTGCAGATGCGCCGCTGGAGCTGGATGCGATCGTGCAGCGCCTGCTGGCGAAAGAGCCGGGTGAGCGATATGCCAGCGCACAGCAGGCGATCGACGACATCGATCATGTGCGCAGCTTGCTGCCACCAGCCGATCACGACTGGCTGGCTGTGGCGGCATTGTACCGGCCAGTGGCTGAAGCGGAAGCCGCAGATGATCTGCCGGGCTTCTCCTCGTCCGATACGTTGAGAGATACGCCGCCGCTGCCTGAAGCCAACCTGCAGCAGACACCGGAGCGCGCTCGGCTGCGCTCGGGATGTGTGCTGCAGGCGCTGCTCCTGCTGCTGCTGGCTGCGCTGGCCGGGGCGGCGGCGCTGCTCCTGCCGCCCGGCGGGCTGCTCGCGCCAGAGACGCAGGTGGTGATTACAGCGACACAGCGCGCCACGATCGTGCCTTCGCAGACGGTCGCTGCACGGGTGGAGACGCCGGCGCCGGCGCTGGCTGCCCCTGCGCAGACTCGTTCTGCCAGCTCCGTGCCGAGTGCCACTGCAGAGGAGACCGCGCCGCCCACTGCCACGGCCTCTGCGACAGCGACGGCCACCGCGCCGCCCAGCGCCACGCCTACGCTGACGCCGAGCGCCAGCCCGACCGTGACGGCGACGCTGACGACGGTCCCCAGCCAGACGTGGACTTCTTCGCCCGAGCCGTCGACGCCGACGCAGGAGATGGCGGTGTTCGTTGCGCCGCCGCCTACCGAGACGACGGATCCATGCGAGTATGGCTATCACATCATCCGCCAGAACCGGCCAGATGGCGAACTGGTGGCGGCAAATGCGGTCTATGAGCGCGAGATCGTTGTACAGAATACCGGGCTGTGCGCCTGGCCGAGCAACTCGGCGCTGGTATTCGTCTCCGGCAGCAGCCTGAACGCCACGCCGCCCTATGTCTTCCTGCGCGGCGGGCTGGGGGTGGGCGAGAGCGTGACGATCCTGTTCCGCGGGCGCGCGCCGGAGGTGAACGGGCTGCATGCCGGCTGGTGGGCGCTGTTCACAGACACCCGCGCAGCGATCGGCGCGCCTTTCGAGATCAGCATTGCGGTATACGGGGGCCGCGACCCATGAGGGGGCAGGCAGATAGCGCATGAACACAGGAGAGAAGCAGGGATGAATCGCGAGCAGGCGTGGGCGATCGTGTGCGAGTACGTGCAGTCAGACAGCCTGCGCAAACACATGCTGTCCGTGGAGACGGCGATGCGTGGCTATGCGGCGCATTACGGCGAGGATGCGGAAAGCTGGGGGCTGGTCGGGCTGCTGCATGATTTCGACTGGGAGATCCACCCGACGCTGGAGCAGCACCCGATGGATGGCGCGCACATCCTGCGCGCGCGCGGCCTGAATGAGGAGGATATCCGCACCATCCTCAGTCACGGTCCGCTGGCCGCCGATGATCGCGTCACACTGCGTGACAAGGTGCTGTACGCTGTCGACGAGCTGACCGGGCTGATCACCGCAGTGACGCTGGTGCGGCCTTCGCGCAACATCGCTGACGTCGAGCTTTCGTCCATTCGCAAGAAGTGGAAGGACAAGCTGTTCGCAGCAGGCGTCAACCGCCACGACATCGAGCATGGCGCAGCGACGCTGGGCGTCGATCTGTGGGAGGCTCATGTGCCGCTGGTGCTGCGGGCGATGCAGGCCAACGCGGCGGCGCTGGGTTTGGATGGCAGCGCCGCGCGTTGACGCATTACGGGCGTTGTCCTACATCTGGACGTAGACAGGCGTGCCGTAGTCGGCCCAGTTGTAGAACCACTCTGCTTCGGGCGTGGGCAGGTTGACGCAGCCGTGACTCATCGGCTGGCCGAAATTGCTGTGCCAGTATGTGCCGTGCAATGCGTACCCTGCATAAAAGTACATGACATACGGCACATCCGGCAGATAGTAATCCGGGCCGCTCATCGTCTGCGCGGCGTACTTACGCTGCACTGTATAGCTGCCGAGCACGGTCGGTGTGGCGGGCAGGCCGGTGGAGACCAGTACGTTGCGCACGAGCACGCCGTTCTCGTAGGCGTAGGTGCGCTGATCGCTGAGGTCGACGATGATCGAGCGCCCGGTGGGCACGACAGCCGCCGGTGCTGGTGGCAGCGCGACGACGCCGGCGTCCGTGATGCCGGTGGTGGCGCCTGGGATGACCAGCTCCATGCCTGCGAATACGGTGTTGGGATCGTAGATGCCGTTGGCCTGGGCGATCGCCAGCCAGCTGATGCCGTAGCGCTGTGCGATCTGCGACAGGTATTCACCGGGGCGGACGAGATGCCGGACTTCGCCCTGAACGGATGCCTGCGGAAAGTTGACCGGCAGCGCCTGGGCCTCGGCCGGGGCGGGGGCCGCCGCGCTGGCCGCGACGATCAGCTGCTGTCCGGCGTAGATCAGATTGGGATTGGTGATTCCGTTCAGCGCGGCGAGCTGCTCTGCTGTCATGCCGTACTGACGCGCGATCGACGCCAGGTACTCACCCCGGCGCACCGTGTGCATCTGCGTGGCGGCGGGTGCCGCTGCAGGCGCAGCGGCGATTTCTGCAGCGGGGGCTGGTACGCCGGCGGAGGGGATGATCAACGTCTGCCCTGGGAAGATCTGCCAGGTGTTGGCGATGCCGTTCAACTGGGCGATGCTGTTGATGTCGGTGCCATACTGCCGGGCGATGCGAAACAGGTTTTCGCCGCGGACGACGGTATGGATGATCGCAGTGCCATCCTGCGCGGAAAGCGGCGCGATAGCAGCCAGCATCACCAGGAGCGTAAGCACTAGCAAACGTGTGCGCATCTGCGCTGTTCCTCACTCGTGAACGGTTGAAAAGATAGAATTCTCTAACGCTAAGAGCTTATTGCAGGTTGACGCTGGCGTCAAATTGATTTTGTAGGCGGTCTGCGAGGGAGATGCAGACGCTTCAGCGTGCAGGGCACGCGCAGACGCATCAGCGTGCAGGATGATTGCCGGCGCCGGCCAGTGCGATTACAATGTGCGCATCGCTGCCTGAATGGAAATCCGTTCGCTCATGCTGGTACGCGCCTTTCGCATCACAGATCGCCTGGGAGTAGCGCTGCTCAAGTCGGCTGCGCTGATCGTCGATGAGACGCTCGCAGGTGTGCAGATTGTGTGGAACCGGGTGGTGCTGTTTGTGGCGCGGCCCGTGCTGCGCGCATTGTTGTTCGTGCTGCTGCTGCTGGTGAGCCTGGTCGGGCGTGCATTTGGCCGCACGACGGCGATGGCAACCACCGCCATGGCCCGCCGCGCTGCCCGTCAGGAAATCGACGAGTCGATCGTTGAGGATCCGCTCAAGCGGCAGAATCGCGCCCTCAGCCTGCTTACGGTGGCGCTGCTGGCTGTGCTGATCGGCGTTGTCCTGTGGGCGACCGGCCCCGCGCGCCAGCCTGCACCGCTGCCAGTGGCTGTGGGCGGAGAAGGTGCGCTGGCGTTCGTTTCGACGCCTGCGCCGGGTGTGACGGCCGCTGCGCCGGCTGCGCTGGCGACCCCGGTCCCCACGGCCACGCCGCTGCCGGAAGTGCTGGAGGTGCGTGGCAGCCTGGCCTTCACCCAGCGCGAGCTGGGGCAGAGCGATATCTGGGTGGCTCCGGTGGGGAGCCGCACTGCGCTGCGCTTCACCAACAGCCCGGAGGACGAGCGCGATCCTGCGTGGTCTCCGGATGGCCGCCGGCTGGCGTATGCCTCGCGGCAGGACGGCAACTGGGAACTGTACATTCAGGACGTCGCGGGTGAAACGCTAACGCGCATGACCTATGATCTGTCGTTTCAGGGCGGGCCGTCGTGGTCTCCTGACGGGTTGTGGCTGGTGTACGAGAGCTATCAGGGCGGCAACCTGGATATCTACGTGATGCGCGTCGATGGCTCGCAGCCCCCCATTCGCCTGCCCGGCAACTCCGACGCGCCGGACTTCTCGCCCGCGTGGTCCCCGGATGGACGACGTATTGCGTTTGTGTCTTGGCGGGATGGCAGCCAGGACATTTATGTCTTCAGCCTGGATGATCAGACGGTGGTGAACCTCACCAACACGCCCGATCGGCAGGAGGATCACCCGGAGTGGTTCCCGGACGCGACGGGCAGCCTGATCGCCTACAGCGCGGTCGACCAGGGCGCGGAGAAGGTGTTCGTGAAGTCGGCGGATGACCCGGTGTCTGCGCCGCAGGTGCTGGCGTTCGGTCGTACGCCTTCCTGGGCCCCGGATGGCTCCAGCCTGATCTACGCCGTGAGCGCCGAGGATGGAGATCAGCTGATCGCCTCGCCGTTTGCTGGCGCGGGCACGTTCACGCTGGTGCTGTCGGTGCCGCGCGGCGCCAGTGACCCGCAGTGGACCAGTCTGCCGCTGCAACCGTCGTTTATCAACTCAGGCGGGCTGCCTGCCGCGCTTCCCGGGCCGCTGTACGTCGAGCAGGAGAGCGAACGCAACGCGGATCCGCCGTTTGCGCTCAACAACATCGGTGTGAATGTCGAGAACGCGGTGCTGAGTGACCGGGTGAACGACTCGTTCATCGCGCTGCGCGAGGCCGCGCTGACGCAGGCGGGGTGGGACTATCTTGGCCGGCTGGATGATGCGTTCTGGCCGCTGGACCGCCTGCCAGAGCCGGGCGTTGAACGGCGCAACTGGCATATGACGGGCCGCGCCTTCAGCACGACGCGCAATTCGATCGTCGGCTTTCCGCCACCGCTGGAAGTGGTGCGCGAGGATCGCGGTGTGGAGACGTACTGGCGGCAGTTCGTGCGTGCTGCAGATGATGCGCAGAATGGCGAGCTGGGCGAACCGCTGCGCCACATGCCGTGGGACTTCGCCAGCCGTACGCAGGGGGATGTCGAGGCCTACGATCAGGGCGGGCGGCTGAAGGCGGCGGTGCCTGAGGGCTACTACGTCGATCTGACGCAGCTTGCCGATGCGTACGGCTGGGCGCCGATGCCCGCCGGCAGCGACTGGCGCGCCAACAGCAACTCGATCAACTACTGGATGTTCGTGCGTCCTGACGGCCTCGACTGGTACAGCGCGATGCGCGAGATCTACGCGCCGGGCCCACTGGTGAATTTCGCACCGACCGCGACGCCTGTTCCTGCGCAGGCGGAGGCGCCGGCCAGCACGGCCATTATCCAGCCGACGCCGGAGCCGCCCACGCCCGCGCCCATGTCAGATCTGCCGCCGGCAGCGGAGCAGCTGCTCACGCCGGGCGCGCCGGGCTCGTGAGGGGCGTATGAACCGGAACTCCGGCATCCCGGCGCTCACGCTGGTGGTGATCGCGCTCGTCATATTCGGTGTTGTGCTGTGGCAGAACCAGCCTCAGCAGCCGTTGGCGCGCGTGATCCTGCCCACACAGGTGACGCCGACGCAGGTCGTCAACGCCTGGCAGGCCGTGCTGGAGCAAGGCTTCGGCATTGACAGCACGCCGCTACCCACGATCGCCATTCCCACGGCGCCGTTTGTGCCGCCGACGCTCGATTTCAGCGGGAACGCTACGCCCGTGTCGGCGATGAGCCTGGCGCAGGTGGATGCCGCGCAGGTCACGCCGTTTCTGGCGGCCACCCCGACGGCGCCCGCGCCGACCGCCCCTGCGCTGGAGACGGCAATCCCTGTCACGCAGATATTCGTCACGGCCCCGCCGCAGGAGTGGCGTCCGCCGCCGCTGATTCCGCCCCTCTCGAGGGACCCGCTGGGCCGCGATCACTACTGGTTCATCCGCCCGGTCGACTCGAATGCCAATAATCGTGGGCTGTTCTACTACCCGTACGGCTCTGACGGGCCGGAGGGCGAGAACTGGCGCATCCACGCCGGCATCGACATGCCCAATCCCATCGGAGAGACGGTGCGCGCCGCTGGCGACGGGACGGTCATCTGGGCGGCAGACGGGTTGCGGGTGGGCGGCGGATTCTTCCAGGATACGTACAGTTATGGGAATGTGGTGGTGATTCGCCACGATTTTGGCTTCGATGGCCGGCCGGTGTACACGCTCTATGCGCACCTGCAGCTTGTGAACGTGCTGGCGGGGCAGCGGGTGCTGGCGGGAGATGTGATCGGGCTGGTGGGCAACACAGGCCGCGTCACCGGCCCGCACGTGCACTTTGAGGTGCGCATGGGCCAGGCAGGCAGCGAGGACATCCCGACCTACGCCAACACCTACAACCCGGTGCTGTGGATGGTGCCGTACGTCGGGACCGGGGTGATCGCGGGACGGGTGACCGATTCGCGAGGGGAAGTGCTGAACGATGTAGACGTGACGGTACGCAGTCGCGCCACCGGGCAGGTGGTCGATACCACGACCACGTACATCTTCGAGAACAGTGGGGTGGATGTCAATTCTGACCCGGTGTGGCAGGAGAACTTTGTCGTGGGCGACGTGCCGGCGGGTCGTCACGAGGTGGTGGCGGATATCGGCGGGCAGCGCGTCTCGGTGATCGTCGATGTGGTGGAAGGGACGACGGCTTTCGTCGAGCTGTCCACAGCGCGCACGCCGACGCCGGCGGGCGGCGGGTGACCGGCGCACGGTTGGCGGCGG
>CAZZJW010000018.1:0-48705 GCA_964654755.1 uncultured Pleurocapsa sp. | reverse complement strand
GGCGGCGGGTGACCGGCGCACGGTTGGCGGCGGTCAGGCATCGGGTTTCACGATAGCGCCCCCTCAGTCTTTCAGATAAACTAACTTCAACGGAACCAACAGGTGTGCATGTGTTGGTTGATAGGCTCAGGAGGCGGAACGCCATGAGAATGAGGTTGTCGAGGCTGGCCGCAATGGCCCTGGCCGCTGTGGTGGTCCTTGCAGCCAGCGCTCTTGGGGCGCAGGAGACGCGCGTGCTGACGGGGGGCGTGCCTGTGCAGGCGACCCTGGATGCGACGCGCGTGACGCAGGTATTTACGTACAGCGCCGCAACCGCTGAGACCGTGCGGCTTTCGACGGCGAATACCACCGGTGTGCCGCTGGTGATCGTGGTGAATGATGCTTCCGGCGCACAGCTTGCTGCGCTGGCGGATCTGGACAGCGATGGACAGCTCGTGCTGGACGGCGTCGCGCTGCCGGCTCCTGGCGGATATCTGGTGACGGTGCTGCAGGCAGGCAGCGTGATCTCCGGCGCGGCGGTGGACTTTACGCTGCTGCTGGAGGCTTCTGCGCCAGCGGAGGTAGCGCCGACGCAGGCGCCGGTGGCGGAGGCAACGCCTGTTGCATCAGGGCTGCCTGACCAGGTGGTGACGACCAGCGGCCTGCAGGTGGCGCTGACGTGGACGTCTACGGACGATCTCGACATCGAGGTGCGCGATCCGGTGGGTGGCTCGCTGTACTGGCGCACGCCGACGGTGGACAGCGGCGGAACGCTGGGCGCGAACGCCAATCAGGGCTGCGCAGTCGCCAGCAATCCGGCGACGGAGACCGCGAGCTGGTCCCCGGGCGGCGTTCCGACGGGAAGTTATGAGGTGCTGGTGTACTTCCAGCAGTCGTGCAACAACAACGCGCCGGCCAGCTTCAGCATCACGCCGACGATGGATGGCGTGGCGCTCGCTCCTGTGCAGGGCACGCTCAGCCCCGGCGGGATTTTCGTGGCCGGCTTCACCGTCAACGTGGACGGTACGGCGGCATTCAACAACAGCGGCGGTGAGGTGCAGTCCGGCGTGCTGACAATCCCGACGGCGGACATCGATGCCGTGGCGGCGCAGCCGATCGCGGTTGGCGAAACGCTGACCGGCGCGATTCGCAACAGTCAGCCGTTCAGCGTGTTCAGCTTCACCGCAGAGGCGGACCAGCTGTACACGATCGGCGTCGACGCGACAAGCGGCAGCCTCGATACGTACCTGGCGGTGATCGATGCGCAGGGGCGGCTGGTGCGCGAAAACGATGACTCTGCGCAGGGGATCACCAACTCGCTCATCAGCAGCATGCTGGCGCCGGCGGCAGGTGAGTATCGCATCGTTGTCTCGCGTTATGCCAAGCAAATCGGCGCGACGGAAGGTGAGTATCAGGTGACGCTGAGCGCGTCCGGGCTGGACCTGCCGGCGGACTTCAGCGCAAACATCGTGCCGGGGTCGCTGCAGATGATCCTGCTGTGGGATACCGATGCCGATCTGCAGCTTCTGGTGCGTGATCCGGCTGGCGATGCAGTGTTCGATGACGTGCCCAACATCCGCAGCGGCGGTACGCTGGCCGCATCGGGCAACGTCAACTGCCGGCAGGTGGAAGGCGCGCCATACTCGTACGTGTACTGGCCGCAGGACGTCCCGCCGCGCCCCGGCTCGTACGAGGTGGAAGTGTGGTATCAGAATGCGTGCAACGACACGCGTGCGACCACTGCCAACCTGTTCATCCTCTATAACGGCCAGACGATCTACAGCGAGACGTTCTCACCGCTGCCCAACGAACGCTTCCTCACCAGCTTCGACATCAACGCTGAAGATGTGGCGGTGCCGGGACCGGGTGGCATCATTCGCGGGGTGGATGATCTGAACTACCAGTCGGACCTGGCCAGTGCGCTGCCGATTGTGCGCGGCGTGCCGGTGACGGGTAGTATCACGCCGGACAACAAGTTCGACCTGTACACCTTCGATGGCGCAGCGGGCGACGTGATCAATGTGGCGCTGAACAACACTTCTGGTACGCTCGATCCGCTGCTGTTCCTGATCGGGCCGTCCGGGGTGTCGATTGCGACAAACGATGATGCGGTGGCGGGCGAGAACACCAATTCGCTGATCGCCAATCTCACCTTGCCAGCCGACGGGCAGTATATTATCATTGCGACGCACTTTGGGGGACTGTATGGTGGCACGACCGGCGCCTATCAGCTCACTCTGACGCAGCTCAACTGAAGCGAAACCCGGCCGGGGCAGTGCCTAAGCTGCCCCGGCATTCGGCTGCAAGTACACGCCTGGCGTGGTGAAAGCGCAATCGCTGATGAAGGTAACCGTCCTCGTACTTGGGCTGCTGGCTGTGCTGCTTGCTGCCTGTTCTCCGCCCCCTCCCCTGCGTGATGAGAATCTGCTTTCCGATGACACCCTGCTGACGGACGTGCCCTGCACGGCGCCGTGCTGGAAGGGCATCACGCCGGGCGTGACCGCGTGGAACGATGCCGTCACGATCCTTGAGGACGACTCCGCGCTGGCGAACGTGCAGGTGCAGCAGGACGACAACTCGACGGCGCGCGTCGCCGAGTTCCAGGGTGCAGGTGGTGCGGCATGCTGCCAGATGTTCTCGCAGGATGGCGAGATCGTCAGCCTGCTGTTCCTTCGCCTGGCGCCGGACCTGACAGTCGCCGACCTGATCGACGCCAAGGGCGAGCCGACGTATGTGATCGGCAGTGAATTCGCCGAGGATCAGGCGTTCATCAATCTGCTCTATCCGGAACTGAATACTGTGGTCTACGCATTTGTGGCTGGCAAGACCGGCGCAATCAGCGAGGACAGTGAACTGATCGGCGTGCTGTACACGCAGCCCAGCGATATGGAACTGCTCTTGACAACGCAGTTCCTGCATCTCTGGGATGGATATGCGCCTTACCTGGACTATGCGCCAGCGCCAGACAATGCGACGGATTTCGAGGTTACCCCGAGTGTCACTGAAACGCCCACTCCTGACGGCGGGTGATGCAAGGACAGACAATGGAGGACGCGTTACGATGACAGAAGAACTTTCGCCAAAGCCGACTTCGCTGGAGCAGCTCTCTCCGGGGATGCAGCTTCAGGGGACCATCAAGCGCATTGAGCTGTACGGTGCGTTTGTGGACGTCGGCCTTGGGCTGGATGGCTTGCTGCACATCTCGCAGCTTGGCCGGCCCAATGTGCGCAACGTCGAAGATGTTGTGCAGGTCGGCCAGACGGTCGCGGTGTACGTGCTGAAGGCGGACCGGGAAGCGCGGCGCCTTGCGCTTTCGCTGGAGCGGCCGCCGGCGGTCTCGTGGGACTCGCTGCAGGTGGGCCAGACAGTGCGCGGCAAAGTCGCCAAGATCGAGAATTTCGGCGCCTTCATCGATATCGGCGCTGAGCGCCTGGCGATGATCCATGTCTCAGAACTGGCATCAGGCTTCGTCAAGTCGCCCGGCGATGTCGTCAAGCTGGATGAAGAGGTGGAAGCGCAGATCATCAAGATCGATCCGCGCAAGAAGCGTATCGACCTCAGCATCAAGGCGCTGCAGCAGCAGGAAGAGCGCGCTGTGGCCAAGGCGGTTCGCCAGCAGGCGCAGGCGGACGAAGAGGAGCTGGGCACGGTGCCGACGGCCCTGGAGCTGGCGATGCGCCGCGCGATGGAAGAAAGTGGCCAGGCGATGCCATCGGGTAAGGGCGGCCGGCGTGATGACCGCCGGGGCGGCAAGCGCGACCGGCGCGATCGCTCCAGCGATGATCTGGAGGACATTTTCGAGCGCACGCTGCGCGGCGGCCACCGCTAAGGCGGACCCACGCACGCATTCCAGTGATCCAAGTCAAAGAAGCAGGCGCGCAGCCTGCTTCTTTTTTGTGATTCACGTCGCCTGGCTCAGGCTGCCGGCGTGAGAACTGCGCCCATGCGCCGGTACAGGCGCAGCGCCGTGAAGATCAGCGCCAGCGTCGCCATGATGTGCGTCGCGATGCACCACAGGCAGATCATGCGCAGCGAGAACAGCGAATTGTACGTGAGGTAGCAGTGGAACAGAAAGTCGAACAGGATCAGGCCGAAGATGATGTACAGGCCGTTCTGGCGCAGGAATGCGACCCGACGCTCGAGATTGAGCAGCACGAACAGCGTGATGTACGAAGCGAAGCCGATGTAGGCGACCGGGACGCCGAAGAGATATCCCCAGCGGCTGGAAGTGACCGCATTGCAGTTGACCACGCTGCTCTCCGCGCACAGCATCGCGGCGGGGAAGAGCTTGGTATAGCTGAGATAGCCGCTGGTGACCATAGCGACGGTGACGCACAGCAGCGCGAGCAGCCACAGGCGCGTCTCTGAGGATGCACGCGGCGCTGCGGGGGCGCCGGCACCTGACGGCTGGATCGTTGATGAGGTCATAGCCACTCCTCCTTGAGCGGTTTGAGCAGGCGAACAGGAAACACGTCCCCCGGCGCAACCGAGGTGACGCCTTCGGGCAGGATCATCAGGCCATCAGCCAGCACCATCGACATCAGCGCGCCGGAGCTCTGCGTGCCCGTTTCGCTGGCGGTGAGCACGCCGTCCTGGCGGCGCAGCGTCACGCGCACGTAGCTGCGCCGTCCATCAGAGCGCATGGTGTGTGCGGCGGCGGCCTGCACCGTGAGCGCATCGTCTGGCCTGCCTGCCAGCCGCAGCAGCGCCGGACGAACGAGTACCTCGAACGTGACCATAGCGGAGACTGGATTGCCGGGCAGCCCGAAGAACGGGATGCCGCGTAGATGGCCGAACGTGAGCGGCTTTCCCGGGCGCAGATTGAGCCGCCACAGATGCATCTCGCCCATCTCTTCCAGCACCGTGCGCACGACATCATAGGCGCCGACAGACACCCCGGCGGACGAAAGGATGAGGTCAGGCTGCAGCGCCACTGCCTCTCCGAACAGGCGGCGCGCATCTGCCAGGGTGTCGCGTACGGTGGGCAGGCGCAGCGGTTGGCCGCCCAGTTCAATGATCTGCCCGAACAGGGTGAAGCTGTTGCTGTCGCGGATCTGGCCGGGGCGCAGCGCTTCTTCTGGCCCGACCAGCTCGTCGCCCGTGCTCATCAGCGCCACGCGCGGCTGGCGCACGACTGGAACGCGGCCACAGCCGATCGCGGCGAGCATACCCAGCATGGCGGGGCGCAGCACCTCTCCGGCGTGGATGACGATGCGCCCCGGCTGCACATCCTCACCCGCTGGCCGCACGTACGCGCCAGCGCGGGTGGGCTGAAGCAGCGTGACGAAGGGGGGCAGGGCAGCGCCTTCCGAAACGCCGAAGTGCTGGTCACTGTCCTCGACGGGCACGACAGCGTCTGCGCCTTCGGGCAGCGGCGCGCCGGTCATGATGCGCGCTGCTTCTCCGGGCTGCAGGGCGCGCGGCGGGCTGACGCCGGCGGGGATGTCCATCACCAGTGGCAGGCGCATGGGGACGGACTGCACGTCGGCGGCGCGCACAGCGAAGCCATCCATGCTCGAATTGGCGAAGGCGGGCACCGGGGCGGTGGCGATCACATCTTCGGCAGCGACGCGGCCCAGCGCGTCTATCAGCGGGATATTCTCGGAGGGCAGGCGCTGGAAGGCGGCGGTGATGCGCGCCAGCGCCTGGTCGACAGACAGCAGATCCACAGGCAGGTCTTCTGAATTCACACGTGTCCTGATTATAGCTGAAGCGTGAACGATGGTCAGGGATTTCGTGTAAAATGGATGTTATGTTGCTGCCTGAGGAACTGCTGATGGTTGGCGCCGCACTCAATACTGCCCCCGCGATGAATTTGCAATCGCTGCTGGAGGCACTGCCGGATCTCACGCCGAATGACCGTGCGATCGTTGAACGGGCCTATGCGCGCGCGGAAAAGGCGCACAGCGGGCAGCTTCGCAAGTCCGGTGAGCCGTACTTCACGCACTGCATCGCGGTGGCGCACATCCTGGCGGAGATGCGGCTGGATGCCGAGGCGATCGCGGCGGCGCTGCTGCATGATGTGCTTGAGGACTGCGAGGTTTCGCGCGAGGAGCTGCGCGCGGAATTCGGCCCGACGATCACCAACATCGTCGATGGCGTCACCAAGCTGAAGAACCTGCCCCGGCAGGAGAATGCTGACAAGCGCAGTCGCAACAGCGACCGGGATCTGGAGTATCAGCGCAAGATCTTCCTGACGATGGGCGATGACGTACGCGTGGCGCTGGTCAAGCTGGCGGACCGACTGCACAACATGCGCACACTCGGCTACATGAGCGAAGACAAACAGCACATGATTGCTCAGGAGACGCTGGATATCTTCGCGCCGCTGGCCAACCGCCTGGGCATCTGGCAGATCAAGTGGCAGCTAGAGGATCTGAGCTTCCGCTATCTGCACCCGCAGGAATACAAGGACATCATGCGGCGGGTGGATGAGCGCCTGGCCGATCGCGAAGCCTACATGAACGAGGTGATCGACCTGCTGCGGCGGGAGCTGATCGATCACGGCATCAAGAACCCGACCATCACGGGCCGGCCCAAGCACGTCTTCAGTATTTTCAAGAAGATGGAGCGCAAGAGCTTGCCCTTTCAGCAGATCTACGATGTGCGTGCAGTCCGCGTGATCGTCGACACGGTGCCGGAGTGCTATCTGGCGCTGGGGATCGTGCACAACCTGTGGCATCCGGTGCCGGGCGAATTTGACGACTACGTGGCGGCACCCAAAGACAACTTCTATCGCAGCCTGCATACGGCAGTGCGCGACGATCACGGCAAGACGGTCGAGGTGCAGATTCGCACGTGGGAGATGCACGAGCACGCGGAGTACGGCGTAGCCGCGCACTGGCGCTACAAGGAAGGCAGCAAGAAGGATCGCGATGAGGCATTCGAGCGCCGCATCGCTTTCCTGCGCCGGCTGATGGAGTTCGGCGACGCGGACGATGCGCATTCGTTCGTCGATCACATGAAGTCTGAAGTATTCAAGGACCGCGTGTATGTGTTCACGCCGAAGGGTGACGTGATCGATCTGCCGGCGGGTGCGACGCCGGTCGACTACGCCTATCATATTCACACCGAGATTGGCCATCAGTGCCGCGGTGCGAAGGTGGGCGGCAAGCTGGTCAGCCTGGATTACGAACTGAAGACGGGCGACCAGGTGGAGATCATCACCTCCAAGCGCGGCGGCCCGTCGATGGACTGGCTAAACCCGAACCTCGGCTATGTCAAGACCAGCCGCGCCAGAGACAAGATCCGCCATTGGTTCCGGCGGCAGGATCGCGACAAGCACATTCAGGGTGGCCGCGAGGTGCTGGAACGCGAGCTGAAGCGTCTGGGGCTGATCGACAGCATGCCTTACGACACCGTATCGGGCTGGTTCGGCTACGAGCGACTGGACGACTTTCTGGCGGCGGTTGGCGCGGGGGATCTGAACGGCGGCCAGATCGCCAACAAGATCCTTGAGGTGGAGCGGCGGGAGCAGCAGGCACGCGATCGTGAGACGCTGAAGGCCAGGCAGTCACCGGCGGGCATGGCGGTGGACTCGGCGGGTGGCGTGGCGGTGCTGGGCACTGGCGGCTTTCTGGTCAATCTTGCGCGCTGCTGCCGGCCAGTGCCGCCCGAAGACATCGTCGGCTATGTGACTCGCGGCCGCGGTGTGACCGTGCACCGCGCGACGTGTCCGAATATCAACGCGGAGCCAGAGCGACTGATCGCGGTGTCATGGGGGCGGTCCAGCCAGGAGCAGCGCTACTCGGTGCCGATCGAGATCGTCGCCTATGACCGCGAAGGGTTGATGAAGGACATCAGCACGCTGATCGCGGATGAGAAGGTGAATATGTCATCGGTGAACGTCGCGGTGCAGCAGGGAATCGCTACGTTTACGATCACGCTCGAGATCCCTGACATCCATCATCTGACGCGGCTGCTGGCGCGGCTGAGCAATATCAATAATGTAGTTGAGGCGCGGCGCAGGACCCATTGAGACGGATGCGACCCGGTCCGCTCTCTTTATGGTAACAGAGTGTAACATGTAGTACAGTAAGTGATGTGTCCACTTCCTGAACGATGTAGTCACTGGTAGTCACTTGGCCGTCTCGATTGTTCCTTCGCTGACCTCAATTGAGCCCCGCGCGCGCGTGCTGATTGGTCATCCGTGCGCGTCTGATCACCGTCGGTTGCTCTCGCAGATCCCGGCGGAGTCGGCGTATGTTCCGCTGCGCGGCTACCGGCTTTCGCTGGAGCAGCTGCGGGCGGCCTGCGCGCAGGCGTCAGCGCTGGGGGCTTCGGCGGAAGGCTGGCTGGTCATCGACGAAGCGGACCGCGCGGAGCCCGCTGCGCTGGCCGCGTTGGTGCATCAGGCGCTCACCGAGTACGCGCGGGTGCTGCTCCTCACAAGGCAGTCTCCGGCTGCACTGCTGCAGGATGATGTACTGCGGGCAGCAGCGACGTTTGTGCCCACGTCTCCGATCAGTATGCTGACGGACTATGCCGCTCTGCCGGCGGATGGGCGTGTGCTGCTCGAGGTGCGCGCGTTTGGGACGGGCCGGATCTTCATCAATGGGTACGAGCTGCGCAACTGGGAGGGGCATCTGCCCCGGGCGCTGTTCTTCTACATCGTTGATCGTGGGATGGCGACCCGCACGGCCATCTTTGAGGAGTTCTGGCCGGAGCTTTCGCTCAAGGAAGCGACGAACGTCTTTCACGTCACCAAGCGCAAGGTGAATGAGATCCTCGGCTTCAACCTGACGGTGTATGACGGCGGATTCTACCGACTGGCTGATGAGGTTTCGCTGCGTTATGACGTGGGCGCGTTCCATGATCTGGTGCAGTTCGGCACGGTCAGCCCGCCAGAGCAGGCGTATGGCTATCTCGATCTGGCGCTCGATCTGGCGCGAGGCGAGTTTCTGGCTACTCAGGAAACCGAGTGGCGGCAGGGCCGCGCCGAGGCGCTGCGGATGGAAGTGGCGGACGCCCTGGCGCTGCAGGCGCGCTGCGCTGAGGCGCTGGGTTGGCACGAGCGTGCCCTGACGAACTACGCTGAGGCGTACCTGCGGCAGCCGCTGCGCGAGGACATCGTCGCGCATATGCTGCGGTTGAGCGTGGACCACGGATGGAGTGATGGCGCTCTGACCGCGTACGAGCGGCTCTCGCGCGAGCTGCAGGCGCGCTACGCGATGACGCCGGCGCCGGAAGTGCAGGCGCTGGCAGCGCAACTACGGCAGGCCGCCGAAACGCCTCAGGAGGCGGTCGCCTCTGCCTGAGGCGCAACCGGCGCGGGGGCGGCCTGCTGAGGCACCAGCGCGCGTACTGTCTCCTTCAGCCCCAACGCGATGACGAAATCCCCTTTGGCTGCGCGCTTTGCGAGGATCGCCGCAGATGCCTTGATGCTCTTGGCGCGGTTCTTGCTGGTGAGGATGATGACCTGTTCATCCAGCGCGCTGACCACGCATCCAGCTGCCAGTCCGCCGCTTTCGGGCAGCAGCTTCATCGTCTGAACGCCGCTTCCTGCGCGGCCCTGCGTCGGATACTCGCTGAGCGACGAGGTCTTGGCGATGCCATCGTCGGTGATGGTGATGAGGTAACGCGAGTCGGCAGCGAGGCCGGCGCCGACCACGGCGTCTCCGTCCGGGCTCAGCTTTACGCCGCGCATACCGCCTGCGCCCATGCCGGTCGGGCGGACGTCGCCTTCTGGGAAGCGGATGGCGTTTGCGCCGCGCGTGGTGAGGATGACCTCGTCATCGCCACTGGTCACCAGCACCCAGCCCAGCGAATCGTCCTTCTCGATATCCATCGCCTTGAAGGCGTGTGCCATCAGCCCGGGCAGGTCCTCCATGCGCAGTCGCTTGACTTCGCCGGCACGGGTGACGAAGAGCAGGAATCCGCTCTCGAGGCGTGGTGGCAGGCTGAGCACCACCTCCACGCGCTGCTCGCTCTTGAGGGCGCTGGCATCCTGAACAGGCGCCCCGTCTGCTGGCAGCGCGACCTGTGCGATCTGATGCACCGGAACCGTGGCACAGATGCCGTCCGCCGAGAACAGATACAGGATGTGGTCTGTCGCGCTTTGCAGCAGGAAGCGCGGCGGATCCTTGATGTCGCCGGTGATCTTCGGCGGGGTGGCCTCGAAGGTGCGCCCGATGCGACCAGAAATCGTCAGCGTGACCCAGGTGTTCTCCTGCGGCACCTGCAGTGCCTCCGGGGCGACAGCCGAGGCGGTGGTCTCGGCGATGATGCTGCGGCGCGGGTCGGCGTACGTCGTGCGAATGCTGGCCAGCTCTTCCGCAATGAGCGCGCGCATGGCGGCGGGGCTGGCCAGCAGGCCTTCGAGCTGGGTGATCAGCTTCAGCTTCTCATTGTATTCCTCGATGATCGCCTCGCGCTCCAGCGCCGCCAGACGCCGAAGCTGCATGTCGAGGATGGCGCGCGCCTGCACATCGGTCAGGTCGAGCAGTGCGATCAGGTTGGTGCGGGCATCCTCGGCGCTGCGCGAGCGGCGGATGGTGGCAATCGCTTCATCCAGCCGGTCGAGCGCCTTGATCAGACCTTCGAGGATATGGGCGCGTTCGCGCGCACGGGTGAGGTCATATTCGCTGCGGCGGCGCACGACTTCCAGCCGGTGATCAATATAGACGCGCAGCGCCTGCTTCAGGCTGAGCGTGCGCGGTTCGCCATTCACCAGCGCCAGCATGATGATGCTGAAGGTCTCCTGCAGCGGGGTGAGCTTGAAGAGCTGGCGCAGCACCGCCGGGGCCTCTGCGCCTCGCTGAAGCTCGACGTTCAGGCGCAGCCCCTGCCGGTCAGATTCGTCGCGTAGATCGGCGATACCCTCCAGCCGGCCTTCACGCGCCAGCGAGGCGATGCGCTCGATCAGCGCCGACTTGTTGGTCTGGTAGGGCAGCTCGGTGATGATGATTCGCGATTTGCCGCGCCCCATCTCCTCAATATGGCAGCGCGCGCGCATGATGATCTTGCCGCGTCCGGTGGCATAGGCGCTCACCAGCGAGCCATCGTCGGTCTCTGCGTCGTCATCGTGGTGATAGATCAGCGCGCCGGTGGGGAAGTCTGGCCCTTTGATGAACTGCATCAGGTCGTGGATGCTGATGTCTTCCCAGCGCTCCCATTCGCGCAGCAGGTAGATGAGCGCATCGCACACTTCGCCGAGGTTGTGCGGCGGAATGTTAGTGCTCATGCCGACGGCGATCCCGGATGAGCCGTTGACCAGCAGGTTGGGGAAGCTGGCGGGCAGCACCACGGGTTCGCTGAGGGTGCCATCGAAGTTGTCGGTGAACGCGACGGTATCCTTGGCGATGTCGACCAGCAGCTCCTCGCCGATGCGGGACATGCGCGCTTCGGTATAGCGCATGGCCGCCGCGCCGTCGCCATCGATCGAGCCGAAGTTGCCCTGGCCGTCCACCAGCGGGTCTCGCATGGCGAAGTCCTGAGCCATGCGCACCAGCGACTCGTACACGGCGGCATCGCCATGTGGGTGATACTTGCCGAGCACCTCGCCGACGATGCGCGCACACTTCTTGTAAGGCGTGTCTGCGCGGATGCCCAGATCATGCATGGCGTACAGGATGCGGCGATGCACTGGCTTCAGCCCGTCACGGGCGTCTGGCAGGGCGCGCGAGACGATCACGCTCATGGCGTAATCGAGGTAGGCATCGCGCATTTCCTGGCCGATATTGATCTGTCGGACGCCGCCTGTGTTCATAGGGTTGCTGCTCCAGGGATCAGGGCCCCCTCATTCTATGACTTCAGGGGGGAATGTCAACCGAACTAATGTTCTATTCTAGCATACTGCGCTTCTCTGCGCGATGGGAAAGCGTAGGGAAGCACGCCTTGAGCGGCGCTTTCGCCTCTGATAGCATGAAGCGCTATGGACTGGCTGACTGAACTGCTGCGCTGGCTGATCGTGGTGTTTCTCGGGCTGACTTCTGGCTGTAGCCCGGCGGCGCCAATTTATGTTACTCCCACGCCGGCGCTGCCTGCCACTACGCAAGCGGCGGAAGTGGTCGTGCTGCCCAGCGCGACGCCCGTCGCGCCGGCGACGACTGCGCCGGTGATGCTCACGCCACAGGTGACCTGGCAAGGCCCGGTGGTGTCGGGCAATCCGCTTCCGCCGACGCTTGCTGCTCCTATCCCGACGACATCTCCAATCTCCGGTGCGCCTACGCAACCGCCTGCACCGGCTACGGCGGTGATCGCAGATGCTACGCTTTCGCCCACGTTCACCGCGACGACCGGTGCACCCGCCCCCGTGATGCCCAACTTGGACCCCGGGCGCATCGGGGTGCAGCTGGACATCAACCTGTCGCAGGAGGACTGGAACACGGCGATGGGCGAAATTGAGCGGCTGGGTGTGCGCTGGGTGAAGGTGCAGATGCCCTGGCGTGATATGCAGCCGAACGGGCCCGATGACTTTGGAAATGAGTTCTTCGCGCGCGTTGAGCAGCATCTGGAGGATGCGGCCAATCGCGGGCTGAACGTGATGATCAGCATCGCCAAGGCGCCCGCCTGGGCGCGATCGGTGCAGGATGAGGACGGCCCGCCGGACAATCCGCAGACGCTGGCGAACTTCATCACGATCGTCTTCCGCGAGATCAATCCTGACCTGGCGCGGCCAATGCTGGGTGAGTATATCGACGCGGTGGAAGTGTGGAACGAGC
Organism: uncultured Pleurocapsa sp.; assembly: GCA_964654755.1. Taxonomy (GTDB): domain Bacteria; phylum Chloroflexota; class Anaerolineae; order Aggregatilineales; family Phototrophicaceae; genus Flexifilum. The sequence continues at coordinate 36,064 of CAZZJW010000018.1, read as the reverse complement.
CGAACCTGCTGCGCGAGTGGCGCGGTGCGCTGCCGTTCAGCGGCGCGGGCTATATGCAGTTGTTCGCCGCCGCCTATCAGGCCATTCGCGCGTACTCCCCTACGATGCCGATCATCACCGCCGGCCTCGCGCCGTCCAGCAACAGCGCCGGTTCGATCGACGACCGCGACTACCTGCGGCAGATGTATCAGGCGGGACTGGCCAGCTACTCCGATGTGCTGATTGGCATTCATCCGTACTCATGGGCCAATGCTCCGGACGAGCGCTGCTGCAATACGATCGAGGGCAAGGGTTGGGACGACGATCCGCATTTCTTCTTCGCCAACACGCTGGATGAGTATCGCCAGATCAAGGCGGAGTACGGCGATGGCGACTCGCAGATGTGGGTGACGGAGTTTGGCTACGCAAGCTGGGACGGCCTGCCCGCATCCCCGCCGGTGGGCGACGAGTGGATGCGCGATACTGACCGCATGGAGCAGGGCATCTACACCATGCGCACGCTGGAGATCCTGCAGTCCAGCCCGGATGTGGGCAATACCATGCTGTGGAACCTCAACTTCGCCACGCTCGCGGGGCTGCTGCAGAATGGCGATGAACGCGCCGCGTACAGCATGATCGTGCCGGGCACGCTCGGCGTGGTGGACCCAGCCAGCACGGATCGCACGGAGCGCCCGATCTACTGGATGCTGTACGACGCCGTACGCCCTGACGTGCAGCTGCCGAGCTTCTGACGCGCCGGCGCAGGGAAGCTCACAGGCTGAGCGCAGAGCGCGGCACCGGTGAGTTGCTGACGAAATGAATAGCGCGGGGAGGGCCAATTCGATGCCCTCCCCGCGCTTTTGTGTTGATGGGACCTGCGCCTAGTCTTCCTCGCCGCGGCTTTCTTCCTCGTCGCTGCCATCGTCGAGCAGGTCGACGGCGGCGTTGTCGAGCGCGCCCTGCGATTCGAGCGTGGCCGCTGGCGCGATCAGCTCACGATCCTGGTAGGTGTGGAAGCCCGTGCCGGCAGGAATGAGCTTGCCGATGATCACGTTCTCCTTCAGGCCGTACAGATTGTCGGTCTTGCCCTCGATCGCCGCGCCGGCCAGCACCTTGATGGTGTGCTGGAAGCTGGAGGCCGAGAGGAAGCTGTCGGTGGTGAGCGCGGCCTTGGTGACGCCCAGCAGGATTGGCACGCCGGCGGCAGGTTCATGGCCTTCAGCCAGCAGCTGGTCATTGACCTTGATGAGCTGCAGCTTCTCGATCAGCTCGCCGGGCAGAAGCGGGCTGTCGCCGCTCTTGGTAAGCTGCACGCGGGAAAGCATCTTGCGGATGATGATCTCAAAGTGCTTGTCCGCGATGTTCACGCCCTGGCTGCGGTACACTTTCTGGATTTCCGTCAGCAGGTAGCGCTCAGTCTCTTCCTGGCCGAGGATGCGCAGCACGCGGTGCGGGTTCAGCGCGCCTTCGGTGAGCTGCTGGCCCGCTGCGACCTGGCCGCCCTCGACGATGTCGGGCAGCAGGCGCGAGCTGGAGGGCAGCTCGTACTCCGCTTCCTCGCGGCGCTCGTAGCGCACGTAGATGGTGTGGTCTTCGATGTGCACCACGCCTTCCATCGTCGCCACCAGGCGCTCACCGCTGTCCTCGTCCTGCGCCAGGATGGTGCCGTTGGCGATCTTCTGGTCCTCGGCGACGCCGATTTCCCAGCCCGCCGGGACCTGGTAGATTTCGTTGACGACATCACTGTTGATGACAGTGGCGATGCGCACGCCTTCGCGCTTGGACAGGCGGATGGTCCCGGAGATGTCCGTGACGACTGCTTCGCCCTTCGGCTTCTTGCGCGCCTCGAACAATTCCTCGACGCGCGGCAGGCCGCTGGTGATGTCGCCGGAGGCCTGTGCCGTGCCGCCGGTGTGGAACGTGCGCATGGTGAGCTGCGTGCCCGGCTCGCCGATCGACTGCGCGGCGATAATGCCGACCGCGGTGCCGATCTCCACCATCTCGCCACGGCCCAGATCGCGGCCATAGCACAGCGCGCAGATGCCGTGGATGAGATTGCAGCGCAGCGGGCTGCGCACGAACACTTCCTCGACCTTCGCGTTGTTCTGGATCGCCTCGGCGATTTCCTCGTCGATCATCTCGTTGCGGCCGACGATCAGCTCACCGGTTTCCGGGTGATAGACGTCCTTGCCGGCGCAGCGGCCGATCACGCGTTCGAACATATTCTGCCCGGCGATGTCGTCGCTGCGGCGGATCCAGATGCCATCCTCCGTGCCGCAGTCGGTGCGGTTGATGATCATCTCCTGCGCCACATCCACCAGGCGGCGGGTGAGGTAACCGGCGTCCGCCGTGCGCAGCGCGGTGTCTGCGAGGCCCTTGCGCGCGCCGTGCGTGGAGATGAAGTATTCCAGCGCCGTCAGTCCCTCGCGGAAGTGACTGCGGATGGGCAGGTCGATGATGCGCCCCGACGGGTCTGCCATCAGCCCACGCATGCCAGCGAGCTGGGTGATCGGGCCGAAACCGCCTTTCGTCGAGCCGGAAAGCGCCATGATGGCGATCGGGCCGTACGGGTTGAGCGATCCCTTGATGACGGACTGCAGGCGATCCTTCGCGGCGTTCCAGGTGTCGACCGTGTTCTGGTAGCGCTCGTCCTCGGTCATCAGGCCGCGGCGGAAATCGCGCTCATTGCGGTCGACGACTTCCTCAGCGTCGCGCAGGATTCCCTGGCGCTCATCCGGGATGGTGATGTCGGCGACGGCCACGGTGGTGCCGGAGACGGTGGCGTAGTGGAACCCGAGGTCTTTGATCGAGTCGACGACGTTGGTGGTTTTCTCGGCGCCGATGCGGCGATAGGCCTTGTCGACGAGTTCCTGAAGCTCCTTCTTGCCCAGCGTCTTCTGCACGAAGCGAAGTTCGTCAGGCAGGATGCGGTTGAACACTGCGCGGCCCACCGTGGTCGGTTCGGGCTCGGGCAGCGGATCGCGGCTTTCGTAGTATGTGCCCAGCAGGATCGGTGAGTGCAGGTTGACCAGGCCGATGTGGTAAAGGTACTCAACCTCGTCCATATCGACGACGTGGCGGCGCTCGGTGAGGTTGGCCGGGACGAGCTGGCCGGTGAGCTTGCGCTTGGTCAGCAGGCGGCGCATCTCCACGGTGTTGGCCAGCACGCAGTCGACTTCCCCGCGCAGCACTGCCTGAATGGCGACATCGATGGCGTCGGCAGTCTTCTTTTCCTTGCCGGCGTCGTTGCGCTCAGTCTGATCGTGGAAGAGCACCATGTTGGGCAGCTCGTGTTCCAGCGCCCAGTAGTAGCCGTTGCTGCGGAAAGCCACGCCGACGCGGCGGCCTTCCTCCTGCAGCGAGGCGGTGGTGCGGAAGTCGTCTGCACGCTGGGGCTGCGACCAGATTTCGATGGTGGGGTCCATCGTCAGATAGTAGATGCCCAGCACCATGTCCTTGGCCGGCGCAACGATCGGCTGGCCGTCGGCGGGCTTGAGCAGATTGCGCGTGCTGAGCATGAGCTCGCGCGCTTCCTGCACGGCCTTCTCGCTGAGCGGGACGTGCACAGCCATCTGGTCACCGTCGAAGTCAGCATTGAAGGCGGAGCACACCAGCGGGTGAATCTGGATGGCCTTGCCTTCGACGAGCTGCGGCTCGAAGGCCTGGATGCCGAGGCGGTGCAGCGTCGGGGCGCGGTTGAGCAGCACAGGACGGTCCTTGATGACCTCCTCCAGCACTTCCCACACCTCAGGCTTCTCGCGCTCGATGATACGCTTGGCGCCCTTGACGTTGCTGGCGTAGCCATGCGAGACCAGCCGGCTGATGACGAACGGCCGGTAGAGCTCCAGCGCCATGGTCTTGGGCAGGCCGCACTGATGCAGCTTGAGGCGCGGCCCAATGACGATGACCGAGCGGCCAGAGTAGTCGACGCGCTTGCCGAGCAGGTTGCGGCGGAAGCGGCCCTTCTTTCCCTTGAGCATGTCGCTGAGCGACTTGAGCTCACGACGGCCACGACGGCTCATCGCCTTGTTGCGCTGGTTGTTGTCGACCAGGCTGTCTACTGCTTCCTGCAGCATACGCTTCTCGTTGCGCACGATCACATCCGGCGCGCCGAGCTCGAGCAGGTGCTTCAGCCGGTTATTGCGGTTGATGACGCGGCGGTAGAGATCGTTGAGATCGCTTGTGGCGAAGCGGCCGCCATCGAGCTGCACCATCGGGCGCAGATCGGGAGGGATGACCGGAAGAATCTTGAGGATCATCCATTCAGGGCGGTTGCCGCTCTTGCGCAGGTTCTCGACCACGCGCAGTCGCTTGGTGGCCTTCTTCTTGCGCTGCTTGGAACGGGTGTTACGCACCTCGTGCCACAGCTCTTTGGCCATCTTGTCGAGATCCATGTAGCGCAGGATCTCGTAGAAGGCTTCGGCGCCCATGTCCGCCTGGAAAACGTTCGCCCAGCGCTGCTTAAGCTCGCGGTAGCGGCTCTCGGGCAGGAACTGAAGCACGTGCAGCTCATGCAGTTCGCTGCGCGCCTTCTCAGCGTTCTGGCGCAGCGCCTTGATCTTGTCGGTGATTTCGCTGTCAGCACCCAGCGCGATGCCGCCGCCCATCGAGGCGGTGGCTTCGTCGTTGAGTTGCTGCACATCACCGAGGCGCATTTGTTCGATTTCGCCCTGCAGCTCATTCAGGCGGGCATTCACGATGGACTGCACGCGCGAAATATGGCTGTTGTCGAGCATCTCACCGCGCGCAGCGATGACGGTGTTGGCGCCGGGGAAGTCGATATCCGCCGGGGCGGCCTGGCCGAAATAGGCCTCGATGCGCGTCTGAATGGCCTGCGCCTCGCGGATGATCTCATCGCTGAGGCGGGAGAGCTCGTTCTCGTAATGGGTGTTGAGCTCCTGCGTGCGCTGCTCGACCTCGCCCATGAGCGTGTCGCGCTGCTGCTGGCGGTTGGTTTCGGCGAGCGCCAGATCGCCGCGCAGCGCCGCTTCCTTCTGGGTGAGCTCGCGTTCGACGCGGGCCAGTGCCTTGAGCCGGGCTTCCTCGTCGACGCTGGTGACGACGTACTGCGCGAAATACAGCACGCGGTCGAGATTGCGCCGGCTGACATCGAGCAGCATGCCCAGATAGCTGGGGATGCGCCGCGTGTACCAGACGTGGGCGACGGGCGCGGCCAGCTCGATGTGGCCCATGCGCTCGCGGCGCACGCTGGAGCGCGTCACTTCCACGCCGCACTTGTCGCAGATCACACCCTTGTAGCGGATGTTCTTGTACTTGCCGCAATAGCACTGATAATCGCGGGTGGGGCCGAAGATCGCCTCGCAGAACAGGCCGTCCTTCTCAGGACGCAGCCGCCGGTAGTTGATCGTCTCGGGCTTCAGCACCTCGCCATAAGACCATTCCCTGATGTTCTCAGGCGACGCCAGACTGACGCGCAGTGCGCTAAAATCCTTCGCCTCCAAGGCGTCCTCCTCCTCTGCGTCAAAATCGGTGGTGGAACTGACCAGGCTGCCGGGACCTCAACCGGGCAATCCTGGGCTGATCATGCCTGCTGCGTGCCAATGCTTTCTGGCTGCTTCCGGATAACAGACGACAAAACAGCGCATGGAATCGCAATTCCAGCGCTGCGTCTCTGGGAAGTCAACGCAGTCTTGTTCATTGATGCCATCATTATCGTTGTTAACCGCTGTATCGTCAATGGCGCGCCGGGCCATCACGCGTCCAGATCCAGCGCCTCACCGGGCTCGGCCAGGGTATGATTCACCTGTGCGCGCAGGTAGCTTTCCATGAAGCTGTTCAGTCGCCCGTTGAGGACGGCATCGGTGTTTGCATCTTCGCAGCCGGTGCGGTGATCCTTGACGATGTGATACGGGTGCAGCACGTACGAGCGGATCTGGTTGCCCCACTCGGCGTTGACGTTTTCGCCCTTGAGCGCGGCGATCTGCTGCTCGCGCTTCTTGCGCTCCATCTCGAACAGGCGCGCCTTGAGGATCTGCATGGCGCGTTCGCGGTTCTGCGTCTGGCTGCGCTGGTTCTGGCAGCTCACCACGAGGCCGGTGGGCAGGTGCGTGAGGCGGACGGCGGTGTCGTTCTTCTGGATGTTCTGGCCGCCGGCGCCGCTGGAGCGATAGGTCTCAATCTTGATATCTTTTTCGTTCACCTCGACGGCGATTTCGCCCTGGATGTCCGGCCACAGCTCGACCTTGGTGAACGAGGTGTGGCGGCGCCGTGCGGCGTCGAACGGGCTGATGCGGACCAGACGGTGTACGCCCTGTTCGCTCTGGAGATAGCCGTAGGCATACTCCCCCTTGATCGACATCGTCACGCTCTTGATGCCGGCTTCCTCGCCTTCGCTGCGCTCGATGATTTCGACCTTGTAGCCGTTCTCCTCTGCCCAGCGGATGTACATGCGCTCGAGTATCTGCGCCCAGTCCTGCGAGTCGGTGCCACCCGCGCCGGCATGGATGCCGAGGATGGCGTTCTGGTCATCGTACGGGCCGTTGAGCAGCGTCTGCAGGGCCATGCGCTCGACGATCTCGTGCAGCGCATCGGCCTCATGCGCCAGCTCTGCGTACAGGTCGTCGTCCACGATCTGCGCCAACTCCAGCGCATCAGCGACTCGCGCGGCCACGCTGCGCCAGTGCTCCACTTCGGCCTTCAGACGGGAGATTTCCTGCATGATGCGCTGGGCAGTCTCGGGATTGTCCCAGAAGCCTGGCGCGGCGGCCTGCGCCTCAAGCGCATCCGCGCGGCGCGCTTTGCCCTCGATATCCACCCGTTCCATCAGGCCGTGAAGCTGGGCCTGCATCGCCTCCAGTGCGGGGTTGAGATTTTCCATTCGGGCTGTGGTTTCCGCTTCTACTCTGCTTCATCGAACAGGCTGTCGACGAAATAATCGGGGTTGAAGAACACCAGATCGGTCATCTTCTCGCCCAGGCCGACATAATGGATCGGCAGACCGAGATCGTGATTGATGGCGAAGATCATGCCACCCTTGGCCGTGCTGTCTAGCTTGGTGACGATGACGCCGGTGATTTCGACCATTTCGCGGAATTTCTGCGCCTGCTGCAGGGCGTTCTGGCCGGTGGTGCCATCGAGCACGAGCAGTACTTCATGTGGCGCGTCTTGTACGACCTTCTGCGAAACGGCTTTGATTTTCGCCAGCTCTTCCATCAGATTGTGGTTGGTATGCAGGCGGCCGGCGGTGTCCACCAGCAGTACATCGCGGCCACGCGCATTGGCGGCGGCCGAGGCATCGAAGACCACGGCGGCAGGATCGCTGCCCGCCTTGCTGGCGACGACGGGCACGCCGACGCGTTCGCCCCACATCTGCAGCTGCTCGATCGCGGCGGCCCGGAAGGTGTCACCGGCGGCCAGCATTACCTTGCGCTGGTTGACCGTGCTGAGGCGATAGGCGAGCTTGCCGATCGTGGTGGTCTTGCCGGAGCCATTGACGCCGACGATCAGCACGATGGAGAGCGGCCGACCGCTGATGTTCATCACCGGCGGGTCCTTGAGCAGCGCGCGCAGTGCCTGCTTGAGGATCGGCCGCACCTGTTCAGCGCGCTTCACGCCCTGCTTGCGCACACGTGCCTGCAGGTCCTGCATGACGGCGCGGGTGGTCTCCACGCCGAGATCAGCCTGAATGAGCAGCGACTCGATGTCATCCCACGTGTCGTCGTCGATCTCCGTGCTGCCGGTCAGCAGCTGGCCGATGCGCCCGAAAAACGACTGCCTGGTCCTGGACATGCCGCTGCGAAAAATACTCAAGGAAGTGCCCCTGCCACCACGTTTCGATCCTTATTCCGAAGGCTCAGTATACACGCTCCCGGCCTGTTCACAAGACGCCTTTCGCGCACTTCAGGTATACTTCTGCGGGCGAAAGGACCGGGAATGAGCGAGGCAAAACTCACGCATCTGGACGAGGCGGGCGCAGCGCGGATGGTTGATGTGAGCGCGAAGGCCGAGAGCGAACGCTACGCCGCTGCTGAAGGCCGCGTACTGATGGCCGCGCCCACGCTGGCGCTGATCCGTGAGGGCGCGCTGAAGAAGGGGGATGTGCTGACGATTGCGCGCATCGCCGGGATCATGGCTGCCAAGCGCACGGCGGAGTGGATCCCGCTGTGTCACCCGGTCGCGCTGACGCACCTGCATGTGGAGCTGGCGTTGGATGAAGCGGGGCTGGCGGTGACCATTCGGGCGACGGCGCGCACGACGGGCCGGACGGGCGTGGAAATGGAGGCGCTGACGGCGGTGACGGCGGCTGCGCTGACGGTGTATGACATGGTCAAGGCCGTGGATCGCGCTGTGGAGATCACCGGGGTGCGGTTGCTGGAGAAACAGGGCGGGGCGCGCGGAGACTACCGGGCGGAGGCGCGCTGATGCGGGTGTCGGTGCTGCTGTTCGCCTCGGTGAAGGATGCGGTCGGCAAGCGCAGCCTGACGCTTGCGCTGCGCACCGGCGTGACGGTGGCCGAGGCGCGGGCTGTGCTGGCCGAGCAATATCCGGCTGGTGCAGCGCCGCTGCGCGTGGCGATCGCCGCGGTCAACCGCGAGTTCGCCGAGGAGACGCAGGTGCTGTCGCATGGCGATGAGCTGGCGTTCTTCCCGCCGGTCAGCGGGGGGCAGGGCTGGCCGGAGGTGTTTCTGCTGGCGCCGGCTCCGTACAGCACCGACGCGCTGATGCAGGCGGTGAGTACGGAGGAGACGGGCGCGCTGTGCGTGTTCACCGGCAAGGTGCGCGGGCAAACGCACAGCGCTGAGGGCGTCGCGCGCACCTCGTGGCTGGAGTATGAGGCTTACGAGGCGATGGCGCTGGACAAGATGCGCCAGGTGGCCGGCGAAATCCGCCAGCAGTGGCCGCGGGTGCAGGGCATCGCGATTGTGCAGCGCGTGGGCCGGCTGGACGTGGGGGAGAACACGATCATGATCGCCTGCGCTGCGGCGCACCGGGATCATGGCTGTTTTGAGGCGGCGCGTTACGGCATCGACCGGCTCAAGGAAATCGTGCCGGTGTGGAAGCGCGAGGTGGGGCCGGGCGCCGCTGGCTGGGTGGAGGGAGCGTACCGGCCAGATGCAGCAGACCGAGGGGCCGGATAGCGCCGGCCTGTGCGCTCTGGTATGCTGGACAGACTGCGATATGCGCGTGTGGATGGATGACGACTGCTGAACGAGGTGTGTGATGGCGCATCGTGTCGTGATTACCGGGATGGGCATCATCAGCCCGGTGGGCAAGACAGTGCAGGAAGCCTGGGAGAATGTGCGCGAGGGCCGCAGTGGCATCGGCCCGATCACGCGCTTTGACGTGAGCGGTTTTCCGGTCAAGCTGGCGGCGGAGGTCAAGGGCTTTCAGCCTGAGCTGTACATGCCGGCCAAGGAAGTGCGTCGCCGCGATACCTATCAGCAGTATATCGTCGCCGCCGCCCAGGAGGCGATCCAGACCAGCGGCTTCACGGTGACGGACGCGAACCGCCGCCGTACCAGCGTGATGATCGGGTCGGGCGTGGGCGGCGTGGGCAGCTACTACAAGGAGATCGAGGACATCTACCGCACGGGCGATCCGCGCAGGATCACGCCGATGGCGATCCCGATGATGATGGTCAACGGTGGAGGCGATTACGTCGGCATCCAGATCGGCGCGCGCGGACCTTCGTTCGTGTCGATCTCGGCGTGCGCCACCGGGGCAGACTGCATCGGCACGGCCTTCCATCTCATCCGCGATGGCCGGATCGATCAGGCGTTGGCGGGCGCTGGCGATGCGACGATCTTCAACATCGGGCTTGCGGCGTTCGACCGCACGGGCGCGTGCTCGCGAGAGCTGGACCCCGCGCGCGCCTGCCGGCCCTTCGCCAAGGACAGGCCCGGCCTGATCTTCGGGGAGGGCGCGGCGGTGATCGCCATGGAGACGCTGGAGCAGGCGCGGGCACGCGGCGCGGAGATCCTCGCGGAGATTGTCGGCTACGGCACGACATCTGACTCGTACCACATCACCGCGCCGGAGCCGCAGGGGCTGGGCGCCAGCGAGGCGCTGGAGATGGCGCTGGAGGATGCACGGCTGGGCGTGGACGCGATCGGCTACATCAATGCGCATGGCACAGGCACGACGCTGAATGATGCGATGGAAACGCAGGCAGTGAAACGGGTTTTTGGCGCACGCGCGCCGCACATCCCGATGAGCTCGACCAAGAGCATGACCGGCCATTCGATGGGCGCGACCGCGGCCTTCGAGGCGGTGTTCTGCGTCAAGGTGCTGCACGACAACATCGCGCCGCCGACCGTCGCCTATGACGTGCCGGACCCGGCCTGCGACCTGGATTACGTGCCGAACACCGCGCGCGCGATCCGCGCGGACCACGTGATGAGCAATTCGTTCGGGTTCGGGGGGCACAATGTCTCGCTCATCTTCAGCCGCTTCACCGGCTGAGCACAGCCTGCCTGCAGAGGCGTTCATGCGGCGCTGCGGGCTGCGCTTCGGCGATCCGGCGCTGCTGCTGGAGGCGCTGACGCATCGCTCGTATCTGAACGAACTGGGTCCGGGGGTGCAGGCGCAGGACAATCAGCGCCTGGAGTATCTTGGCGATGCGGTGCTGGGCCTGCTGGCCGCTGAGCTGCTGTATCGCACGGATGCGGCGGCGCCGGAAGGCGATCTGACGCGGCGGCGTGCGGCGCTGGTGAGCGGCCCATCGCTGGCGGCGCTGGCTGCGGAATGCGGGCTGGGCGCGGCACTGCGGCTGGGGCGCGGCGCCGAGCGCACGGGAATGCGCGAGAACGCGAAAGCGCTGGCGGATGGCTTTGAGGCGGTGGTGGCGGCGCTTTATCTCGATCAGGGGATGGATGCCGTCCGCGCCTGGGTGATGCCGATGCTGGAGCGGCGCATGCAGTCGGCGGAGTATGCCGCGAGCATGGCGAACAGCCGGGTGGAGCTGCAGGAGCGCGCGCAGGCGGTGCTGGGCGAGACGCCGGAGTACGTCACCGTCGGCGAACGCTGGCAGGGCGATGAGCATCGCTATATCGTCGAGGCGCTGATCGGCGGGCGCTCGGCAGGGGTGGGCGAGGGGCGCAGCAAAGCCGAAGCGGCGCTCGCGGCAGCGCGCGCTGCGCTGGCCCGCTGGCCGGCGCTACTCGACGAGCAGCCCGACGACCGCCAGTCGATGATCTGAGGCGGCGCTGTCGAGCACCAGCACGCCCTCAGATGGCGTGAGGTTGCGCAGCCACACGTAATCCAGCCGGGCGGGAGGCACGCCTGCGCGCACCAGTGTCGCGGAGAGCTCCAGCGGCAGGCCGGCGAACGGATCGCTGAAGCCGACTGCGCGCATCTGGTTCATCAGCGGCGAATCTGGCACGTTGTTGAACGTGCCGCCGATGACTGTACGCCCGAGGATGCCATCCGGGTGCTGGCGTGCGATCACATCGAACACCTGCCCGAGCTGGCGCTGCTGATCCTGCTCCTGCTCGGTGAGCGAGAGATCCCCGGTGGGCTCCAGCAGATAGCCAAGCCAGGTGTTGTAGATCTCCAATACACGGTCTGGACGCGGCTGCACCTGCACGCGCTGCAGGCCGGTCTGCTCGCCGAGGCTGTCCAGCAGCACGCCGTCGTCGTAGGCGATGGGCAGTCGAGAGAGCACCGCCAGGCCGCGCAGTCCCTCGTTAGTGGGGAAGAAGCGGCGGTCCATGCCCAGGCGGCGGGCCAGCCAGAGCGACTGATCGACGCCGAAGCTCGTCAACCTTCCCGCTTCGACTTCCTGCAGCAGCACGATCTGCGCGCCGCTTTCGGCGATGGTGCGGGCGATACCCTCCAGCGATGGGGCGTAGGCTTCATCGACGCCGCCGTGAATGTTGTACGTGCCCACACGCAGCGTTTGCAGGTCGCCCGCAGGGACTGCGAGTGGCGGTCGCGAGAGGTAGAGCGCCCCGATCACCGCCGCGGCGGTCAGAACGACGCCAGCGGCGGAGGCGAGCGCTGTGCCGCCCATCCACGGGATGCGCTGGCGCACCTGTGTGATGGGCAGTGCGGCCAGGAAGATGCCGAGCACCAGCACCGCCAGTCCCAGCCCGCGGAAGGCGCGCAGCAGCGGGACGACTGAGTTGTTGAGGAATGCCAGATTGCCGCTGAACGCGCGGACGTACGCATACTCGTAGGTGAACAGGTCCGCGGCGGCCAGCAGGGCGAAGACCAGCACCGCCAGCACCATCCACAGCCCACCGAAAGAGCGATCGCCGGGGGCGCGGCGGCGCAGCAGCCACCACCAGATCATCGACACCATGAAGTGCGCGGCCACCAGCGCCAGTGCGGCGATCATGCCGGACAGGCGCGTGCCGAACACTACCAGCAGTACGACGAGCAGCATCCACAGCCAGCCGCGCACGCCGGCATCGAACGTGCCGATGAACGCCGCCAGCCGCGCGCGCACCGCTGGGATGATCGGCAGCAGGCCGGCCAGCGTGACCAGCGGGACCAGTACGGCGTAGTCGAAGCCGGCGCGCCCGGCGATGGCGCTGGGCAGGGCCAGCAGCGAGAGCTGGATGAACAACATCGCGCCCAGGCTGATTCCACCCCACAGCGGCATCAGGCCGTAGGCGGGGCCGGGGAACGCGGGCTGCGGCGTCGTCTCTGAGCCGATCAGCGCGATCAGGCCGATGAGCGCAGCGGCCAGCGACAACGCGAGCTGCGGCGTGGCGAAAGCCGCGCTGACGGACGGATCGAGCGTGTTGCCGGCAGCACGAAACAGTCCATCTGCAGCGATGCCGAGCACGAAGAAGACGGGGAAAAGCCCGGCGCGCCAGCGCACCAGAAACGACAGATAGAGCAGGCCGCCGCCTACCGTCAGCGCTGCCGCCATGGCTGGCGTGATCACGAGCGGGGTGTTGAGCAGGGCGCGCCCCGCTGCCGTAATCAGCAGCGCGACGAAGATCAGCGGGCGGGCGCGGGTGAGCAGCAGGCCAAGAAGAGGCAGGGCAAGCATCGCCAGTGCCACACTGATTTCCTGCTGCACAATGGCCGGATCCGGCGCGGTGGCAGGCGCGGGGATGCCCAGGCCCTGCAGCGTCAGCGAGAGCGAGGCGCCAGCCGTGCGGGTGTACAACATGCCGACCAGAAAGCGCAGGGCCTGGATAAAGAACAATCCGATCAGCCCGGCCTCAAGCCACATCAGGGCTTGTGGCGTGGGTTTCAGCCGTCGCAGCATTGCCGTTTCGTCCTGATGGCCGGTGATTTAACACCATCAGTGTACAGATGCTGATACAATTCCGCCAATTTATCCCCCGGCGGCTCGTGCATGGGAAAGGATTGGCTGCGATGGAACGGATCGACAGGCTGCTGAGTGGTGGCGTGGTGGTCACCATGAATGCTACGTTCGATGTATTTTACGATGGTGCTGTCGCCATTCATGGCGCGCAGATCGTCGGCGTGGGTCCTCGCGAGGCGATTGAGGCGCGCTATCAGGCGGACGAGGTGATCGATTGCCGGGGGACGGTGGTGATGCCCGGCCTGGTCAACGCGCACACGCACGCCCCGATGACGCTGCTGCGCGGGCTGGCGGATGACCTGCGGCTGGATGTGTGGCTGCTGGCGTATGTGATGCCGGTGGAGCGCGAGTTCGTCACGCCGGAGTTCTGCCGGCTGGGCACGGCGCTGGCCTGCGCGGAGATGATCCGCAGCGGCATCACCTGTTTCGCCGACATGTACTACTTCGAGGATGAGATCGCCGCGATGGCTGCTGAAATCGGCGTGCGCGGCGTGCTCGGCCAGACAGTGCTGCAGTTTCCGGCGCCGGACGCCGAGACATATGATGACGGGCTGGCGCGCGCGCGGCGCTTCATCGAGGACTGGCGCGGTCATCCACTGATCACGCCGTCTGTGGCGCCGCATGCACCGTACACCAACCCGGACTCGGTGATGCAGCGCTGCGCGCAGCTCGCCCGGGAGATGGGCGTGCCGCTGCTGACGCACATCGCGGAAACACGGCCGGAGGTGGACAACAGCCTGGCGGAAACGGGAAAGCCTGTCGTGCAGCGCATGCACGAAATCGGACTGTTCGAGGCCGACGTGCTGGCGGCGCACTGCGTTCACATCACCCCGGCGGAGATGCGGCTGCTGCAGCAGGGCGGGGCGACGGTGGCGCACAATCCGGGCAGCAATCTCAAGCTGGCCAGTGGCATCGCGCCGGTCACGCAGATGCTGCGCAGCCATCTGACCGTCGGCATCGGCACGGACGGCGCGGCCAGCAACAACGACCTCGACATGTTTGAGGAGGTGCGCCTGACGGCGATCCTCGCCAAGACGCAGGCCAATGACCCGACGGCTGTGCCCGCGCGGCAGGCGCTGCTGATGGCGACGCGCCAGGGGGCGGAGGCGCTCTTCCTGGGCGATGTCACCGGGTCGCTGGAGCCGGGCAAGTACGCTGACGTGATCGTGATGGAGAGCCGGACGCTGCACAACTGGCCGCAGTTCGAACGCGATGACCAGGCGGTGTACTCGCAGATCGTCTATACCGGGCACGCTTCGGATGTGCGCGATGTGTTCTGCCACGGGCGCATGCTGATGCGCGAGCGCCACCTGCTGACGGTGGACGAAGCGGCGGTGATGGCCGAGGCCGAGGCGTATGCCCGCCGGGTGGACGCATTCATGGCCGAGCGCGAGGCGAGCGTGCTCAGCCGGCTGGTGGCCGTCAACGAACTACGCCGCTCGGAGAGCTTCGAGGTGCAGGTGAAGGCCAGGGTGAATGGCGCCGGGGTGGTGGATCGTCTGCTGGCGCATCCGGATGTTGAGGTGATCAAGCAGGTGCATTATCGCCAGTATGACACCTACTTCATGTTCGACACGCCGGAGCAGGTGCGGCTGCGCTATCGCGAGGATGATCTGCTGGTGGATGCGGCGGGAACGGTGGGCTCGGTGCGGGCGCGCCTGACGCTTTCTGAGCAGCGCAAGGAGCGCGGCTTTCACTCCGGCATTCTGCTGTCGCGTTCGCGTTACATCGCGGATGCCAGCCGGCCGCTGCGCTTCTACCGCGAGTACTTCCGCCCCAGTGGTGAACTGGAGCTGCAGAAGGACCGCCGGCGCTGGCACATCTACTATCGTAATGTGCTGTTCTATGTCAACCTCGACGAGGTGCTGAAGCCGGCGCTGCCGGGGCTGTATCTGGAGATCAAGAGCACGACGTGGTCGCTGCATGATGCGGAGTTCAAGGCGGACCTCATCCGCGACATGCTCCAGGCGATCGGTATCACGGAAGCGGCGCTGGTGCGCGCGGAGTACGCCGATATCGCTGCGGAACAGGGCTGAGCGCGAGTGCTAAAGCAAACAGGGCCGTCACACGGACGGCCCTGCGATGCATGCTGCGCGGTGTGGACTAGAACTTGCTCCACAGGAACTGGTTGTAGACCTCGTGGTGGAACTGCACTTCTGACGGCTTGATGAGCGTCCCCAGCCGGGCCGGGCAGCGCTCTGCAGAGCCGTGCTTGAGCGAGGCATACTTGTCTGCGATGTCGGCGCCGACCAGCGTCTTGACGTAGTCGCTGGCGCGGAAGTCGCTGATCGCATCATAGATATTGTCGGGCAGGATGCGGCTCTGGTCGATCTCGCCAACCGCCTCTGGCCCGAACAGACCGGTGCTGAGCAGGGAGTACAGCGCCAGATAGGGATTGGCATCCGGGGCGATCGAGCGCACTTCCACGCGCGCGGACCGCTCGTTGCCGATGGGAATGCGGATCATCGAGCCGCGGTCGATCGGCGAGGCCATGATCTGGTTCGGCGCCTCGAAGTGCGGGTCCAGGCGGCGATACGAGTTCACGCTGGGGTTGAGGATCAGGCACAGATCGAGCGCGCTGTTGAGCACGCGGTAGATGAACTTCCAACCATAGTTGGACAGGCCATCCTGACCCTGCGCATCCCAGAACAGATTCTGCTTGCCCTTGCTGATGGAGAGATTGGTGTGCATGCCGCTGCCGTTGACGCCGGTGACGGGCTTGGGCAGGAACGACGCGGTCATGTCGAGCCGGGCGGCCACCTGGCGGCACAGCAGCTTGTAGAGCTGGACCTGGTCTGCGGCGATGGTCACTTCGGCGTAGCTGTAGTTCATCTCGAACTGCGAGGGCGCGACTTCGGGGTGATCCTTCTCGTTGGAGAAGCCCATCGCGCGCTGCACTTCAGCAGCCGAGTCGATGAACGCGCGCAGCGGGTCGCCAGGCAGGGTATGATAGTAGCCGGTGGTCGAGACCATCTCGAATCCACCAGTCTGATAATAGGCCTGTTCGGCGTTGCGGCCCTTGAACAGGAAGCCCTCGATCTCGTTGGCGGCGTTGGCGGTGAGGCCGTGATCCTTGTAGAGCATGTCCGCAAAGCGCTTGAGCTTGCCGCGCAGGTCTGCCGCATACGCCGAGCCGTCGCGTTCCAGCACTTCGCCGAACACGAGCACCTTGCCCGGGCCGAAGACATCCGCCGGCAGCCAGTAGAAGGCCGACCAGTCGATGCCGAGGCGCAGATCCGACTCCTTCTGCGCGGAGAAACCGCGGATCGACGAGCCGTCGAAGGTGAGATTATCGGCGGAGTTGAGCAGGAACTTCTTGTCATAATCCAGCATGTGCAGCCGGCCTTCGAGGTCGGAGAAGCACACGGTGACGGCTTTCACGCCTTTGGTGTCCTTCAGGTCCTTCATGCGCGCTTCCTGGAGTTTGTCCATGGGCGTGCGCGCCAGGCGAGCGGCCTTGATTTCGAGATTCTTCTCTTCCAGCTGCTCGTACGGGATTTCGAGGAATTCGCGCAGATCGGCTGTCATCATGCAATCCTGTATCGTGAGAAATCGCCAACACGCCGTCAGTATAGGGCGGGCCGTAAAATTACGCTTAGTGGAATTGCTCTGACATTCTTTGGGCGCTTTTTGGAATATTTCACCAAAGACCGCCTGTTCCTGCCGGGTGTATCAAGGCAGGATTGGTGAATAGTGACGATGCAGAGGACGAGGTCATCATGCAGCCTACGCAGCAGATCGAAACCATCGCCGTGCATGCTGGTCGCCAGACCGATTCGGCAACGGGCGCGGTCACCCCGCCCATCCACCCCTCAACCACCTTCGAGCGCGCGGCAGATGGCAGCTACCCGCACGGGTATGTGTATACGCGCAGCAACAATCCGAACCGCGCGGCGCTGGAGACGGCGCTGGCACAGTTGGAGGGGGGCGCCAGCGGGCTGGCGTTCGCTTCCGGGCTGGCGGCGGCCAGCGCTGTGCTGATGACCCTCAGCCAGGGTGACCACATCATCATTCCGGAGGAGATGTATCACGGTGCGCGGCATCTGATCGAGCACATCGTTCGGCGATGGGGCGTCACGCACACAGCGGTGGACCTGACCTCACCGGACCGGCTGCGCAGGGCGATCACGCCTTCCACGCGGCTGGTGTGGGTGGAGACGCCTTCCAACCCGCGCCTGCTCATCACGGATATCGCAGCGGCGGCGGAGGCTGCGCATGAGGTGGGCGCGCTGTGCGTGGTCGACAACACCTGGGCGACGCCGCTGCTGCAGCGGCCGCTGGGGCTGGGTGCGGACATTGTGCTGCATTCCGCCACCAAGTATCTGGGCGGGCACAGCGATCTTCTGAGTGGTGCGCTGGTGCTGGCGCGGCCAGAACATGATCCGGTGACGGCCAGCCTGCGCGAGGCGCAGAATCTGGCCGGCGCGGTGCCGTCTCCATTCGACTGCTGGCTGCTGCTGCGCAGCCTGTCGACGCTGCCGCTGCGGGTGCGGGCGCAGTCCGAGAGTGCGGCGGTGCTGGCCGGCAGGCTGCAGGTGCACCCTGCTGTGGAACGCGTACACTACCCGGGGCTGACCGATCATCCGGGTGCAGAAGTGGCGGCGCGGCAGATGCGCGGTTTTGGCGGCATGCTGTCGTTTGAGGTGCGCGGCGGTGCTGAGGCAGCGATGAGGCTGGCCAGCGCGCTGCAGCTCATTACACAGGCGACCAGCCTGGGCGGGGTGGAGAGCCTGATCGAGCATCGCGCCTCGGTGGAGGGCCCGGGCACGCGCACGCCGCAGGGCCTGCTGCGCCTGAGCACGGGGCTGGAGCATGTCGAAGATGTGTGGGCGGATCTGCAGCAGGCGCTGGAAGAAAGCCAGCGCTGATGCGGCGCTCCGCTGCGGCGGCTACAGCGCGCGGTTCTCCAGGCGGAAGCCATGTCCGCGCACGGTGACGATGTACTGCCAGCCGGGGTCGAGCTCAGCGATGCGGTCTCGCAGGCGGCGCACCAGCGCATCGATCGCCTGCTCGCTCACACCTTCACCGAACACATCGGGCCACACCGTCTGTACGACTTCCTCACGCGTACACACGCGGCCTGTGTTCAGGTACAGCATTTCCAGCAGGCGATATTGAGGCGGGCTGAGCGGCGGATTCATCTCAATGTCGTGCACGAATACACGGCGTGCGGCGCGATCCAGCCGCAGTACGCCATCGGTGATGCTGGCGGGCACTTCGTAGGGCAGCGGCGCGGTCGCTCCGGAGCCGACGAACTGCAACCGCACCACGGTCGCCAGGCTGATAATGTCATTGTCGTACAGCCGGCGTGGTGTGTCGCGCAGCGGCTCATCATTGACGGCAGATCCGTTGCGGCTGCTGAGATCCTCGACGAAGTAGCTGTCGCCCTCGCGGAAGATGCGCACATGCTGGCGAGACACCTGCCTTTCGGGAATGACGATGTCGGCCTCTTCGCCCCGGCCGATCGTGACCGAGTCTTTCTGCATGGTCCACTGCTGGTTCAGGCCACCGTCTCCACGGAAGATTAGAATTGGGCGGTCGGTGTTCATTTCGGCCATCAGCAGCTATCCTCCAGAGAAAGCAGCATCCCTATGCTGCCATTATATCCATTATTGTGCGGCTGCGGGGGGCGGTGAAAGCGCAATCTGCCCCGGTGCAGATTGAATCGCGCCGATCCACAGCCCCTGATCGCGGAAGATGGGCGTGGAAAGCACCCCCGGCGCAGTGATTGTGCTGCCTCGGCTGGCGTTACGGTAGAAGGCCTGTACCTGCGCCTGCCCGCTGGTCAGTGCCGGGTCCACCAGCACATTGCCGGCGGGGATGCTGACGGTGTGCACGCAGCGCTGGCGCGGCTGCAGCAGGCGAAGCTGGGAGTCTGCGAAGACAGCGGGATCGACGCGGTTGTTGAACGAGAGCGAGTTGGCGGGCGAGAAAAGCAAGCCAAGCCCACTGCTGCCATTGTCGCCGATGACCACCTGATTGGGGTCGTACACGATCGGCACCGTACCCAGTGAGGTATTGATGACGATGATCTGGATATTGAGAAAACCGTCGGCACTTGCAGGAATTGGACTGGCGCGAACCTCGAGCGCCAGCGGATTTGGAGCGCCGCGCCCGATCAGGCTTTGGTGAAAGGCGCGGTCTTCAGCCGCACGCAGGCTGCTGCACGGCACACTCTCGTAAACTCCGGGGACGAGATTGGCGATGAGTGTGGTCAAGCGTCCCGGTTGAATGACGACCATCACGGCGAACATAGCGGCGGACAGCAGGACGATGTTGACGGGCACGCGCTTGACCTGCGAGCGATCGGCCATGTGCGATTAATTCTCCTGCAGCCATGTGCGGCAGTCACGAAGGACAGCGCGGGGATCGAGCGTCTCAGAGTCCAGCCAGAGAATATCGGAAAGCTGGCCGCGGAACCAGGTGTCCTGATGGCGGATGAATTTGTGCGTGCCGCTGCGCACTTCTGCGAGCGCGCGCTCCAGGGGCAGGCCATCGAGGATGTGCGCGGCAAGCTGCTGGTAGCCGAGCGCGCTCATCGAGGGCAGGTCGCGTGAATAGCCACGCGCCAGCAGGCTGTGCACCTCCTCCACGAAGCCGGCTCGCATCATGTCCTCCAGCCGGCGGTCAGCGCGTGCGTACAGGTGGCTGCGCTCCATGTTTAGCCCCAGCAGGCGAATGCGGTAGGGCGGAGGGCGGTGCTGCCGCTGCTGACTGAACGGGCGTCCGGTGGCGCTGATCACCTCCAGCGCGCGGATGACACGGCGCAGGTTGCGCGGGTCGATGGCGGCGGCTGCGTCGGGGTCTTGCTCCGCAAGCCGGGCATGCAGGGCGGTTGCGCCGCCGGCTTCGGCCTGTGCTTCGAGTGCGGCGCGCAGGGCCGGATTGGGGGGCACGGGCGGCGCATCCCAGCCAGAGACCAGCGCGGTGATGTACTGTCCGGTGCCGCCGACCAGCATCGGCAGGCGGCCACGCGCATGGATCTGCGGGATGAGCGCACGCGCCAGGGAGACGACTCCGACGGCGGACAGGGTCTCGTCCGGGTTGGCGATATCGATCAGATGGTGTGGCACCATCCGCTGCTCATCACGGCTGGGCTTGGCCGTGCCGATATCCATGAAGCGGTAGATCTGACGGCTGTCTGCGCTCAGGATTTCGCCATCCAGGGCCGTGGCGAGCTGCAGCGCGAGCGCGGTCTTGCCGACGGCGGTCGGACCGAGGAGGACCAGCAGAGGGATGCGCGGGTCGCTCATGGGGGTCACCAGTCCAGCGCGTTTGCCGCGTGCTCGATCTGCAGGCGGCCGCCGGGAAGCTCGGCAATGGCAATGACGTCGATGCGCCAGTCATCGTGCAGGTCGTGATCAGCGCAGAATTGCCACGCGAGCTGCTCTAGCCGTGCGGCCTTAACGGGCGAAATGCTGCGCCATGCCCACTCAGTAGTGTTGGCGTGGCGTGAGCGCACCTCGACGAAGACCAGCATGCTCTGATCGCGCGCGACGATATCCAGTTCACCCGCAGCGCAGCGCCAGTTGGTTGTAACAATTGCATAGCCGCGCTGTTCAAGAAATGCGCGCGCAGCCGCTTCGCCACGGGTGCCGAGGGCGCGTCTGCTGCTGCTCACAGGGGAAAGCTCCGAACAGCTGGCAGGGCTGGCAGGAGATTTTTTATGCAGATGTGACAATGCATTCCTGATCCTCACTGGTGATGATTCCTATGCGGCTGCGGCTGCGGCTTTTGTACACTCTGCTCAGCTATCCGTTGTCAAGGTCACAGGAAACGTGTCATGGACCCGATTATATCGACTGCGAGCGTGTTCGCACTGGCCTCTGCACTGGCCGGTATTGCCTTCGCGGCACTGACCGCCCGCTGGCTGCTGGCGCAGGATGCTGGCGGTGACCGCGTGCGCAAAATCGGCGCGGCGATTCAGCAGGGCGCGCAGGCCTTTCTGCAGCGTGAGTATCGCTACGTGGCGATCCTGGTGGCGATCGTGGTCGTGCTGCTGCTTGTTCTGAGCGCCATCCCCGGCTCCGGCATGAGCCCGTTCACGGCGTTATGCTTCGTGGCCGGCGCTGGCGCTTCGGCGCTCGCGGGCTACATCGGCATGCAGGTGTCGACGCGCGCCAACATGCGCACGACCACGGCGGCGCAGAAAAGCCTGAACAGCGGGCTGCGCGTGGCCTTCGCCAGCGGGACGGTGATGGGGACGATGGTGGTATCGCTGGCGCTGCTTGGCGTTTCGGTGCTGTTCATGATCCTCTCTCAGGTGTACAGCGGTGATCCGGGCACGGCGGCATCGGCGCTGGCGGGCTTTGGCTTCGGTGGCACGTCGATTGCCATCTTTGCGCGCGTGGGCGGCGGCATCTTCACCAAAGCGGCGGATGTTGGCGCGGACCTGGTGGGCAAGACCGAGGCGGGAATACCGGAGGATGATCCGCGCAATCCGGCGGTGATCGCTGACAATGTGGGCGATAATGTCGGCGATGTGGCTGGAATGGGCAGTGACCTGTTCGAGAGCTACGCCAGCTCGATCATCGCGGCGATCGCCATCGCGACGCTGGGTAGTGCTGCCGGCGCCGCCAATGCCACCACGCCGGAAGTGATGGTGCGGATGATCGCTTTTCCGCTGTTGGTGGCGGCGGCGGGCGTGCTGATTGCGATCGCCTGCACCTTTCTGGTGCGCACCAGGGAGGATGCCACGCAGGAGGGTCTGCTCAACAGCCTGCGCCGGGGTGTGTACGGCGCCAGCCTTGGGGTGGCGGCTGCGGTCGTCGGCATTGGCCTGCTGCTGCAGATCGACGGTGGAATCATCGTGGCGACCATCAGCGGGCTGGTGGCGGGCGTGCTGATCGGCTACTTCACCGAGTACTTCACTTCCGACAACTATCGACCGACGCGGGCGATCGCCGAGAGCGCGCTGGGCGGCCCGGCGATCGTGGTCATTCAGGGGCTGGCGATCGGGATGCAGTCGGCGATCGTGCCGACGATCGTGGTGATCCTGGCGACGCTGGTGGCCTATGTGGGCGGCGGATTGTACGGCATCGCGATGGCGGCGGTGGGCATGCTGGCGACGCTGGGGATCACGCTGGCGACGGATGCGTATGGTCCGGTGGCAGACAACGCCGGCGGCATCGCGGAAATGGCCGAGCTGGGCGGCGATGTGCGCGCGCGCACCGATGCGCTTGATAGTCTGGGCAATACCACGGCGGCGACGGGCAAGGGCTTTGCCATCGCCTCGGCGGCGATGACGGCGCTGGCGCTGATCGCTGCGTTCATCAGCGCTGTGCATATGGGTGAGGGCCAGCAGACGACATTCGCGGCGGTCGTGCTCGATCCGCGCCTGATCACCGGGCTGCTGCTGGGCGCTGTGCTGCCCTTCCTGTTCAGCGCGCAGACCATGCTGGCCGTTGGCCGGGCTGCGCAGAAGATCGTGCTGGAAGTGCGCCGCCAGTTCCGCGAGATCCCTGGCCTGATGGAAGGCACGGCGGATCCCGACTACCGGACATGCGTCGGCATCAGCACGGAGAGCGCCATTCGCGAGATGCTCGCGCCGGGCATCGTGGCGGTGGCGGTTCCTGTAGCGCTGGCGGTGCTTTCGGTACTGGGGCGGGACAACTGGCTGGGTCAGCTGGTCGGCATTGAGACCCTCGTGGGTGTGCTGCTGGGGTCGCTGATCTCCGCGTTCATGCTGGCGGTGATGATGGCCAACGCGGGTGGCTCGTGGGATAACGCCAAGAAGTACATCGAGCGCGGCAACCTGGGCGGCAAGAAGAGCGATCCGCACAAGGCGGCGGTGGTGGGCGACACGATCGGCGATCCGTTCAAGGATACGTCCGGGCCGTCGCTCAACATCCTCATCAAGCTACTGGCAATCGTCTCGCTGGTGATCGCGCCACTGCTGGCGATCTAGTCGAACGACGCGCTGAGAGACGAAAAGAGGGATGGCCGGATCACACCGACCATCCCTCTTGTTTTGTTTCCTTCATTTCAACGTGGCGCTCAGGCGCGAGGCAGATCCTTGCGGAACTTGTAGCCGTACACGATCATGCCGCGTTCACCTTCAGTCGTGAGCTTGCGCGTCACCATTTCGACGCGATCACCGATGTGCAGGCCGGTCTCGTCGACGTCGGTGATCTGCGCCAGCACCATCGGTCCGTCATCGAGCTTCACGAGCGCCAGGGCATACGGCGCCGACTCCTCGAATCCGTGCGGCACATCCTGTACGACGCTGAAGCTGTAGATCTCGCCGCGGCCAGAAAAGACCACGCGTTCGGGCTGCAGCGCGCGTTCCGTGCGCTCAGGTTGCATAACGCACCCCTAGCGTGCAGCGGTGGCAGAGGCCCGGGCGCGCTCTGTACGCACGACCTGCGCTGCTTCTGGCTGCTGCTCGACGTGACGCGGCTGCATGTGTGCCGCGCCGTTGGCATAGCGGACGCCCTCAAGGCGGTAGCGCTGTGCGTTCATTCGCCAGTGGCGGGAAATCTGCATGAGGACAACCTCCTGTTGATCGTATTTGATCCGGGCCTTGCAGCCCATCTGATGTCTGACAGTGTAGGCTGGCGCATCTGTCAAAAGCTATCATCCAGCCTGTCAAACCCTCTCATGAGAGAAGACTAAGCTTGCAGGATATGGGTGATGGCGGTGCTGGCCATGCCGCCGAGCGACTGGATCATTGCGGTGCGCGCGCCGGTCACCTGGCTGCCACCTGCCTGTCCACGCAGTTGCAGCGCAGCCTCGACCGCCTGGTATACGCCCGTCGCGCCGACCGGATTGCCACGCGCCTTCAGCCCGCCGAAAGTGGCGATGGGCAGCGAGCCCGTCAGGCCGATCTGTCCATCCTTCGCCAGTCGCCAACCCTCACCGCGCGCGGCAAATCCTGCAGCTTCGATCGTGAGCGCGCTGACGATGGTGAAGGCGTCGCTCAGCTCGAACAGGTCGATGGACTCGCGGCCGATGCCTGCCTGTTCCAGTGCGCGGCGCACTGATGTGCGTACAGCTCGGAAGTCGAGCAGGTCTTCGCGCTCCGCGAGTGCGAGCGAGTCGCTGGCGGCAGCGCTGGCGATGATGCGTACAGCCCCCGGAGCACGCGCGGCGCTGGTGAGCACGACGGCCGCTGCGCCGTCCGCGTCTGGGGCGGCATCGAACAGCGTGACCGGGTCCGCGACCA
Organism: uncultured Pleurocapsa sp.; assembly: GCA_964654755.1. Lineage (GTDB taxonomy): Bacteria > Chloroflexota > Anaerolineae > Aggregatilineales > Phototrophicaceae > Flexifilum. The sequence continues at coordinate 11,678 of CAZZJW010000018.1, read as the reverse complement.
TTGGCGCGCGTGCGAACGCGCCCGGCTTGATCTGATTCTTGTACATGGCGTTGGCGTTGCGCGCGGCGTTGGCATGCGCGTTGATGCTGAAGCCTTCGAAGGCGCTCAGGTCAACGCCGTACTCGTGCATGTAGCGGCGCATGAGCAGGCCGGCCAGCGCCGGAGCCGTCGCGCCGTGCATGCTTTCGTAGTCGGCATCGAGGCTGACGCTGCGGCCAGCCGTGCGCGCCGTGCCCACCATGTCGGTGGATTTCTCCACACCCAGCACGATGCAGCTTTCAACCGCGCCGGAAGCGACGGCCAGATAGCCTGCACGCAGCGCCGCGCCGCCGGAGGCTTCACCTGCCTCACAGGTCCACGACTCGATGCCGCGCAGGCCGGCGTAGTCCGCGATCAGCGGCCCAAGCTGTGACTGGCTGCTGATGCTGGCGCCGTAGCTGTTGCCGACGTAGAGCGCGTCGATGGCATCTTCGCCAGCGTTGTCGATGGCGGCGCGCACCGCCCGTGTGCCAAGCGCGCGTACATCGGTATCCCAGTGTTCACCGACCGGGGTTTGCCCCAGCCCGATAATGGCGACTTCCCGCATGATCGTCCCTAATCCTTGAGCAGACTGCGATAGCGCGCATAGGTGGCGTAGTCGATGGCCGTGCGCCGGGCGATGTAGTCGGCGGTCTTCGGCGCACGATCACGCACTTCCAGCAGGCGCTCGGTCACGAGCAGGTCGAATGAGTCTGAGCCGGCGCCGCTGCCATAGCTGGTCATCAGGATGCGGTCGCCCGGCTGCGCAATATCCAGAATGGCGGTCAGGCCGAGCATGCACGAACCGGAGTACACGTTGCCGACGCGGTCGGAGAGCAGCCCGGCGCGGATCTGGTCTTCCTTGAAGCCCAGCATGCTGGCCGCACGCTGCGGAAACTTGACGTTGGGCTGATGGAAGACAGCGTGCGTGTAGTCCGTTGCAGTGGTCCCCATCAGTTCCATCATCTTGCTGGCCGCGGAGACCGTGTGATTGAAATAGGCGGGGTCTCCGGTGAAGCGTTCGCCGTGACTGGGGAAACGCTCGTCGGAACGCCGCCAGAAGTCGGGCGTGTCGGTGACGAAGCTGTAGCTACCCTGGTACACGGCCACGCTTTCTTCTGCCGGGCCGATGACCAAGGCCGCGCCGCCGCTGGCCGCGGTGTATTCCAGCGCATCACCGGGGCGGCTTTGCGCGGTGTCCATGCCGATGGAGAGCGTGTACGCGCCCATGCCGGAGCCGACGATGCCGATGGACGCCTGGACCGCCTCGGTACCGGCTTTGCACGCGAACTCCCAGTCGGCGGCCTGGATGCTGGCGGAAGCGCCGATGCTTTCCGCCACGATGGTGCTGGTCGGCTTGACGGCGTAGGGGTGGCTTTCGCTGCCCACCCACACCGCACGCAGCGCCTGCGGATCGATCCCTGCGCGCGCCATCGCGTTGCGCGCCGCCTCGACGGACATGGTGATCACGTCCTCGTCGGGGCCGGCGACCGCTTTTTCGGTCACAGGCGAGCCTGCGGGGCTGCCTGTCCACAGCCTGGCAACTTCGGCGCCGGGAAGGCGGTAGCGCGGCACATATGCGCCGTAGCCGACGATGCCCACGCGCCGGTCTGGCCGCATCAGCAGACTGGCACTGTCATTGGGGGCGTGTCCGTTTCTGGAAAGCATCTAGCCCTGTCCTTTTATATGCTCGACGATAGCCCGTGCACGTTCCGGGCGGATGTTGTTCTCAGTGATCATTTGCTCGACGACCTGCGTCACCTGCTGCGGCGCGGCGCCAGCGGCGATGGCGATCTGGCGGGCGTGCATCCGCATGTGCCCGCGCTGGATGCCCTCGGTCGCCAGGGCGCGGATGGCGGCGAGGTTCTGTGCCAGCCCGACCGCCGCAGCGATCTCGGACAGCTCGCGCGCGCTGGAGACGTTGAGGATGCGCATGGCAGCCTGGGCCGTGGGGTGAACGCGCGTCGCGCCGCCGACGATGCCGACAGCCAGCGGTAGTTCAATGCGTCCGTGCAGATCGCCCGTCTCGTTCTTCCACCAGTGGGTGAGGCTGGTATAGCGCCCATCGCGGGAGGCGTAGGCATGCGCGCCCGCTTCGACCGCGCGCCAGTCGTTGCCGGTGGCGATGATCAGCGCATCGATGCCATTCATCACGCCCTTGTTGTGCGTGGCTGCGCGATAGGGGTCCGCTTCGGCGAAGGCGCCTGCCTCGACGATTGCCCGGGCGACGGCAGCGCCATCGCTGGAGTCGGTCGCCAGCTCGGCAGCAGGGATGCGGCCTTCGGCATATGCCTTGCGCCGGTCGGTGAGGTTGCTGAGGATGCGCAGGCCCACGCGGCCACGCGAGAGCGCCTCAATGCGCGGAGCGATATGCTCGACAGCGGTGTTGATGGCGTTGGCACCCATCGCGTCACGCGCATCATAGAGCAGATGCACCACCAGCATTGGGCCAACGCCGGTATCCGGCAGTCTCCGCACGAGCACATCGCGCGCGCCGCCGCCCATTCGCACGATGCTTCCGCCGATGCGATCGACCTCGGCCAGCAGTGCGTCGCGCTCAGCGAGGATTGCGGCCTGCGCGCGCTCCGGATCCGGCACGTCCAGCACCTGAATCTGGCCGATCATGACCGGCTCGTCACTGCGCGTGCTGAAGCCGCCGCCAGCGCGGAACAGGCGGGCGGCGTTGCTGACCGCGGCCAGCACGGAAGGTTCCTCAATCGCCATCGGGACGAGCACATCGCGGCCGTTGACCTGGAAGTTGGCGGCGATGCCCAGCGGCAGGGCATACACGCCGATCGCATTCTCGATCATGTGGTCGGCCTGTGCAGCGCTCAGGCCGGCGCTGTGCAGCGCAGCACTCTGCTCTGGCGAGAGCGCTGCCCAGTCGGCGACGATCTGGATACGCTCGGACAGGGAGCGCTTGTAGAAGCCGGGGAGTCGGGATGATTTCGCGTCCATAGCGCTGACTTTAGCCGCTGGGCGCTGTCAAAACCTATCCAACGCACCGGCCATGCGATGTTTTTCATGCGGCGCTCAGCCAACGCAGTGGGGTGCGGATGATCATGGCAGCTCTGCCGCGATCAGTGCGGTGGCGACGCGGCGAAGTATTTGCCGCGCTGAATTATCGCGAGTGCGCGATGCAAAAACAGGGACGTTGTGCGCGCCCCTGTCGGTAATGACCGGTGTTGCTGAAGTGCTGCCGCAGACTAATCCGGCAGGATGCGGGCCTTGAGGAAGTGATCCAGCCAGACCACGAAGACCATGCCGAGTGGCAGCGCAGTCCAGAGGAAGTACTGATAGCCGTACTTCTGGATGGAAATCGGTTCACCGTTGTTCGGGCCCATCCAGGGCAGAACCAGGGTGATGAAGGCCGCGCTGAGCACAACACCCAGTCCCATGCCAACAACCCAGACGATCAGACGGCGGACGGTCAGCGACGCCATTGCTGCTCCTCACACGCATTAAACTGGTGACGACACGAGAATTGTAGCGCAGACGGCCGGAGCCGCGCAACCGTAAAGTCGCAAATTCCTCATCTGCAGAGGTTGTCGAAGCAGCGCGATGGCGCTAAAATTCAGAATATCTTGAACGTATCGAACGATGCCTGTCCGTGTTTCTATAACAGGTGCCGTTTCATCGTAGCGATAGCGCCGCGCCGCGCGCGGCATTGAGCAGAAGGGATTCCCTGTGGGCGATCTTTTTGACAAGGTACGAAGCCATGACCGCGCCAAGGAGGCGATGCTCGCGGGGGTGTACCCATATTTCCGCGCGCTGAGCGATACCGAAGGGGCGGTCGCAGTCTTCGAAGGCCGCGAAGTTGTCATGATCGGCTCGAACAACTACCTTGGCCTGACCACTGACCCGCGCGTGCGGCAGGCGGCCATTGATGCGGTGCACCGCTACGGCACGAGCGTGACCGGCTCGCGCTTCCTGAACGGCACGCTTGAGCTGCACCTGGAGCTGGACCGGCGGCTGGCGAAGTTTGTCGGCAAGGAAGCCGCGCTGGTGTTCTCGACCGGCTATCAGACCAACGTGGGCACGATCACGGCGCTGATGGGCAAGAACGACTATGTCATCATCGACAAGGATGACCACGCGAGTATCGTTGATGGCTGTGTGATGTCGCGCGGTGAGATGAAGCGCTTCAAGCACAACGATGTCTCCAGCCTGGACAAGGTGCTGGCAGATCTGCCGGAGGCCGCTGGCAAGCTGGTCGTCGTCGACGGCGTGTACAGCATGGGTGGCGATATCGCGCCGCTGCCCGAAGTCGTGGAAATCTGCAAGCGCCACGGCGCGCGCATCATGGTGGATGATGCTCACGGCATCGGCGTCACCGGCATGGGGCGCGGCACTGCATGGCACTTCGGGCTGACGGATCAGGTGGACCTGATCATGGGCACGTTCAGCAAGAGCTTCGCCTCGATCGGCGGCTTCATCGCCGGCGACAAGGAAGTCATTCACTACATCAAGCACAATGCGCGCTCGCTGATCTTCTCCGCTGCACTGCCCGCACCGCAGGCAGCAGCGGCGCTGGCGGCACTGGACATCATGGAGAACGAGCCGGAGATCGTGCAGCGCATGTGGGACAACGCGGAGTATATGCGCGCTGGACTGAAGCGCATAGGCTATAACACCGGCAACAGCAACACCCCGATCATCCCGGTGATGATCGGCGATGACTTCCGCACGGTGATGGCATGGCATGCGCTGATCGATCAGGGTGTGTACACCAACCCGGTGGTGCCGCCCGGTGTGCCGATGGGCTGCGGCCTGCTGCGCACCAGCTACATGGCGACGCACACATTCGAACATCTGGATCGCGCGCTGCACGGCTTTGAGGTGGTGGGCGAGAACCTCGATCTGGTGCAGCACTCCGCGGAAGTGGCGGCGATCGGCGACTGAGCCGCGCAGGAACCTGTGTAAAAGCAAACCGGGAGTCCCTCGCAGGGACTCCCGGTTTTTTTGTTCTGCGCATTGGGCCGGGCTCAGCCCGCCTTGTCCGCTGGCGGGCGCGAGCGGCTGACCAGCCGGCTGATGCGCTGATGCAGCGGCTCCAGCAGCACGAACGCGACCGGCACGACCAGCAGCGTGAGCAGCGTCGAGCTGACCAGGCCGCCGATCACCACCGTGCCAAGCTCTGAAGCGATGATCGCACCCTTCGACAAGCCGATCGCCAGCGGCATGAGCGCCATGACGGTAGCGAGCGCGGTCATCAGGATCGGGCGCAGGCGGCGCCCGCCGGCTTCGACAAGCGCGTCGGTGACGCTCATCTGGCGCTCGCGCAGGTTGCTCAGCACGCGGTCGATGAGTACTACGGCGTTCGTGACGACGATGCCGATCAGCATGAGCAGGCCGATCAGCGCGGAGATGCCCAGCACGCGGTCCGTCAATGTGAGCGCGACAGCCGCGCCCACCGGAGCGACGATGATGCTGAGGATGATATCGAGCCAGTGCACAACCGAGCGGAAGGTGAGCATCAGCAGCAGGATGACGATTGCGATGGCGATGCCCATGGCGACGAAGAGGTTCGCGAAGCCCTGAGTCTGAAGCTGGGTTTCAAAGCCTTCGCTGACGGTGACGCTGGCCGGCAGATCTGGCATGGCGAGCACAGCAGCTTTTGCCGCTGCAGTGACGCCGAGCGTGTTCTGCGTCTCCAGTTCGGCGGTGTAGCGCACGGCTGGCTGGCCATCAATACGGATGAATGTCGGCGGCGCATCGGCGGACGCGCCTTCGCCGAAGCCAGCCAGGTTACTGCTGGCGTTGGTGAGCCCGGGCACGGAGGAGAGGGTTTCGATCACGCGCGTATTGATGTCGACCAGATCCTGCTGCTCACCGGAGAGCACCAGCGCGAAACCACCGAAGCCCTGCTCGGTGAGCGAGGACGCGGAGACGGTGACGTTGCCCTGGCCGAAGATGCGCTCAGCTTCGGCGCGCACTTGCGCGGTGAGCGCATCGAGCTGTGACTGATCCTCGATGGCGAGGGTGATCGAGCTCTGATTCTCGCTGACGCCGCCTCCGCCGACCAGCAGGCTTTGCAGGTTGAGGCCGGCGCTGCCGACGATCGTCTGCACTCGGCTGAACGAGCCTTCGGGGATCTCGTCGCGCAGGTAGGCTTCGAGCTGCTCGACGAGCGCATTGTTGTCGATGATGCTGGTCCCCGGCGGCAGATTGACCGACACGCTGATCTGCGGCTCGCCGAATGAGGGCAGGAAGGCCTGCGGGCGTGTGCCGAAGAGCGCCCCGCCGACGACGAGCGACAGGAAGGCTGCGCCAAGGACGATCGCGCGGTGCGAGGGCTTGCTGAGCGACCAGCGCAGCGCGGGCAGATACAGCCGTTCCAGCCGGCCTTCGCCGCCTTCCTCAGCGGCTTCGCGCTGATCGAGCAGCAGGTAGGCCAGCACCGGGACGACGGTGATAGCGACGAGGAACGACGCCAGCAGCGAGTAGGTCACGGCCAGACCGAAGGGCAGGAAGAACTCGCCGATGATGCCGCCGGTGAGGCCGAGCGGCAGGAAGACCACCACGGTGATGACCGTCGCGGCGAAAATGGCGACGGAGACATCGCGCACGCCGTGCAGGATAGCGGTCTGCTTGTCGCCACCTTCCTGCACCTGTCGGAAGATGTTCTCCAGAACCACGATGGAGTCGTCGACGACGCGGCCAATGGCGACGGTGAGGCCGGAGAGCGTCATGATGTTGATGGTGAGCGAGGCCGGGAACAACCGCAGGATGAACGTCAGCAGCGGTGAACCCTCGGCCGCAGGCGCCAGCACCTCGTGGACGGCGGGCGGCAGCCAGCGCATGAAAGCCAGCGCCATGAGCACCGACAGCGGAATGCTTACGGCGGTGACGAGCGTGCTGCGCCATGCCGGCCGAGGCACGTTGGACGGCCAGAGCAGGATGACCGCTGCCGAGGCGATGCCCAGCAGCAGCATGCCGCGCACCAGCACGTCGGCTGCGTCCCAGGCTGCATTGAGATCTCCACCGGCAGCGCTCAGGTTCATCAGCACGACTGCGACCAGTGCGATGAGGAAGACCGCCATCAGCACGGCGCCGGTGAGGCGGCGGCTGGAGGCGGCCCAGTGCCCGCTGCTGAGGAAGACCAGGATGACGACGACGGCGAACACTGCGCCCAGTCCGCCCTCGCGCGCTACCCCGCTGATCGACTCTTCAATGAAGCTCGCCTGCTCGAAGGCGACGGCGACGTTGATTTCCGGGTGCGCTGCGGTGATCTCGTTGACGAGGTCCTCTGCGGCGTGGAAGGCTTCGACGGTATTCGCGCCATCAGATTTGTACACGGTCAGGATCAGGCTGGCCTGGCCGTTGGTGCGGGTGACCGGATCGGTCGCCTTGAACGGGGCTGCGCCAGAGCGCGCGCGCTCCTGGATCGGGGCGGGCAGCGCCGCCAGCGTCTCTGGCGAGAGCAGCTGCAGCGCCTCGATGCGCACATTGGCGAACATCGATGTATCGCGCTGATCAATGTAGACCGCGGCATCGGCAGGCAGGTTGCCGAACAGGCGCGGCGCGAAGGCGGCACCCTGCGCGCTCTCGAACATGCTGTTCCAGAAGGCGGTCGGGTCCGGCAGGAAGCGGAAGAAGTCATCCGCCGAGTTGAGCTCGATGCCAATGAAATCGCCGATGAACTGCCAGTCACTGTTCAACGCTGGCGCATCCGGGTCAGCCGGGGGCGCGTCGGTGGCATAGCGTTCCGCCAGCGCCACTGCTGCCGAACTGGCCTCGCCAGCGGCGATCGCCCGGACCTTCGCCTGCGCATCAGCGGGCAGGGCAGCCAGCGCATTCTCAGGCAGGGCGGCGAGTGCGGCGGGCGAAAGCTTCAGCACGACTTCCGGCGCAAGTGCAGCATAGAAATCGGGCTGCTGCAGCGCGAAGTAGCGCAGCTCCGCGGGCGTGAGGCTGTCGAACAGGCGTACCTCATATCCGGCGAAGTCCGCCGGGATGCTCGCATTGATGGTGTTGAGCAGGTCGCTCGGGCGTCCGCCGCCAAGCTGCAGCAGGTCCGCGGCGCTGCGAAGCGGGGACTGGCTGAACTGGGGCTGGCTGGCCAGCGTGCTCCACACCTGATCGAGCGGCGGGGCGATTTGCGGCAGCGACAGCACGGCATCGCTGAAGCTGTCAAAAACCTCTGGCGAGAGCGAGGTGACGAATCCGGGATCGTTTTCGGCAAGGAACCCGATCGCATCCGGGCTGAGCGCGCCGATCAGCGCCGCGGGGTCGATCGGCAGCGAGGGCGCTGTCACGCCTTCTGGCAGCGCGGACGGATCGCGCAGCAGCAGGAGGAAATTGAACAGCTGCGCCGCGCTCAGTTCTGTACCGCCGAACTGCGCTGCTAGAGTCTCGGGAAGCTGCAGAGTGATCAGATCGTCGGCGGTGTTGAGCTCAACGCCGATCAGTCCGCCCAGCAGATTGAACGTGAACGGCAGCCCGGGTCCTTCCGGCAGATCGGCAGGGGCGGCGGCCTGTTGAACTGGCGCTGCATCCGCGGTTGTATCTGCGACAGGATCAGCCGTGACGGCGTCAGGGGCAGCGGCCGGGGCGGCGCTGGCATCCCCGGAGATGCTGAAGGAAGCCAGCGGCAGATCGTCGAAGCTGAAGGTGATGAGCTGCGGCGGCGAGATGCGCCACGGCGCGGGCAGGTCCACCGGGGGCGGCTGCACCTGCTCACCAGTGATGGACGCGGCGAGCGCACGTGCGGCCAGCGCATCTCGCGTGAATCCATCGAGGCCGGCGATGTAGTCTGCGGGCAGCGCGGCGAAGACTTCCGGTGACATGGCGGCAAGCTGCTCGGCGGTGAAGCTGCTGGCCATTCCGGGATCGATCGCCAGCATCCGGGTGATGGTGTCTGGTGTGAGGTCGTCCGTCTGGCCGAGAGCGCCGCGAATGACGCCGGTCTCGAGGAATGCGTTGAGCACGGCGCCGGGCGTGCGGGTGAGCGTGCGCATCTCGCGCAGGTCAGCCGCGCTGGCGAAGTGATCCATCTGCCAGCTCGCGGGCAGCGCGGGCGGGCTCTGGGGAATGGCGACTTCCGCCGCCAGTGCCTCGACGGCCGTCTGGTCCAGCGGGCCGCTGTAACCCGCGTGCGCTGAGGCGGCGGCCCACACATCGCCGGAGAGCTGCAGCAGCATACTCATCGGCTCGGTGCTGACGAGCGCTGGGGCAGGGGCGGCAGTGTCTCCGGGCAGCGCCTGCCCGCCGCTGGTCTGCACGCTGGCGATCTGCGGCAGGTTCTCCAGCGCCGGCGCGATCTCGCGGTCGACCAGAAGCTGCAGTGCAGATTCGCTGGCGCTCTCCTGCGCTTTGGCCGCCAGGTACCCCAGCAGCGTGCGCGTGGTCTCAGGCGAGAAGGCCGTCCACACGTCGGGGGCAAGCTGGAACAGGAAGCTGGCGTCGCGTTCCTCCAGCCAGATCAGTACATCGGCGGGCAGGTCCGCCAGCAGGCGCTGTGCGAAGGCGCGCGGCTCTTCGCTGGCAGGCGGCTGGATAGCGCGCAGGGGCAGCCAGACATCGTCGATGGCGGCGACGATGCTGGCGCGGATGCGCTCCTGATTGAGGCCGAAGTCATTGCGGGCGGTGATGACCGCGCCGAATGTGCCCGTCGTGGTCGACTCGATGTTGGCGACTTCGGGTACCGAGTCGATCGCTGCTTCGAGGCGCTGGGTGAGGACGGCCAGCACCTGTTCACTGGTCATGCCGGACGCCTGGCTGAGGATGATCGTCTGCGGAAACTCGACCCCGGGAATAAGTTCCTGACGAAGCTGCGAGACGGCAACGACGCCAGCAGCTGAAAACAACACTGCAATCGCAAGGGTGACCCAGCGGAAGCGCAGCGAGAGCGCCGTAATTCCGGTGAACAGCGACTTCATTGCACACCTGTTTGTGATAAGCCCCACAATGTCTTTCATCGTACACCCGGCAGGGTGCTTTTTCCATCGAATTGGCTTAAGGATGCCTGCAGGGCTCGTCGAGAGAACCGGTTGGATCCGCTGTTGGTGAAGTCGTAAATATCCTTACAATGAATGCTGGCGCATATTTGTGTTCTGTGCCGGCTTTTGGACGGCGGTGCTTCCGGAGAGCGGGGCAAGATGACTGATCAACCCGATGGGTGGAGCGGTGAAATGGATGAGGCGCACCCGGACGGCGTCACGCCGCTGGAGATCGCCGATTTGCCCGAGGCCCCGCGCCAGCTGCTAATGCATATGATGCGTGAGCAGGCGGCGCACCCGGAAGGCTATACGCCTGCCAGTCTGCATGCGGAGGGTCTCTCAAACGCGGCTCTCGAGGCGCTGCTGGACCGGCTGGTGCAGGCGGGCTGGCTGAGCGCGCAAGGTGAAGATGCAGGCCGCCGATATCGTGTGCGGCTGCGCTCCCGGCGTGTCGGCGGCGCTGGCGCGTTGTGGGCGACCCTCTCGGATGTCTTCGGGGATGAACCCCACTCCTGAGTGCCGTGCACGATGCGGGATCCGATCATCGTATTTTGGCAGAGCGCGCCAATGCACCCTCTTCTCGACAAGGCCCATATATAAAGATCATGTAGTTTTCTTCCCTCAGAACACTCGTATTCTCCGCGTAATCATGAACAATGTAAATTCAGGTAGTACTTTCGCTTGATTGCTAAGCGGGTCATACCTCGTCCAATATTAGGAATGATGAGACCGAATCGGTGAGGTAGGCGATGTTGTCGAAACGCCATGGCCCCGGGATGCTGTGCTTCGCGCTGGTTATTGTGCTGCTTTCTGCCAGCGTGAGCAGCCTGGGCGCGCTGGCGCCGGGGGGCGCGGAGCAGCCCACCTGGGTCTTCGTGCCCATGTCAGAAAGCGCGCAGTGGCTGAGCGCCGCATTTCCCGATGAGGCGGCTGCGATTGCTGACGCGATTGCAGGCGTCAGCCGGATGGGAACTGGCGAGCAGGGCACGCCCGAAGTGCGCGAATGGGCGAATTATCTCGCTGCGCGTTCGTTCGCTGCGCTGACGGGTCGAGCGCCAGAGGCGCAGCTTCCGGCACTGCAGCCACCTTCACAAATTCCAGCAGGCCTCCTCACGTCGCTGATTGACGTTGAGCTTTCTGTCTGCGTTGGTCTGGGCGCGCGCGCTTCGCAGGGTGCTGGAGTCACGCCCGGGCTGCTTGTCAGGCTGACGGGCGGGCAGCCGCTTGTGCTGCCAGAGAACTGGCAGGTGCTCAGCAAGCCACCTGCAGACACCTGGACCTGGCAACCGCTGGCCTGCCAGGTTCTTTCTGCACATCAGGGGCAGCGCAATCGCTGACCGACTTTCAGTCATCAGGTCGTGCGTCGTGGAATTGTGACGCTGGGAAAAGGCGTTTTGTGAATGATGCGTAATTTGCGAGTGTTCACGCGCTCAAGAACAGGGGCAATTGCTCCTATTGTCTTGCTGCTGCTGCTGATCGGCATTCCGATGGTTTATGCCGCGCCGGGCTTCGCCAGCCTGGATGGGCCGGCAGTGAGCAGGCGTGACAATCCGACGCCAACCCAGATGCCGACGTTTACCGCGTCCCCGACGTTCGTGGCATCGATGACGGCCACGCCGTCGGAATCTGCTTCTGCCCCAATCTCCTCAGACGCGAACACACCGGCTACGCCGACAGACACATCAGCGCCGAGCGATTCCGCTTCAGAGACAGTGACAG
>CAZZJW010000017.1:49267-60363 GCA_964654755.1 uncultured Pleurocapsa sp. | reverse complement strand
GGCGATGATGACCTGCTCACGGTCTGGTGCGCCTGCCCCGCGGGCGCCAGTGGTGCGCACCGCCCGCGAGATCGCGCTGGTGCGCGGCGCAATCTCCTCGATCGCACCGCTGCCATCTTCGTTGCGCACGAACTGCACCCGGTCCCCGATAGCGGCCAGGTCGCTGGCCTGCGCGGCTTCCATCAGCCGGCCTCGCAGGCGGCACACCACGCGCTCGCTGTCAGCGGTCTCCACGGTGAAGAATCCGCTCTGATCGGTCACGATGATTCCGGATTGGAGGGCGGCGGGGAGGGTGGGTTCAGGCAAAGGCAGGCTCCATTTGCGCGCAAATGATCGATTGCGCCGGCGCAGCGCGCATGTGCCAGGCAGCATCATTCTACACGAGATTCACGCGCGTGCCGTGGCCGGGGGCGGGCTGTGCTATCATGAGCGCCATCTTATGATGCGTAGTGTGAACAGGGATCGAGATGAGCACTCCCACCGAACCGCAGGCCGACGCCGCGCCGCCGCCACAGTCAGACGATGCGCCGCAGGCCGACGAAACGCCGCAGTCGCCGCCGCCTGCAGCGCCAGCGCCGTCCGGGCCGTACGGCTACTCGGTCGATGACCCGGTGATCTCCGTCAGCCGTGCCGCTGTCAATCTCGTGCTGGTGGGCGCGGCCTTCTTCCTGATCGGCCTGCTGGTGGGCGTGATCGGCTATGACCGGCTGTCCGCCAGCAATCGCGCCGAGAACGAAGCGCTGCTGAGCGCCGCCGCCGCCACGTTCGCCGCTGCGATCCCCGCCGGCGCGGGCCAGCAGGCGGCGGCGGAGCCCACGCGCGATCCGAATGCGCGCTACGCGGTGGATGCCGAGGGCGATCCCTTCCTGGGGGCAGCCGATGCGCCGGTGACCATCATCGAATTCGGCGATTTCCGCTGCGGCTTCTGCCGGCGCTTCTTCGACGAGACGCTGCAGCCGCTGCTGCGCGATTACGAGGGCAGCGTGCGCTTCGTCTACCGCGACTATCCCATCCTCGGCCCGGACTCGGTGCAGTCGGCGCTGGCCGCGGGCTGCGCCTTCGACCAGGGCCGCTTCTGGGAGTTTCACGACCGGCTGTACGCCGATCAGGACCTGACGGAGACGGCTTTCCTGCGCTATGCGGAGGAGCTGGAGCTGGATGTCGAGCGCTTCACCACCTGCCTGCGCGATGCCGAGCATCAGGACGAGATCGTCGAGGACTACCAGGCCGGCGTGAATGTCGGCGTGGGCGGCACCCCGACGTTCTTCATCAACGGGCGCATTCTGGTGGGCGCGCAGCCGCTGAGCGCGTTCGTTGCGCTGATCGAGGAGGAGATCGCGGCGGCTGCCGAGAGCACGCCGCCGGCCTAGCCGGGCGGGCTACAGGCCGAGATCGTCGCTCACCCCGGCGATCAGGTCATCGCCCGGCGGCGGCGGGCCGGAGGGGGTGCGTGCTCCGGGCAGCGTGCGCGGCTCAAACGCTGGCGGGCCCTGCAGCGGTGGCGCGGGTGTGCGCGGCGCAGCGCCCGGCGCGGAGAATCCTGCTCGCCCGCCTGGCGGGTGCGCAGCCTGCTGCGCGCTGGCGGACTGCTGTTCGGCGATCTTGCGCGCCAGCCGGGCCTCGAAATCGCTGTTGTGCGCCATCGCATTCAGGTCCGGCTGTGCGACCGGCGGCGGCGCGATTTCCTCAGCACGTTCGCGCGCGCTGAAGAGATCGATCACCAGCGGGATCAGCCCACGCCCGGCGGAACGGGCGAAGGCGAGCAGCAGCGCACCGGCGATCATGAGCGCCAGCAGGCAGAGCGCGCATGCGCCGATGAACAGCAGCGACAGGACATCAGTGGTAGGCGGGGCATTCATACGACGGCTCCTCGTGGCCCGCGTGTGCATCAGTCGCCCTCAGTGTAGCGGTTTTCGCGGCGGTGTGCGCGTCCTGCTTGTGCCGCGATGCCGCGCGATGCATAATGCCGGCAGGTGCTGCCGGAGGCATGCTGCGCGGATCGCGCGCCATCCGCTGCCGGTGCGCCGAAACGCAGAGAAGTGGAGCACGCGCATGACCATGCGCACGGAAGCCGTCATCGCTGGCGCGGTAACCTCGGCCAGCACGGATGCAGAACTGATCGAGCGCCTGTGCGACAGCCAGGTGGACGCGCTCGGCCTGCTTTTCGACCGCTACTACGTGCAGATCTATCGCACGGCGATGACCATCACCCGCGACGACGCGGCGGCGGATGACATCGCGCAGGACTGCTTTCTGCGCCTGTATCAGCACGCGGGGCGCATCGACACGGCGCTGCCGCTGATGCCGTGGCTGTATCGCGTCACCGTCAACCTGAGCTACACCTGGGTCACCCGCCGCCAGAAGCGGCGCATCTCGCTGGAGGCGCTGGTCGATCAGCTCATCAGCCCGACAGGCAGCGGCCCGGAGCAGCAGGCGGAACAGAGCGAGACCATCCGCCGTGTGCAGCAGGCCGTCGCCGAACTGCCGTTCAACCAGCAGGCGGTGGTCGCGCTGCACTATCTGAGCGATCTGCCGCTGGAGGCGATCGCCGAGATCCTGCAGGTCCCGCTGGGGACGGTCAAGAGCCGCCTGCACTACGCGCGCGAGACCCTGCGCCGGCGGCTGTGCAGCGACTCGCCCGGTTTCGACTGGACGGGCGGAAGGGCGGCGGGCTATGCCAGCTCAAATGGATAATCGCCGGGACGCGCTGGATGCGCAGATCGCGGTGGCGCTGCACCGTGCTGGCACGCCGAGTGCTGAGCGGCGGGCGGGTGCGCGCCGGGCGGTGCTCGCGGAGGCCGGCGCCAAGACGGTGCAGGCTTCGGCGCCGCGCGGGCTGTGGCAGCGGCTGCAGATCCTGGGCGCACGCTGCGCTGCGTGGTTCCTCAATGACTGTGTCTATGAGCGCGCGCGCACAGCCGCTCTGGCACGCCCGCGCACGACGCACACACGCCTGGCCTACGCCGAGTTCACGTGCAGCCTGTGAGGCGCGCGCGCCCGCCTCACGGCACGAAGATCGTGATCTGATACGGCGGCTGCACGTAGTTGCCGTCGCGCCCCACCACCACTAGCTGAAGCTGATACGTGCCCGTGGACAGCGCAGGGATGCTCTCCAGCACCCCGTTCACCACGCTGCCCGGATGCACCGTGTTGACGGTCGTCCAGCCGGCGAACGGCCCGCCGATGATCTCGATCTTATAGTAGTCGGCCTGTTCCGGCGCGAACTGCGCGGTGCCGAGGATATCGAACGGTCCGCTGACCGTCTGCCCGTTGGCCGGGCTGGCGATGTAGGCGGTGACGGCGGTCGGGGCGGCGCCGGCGGCGTTGATGAGCTCCTGCGAACACGCGATCGTGGGCAGGAAGGCCAGCCCGGCGCTGCGCGCATACTGCTCGGCGCGAGCGGCGTCCTGTGGGTCCAGCGGCGGCGCGAGGAAGAGCTGCTCGCGCGCGCCCGGGTCGTATGCCGCCAGCTCCACCGGCACCTGGCAGTACAGCGGCGAAGGCGGGGCCACCTGGCCGGGCGGCGCGCTGAAGACGATGCTCTGCGAAATCTGCGGCGGCAGCGGATGCACCAGCACGCGGTAGATGTCTGGCTCGATCTCGCGCAGCCACACGCCGGAAGGGGGCGGCTGATCCGGCGTGGGCAGGACGGGCGCGGGGTACATCAGCCCACCGCTGCCATCGGGCAGGCCCGCCGGCGAGTCCAGCATCCAGTCCGCAGTCTGCGCGGTGCAGTCCAGCGCGGGGTCGCGCAGCGCGCCGATGGCGCACACATTGCGCAGCGAAATGCCGCCCGGCGCTTCGAGCTGATTGGGGAGCAGCTGCCCGTCCACCGCCAGCGCCGCCAGCAGCTCTGGCGTGTTGTAGACGCCGGTGATCACGCCGTTCCAGATGGGCGCCGCGCCGGCCAGGCCGCTCACGCCGCGCATGGGCGTGCCGTCGCTGTTGCCCACCCACACGCCGACGGCGAGGTTGCGCGTGTAGCCGACCGTCCAGTTATCGCGATAGTCGTTGGTCGTGCCGGTCTTGACGGATGCGCCGATGTCGCCGGTGTAGAGCGCGCTGCGGAAGCCCATCGCCGGCTGCCGCGCTTCCTCATCGGCGAGGATGCTGCTCATCAGGAAGGCGATGCGCGGATCGAGCACCTGCCGGCCATAGCCATCGCCGAAGCGCGTGCTGTCGGTGGCGTCGCCGCGTGGGCAGCCCGCGCGGTACTCGTACAGGATGTTGTTGTTGTTGTCCAGCACGCAGCGGATGGCGGTACTGGGCACGTAGCTGCCGCCGTTGGCGAAGACGGCGTAGGCGTTGGTCAGCTCCAGCAGCGTGATATCGCCGCCGCCCAGCGTCAGCGAAAGGCCATACAGGCTGGGATCGTTGACGAGGCTTTCCACGCCGAAGCGGTTCATGATCTCCAGCAGCCGTTCGACGCCGATGCGCCGCAGCGTTTGCACCGCCGGGATGTTGTAGCTGTTGGCCAGCGCCGTGCGCATGCGCACTGGGCCGTGGAAGGTGCCGTCGTAGTTGACCGGCTCATAGTCGGCGATGCGCGTCTGCGTATCCCAGATGATGTCCGCCGCCGTCATGCCCTGTTCGATCGCCGCCGAGTAGGTGAACGGCTTCATGGTGGAGCCGGGCTGGCGCAGCGAGATGGTGACGTTGACGCGGCCATCGATCGCATCGTTGTTGTAGTCGATGCTGCCGACCATCGCCAGGATCTCGCCGGTGAGCGGCTGGATCGCCAGCACGGCGGCATTGCTGACGCTGTTGGCGGCCAGGCGGGCCACCTGCTCCTGCGCGGTGCGTTCGGCCAGGCGGTTGATCTGCTGATCGACCGTGGTGTACACGCGGAAGCCGCCCTGCGCCACCTGATCGGGCGTGTAGCCCAGCTCGCCCATCAGCGCATCGAACTGCTGCATGGCGTACACGGTGAAGTGCGGCGCGTTAAGCGGCGCTTCCGGCTGCACGAAGGCCAGCCCGGCGGCCAGCGCCTGCTGGCGCTGCGCATCGCTGATGTAGCCTTCCTCCACCATGCGCGACAGCACCAGCTCCCAGCGCGCGCGCACCTGCGCCTGCACGTCGGGGTCGGTGCTGAACGGATCGAGATTGGCGGGGGCCTGCGGCAGGCCCGCCAGCAGCGCGGCTTCGCCCAGCGTGAGCTGGCTGACATCCTTGTTGAAGAAGGTGGTCGCCGCCGCCTGCGCGCCATACGACAGGTTGCCGTAGTAAATCTCGTTGAGATACATCTCCAGCACTTCCTGCGAGGATTTGCGCTGGCGCAGCAGGATGGCCAGCAGGATCTCCTCGATCTTGCGCTGGATGCTGCGCTCAGAGCGGTACTCCGGCTCGAACAGCACGTTGCGCACGAGCTGCTGCGTGATCGTGCTGCCGCCGCTGGAGCCTTCTGACAGGCCGACGTACTGCAGGAAAGCGCGCGCCGTGGCCTCGATCTCGAAGCCGGGGTTGGTGAAGAAGGTGTCGTCCTCGATCGCCACGGTCGCGTTGATGAGGTCCTGCGGGAAATTGGCATAGCGTACGTTGACGCGGCGGCCTTCACCGAAGGCCTCGTAGAGCGTGCCGCCGTAGCGATCGTAGAAGAATGTGCTCTCGAAATTGTTGTAGTCGTCCACCCGCTCGACGACGGCGTTCAGGCGCTGCTCCAGCTGCGAGCCGAGCGTCGCGGCGACCACCAGCGTGAGCAGGGTGGCGCCGCCGCAGAAGCTGACGAAGATGCCGGCCAGCAGCATGAAGCAGCCGGGCGTGCAGCCGAGGATGCGGCGGCGGCGCGGGCGGCGGGCGGGCATGGGCGGCGCGGCCATCGGGTACGGCGGTCGCGCGCCCGGCGGGGCAGGGATGAGCGGGCTGCCGGGTGGGGCGAAGCGCGCCTGCGCAGCGGGCACGGTCTGGCCGGGCGGGCGCGGCTGGGTGTGCTGGGCGGGCTGCGGGCGGCTTTCGCCCGGCACATGCACCAGCGTGTGCTCGAAGGGCACGACATGCGGCTGCGTGCCCTGATACGGTGTAGCAGGCGGCGGGGTGGGCGGGCGGCGTGTGAAGTCTGGGTTGGGGTCCAGTCCACCGCTGCTGGCCAGCGTGTGCGGCGAAGCCGGCAGCACGCCCGTCTCGGCGGTGAGCGGGACGGTCGGCTGTTCGTGCGGGTCGCTGCCCGGCTGGGACGGCTCATCCTCGATGATGAACAGCAGCGGCTCCGTGTCCTCCTGCGAGGGCGCGGTGGGTGGGTTCTGGGGGTCTTCCGGTGAAGGCGGAAGCGCATCCCGATTTTCGGGCATCAATTGCTCCATAAGCGCAGGCAGGTGCGCACTGAATAAGGGAATTGTAGCAGAGTGTCGCATGTGCAGCATGCCGATCGCCTGACGACCGCCGGGCGAAGCGGGCGGCTGACCGACGCTGCGCCGCCGCAGCGTTGCGCTGCCCCTCGGTCGCTGTGTGCTGCACACCCGGCTTCACTTCAGCCCGTGCCCGGTGACATGCGACTTTATGCATCGCCATACGTATAGCTCCGCAGAATTGCCTTACGGGTTCCACCTGCCCACACGATCTGGCCGGGCGGGCCTCTTCCTGATCTGGAGACGTCATGGACTTTCTTGTGTATTATGCCCCTCTGCTGGCCACACTGGCCGCTTCGCTCGCCGTCTTCGCCGTCCTGCAGCGCCTGTTTCGGCCAGCGCCTGTTTCCGTGACGTTTCGCTCCGCCAGGATGGAAGTCGCCGTCTCTGTCGTTCTCTATCTGATGCTGTTCGCGTTCGTGCTGTTCGCCTTCGGGCGCGGCGGATCCGCTGCGGCTTCCCCGGAGCCGGCTGGTCCGGCTGACTACACATTCCCGCAGGCGCTCATGCAACTGCTGGCAAACGCCATCATCGTGCTGCCATTCGGGATCGCCCTGCTCATCCGCAGGCAGGGCCTGAAGACGATCGGCATATCCGGACAGAACCTCGCGCTCTCGCTCGTGGGTGGCGTCATCGCCAGCGTGATCGCAGCCCTGATCCTTGGCCAGGCAACCGGATATTCCTGGCTGTCTCCCGCCACCGCATTCATGCTGATCGCGCAGCTGGGCGTGGGCGTGAGCGAAGAGGCGATCTTTCGTGGCTATCTGCTGACGCGCTTCTCCGCAGCCTTCAGGCGCAGTGTGGCAGAGGTGATCACCGCGCTGATGTTCGCGTTGGTGCACATCCCACAGCGGCTGTCCGGCGGAG
This sequence comes from uncultured Pleurocapsa sp., assembly GCA_964654755.1. GTDB lineage: Bacteria > Chloroflexota > Anaerolineae > Aggregatilineales > Phototrophicaceae > Flexifilum. The sequence goes on along the minus strand of CAZZJW010000017.1, from coordinate 53,155 downwards.
CGTCCGCTTCGGAGGTGGTCATTGATCTGGCGGTGCTGTTCCTGTGGGGCTGGGTGTTCAATGTGATCATGCGCCGCACGGGCAACATCGCGGGCCTGGCGCTTCTGCACGCCGTCATAAACGTCGCCGGCGGATAACGCCGCCTGGAGGCAAGCTCCGCCTGCACCGGCGGGCGCCGCGCTGTATACTCTCTCCGTCACGCAGCACTGCCCCGGAGGAGCGCATGAGCGCGCCCGACCGCAACGCCCTCAGCCAGCAGCGTTTCAGCCGCTTCGCCGCGAACTACAGCGGCACGGATGAGGTGTTCTTTCACGCCCCGGAGATGCCCCACCTGCTCCAGCTCGCTGACCCCCAGCCGGGCTGGCGCGTGCTGGACATCGCCACGGGCGGCGGAGCCACGGCGCTCGCGCTCGCGCCGCACGTCGCCCGCGTGATCGCCCTCGATCATGCGCCGGGTATGCTGGCGGCGGCCCGTGCCCGGCTGGCGCAGCACGCCCCGGCTGTCGTCTTCGCTGGCGGAGACGCCGAAGCGCTGCCCTTCCCGGACGCCAGCTTCGACTGCGTCACCTGCCGCATCGCCGCGCATCACTTTCCGCAGCCGGCACGCTTCGTCGATGAAGTCGCGCGCTGCCTGCGCCCCGGCGGCGTGTTCGTGCTGCAGGACCTGGCCGCGCCGGAGGATGCGCGCGCCGCCGCCTGGTGCGATGCCTTCGAGCGCCTGCGTGATCCCAGCCACGTCCACATGCTGGCGGGCTACGAATGGGAGGGGTTGTGCCTCAACAGCGGCCTGCATCCGCAGTCCTCCGCCATCCACCGCTACGCCGCCCGCCTGCTGCCCTGGGCCGAACGGCAGGGCTGCGCGCCCGGGACGATCGAGCGGCTGCAGCTTCTGCTGCTGCAGGCCCCACCCGCCGTGCGCGCATGGCTCAACATCTGCTGCGCTGGCAGCCCGGATGCCGGCTTCGATCACGTCTACCTGCTGCTGCGCGCGGTGCGCCCGGCCTGATTCCTCTCTTTGCCAGTACGCGCACAGGATAGTTCAGGCGGCGGGCCGCGAAGGCGCTATAATCCCCGCAGAAATTATGGATTCGGGATAATCGTTCTGGGGGAAAAGCGCATGTCATCTTCACGCTACCGCTGGTTTGTCGTCGCTGTATTCTTCGCCTTCATGCTGCTGCACCAGGCCGACAAGCTCATCATCGGCCCCTTCAATACGGATATCCGCGAGACATTCGGCATCGACGAACAGCAGATGGGCGCCGTCGGCACGGGCGCGCTGATCGTGGCCGCCATCCTCTATCCCGTCTGGGGCTATCTGTACGACCGCTTTTCGCGGGCGAAGCTGCTGGCGCTGGCGTCGTTCATCTGGGGCGGCACCACCTGGCTTGGGGCGCTCGCGCCCAGTTTCCCCGCCTTTCTGGCGGCGCGCAGTTCCACCGGCATCGACGACTCCAGCTACCCCGGCATCTACAGCCTGATCTCGGATTACTTCGGCCCCCGCCTGCGCGGCAAGATCTACGGCCTGCTGCAGCTCACCGCGCCCATCGGCTACATGATGGGGCTGATCATCGCGTTTGCGCTCGGCGGCTCGCTGGGCTGGCGCAACGTCTTTCTGATCACCGGGGCGATGGGCATCGTCGTCGGCCTGGTCATCCTGTTCACTGTTCGCGACCGGGCGCGCGGCAAGGCGGAGCCGGAGCTGGAGGGCTTCAGCGATATCGTCATCCACCGCTTCGAGTGGAAAGCGGCCGTGGCGCTGCTGCGCCGGCGCACGCTGATCCCGCTGTTTCTGCAGGGGTTCTTCGGCGTGTTCCCGCTCAACGTGCTCACGTTCTGGTTCTTCGCCTATATGGGCAAGGACGGGCGCGGCTACGAGGACGGCGTGATCTTCCCGATCATGGCGGTCGCCGTGCTGGTAATGGCGGGCGGAGCATTTCTGGGCGGCACGCTGGGCGATTTCCTCTTCCGGCGCACGCTGCGCGGACGGCTGATCGTCAGCACCACCGGCGTGCTGATCGGCGCGGTGATGATGTATCTCACGCTCAACGTGCCAGCCGAGTCCGTCGGGCTGTTCGCGGTGATGCTGGCGCTGACCGCGCTCTTCACGCTGTTCTCCGGCCCGAACGTGGCCGCCACCATCTATGACATCACGCTGCCGGAAGTGCGCAGCACCGCGCTGGCGATCCAGTACTTCATCGAGTCGTTCGGCGCGGCCTTTGCCCCGCTGATCGTCGGCACGCTCGTCACCAGCGCCGGGCTGACGCTGGGCAATGCCATCATGGTGGTGAACGTCTCGACGCTGTTCATCTGCGGGCTGTTCCTGCTGGGCGCTGTTGCGCTGGTCCCGCGCGATATCCACGCGCTGCGGGCGCAGATGCAGGCGCGGGCGGAAGAGACCCGGGCGCTGGGCGGGCAGCAGGAGGTGGCCGCGTCGTGATGCGCCGCCGCGCAGCAGCTCCGGGCCGGCAGGTGGCCGGAGCTGCTGTGCGGAAGATGCGGGCCGGTTGAGCGGTGGCTCTCAGCCGCCCGCCTCAGGCAGTGCGGGGGTCTCTTCGGCATACAGCCAGGCGTCGAAGAAGTCCTCGAGCTGGCGGTTGCTGATTTCCTCCGCCACGTCGATGAAATCGGTGGTGTTGGCCGTCGAACCGGCATGACGTGCGTAGTATGTGCGCAGGATGCTGAAGAACTGCGCATCGCCCACCAGCAGGCGCAGCGCATGCAGCGTGAGCGCGCCGCGACTGTACACGCCCGGATTGAACATGGTCGCGCTGTCCACCACGCCGGGCGGTCCGGCAGGGACGATGCCTGACTCTGACGGATCGTCAATCAGCGGCTCCACGCCCATCGCCAGGAAGGCGTCGTACAGATGTTGTATCGCATCGATCGTGATGGTCACGTTCTCCAGCCCCAGGTTGACGATCACATCGGCGACATCGGCCAGGCTCAGCCCCTCATCGGCCAGCCCGTCCATCGCCGCCTGCAGCGCCTCGTCACTAATCGGCTCTGGAGCCATGCTGCGCACAAATTCCTCCACCTGCGCGCGCGTCAGGCCGGCGCCCGCTGCTGGCGGCGGCACCTGATTGAACCGCGTCGACAGCGTCTCCACGTCGAGCACCTGCAGCACATTCCTGGTCATGTTGTAGGCGCGCTCCACCTCGGCGTCCAGCGCTTCCTGGCCGCCCGTGTGTTCCGCCCACAGGCCCTCCGCATAAGTGGCGAAGCCTTCGTTCAACCAGATGTGCTCCCAGTCCGCCACGCGCACATTGTCGCCAAACCACTGGTGGGCCAGCTCATGCAGAATGACATTTTCGACGAATGTGTCCGTGCCATAGACCGGGCGCGTCTGCGTCTCCAGCGCCATCCCCAGCTCGGCATCGACCACGATTGCGCCCGCGCTCTCGAATGGATACGGCCCGAACGTATCGCTCAGGAAGGCGATCATGTCGCCCTGCAGCGCGAGCAGATCGTCGTACGCGTCACCAGCGGACTCGGGGACGAAGTTGATGATCGGCAGCCCGCCCGGCCCCTCGGATTCCGTCATGCGGAACATGCCGATGTTGACCGTCACCAGATAGCTCGCCATCGGGTCGCGCGCTTCCCAGACGAACGTGCGCGTCTCGTCCGCGGTGATCACCTCGCTCAGCAGGCCATTGGCGGCTGCGGTGTAGGCGGCAGGCACGGTGATGCGCAAGGTGTACGACGCGGTATCCGTCGGATGATCGTTGACCGGATACCAGCCGGGTGAGCCATCCACCTGCGAAACCGTGATCACGCCGCCGGGGTAGGCGTTCCAGCCGGGCCCCTGCTGCTCGCCAAGCACGCTGTTCTGGGATGGCGTGGGGGTTCCGGCATAGCGCACCAGCACGGTGAAGGCGTCCTCGCGGCTGA
>CAZZJW010000017.1:9492-49167 GCA_964654755.1 uncultured Pleurocapsa sp. | reverse complement strand
CCGCCAGCGCGATTCTGGCGGCTGTGGTTCGAATGTGCATATCGAAGCTCCTTTGTGTGTGGATCAAGAGGTTCTTCCTCCGAGGTAGCGAACTTGCGGCATAGTCTTCGCTTCATCCATGATTTTACCGTGACAGCGATTCACCCTCCTGCACGTGATCATGAATTGTTCTCCGAATTTTTCGGAAAGATCGTGCATTCGCCGGTCAGTGGGAGTGATGACGCTCGCGGACGGCGCTGATCTTGTGCTGCAATCTGTTCCCATGGCGCCATCGTCAGCCTGAAGAGGTGCGAGGTGGCCGCGTCGTGATGCGCCGCCGCGCAGCAGCTTCGGCCACCTGCCGGTCCGGAGCTGCTGTGCGGAAGATGCGCGCCAGTTGAGCCGTGGCTCTCAGCCGCCCGCCTCAGGCAGCGCCGGTATCGCTTCGGCATACAGCCAGCCGTCGAAGAAGTCCTCGAGCTGGCGATTGCTGATCTCCTCCGCCACGTCGATGAAGTCGGCGGTGCTGGCTGTCGAACCGGCATGGCGTGCGTAATACGTGCGCAGGATGCTGAAGAACTGCGCATCGCCCACCAGCAGGCGCAGCGCATGCAGCGTGCACGCGCCGCGGCTGTACACGCTTTGACTGAACATGGTCGCGCTGTCCACCACGCCGGGCGGCACGACGGCCATGCCGTCTGATGGATCTGCAAACGGCGGCTCTGCGCCCACCGCCAGGAAGGCGTCGTACAGCTGTCCCAGCGAATCGACTGTAATGGTCACAGTCTCCGCTCCCAGGTTGGCCATCACATCGGCGACATCGGCCAGGCTCAGCCCCTCGTCGGCCAGCCCGTCCATCGCCGCCTGCAGCGCCTCGTCACTGATCGGCTCTGAAGCCAGGCTGCGCACCAGATCCTCCACCTGTGCGCGGGTCAGGCCGGCGCCCGCTTCGGGCGGCGGCAGCTGATTGAACACCATCGCCATCATTGCCACGTCGACCACCTGCAGCGTACCCCCATCCGGGGCGCAGATGCGCTCCACTTCGGCGTCCAGCGCTTCCTGGCCGCCCGTGTGTTCCGCCCACAGGGCCTCTGCATAGCTGGCGAAGCCTTCGTTCAACCAGATGTGCTCCCAGTCCGCCACGCGCACGTTGTCGCCAAACCACTGGTGGGCCAGCTCATGCAGAATGATGTAGTCGACGAATGTGTCCGTGCCATAGACCGGGCGCGTCTGCGTCTCCAGCGCGAGCCCCAGCGGGACATCGACCACGATTGCGCCCGCGCTCTCGAATGGATACGGCCCGAACGTATCGCTCAGGAAGGCGATCATGTCGCCCTGCAGCGCGAGCAGATCGTCGTACGCGTCACCAGCGGACTCGGGGACGAAGTTGATGATCGGCAGCCCGCCCGGCCCCTCGGATTCCGTCATGCGGAACATGCCGATGTTGACCGTCACCAGATAGCTCGCCATCGGGTCGCGCGCTTCCCAGACGAACGTGCGCGTCTCGTCCGCGGTGATCACCTCGCTCAGCAGGCCATTGGCGGCCACCGTGTAGGCGGCAGGCACGGTGATGCGCAGAGTGTATGACGCAGCATCTGTCGGATGATCGTTGACCGGATACCAGCCGGGCGAGCCATCCACCTGCGAAATCGTGACCACGCCGCCGGGATAGGTGTTCCAGCCGATCACGCCGTTCTGCGGCGTGGGGGTTCCGGCATAGCGCACCAGCACGGTGAAGGCGTCCTCGCGGCTGAGCATCTGCGGCGGCGTAATGGTCAGTTCGCCGCCGTCGCGCGTGTAGTCGGCGGCCTCGCCATTGACGGTGAGCTCGCCGATGTCGAAGCCGACGAAATCGAGGTTGAAGCTGGACAGGTCAAGCGTAGCGACAGCGCTGATCTCGGCGCTGGCCTCGATCGTGTTGTCCTCGCTCCAGGCGATGTCCAGCGTGTAGTGCTGCACGTCATAGCCGCCGTTGCCGGAAAGCGGGAACAGGTCATCGCCCACGCCGGGATTGCCTGCTGTCCCTTCCTGCGCGCTGGCCGCCGCTGCGGACAGCAGCAGCATACCCGCCAGCGCGATTCTGGCGGCTGTGGTTCGAATGTGCATATCGAAGCTCCTTTGGTGCTGGTGAAGGATGTGAGTCCTTGTGAAGGGTTCATCTGGCGCCACATGCTGATACGCAGTCGTCATGCTAAATGTTGCATCAGGGAGCATGCAGGCATCGGTTGTGCCCGGCCCGCGCGGTATAGTTGGGGCTACTTTGCCACCCATTCACGGGATAGACCGATGAGCTTCACGCATGAAACGCGCTACACCGCCGGGAAAATCGCGCGCCGGCTGGAACTGCTGGCCGGGCTGGTCCATCGCCGCCGCACACCGCTCAGCCCGCTGCGCTACCTGCCGCTGGACGGGCCACACATCCCGCCGCCGCTGACCGCCGACCCCTCTGCATGGCCGGAGATCGCACCCGACAGCTACTGGGGCGCGCAGTATCAGAATTTCGCACTGGCCGGCGTCTTCACCATCCCGGCGGATTTTGCGCCAGAACTGCCAGTCATGCTTCATCTGCCCATTGGCACCTCCGGGGATTTCTCGCATCCGGAGGCGCTGGCCTATGTGGACGGCCAGCCGTTGGCCGCGTGCGACCGGCATCACCAGGAGGTGCTGCTGCGCGATGACTGGCGCGATGGCCGCCCGCACCGCCTGCTGCTGCACGGCTGGTGCGGCCTGCTCGGGGGCACGAGCGCGCCTTCCGGGCAGCAGCTGTACATGGGGCAGCCGGCGCTGGTGCAGCCCGATCCGGCGCTGCGGCAGTTTCTGGCGCTGGCCCGCGTGGCGCTGGGCGTGGCCACCAGCACGGATGCGCTCAACCCGGCGCGCGACCGGCTGCTGAATGCGCTCGATGATGCCTTTCGCCGTATCGACCTGCGCGAGCCATTCGGGGAGGCGCTCTACGCCAGCATCTCCGCGGCGCAGGCCGTGCTCGAAGCGGGCATCGCGCAGGCCGGGCCGCCGCTGGATGCGCACGTCCACGCCGTCGGCCACGCGCACATCGACACTGCCTGGCTGTGGACGCTCGACCAGACGCGGCGCAAGGCCGAGCGCACCTTCTCCACCGTGCTGCGGCTGATGGAGGAGTTCCCCGAATACCGCTTCATCCAAAGCCAGCCGCAGCTGTACGCCTTCCTCAAACAGGACCAGCCGGAATTGTTCGCGCAGGTGCAGCAGCGCGTGGCCGAAGGCCGCTGGGAACCGCTGGGCGGCATGTGGGTGGAGAGCGACTGCAACATCCCCGGCGGCGAGTCGCTGGTGCGCCAGTTCCTGCTGGGCCGGCGTTTCTTCCGCGAGCACTTCGGGCCGGGCGCGGAGTCGCCGGTGCTGTGGCTGCCAGATGTGTTCGGCTACGCCTGGAACCTGCCGCAGCTCATCCGGCAGGCGGGGCTGGAATACTTCTTCACCATCAAGATCGGCTGGAACCAGGTCAACCGGCTGCCCTATGACACCTTCTGGTGGCAGGGACTGGATGGCACGCGCGTGCTCACGCATTTCAGCACCACGCCGGAAGCGCACGATATTCACAGCCACGCCACGTATAACGTCGATGCCAATGGCATGACCGCCGTGGGTACGTGGCTGAACGTGCAGCAGAAGCACATCGTGCGCGACATCCTGATGAGCTACGGCTACGGTGATGGCGGCGGCGGCCCCACGCGCGAGATGATCGAGAACATCCGCGCGCTCGATCACATGCCCGGCGCGCCCGTCGTGCGTCCCGCCCGCGTGATCGACTTCTTCCGCCACGTCGAGCGCACCACAGGCGACCGGCTGCCGGTGTGGAATGGGGAGCTGTATCTGGAGATCCATCGCGGCACCTACACCACGCAGGCGCGCAACAAGCGCGGCAATCGCCAGAGCGAATTTCTGCTGCACGATGCCGAGTTCGCCGCCACCTGTGCCAGCCTGCTGGATGCACGCTTCGGCTACCCGCACGATCGGCTCAACTGCGCCTGGGAGCTGGTGTGCCTCAACCAGTTTCACGACATCATCCCCGGCAGCAGCATCGCCGAGGTCTATGTGGACAGCGCGCGCGATTACGCCGAGATTCGCCGGCTGGCCGAGGGTGTGCGCGATGAGGCGCTGGCCGCCATCGCGGCACGGCTGGGCGCGCAGGCGCTGGTGGTCAATCCGGCGGGCTGCGCGCGCGTGGAGATGCTGCATGGCGCAGATGGCGCGCTGCGCGCCGTGCAGCTCGCGCCATACAGCATCCAGCCGCCGGCGGCGCTGCAGCCGCCCGATGCCGCTGGCGAAGCGGGCCAGTTCGCGCCGGTGAGCGCCTCCGCCCGCCATCTGGAGAATGCGCTGCTGCGCGTCGAACTCAGCGACGATGGAGATATCACGCGCCTGTTCGACAAGCGTGCCCAGCGCGAGGTGCTGCCGCCCGGCGCACTGGCCAACCGCTGGATGGCGTGCGAGGACCGGCCGCTGAACTGGGATGCGTGGGATATCGACATCTTCCACGACGAGAAGGTCTACGCGCCGGACCCGGCACAGGCGATCACGCTGGTGGAGAGCGATCCGCTGCGCGCCACGCTGGAGATCCGCCGGCGCATCCTCAGCAGTGAGTTCGTGCAGCGCATCACGCTGGAGGCGGGCAGCAGTACGCTGGTGTTCGACACGCACATCGACTGGCGCGAACGTCACATCCTGCTCAAGGCGGCCTTCCCGGTGGATGTGCTGGCCACCAGCGCCAGCTACGAGGTGCAGTTCGGCGTGGTGGAACGCCCGACGCACACCAACACCTCGTGGGACTGGGCGCGTTTCGAGACAGCCGCGCAGAAGTGGGCGCATCTGGGCGAGGGCGGTTTCGGCGTCGGGCTGATCAACGACTGCAAATATGGCCATCGCATCCACGACGGCGTGATGTTCCTCAGCCTGCTGCGCAGCCCGACGTCGCCAGACCCGACCGCGGACCAGGGCGAACATCACTTCCGCTATGGGCTGGTCATCGGCGCGGACACAGCGCACACCTCGGCGGAAGCCTATCGCCTGAACGATCCGGTGATCGTCTGGCAGGCGGCGCAGGCGCCCACGGGCCGTGCCGACTCGCCGACGCCCGAACCGCTGGTGCAGACGTCCGCTGCGCATGTGCGGCTCGAGACGATCAAGCGAGCAGAGGACGGGCGCGGGATCATCGTGCGCGGCTACGAATTCATGCGCCGCCGCGGCCCCGTCCGGCTGCAGTTCGGCGTTGACGTGGCGGAGGCGGTGCGCACCAGTATCCTTGAGGAGGACGATGCGCCGCTCGCCGTCGAGGACGGGCGGACAGTGACGCTGCACGTGCAGCCGTTCCAGATTTTCAGCGTGCGTATTATCCCACGCGCAGAAGCGGGCGAAGGCCCCGGGAGACAGTCATGACGCGAACCCTGGCGACGGTATGGGTGGATGCCTTCACGCATCTGCCGCTGCAGGGCAATCCCTGCATGGTGGTGCTGGATGCGGACGGGCTGAGCGAGGCGGAGATGCGCGCGCTGGCCCGCGAGACCAACCTCTCCGAGACAGCCTTCGTGCTGTCCTCAGACACGGCGGATTTCCGCGCGCGCTACTTCACCCCTGCCGAGGAGATCCCGCTGGCGGGCCACCCGACGCTGGCGGTGGCGCGCGCACTGGTCGAAAGCGGGCGGCTGCGCCCGGAAGCCGGCGCGTTCACGCTGCAGCTTCAGGCGGGCATCGTGCGCGTCAGCATCCAGCCGGCGGCGCACGGGCTGCGCTTCGTCATGACCCAGCTTCGCCCGGCGTTTCTGCGCACGTACGCCGCCGGGGCCATCCTGCCGGCTTTCGGGCTGCCGCCGGAAGCCGCGCTGCCCGGCGCGCCCATCCAGACGGTCAGCACGGGCACGCCGCAGCTCATGATCCCGCTGCGTGATCTGGATGCGCTGCGCCGAGCGCGCATGGACAGCGCGCTGTACGATCGGCTGCGCGCCGAAGGGGACTTCTTCAGCCCGCATCTGTTCGTGCTGGGCGGCCTGAGCGCGGAAGCCGCCACCTTCGCCCGACACTTCGGCACGCCGCCGGATACCGCCGAGGACTCCTTCACGGGGTCGGCGACGGGCGGCATGGCCGCCTACCTGTGGCATCACCGGCTGATCGCGCAGGCGGAATTCATCGCCGAACAGGGGCAGTGGATGGGCAGGCCGGGGCAGGCCTACGTCGAAGTGGTGGGCACGCCCGATGCGATCGAGGCCGTGCGCGTGGGCGGGCACGCGGTCACGCTGATGACGGGCACGCTGCGCCTGCCGCCCGCCTGAGGGAGCGCGACCGGCACGCGGGTGAGCTGTGGGCGTGGGCTGGCATGGTCCGACAGGGGGCGGAGATTGCGCTGCACCCGCTGCGTCTCACAACAAAAAAAGCGTATGCCCAGCGCATACGCTTTTGCTTCAGCTCTGTTGTGACCCCGATAGGACTCGAACCTATAACCTATTGATTAAGAGTCAACTGCTCTGCCAATTGAGCTACGGGGCCATCTCCGGGCATTATAGCAGAGCGCTTTTCCGCGTCAAGACGGTTCTACGCCGCCTGTATGTCGCGCTGGCGCATGCGCCGCACGGCCAGCGCGATCAGCACCGCCGACAGCGTCAGGTAGATCACCGTGAACAGCACCCACGGCGACACCATCGGGATCGTGCCGCCGGTGCTGGAGATGGTGTACGGGTAGAAGGCCGCACTGTTGCGCTCGATCAGGATCTGCTGCGTGCCCAGCAGCGCCGCCGCCGGGTTGATCGCTGTCAGCACGGTGTTCACATACGCCATCGCCGTCTCCATCAGCGGTGACGTCCAGCCGCCGGGCATCAGCAGGCGCTGCATCACCTCACCGCCGATGCTGGCCATCAGCGGCACAGCGAACATCAGCGCCAGCGCCAGGCCGTAGGCGCGCACGCTTGCCGAGATCGTGCGGTCGGTGCCGGTGGACACCGTGACGCCGATCGCGCCCAGCGCCAGCGCCGTCACCGCCAGCACGATGAACGCCAGCGCGATCTCCACTTCGCTCACGCCGCCGAACAGAAAGGCCACGCTCTGCAGCGGGATGGCCGCCAGCAGCAGCATGAACAGATAGGCCAGCGCGCTCTCCAGCTTGCCCAGCACGAACGTCGGCTCGGAGAGCAGTGTGGTGCGCAGCAGGTCGTAGGTCTGGCGCTCGCGCTCGCCGGTGATCGCGCCGCTGGTCAGCGCCGGAGCGATGAATACCATCAGCAGCAGCTCGATGCCGACGATGCTGATGAACAGCGTGCGGCCGATCTCCCCGGCGACGGCGCTGGCGGCGCTGCTGCCCACGTTGAAGATCAGATATACCAGCATCGCGAAAGCGCTCATCAGGGTCAGATAGATCGTCAGCACGACGAACGCGCGCGCCCCGCGCATGCGCCCGCGCAGTTCCTTGAGCGCCACCGGGTTGATGCGCAGCGCCTTCCACAGCCGTACCTGCAGCGCCCCCGCCGCGATGGCGGCGATGGCCAGCAGCGCGCCGGGCGTGAAGCCGAACGCGATCAGCAGCGCCACATCCGCCGCCGCAATCAGCCACGGCAGCGGCCCGGCCCACACCTCGCGGGCGCTGCAGCCGACCAGCGCCAGCATGAACGCGGCCAGATGGGCCATGCCCAGCAGCGCGATCAGCGACAGGCCGATGTCGTCCGGGCCGGCGGGATTGAGCAGAAGCACCTGGCGCAGCACGCCAGCCAGCCCCGCTGCACCCGCGCCATATGCGACCAGCGCCAGCAGCCCGAGCGCGCTCACCAGCACGCTCAGCGCGACGCCGGCCAGCAGCGCCGCACGAATGCGCGGAAAGACGGCGTCGTATCGCTCAGCGATCGTCATGCTCAGCCTCCTGTGTGCGGGCGGTGATAGACCTGCACGGGCAGGCGCTCTCCTGGAAACTCCGCGACGACCTGATACCCGCGCGAGTCCAGATACGCGCTGTCGATGATCGGCGGAAAGCAGCAACTCGACAGGTTGGGATCGCGGATCACCCATTCCGGCGCGATGGCATCCCAGAACGCCGTGGCATCCGCATACTGCGCGTACACGTCCGGGCTGCCGTAGCTGGCGTATTCGTAGGAATAGGGGGAGATGAAGTGCAGGTCGTTGAGGAAGAAGTAATACCAATGCTCGCCCGTGATGTGATCATCCGGCCCGGCATTGGCGCGCACATAGCCGGCGGCGGGGCGCGGCGCGAGCTCCTGCGGACCGCCTGCAAGCACATAGCGCAGCGGACCCGCCTGCACCGCGCCGATGCCGACGAGGGCGAAGCTCAACGCCGCCCATGATGCGCGCGGCAGCGGCCGCCGCTCGCCGGACAGGGCACGTATTCCCGGCACGAACAACCCGGTGATCAGCAGCGCGTATACCGTCACGAGCTGCGAGACGTAATACACCCGCGGGACCTGCCCGGCGACGACGGCGAAGGTCAGGATGAGCAGCGGCAGCGCCGCCGCCAGCCCGGCAAGCTGCAGGCGAAAGGCGGGCAGCAGCGCCTTTGAACCAGCCCGCCAGGCGGCCAGCGCCAGCCCTGCGCCGATCAGCAGCGCCTCAAGCTGCGAGTGATAGGGCAGCGTCGCCAGATACTCGATGTATCGCTGCATGAGCACCTCAAGCGAGCCCGGAGCGTACGGCACGCGCTGCGTGAACTGCGCCCAGTCCGGCACGATCTGCACGACGAACGTCACCGCTGCGCCCAGCAGCCCGCCTGCGATCCACGCCAGCGTCTGCAGCAGTGCTGCACGTCGCGTCAGACCGATGTGCGGCGCGAGCACCACCCGCGGGGCGATCAGCGTGAGCGTCAGGATGGCAGCGAACGGCACCGCGTGATAATGCGCCATCCAGCCCAGCCCCAGCATCAGCCCGGCCAGCCCGTGCCACAGCCTGGCCCGCCTCTGATCGGCAGCATGGGCGCCGAGCGCAAGAAACAGCAGGCATGCTCCGAGCATGAAGGCCATCGCGTTGTCGTGGCGGATGGTGGCGCTGTTGGCGAGCAGGGCGCTGCCGAGCGCGAGCAGCCCGCCGATCCAGGCCGCCTCACGCCGCTGGTACCATGCCCCTGCTGCGCCCGCGCTGATCGCGACCACGGCGGCGGTCACGAGCAGGGAAAACGAGCGCATTGAGATGAAATTCATGCCGAAGATGCTTCCCCAAAGCGCAGGCAGCGCATGAAATCGCGGGGTGTCGCGTCCACCGTAGAGCATGATCGCATCATGGAAGTAGCCATCGCGCAGTACGCTCAAAATCCAGCCATAGTTCCATGGTTCGTCGGCCACGTTGTACGCTGGCACGGCGGCCAGTGCCAGCGCGCGCACGACATACACGCCTGCGATCCCCAGTGCGGCGGCGGATACCACGATTCGGGGCCTCGTGTTTTCTGGAAGCCCGTCAAATGTGATCAGTATGAGTGCCGCTGCGGCGGCCAGCGCCACACCGCCAAGCGCATACGGCCACTCGGGGCGCAGCATCAGCCCGTAACCGAACAGCCCGCCCAGCACCGCCAGCGTCAGCGCCCAGCGGGCCCACGCACGGGCACAGACTTCGCGCATCTGGTCCAGCCATGCGGGCGGCGCAGCGCGGCGCAGCACGAGCGCGGCACCAGCCGTCAGCGCGGCCAGCAGCACAAAGCTGGCGGTGAGCGCCAGCAGTCCGCGCGAAGCACCGTCTTTCGACAGCGCGTAGACCGCGAAGACCGCAGCGGTGAGCGCGCACCAGGCAGCGCAGGCGGCCCACGCCCGGCGCAGCGCGCTGCTCATGTGACCTTGCCCTTCGTCACGCGCATGAACATCGCTTCCAGATCGCGCTGTTCCTCTGCGAAGCCGAGGATGGCGATGCCCGCCGCGCTGATGGCCGTGCTCAGCGCCGCCACGCCGGCATCATCCCCGCTGAAGTCGATGCGCAGGCGCGCGCGCCCACCCTTCGGCTCCAGCTCGCTGATGCCCAGCACCCCGCCCACGCTGCTCAGCGCGCGCCGCGCCGCCTCCACCGCGTTGTGATCGGCCAGCGTGACGGTGATCTCGCGGTGCGGCTGAAGCTGCGCCCGCATCTCCTCCATGCTGCCCTGCGCGATGATCTGCCCCGCCTCGATGATGCCGATATGCGTGCAGATTTCGTTCACATCGGCCAGGATGTGCGTGGAGAAGAAGATCGTCTTGCCCATCTTCGCCAGTTCGACCAGCAGCTCGCGGATCTCCACCCGCGCGCGCGGGTCCAGCCCGCTGGCCGGCTCGTCCAGGATCAGCACCGCCGGATCGTGCGCCAGCGTGCGCGCCAGCGACAGGCGCTGCTTCATGCCGCGGCTGAGCTTGTCGACCATGTCGTCGCGCCGGTGCGCCAGATCGACCAGCTCCAGCAGATCGGTGATCAGCCGGCGCCGGTCCGCCTCGGGGATGTCGTAACAGGCGGCGAAGAAATCGAGATATTCGCTCACGCGCATGTCATCGTACACGCCGAACTCGTCCGGCATGTAGCCGATGGCGCGGCGCACCTTGCGCGTGTCGCCGGTGATGGACGCGCCGGCCACCCACGCCTGCCCGCTGGTGGGCCGCGTCAGCGTGGTCAGCATGCGCATGGTGGTGGTCTTGCCCGCGCCGTTCGGCCCGACGAAGCCGTAGATCGAGCCCGCAGGCACGGCCAGTGACAGATCGTGGACGGCGGTGAACTTGCCGAATTTCTTGACCAGGTTCCTGCTCTCGATAATCAGATCGGCCATCGTGCCTCGCCTTCCCTCGTCAATGCCTGTGCTGCAAGCGTCAGAAGCGCCCGGTCTGCTCAATATCCAGCCGGCCGATGCGCAGGAATCCGCCGATCTCGTCGGAAACCAGGCGGATCTGCACGGCGTTTTCCGGGCCCAGATAGCGCGCCGGGTCCTGCAGGCGCAGCCCCTCGCGCGAGACTTCGATCGCATCCCAGGTCTGCGCACGCCAGTCCCACAGGTACATCGGCACCTGGCGCGTGCTGACGCTGAGATCGACCAGCTGGATATCGAGCGAGTCCACCTCGCGCAGCACGGCGCCCGGCTGCGGCGTGAAGCGGAAGGTGACATTCTCGTTGGGCTGCATGCTCAGGTTGACCGGGGTGAGCGCGCCCAGGCCGAGATACGACTCGACCGACCAGGTGAAGCGGTCGCTGCTGATGGTGACCGTCACCCCCGGCGGCTGCACCGTGGTCTCCAGCGTGGTCAGTACCAGCGTGTGCTGCTGATCGACCCAGTCGCCGCCGTCCAGCGCCAGATCGACCGGCGCGCGATCGGTCCAGGCGGCCACGAACACCTGATCGCCGCGCCCGGTGGCCCCGAAGGCGTCGTCCACCAGCGACCACAGCACGAGCTGCTCCTGCCACAGGCGCTGCAGGTCATCGCTGGCGCTGCCGCCGAAGAGCATCGGGTCGGGGTCGTAGCGCCCGGGGCCCATGATGTCGGCGGCGGTGGTCTCGGACTCGCTGGTGGAGCCGGCGAAGCGGAAGGTGAGGAACGGGTTGATGCGCGTGGGCAGATATGGCGCGGGCGAAGCGGGGCCATCGCCGGGCAGCAGCAGATCGAACGTGCCGATGCTGCCGGGGGGCAGCGCACCGCTCAGCCGGACGGATGCGCCGCGCGCCAGGATGGCGGCATTGCTGAAGGTGAGATCGCTTTCGTTGCGCACCGTGCCGCGCACGCGCATCTGGCCGGGCGACAGCGGTTCGTATTCCATCAGCGCGCTGCCGATGAGGGCCGGCGTCGGCGCCGGGCTGTCCACGGTGAAGCTGGTGGTGAACGAGGCATCGACGTTGAAATCGCGCGCGGTGAAGCCGGCGCGTTCCTCCACCTCCAGCGCGCTCACCCCGCCCTGCGCCACCAGCCCGCTGGTCTGATCGATGCCGGGCAGCGGGCGCAGCAGCGCCTCTGCCGGGGTGGAGAGCGAATACTGTGTGCGCCGGGGCGAAAACACCCCGACCAGGCCGAACGCCTGCGCGCGCGATTCGCCAGGCCAGCTCTGGACCACGGTGAGGCGGTTGAGGATGGCGTCATCGCCGCGCAGGCTGATGCCGAGTCGCCACGCGACCAGGCTGAACAGCAGGATGCACACGGGGATGGTGGCCCACGCCCAGTCCAGCCGGTTGAGGCGATTCAGCAGCAGGTAGTTGAGCGGGCCGATCAGCGCGACGTACAGACCGAGGAAGAGCAGCAGCGGCAGCACATCCGGCAGCGGATCGACGCCGGGCAGGATCTCGGTGGCGCGGGCCGCCTGGTCGAAATCGCTGAAGCCGCGCACCCACGAGGGCACCGGCCCGCGCGTGGACTGCAGCGTGCGCCAGAATTCCGCCATCTGCGGCCAGCCGCGCAGCGGCGCGTTGTTGACATCCGCCGCCAGAAAATCGACCACGCCTGCGCCCAGCGTGCGGCGCACCAGCAGCGGCACCGGCTCGGCATCTGGCTGCGGCGCGGAGACCAGCACGCGCGCTTCGGGCAGCAGCGTGCCGGTGGTGACGATCACGCCGCCGGTGCTGTCCAGCGCGTCTCCCGCGGTTTCCGGCTGTGCCAGCCACTCCGCCAGCGGGCGCAGCGTGCTGATGCTGATGCTCTGCTCTGGCGTCAGCGGCAGCAGATCGGCCAGCGCCAGCGCCGTCGCCTGCCAGTTCGGGCCGCCGGCCACCACCAGATGCCCGCCGCCGACCACCCATGCGCGCAGGGCGGTGAGCTGTGCCGCGCTGAGGCCGGTGGTATCGACGTCGTCGAACAGCATCAGGCTGACGGCGCGCAGCGCATCTGCGCTTTCCGGCACGTCCGCTGGTGACCAGTTGGCCTGCGCTGCTGTGGCGCCGCCAAACGCTGCGCCGCTGAGGTCAACCGATCCCAGCGGGCTTTCGCTGAAGACGAGATACAGGCGGTCCATCGGGGTGATGGAGCGCAGCGGGGCGGCCTGCGCCGCCAGCACCACGTTGTCGTCGTCCATGAATTCCACGCGCAGCTGCGAGGTATAGCTGCGCGCGCTGATGAAGAGGGGCACGGCCTGGCGGGCGCCGCCGGCCAGGGTGATGGGCACGGAGAAGGCGTTGGGCAGGCCGTCGCCGGAAGTCTCCGGGCGCACGATCAGCCGGCCTGCGATGTCGTCGCCAGTGTTGCTGATGCTGACGAACACGGGAAACCACAGGCCCTCGCGAAAGCGCCCGCCGAAGCCGGCCTCGACGGAGAGCGTGATCCCGGCGGCCTGCGCGGCAGCCGGCAGGACCGCGCCCAGCAGCAGGCCCAACAGCGCCATCAGGCTGAACAGCGCGGCCAGGCGCGCAGGTGCTGGCTTCATCCGATGCAGTCTTCTCGCTCTCCAATTGTGCCCGCATTGTAACATGCTCTGCGCAGCGCAAACACGCAGGAGTGAGGATGCGGGGGCGGGGCGTACCGCACGCTGCAATCATGTGTGCAGGCCGGGCCTGCAACGTGTTGATTCGACTCAATAAGTCGTGGCACCGGTTTCAGTCCCCCGAAGGGGGCAGGCTAGGCCTGCAACAATGCGCCGCCACCCGCTCGCAGGCCTCGCGATCCGCCCGCGAGCGCGCAGCGCGTGAACGCGCTGGCGATCCAGACTGACAAACACCCCGCGGACGCCCGGTTGATCGCCGGGCGTCCGCATTATTTGTGATAAGGCGTCGTATCGGAAGTAATTCCACGCTGCTGCAGTGTCAGCGCAGCACCGTGCGCCAGCACCACCAGCACCGGCAGCAGCAGCCGCACTTCATGCCAAAATCCGAACACGACCACCGCCGCCAGATACGCCGGAAGCACCAGCGCCGCCCGCCGGATGCGTGGGTGCCAGTACCGCCAGCTCGCTGCCGCCGCTATGTACACCGGTACAAAGATCAGATTGCCAGGGATAGCCTGTATCGTGATTTCACTTTGTGTGTTGGCATGCCAGATGACCTCGATGGTGTAGTAGTCGCGCTCTGCCTCGATCGCCAACCGAAGCCCGGCGTAGATCGCCAGCCACGCCGCGGCGAGCAGCACCCCTCCACGCCAATCCCGCGTCATGGCCATGTACAGCAGCACCAGGAACACGCCCGTTTCGCGATTGAGCGTGCCGACGATCACGATGCCAAGCATCAGCATGCGCCGGTGCTGCACAGATCTTTGCAGTGCCACCAGCGTGATCGCCCACAGCGCCGCCTCGACCATGCTTACCACGCCGCTGTAGTTGAATAGCCGGGCATACATGATCGGCAGCAGCGACGCCACCACCAGCACCCCGCCAACGCCCGCCAGCCGCTCCAGCGCGATGAACAGCGCCGCGCACGACACCAGCATCAGCAGCCCGTACCCCGCCAGCGGCGGCAGCCCCGTCGCCTGCGCCACACTTGGCACCAGCATGCGGTACGCGAACGGCGCGTCCATTGTGCCTGCTGCGTACGATTCGGGAAACCACTCGCATCCACTGCACGTAATTGTGAATGTTGCCCAGATCATCACCGATGCCGCCGCAAGCCCGATGATAAGCAGCTTGCGCGGAACGTTCGTCAGGTGTCCGCTCAATCCCGCTACCCCTGTGCGATCCGATCCGCCAGCGCACGCAGCTGCTCTGCGACCTGCAGCCGCCGGCCGGCGGCCGCATCCTTGATCGCCCGCGCCGCCTGTGTCGTCACCAGCGCCATCAGGCTGAACAGCGCGGCCAGGCGCGCAGGTGCTGGCTTCATCCGATGCAGTCTTCTCGCTCTCCAATTGTGCCCGCATTGTAACATGCTCTGCGCAGCGCAAACACGCAGGAGTGAGGATGCGGGGGCGGGGCGTACCGCACGCTGCAATCATGTGTGCAGGCCGGGCCTGCAACTTGTTGATTCGAAACAACAAGTCGTGGCACCGGTTTCAGTCCCCCGAAGGGGGCAGGCTAGGCCTGCAACACGTCTGCAGGCAGCGGGGGCAGTATGCGCCGCTGTTTCAGTCCCCCGAAGGGGGCAGGCTAGGCCTGCAACCCGCGTGGCCTACGAGCCGGAGCCGGGCCGCACTGGTTTCAGTCCCCCGAAGGGGGCAGGCTAGGCCTGCAACCCCCCGGTTGTCGGTGGGGCAGGGCGAGGAGACCCCCAGTTTCAGTCCCCCGAAGGGGGCAGGCTAGGCCTGCAACTTGCGTCTGCAACTATTAACGTTGCCGACGCAACCGTTTCAGTCCCCCGAAGGGGGCAGGCTAGGCCTGCAACACCGCTACTAGCCACAACCCGACAGCCCGCAAGCAAGGTTTCAGTCCCCCGAAGGGGGCAGGCTAGGCCTGCAACGCATAGCGCACCGGCGTTCAAGCGCAGCTTGTCCAGTTTCAGTCCCCCGAAGGGGGCAGGCTAGGCCTGCAACTTTATCTGCCGGCGCATAGCGCACCGGCGTTCAAGGTTTCAGTCCCCCGAAGGGGGCAGGCTAGGCCTGCAACTCGGCGCTGCCCTGCGCCAGATTGCCGGCAAGGACTTGTTTCAGTCCCCCGAAGGGGGCAGGCTAGGCCTGCAACGTCACAATCAGCATCGAGCACCCCTCAGAGCCAATGTTTCAGTCCCCCGAAGGGGGCAGGCTAGGCCTGCAACGAGCTGAAGGCAGAGGCCAAACGCGAGAAGCTCATCGTTTCAGTCCCCCGAAGGGGGCAGGCTAGGCCTGCAACCGCGCCATTTTTTCAGCGCGATTGGGTCTTATCATAAGCGCACCTCTGGAAAAATGCAAATTAGCCCCCTTCTCCGACGTCGTTTTTGGGCCGTGTGCTCCCAGAATCGCCCACCCCCGCCCCCTCCGCGCGAGAATCCGTCCGCTGCAAAAAAACCGGGGGGATTCTCGCGAACATCCATAAAATGTCAAAACGGGTCAGAAGTGGTATTGAAGAGTCCTGATGGACAGGACCCGATCCTCCGTCGCTTGTCGTCGCAAGGGTCAGGACGGACCCATCCGACCGACTCTCGCAGAGGCATCTCAAATGCCCACTCCTGCAGCCGCTCTCCACCCGTTTTGCCACCTTCCCCGCCGCACACCCTCACGGGGTGGTCATCAGGCGGTGCGCCACCATCGCCGTCAGCGGGCGTGGCATCGACCGGGTGCTCCACGCGCTCAGCGCATTGAGCGTGCCGGGGATGACCATCGCCCGGCCCCGCAGCATCGCATTCACGCCGATGCGCGCCACCGCCGGGCTCTGCATCATCGTCAGGCGCTGGAAGAGCGAGGGCTTCTGCCCGGACACCTTCAGGAATTCGGTGGCCGTCACCCCCGGCGAGATCACCGTGCAGCGCACGTTCGTCTGGCGCAGCTCATAATTCAGCGCGATGCCGAAGTTCAGCACGAAGCTCTTGGCAGCCGCATACGCCGCGTACATCGGCGTGGGCTGGTAGGCGCCCGTGGAGGCCACCTGCAGGATGCGCCCGTAGCCCTGCGCCTGCATGTCGCTGGCGAACAGCCGGGTCAGGTGCGCCAGCGTGATGATATCGATCTGCAGCATCTCCCGCTGGCGCGCCCAGGGGATGTCGGTGAATTCGCCGTACAGCCCGAAGCCCGCGTTGTTCACCAGAATGTCCACCCGCTGGCCGGCGGCCCGGATGCGCTCGTACAGGTCCTGCGGCGCTGCTTCTGCGCCCAGGTCCATGGCGATGATGCTGACGCCGACGGCGTACTTCTGCTCGATCTCCGCCTGCACCTGCCGCAGCAGTTCCTCCCGCCGCGCCACCAGGATGATGCTGCACCCCCGCGAAGCCAGCTCCCGGGCGAAATCGACGCCCAGCCCGCTGGATGCGCCCGTCACAAGAGCCGTCTTGCCCGTCAGTTCGCTGCCTGTCATCGTGTCCCTCTCCTGTCCTGTTGTGCCAATCCGCTGAGCAATAACCGGAATGTCCCGGTCATTTCAGTGGTGAAGTCGATATCCATGCCGCGCAGGTCCGGCTGCTGCAGGACTTCGCGCAGCACCGGCGCGGCATCGGTCATCTGCTGGAAGCCGATCACCAGCACGTGCAGCCACTGGATCAGGCGCGCGCCCTGCCCGGGCTGCAGAAAGGGCAGGCGCCGCTCCAGCCGCGTCCCGGTCTGCATCATGTGGGCGAAGACCAGGCGCTTGAACTGCAGCGCGGTCTCGAAGTCGATGTTGTGTTCCAGCACGCCGGGCAGCATCGCCAGCAGCCGCGCCAGCGCCGGCCGCTCGCGCAGTGTGCCGCCGAACAGCGCGACGACCGCGTCGATGCCCGCCTGCACGTCCGCCTGCGCATCGTCTGCTGCATCCAGCTGCGCATCGATGAACGAGAACCAGTCCACGAGCTGCTGCTGCTGCACGGCCAGAAACAGCTCCTCCTTCGTCCTGAAGTACAGGAAGATCGTGCCCTTGGCCAATCCCGCCTGCCGCGCCACCTCTGCGATGGTGATGGCGTCGTAGTCCATGCGCTCGAACAACTGCCATGCCAGCACGATGATGTCCTGCCGCCGCTGCTGCTTGTCCTCGTCCTTTCTGGCTCTCTGGCGCATGTGCGATCTCCGGTAAATGACCATAGGTCAATTATTAAATGACCTGCGGTCAGTTGTCAAGGCCCCAGTTTCAGATCGCCTGCCGCCAGTCCTCGCGGATGCGCGCCATGCCCGCCGTGGCGCTGCTTGACACCTGCGAACGAAAGTGCTAGTGTACGAACGATTGTTCGGTGTGAAAAAGCAAACCTTGATGACGCTGGAGTTCACCAAAGTCGTCGATCAGGTCGAGCGCATGGGCCGCTACCTCGGTGGCCGCAATGAGGCGCTGACCGATCGGCTGGAGCTGGCCGTGGAGTGGCTGGCCGCCTGCAGCGATCTGGAGGCGGTGCACGAGCGCATCCATGCCGTGCGCACCTCCGCCGTCAGCGGCTATCGCGGCGCGGCCCCCGCCCCACGCGGCCACGACGAGATCGTCAACGGGGTGGGCCCGGCCCCTGCGCCGCCGCCGCTGGCGGTGCTGATCGCGGCGGATGGCTCGCAGGTGTATCCGGATCCGCACGGCTCGGCGCTGTACTACCTCACCAATCTTGGCGTGTTCACCACGTTTCATGGCAGCGGCCGCGTGCCCGCGCAGGCCACGCTGCCGGAGCTGATCTACGTGGACGATCTGCTGAACGATGAGGACGGACGCCTGATCACCAATCAGACCGTCAACACGCGGCGCACGGTGGCCGAAGTGCAGGCGCTCGCCAGGGAGGCGTGGGCCGCCGGCGGGCAGATCGTCGGTGGCGCGCAGCCGGCACAGCCGGTGTTCGCCCTGCACGACGGCGGCCTGCTCAAGGTGTTCAGTCCGACGGACGTGGCCGGCGCGGCCCGGCTGGAGCAGGACTATCTCGATGCGCTGGTGAAGCTGCGCGATGCCGGCGCGTGCCTGGCTGGCTATATCGACCGCTCGCGCAGCACCAACGTCATCAGCCTGCTGCATCTGCTCAGCCTGGCGCCCGGCCAGGTGACCGATGCCGCGCTGCGTACCAACGGCCTGCTGGAGGGCGTGAGCGATGCCGCGCTGTTCGGGCGCTGGCTGGCCCCGGGCGAGCGCTCGGCCATCTTCACGCAGAACTCGCCGCAGAACGCCGAGTATCGCAGCCGGCTGGGCGCGGACTTCGAGATCGCCTTCTTCTATCTCAACGCTGGCGAGCACCAGCCGCACATCGCGCGGGTGGAAGTGCCGATGTGGCTGGCGAAGGACAAGGCGCTGATCGGCGGGCTGCAGGCGCTGCTGCTGGCCCAGTGCAGCGTGCAGGGGCGCAGGCGCTATCCCTACGCGCTCACCCGCGCCGACGAGCTGGCCTTCATCCGGCCGGCGGAGCGCCAGCAGCTGGACGAGCTGGTGCGGATCGCGCTGATGCGGCAGCACATGCAGCCGGAGCGCTCAGCGAAACTGGACAGCAAAGGCATGGCCCGCGCCAGCAGGCGCCGCCACCGCCTGGGAGCCTGAGGAGCGAAGATGGACCGGCCCGCGCACTCTGCATATTCCTACACTGTTGGCCGCGTGCTGCGCGCCAGCACCAGCGGCTTCGACTGCGGCACGCGCAGTTCGTCCATCAACGGCAATCAGAACTTCGGCGCGTTCGTCACCGTGCCCATCAGCGATGATGGCCGCGCCAGCGCCATCGGCCTGATCTACGCCATTCGCATCGATGACGATCCGCTCGCCCGCGAGCTGGTGATGGCCGCCGGCGTCGACAACAGCACGCTGCTGGACCAGCGCGAGAACCGCATGGTCCCCGTCGAAATCTGCGTGGTCAACATCGGCTGCGCGATCGACGGCGCCACCTATCACACGCTGCCGCCGCGCCCGCCCATGAGCCTGGCGGAAGTCAGCCTGATGACGCGCGAACAGGTGGTCGAGTTCACGCGGCGGGATGACTTCATCCGCCTGGTGCTGAACGCACGCGACGCGCAGCCCGATGACCTGCTGGCGGCGGCGCTCAACTATGCCGCGGCCTGCCATGCCGACGATGCGCGCTACGACTTCCTCGTGCGCTGCGGGCGGCGCGTGGCGACGCTGCTCTCGCACGATCTCAAGCGGATTTCGCACGTGCTGACGATGATCGCGCCGCAGCAGCAGTTCTGAGGCCGGCGCGTTAACGCGCGCGCACGATCACTGTGCCCAGCAGCACGCCATCCCCCGCGCATGCGCCATCCTGCAGCGCGCAGGCGCGTTCCAGCCCCGGCAGCTGATACCAGCCGACGCGCACCTGATACGCCCCCGGCAGCAGCCCGGCGGGCAGCGCCACCGCCGCGAAATCCGCCAGCGTTTCGCCCGCCTGCAGCGGCCCCGCCGCCAGATCGTGCTGCGCGGCCAGCGTGCCATCCGGCGCGAGGATGTGCACGAAGCGGCGCCAGTGTTCCGGGGCGGGCGCATCGAAGCGCCAGTACAGCGGGATGCGCAGTGTTTCGCCCGGACCGGCGATGATCGGCACGAAAGCATTCTCCAGCGTCAGCGCGCGCAGCGGCGGACCGCCCGGCGCGCTGAAGTCCTGGCGCAGCGGCGCGGCATCTTCGCCCGGCCCGGCGCTGAAGGCCTGCACGCGCAGCCGGCAGGCCAGCCCGGCAGGCAGGCGCGCCGGGCAGGCGGGCTGGCCAGACAGTGTGAGCGTGTGATAGCCCGCGCCCAGCGGGACGACGAGCTGGCTTTCGCCGGGGGCGGCCAGCCGGTTGGCCGGCGTGCCATCCACCGCCAGCCGGGCGCTGCCTTCGCCCTCCAGTGCGATGTTCAGCCCAAGCCACAGCGCGCGCGGCGCATACACATACAGTGTGCGCGAGTCCGCGCTGGCGGGGCCGTCGGCGCTGGCGTAGCGCGGCGCGCTGTCGGCAGGCGGCACCTCGAACAGCAGCAGGCGCTCATCGGCGTACAGCGGCGCGCCCAGCCGCGCGTTCGCGCGCTGCGCCAGCGTGCCATCATCCTGCAGCCGGTGCACGATGACGATATCGACGCCGCTGTCGCGCAGCGCCGCCGGATCGAGCGCGGCTTCCAGCAGTGACAGACGCGCCGGGTCTGCCGGGGTGGCGCGGGTGACCTGGCCCGCCAGCAGGGCGTGCGCGTGCGCCGTCTGCAGATACAGGCCGGCCTTGGCGGTCTCCAGATTGCGCCATGGCACATCGAAGACGGCGCGAATATCGCGGCGCGCGCTGAGGGCTGTGACCGCCGCCGGGATGTCGCCCGGGCTGGTGGGCACCGGCCAGAACGTCTGATCGTCGATGATGATCAGCGCCAGCACCGCCACCAGCGCGATGCGGCCGGCGCGGCGCCAGCGCCCGTGCAGCCAGGCGGCGCCGTAGCCCGCCATGATGGCGACGGCCAGCGCCAGCGCGAAGGCATAGCGTCCCGGCGTCCGCGCCACGCGCAGCCCCGGCAGCTCCGCCAGCAGCGCGCCAGGCAGCGTGACGAAGCTCACCCGGCGTTCGGCGATGAAGGTCACCGGCTGATCGTTCAGCTTGAGCAGCGGTCCCAGCCCGAGCACGAAGGCCAGCGCCGCCAGCGCCAGCCACGGACGCGCCCGGCTGTCCGCACGCAGGCCGGCAGCGATCAGCAGCAGCGCCGCCACGCCCACGTAGGCCAGCCCCTCATCGAGGTTGACGCCCAGCACCGCTCGCGTGTAGGCGAGCTGGCCGTACAGTGGATGCAGAAATGACGGCGTGAACGGTGCCAGCACATCCAGGCTGTAGCGCACGCTGCCCCCCGCCTCGGCGATGGCCGGCGTGCTGAAGATCGCCCCGAACGTCGGCGCGAGATAGGCCAGCAGCGCCGCCATGCCCAGCAGCGCCGCCAGCAGCACGCGCAGGGCCGCCGCGCGCTCGCGGCGCAGCAGCAGCCACGCCAGCAGCACCGCCGCCAGCGGGGCGAGCGCATACAGCGGCTGCAGCGGATGGCCCGCGCCGGTCAGCGCGCAGGCCCCCGCGGCCAGCGCCAGCGCACGACGGCTGCCCTCCTCGCGCAGGCGCAGCAGCGCCCAGGCGGCCAGCGCCAGCGGCCACTGCACCAGCAGGCCGGCATGTCCCGCGCCCAGATGCGCCTGCATCGTCGGGTAGAGCATGAACACCAGCCCTGCCGCGAACGCTGGCAGCGGCGCCAGCCCGCCGAACGCACGGCTGCGTACGGCTGCATACAGGCTCAGCCCGTTCAGCGCCAGCGTACCCAGCACCTGCACGTTGTAGGCGGCGGGCAGCGGCAGGGCCGCCGTCAGCAGCCAGCCCGGGAAGAAGTGCAGCGGGTTGGACCACAACGTGATGCCGTCGATGCCCGCCGGATAGGCCATGTTGGAGACGAAGAACGGCGACTGGCCGGTCCCCAGCGCGTAACGGATCCACCACATGTGGTGCGCGGTCTCGTAGGCATCGCCGTACGTCCAGCCGATCAGGCGTGTGCCGAGCGTCAGTACAGCCGGCAGCGTCACCAGCACGGCGATCGCCAGGTAGGCGAAGAAGACGGCCAGCCACGGCCAGGCGCGCTTCATGGCTGCTCCAGCCGCAGGCTGCGGATGTCGACAGCGGCGCAGGTCAGCACTGCCGATGCCGGGATCGGGCAGGGCGGGTCCAGCGCCAGTGTGACGGTGTGATAGCCGGCGGTGAACTCGATCCACACCTGCGCCTCCGCCGCGCCAGCGATGGTGTAGCGGCCCAGCACAGCGTCATCGAGCGTAACGAGCACATCACGCGCGGTCGGGCTGGACAGCGCGGCGGTCAGCAGCGCTCCGCCCGGGGCCGGGGCGTAGACCAGCACGTCGGCTGTGGTCTCCAGGCGCGTGCCGGTGCGGCTGAGCACGGTGAAGGCGGGCGGCGGGCCGTCGTAGTCCGGCACGGCGAAGACTGCCAGCGCGTCGTCCTGGTAAAGCGGCGGACCGAAGCGCGCCAGCAGCGCGGACTCCAGCGCGCCCTGCGCATCGTCCCACTCGCGGTGCAGCACGATGGTGCGCACCTCCGCCTGATCGAGCAGCGCCGGGTCGAGGCTCTCCAGCAGCCAGCCTTTCGCCGGATCAAGCGGCGTGGCCCGGGCGATGTGCCCGCCGATGATCGGCAGGCCGTGCGCGGTCTGCACGTACATCGCCTCCTTGTCCACCAGCAGGTGCGCCCACGGCACGTTGAAGACCGCGCCGCCGCGGCTGGCGATCGCCGGGGCCGCCCGCAGCAGGGCCGCGCCATCTGTGGTGGGTACGCCCCACAGCGTATCGAATGCCAGCGCAGTGACAAGCAGCGCCATGCCGCCGGCCCGCAGCGCGCGCGGCCAGCGCCCGGCCCAGGCCAGCAGCGCCGCCGTGCCGTAGCCGGCCATCACCACCAGCGCGAAGGCCACCGCGAACTGAAAGCGCGCCGGGGTGCGCGTCAGGTTCAGCCCCGGCAGCCCGGCGATCCACGCGTACGGCAGGCTGATGAAGGTGGGGTTGCCATCGATGCTGACGGTGACGGGCTGGCCCAGCACCTTGAGCAGCGGGCCAAGCGACAGCACCCATGCCGCCAGCAGCACGGCCAGCCAGGGCCGCGCCGCCGCGAAGCGCCGCACGCCCAGCAGCGCCAGCAGCGTGGTGAACAGGCCGAGGTAGCCGGCCAGCTCGAACGGATCGACGCCCAGCACGGCGCGATTGTAGGTGAATGCGCTGTAGATTGGATGATTGAAGGAGGGCGCCACCGCCGAGAGCAGATCCGCGCTGAACTGCACGACGGCGTCATCGCGGAAGGAAGCGGGGGCGCTGGCGGCAGCGCGCAGGGCCGGCACGACGAACGGCAGGCTGAAGAGCGCGCCCATCGCCAGCGCGGTCAGGCCGCGGCGCAGCGCCGCCCATTCGCGGCGGGCCGCCCACGTCAGCAGCGGGGCCGCCAGCGCCGGCAGCGTGAGATAGAGCGGCAGCAGCAGGCTGCCCCACGCGCTCATCGCCAGCATCAGGCCGGCTGCCGCCGCCCGCATCAGCCATGCACGCCGCCCAACGGGAGGAGCGCGCAGCGCCAGCAGCGCGCGCACTGCCAGCACGCCCGGATACAGCACCAGCAGCCCGGTGTGCCCCAGGCCGAGCTGCCCCATGAAGGTGGGCGCGCTCATGAAGGCGTAGCCCGCCAGCAGCGCCGCCCACGTGCGCGCGGGGCCGGGCTGTTGGCGCAGCAGCGCGCGCATCAGCGCGAACATGCTCAGTCCGTTCAGCGCCAGCGTCGCCAGCGCGGTCAGGTTGTGCGCGACAGGCAGCGGCAGGAATGTCATCAGCAGCCACTGCGGGAAGGACTGCAGCGGCAGGCTCCACAGCAGCGTCCCATCCAGCCCGTCTGGGTGCAGCAGCAGCGGCTGGAAGAACGGATCGCGCCCGTGCGTCAGCGCGTCGTGAATCGCCCAGATATGGTGCAGGTACTCGGTGGTGTCGCCAAACGGATGCCCGATCAGGCGTGAGCCGAGCTGCGTGACGAGGGGAGCGGTGAGGGCTGCCGCCGCCAGTACATACAGGCAGAAGGCAGCTGCGTAGAGGAGGATACGGCGCATGGCACAGCATTATAGCGTACAGCACAGGCAACGGCCGGATGCTGGCCGCTGTCAGACGGTGAAGTAGCCCTGCATGAAGCGGAAGAACTCCAGCGCATTTTCCGGCCGCTGGCGGCGTTCCTTGAGTTTGCGCGTCAGCCCGCTGTTTTCCTGCAGCACGCGCGGATCGTAGCGTTCAGTCATCATCAGGATGAGTTCCGGGATGCGCTGCAGATCGGTGGCGAATTCACGTGCCATCGTCTGCTGGTCCTCTGGCCGCAGATCGGACCACAGGCTTTCCATCTCGCGCTGGAGCGCACCTGCCAGCATGCTGACCTTGCGATCGGGCGGCAGCGCGCGCAGGCCGAGGCTGAGCATGTAGTTGACGACCTGGACCTCGTGCAGCAGTGAGTGCGAAGCGCGCCGCCCCAGCGGATGCAGGCTGAGCGTGCGCTCGATGACGAACGGCACGCGCTTGCCCCCGGTGAAATACCCGCCCAGCACGCGAAACAGATCGACCAGGCTGCCGACGGTGCCACGCCCGGCCACAACCGAGATCACGCGGTCATCCGTCTCTTTCGGCTGTGCAGAGCGATGCTGTGCGCCGATCTTCGCCACCAGTTCGACGAGCTGCTTCATGCCCTCGGAAAGCGCCTTGCGATCCTCGTTGGGCAGGCTGCCGCTCAGGCTGTGCAGATCGCTCAGCAGCGAACTGACAGAGGGCAGCGCGGCACGGTTCTGGTAGGCGGCGGCGCAGTCGCTGAGGAATTCAGCCATCGTATGCACGCCGTAGGCGTAGTCCGCCAGCAGCTCTGCGCCGGTCACCTGGGTGAGCAGCGCTGTCGCTTCAAGCGCGCTGCGCACGGTGTCGCCCAACTCCCGGCCCAGCCGCGCGATCGCCCCGGGGACGGCGCTGTCTGGCAGCATGCGCAGGTAGCGCCGCAACCCTTCTATCGCCGCCTGCGGGTTGTTTCCGGCGTCGTTCAGGCAGCGGTACATGCCGATCATGATCACCTGCCCGGCATCGCCGCTGCGCACGGCGGGGCCGGGCAGCAGCGCGGCGATGCGCAGCGCCTGGCCGAGATCGCGACGCTCGATATGGAAGCTGAACAGCTCGAACAGCAGCTCCGGCTGGATGGTGTCTGCGATGTTGTGGTGCTGATGCATCAGCGCCGTCAGCTCGCTGGCGCGCGCGGCCATGTCCAGCGGCCAGCTTTGCTGTGCCAGCGCGCCGAAGTAGGCCATCGCCAGCGGCAGCGGCTTGATGCCGCGTTCGCCCAACGCGGCCAGCGCCAGGCCGAACTCCTGCTGGCTGAGCGCGGTCTCCATAAACAGCGTGTAGACCAGCGTGGAGAACTGGATCTGGCGCTCTCCGGGGAAGAACAGCTTCTGATGGCGGATGAATTCGACCGCCAGATCGGCATAGGCGTGCCGGATGAGCAGGATGCGCAGCAGCGCTGCCCGTCCGCGCGCGTCGAAGCGCCGTAACGCCTCTTCAGTGGAGAGCGTACGCGCCAGCCAGCGCAGCGTGGTCTCGCAGGTGTCGCCCCAGGGGGTGGCCGCTGCAGCGCTCAGGTTTTCCAGGGCCGCCGTGTCCAGCAGCGCGTACTGGCTCGCCAGCGTGACCAGCTCGGTCAGGCGAATGACAATCAGTGGGCGCAGTGCTTCCTCAAAGTCGAAGGCCGCCTGGGCCAGCAGCCCGGCGGGTGGGCTGTCGGTGCGGTTGTTCTGCATATGGACCAGCAGCAGGCCAACGCTCTTGGGAAGCTGGCCGATCAGGCCGCGCACGGTGAAGAGCCGGCCAAGCTGCTCGGCGGGCAGCGCGGCAGCGCCCATGGTGAAGACGGTTTCGGCCAGCGGGCGATGGGTGGCGGCCAGCGGCAGCGCAGCATCGATCAGATGAGCGATGATCGGGGAGAAGTCGCTGGCGTTGGGCGCGCTGCGCACATCCTTCAGGAAGCGGCTGAGGCCGTCGGCATCGCCGGCGCTGGCCAGCGCGCGGGCGTTGGCGATGGCGGCGCGCTGCAGCAGATCGATCCAGTGCATGCCGCGAAAGCCATCCGGCGTGGCCAGCCAGCGCGCAATGCGCCGGTAAACCCGATCGCCCTTGCCGGCTGCGAGCGCCTTGCGCATCTCATTCAGGATCGCTCGTTCCAGGTCCGGCTGGCCCTGGGCGACCCCGGTGAGCAGGTTGGTGTTCTCGTCTTCATCCAGCACCAGCGCGAAGGCCAGCAGGTGACGGATGTAAGCCAGCCGGAGCGTGTCTGGCAGCGTGATATCCTCCGCCAGGATGCGGGCGACATCGTAGGGTTCGACCGGCTGATGATTGAGCAGCGCTTCATCGATGCGCAGTCGCTTGCTGCCGTAAGCCAGCGCATCCATGATGCTGTCTCCGCGCTTGAGCCGCCATCCCGCGACCGGCGTGAGAGCCTGCGTGCGTTCGATCACATGGCGGGTATCCAGACGAAGCTGACTTTTGATGAAGCGCGCATAATCGCTGCGTGGGCTGGCGCCGCTGGTGTGGGGGTCACCCCAGGTGTAGCTGAGCGCTTCCGGCGGGACAGGCCCATCGTCGCTGACGAAGCGGATCTGCGCATCGACTGGTGAGTTGCTGTAGGCACAGCTGGCGAAGGTAACGCCGTAGCGTGTGGGCGGGGGCAGCAGCGACAGCACACCTTCGATCAGTGCGATGCGCTTGGGCAGCTCTGGCGGCGCGCCGCGCACGATCACCGGTATGCCCTGAATGACCGCCGACAGCAGCGATTCGATCGCGTCCAGCCGGTCGCGCATGATGGTCATCAGGTTGAGCATCGCCTGTTCCTGCAGATCCGTGGGCGGGGTATCGGCAGGCTGGATGATCAGCGGCTGCAGTGGCTGACCGGTGACTTCATAAGTGGGGAATGTGCGCTGCGCCAGCGCCAGCAGCGCGCGCAGATTGCCGCTGAGCGAGCGCAGCACGTCCTGTGGCAGAATCACGTAGTAGCGGAAGGGTTCATCTCCGCCCATCATGATCGTCTGCACGAATACGAACGGCGCAGTCCTGCCGCGCAGCAGGGCCAGACCGCCGATATCATCCTGATGATCGGGCGCTGGAAGGTAGGCTTCACGTACGATCGCTTCGGCCAGTTCCGGGCGGATGCCGCGGGTCCCGGCCAGCAGGCGCAGCTCACCGGTCGGCCGCCGGCCCATGGTGATCTGGCCAAAATAGAAGCGCTCGACGGCGAAACCCCTGGCAGCCGCGCGTACATCCATGTGTGTGTCTGCTCACAACGCCGACGCGATACCGTGGTAGTTTACCAGCGTACCGGCGCAAGGCAACCTGGCCTCATCAGCGGTTCACCAGCCGGCGGCGTCCGGCGTCGCTGGCAGAGCGGCGAATCGCTGCGCTCCTCATTCGAAACGACGATGATCTGCGCTATAGTATTCTGGGATGCTGCACGGGGAAAGCAGCGGATCTTTGAGCGGCATTCAGTACAGAAGAGTCAACAGGGAGGAACGATGTTTCAGTCGATCAGGCGCAGTTGGGAACTCACCAAATACAGCTGGGCGTTTCTGCTCCGAAACAAGACGTTCATGATATTTCCGGTTTTGTCCGGCGTGGCGATGCTGGCGGTGACGCTGGTTCTGCTGCTGCCCGCGGCTGTCGTCACCGGTGTGCTGGCTGCAGCCACCGGCCAGTTCGGCGACGCCCCCAGCCAGTCCAGTGACATCATGAGCGGGCAGATCATCGGGCTGGTGCTGCTGTTCCTGTACTATCTGGTCGTGTATACCATCTCCATCTATTTCAATGTTGCGCTGACGGGCGCGGTGCTGCGCGAGATGGACGGGCACGAGTCGAATGTGCGCGAAGGCCTGTCGATTGCCAACGGCAAGCTGGGGCTGATCGTGCAGTATGCCGCGCTCAGCGCCACCGTCGGCGTCATCCTCAGCGCCATCCGCGAGCGGGCCGGCTGGCTTGGCGATCTCATCGCCGGGCTGGGCGGGCTGGCCTGGAACCTGGTGACGTTCTTCGTCGTGCCGCTGCTGGTGATCGAGAACAAGGGCGTGATCGACCTGGTGAAGGACAGCGGCGCGCTGCTGCGGCGCACCTTCGGCGAGCAGATCGTCGGCGGCGCGGGTGTGGGCCTGGTCTTCGGCGCGCTCACCTTCCTGCTGGTCATCGTCGGCGGCGGGCTGCTGATGCTCTTCAGCGGCAGCACGGTGATGATCGTGCTGGTGATCGCCGTGCTGGTGGTGCTGTTCGTGCTGCTCGGCCTGGTGAGCTCCACCCTGAGTGCGATCTACCGTGTGGCGCTCTTCCACTATGCGCAGACCGGCAGTGCGCCGCAGGATCTCGATCCGTCGCTGCTGCAGGCGGCCTTCCACCCCAGGGGCGCGCGCTAGGCACAACACACTCGGTGGAGGGGGCGTTTCGGCACAGCCGGGCGACCTCTCCACCAGATGCTGCGTTTCTCCGTCCGTCACCCCGCTGTGCCCTGTATATCTTTCATGTGAGCGTAGGTTTTCACGCGCACACGTCTATGCTTGCGCGCCGAACGGGCTGCCTATAATGGCGATTATCCTGAAGGTGCGAGTGTGCTCACGCCGACATTCGAGAGGTGTAGTGTATGGCCCGTCGGCCGCCAACCAACCCCCGCAAATATCGTGCTCATCAGCTTGCCATCGTCCAGAGAGGCGTGCGTCCGCGCAGCGGCCGGGTGTTCATCACCGTGCTGACGTTCATCGGGGCGATGCTCAGCATCGCCAGCAGCATCAGCCTGGTGATGGGCAGCGCCACCAGCCTCAGCGCCGGCCTGGCGGGGATCGCGGGCGGCATGCTGATCGTGGTGATCGCGCGCTTCCTCAGCCTGCTCTTTCGCATGGAATACAACCAGCGCCTGCAGCACGAGCTGATCATTCAGATGATCGAGCGCAGCGTTCGGCACCACTGATCGCCATCCGCCCCGTCAACGGCGGTCCCGGCGGGGGCCGCTTTCACAGCGCCTGCAGCAGCGCATCGGTGTCCGCCACCTGCGCGAATTCACCGTGCAGGTTCGCCATCGTCACGGCCTGCAGCGTTTCGGCAGGGATGAGCACGCCGTCCGGACCGGTGCGGTCGAACGTGGCCGTGGCATCGCTGACGATGAACGCATGAAAACCGAGGTTGCCGGCCATGCGCGTGGTGGTTTCGACGCAGTGGTTGGTGGTTAGCCCGGCGATGACGACCGCGTCGATGTGCGCGGCGCGCAGGCGTGCTTCCAGATCGGTGCCGATGAACGCCGAATTGACGGTCTTGCGCAGCACCGGCTCGCCGGGCAGCGGCGCGGCAATGTGCTTGATGGCATTGCCGGGCTGGCCGGGCCGCAGCGGAGAGGCGGGGCTGGTGGACATGTGCTGGATGTGGAACACGGGCAGCCGGGCGGCGCGCCATCCCGCCAGCAGCCGGGCGATGCAGGCTTCTGCGCCGGGGTTGTTGCGCCGGCCCCACACCGGATCGTCGAAGCCATCCTGAACGTCGATCACGATCAGCGCGGCGCCGCGCACACGCTCGAGCATCCTGCTGCCTCCTGCACGCCGGTGCGTGCTGCCCTGTGGATGGTAGATTGTAGCACGGCGGGCAGGGGCATCACTTCGGCGATGAGGGGGGCGGCTTGCGCGTCGCAGACGTTTCCTGCGTGCTCTGCGCGCCCGCAGGCCGGGTGGCGCGGTTGATCAGGTGCATCATCAGTTCGTTATTGTAGCTGGCCGCCTCAAGCAGCTCAGTCAGCGTGGAAGTGCTGCGCTCTGCAGCCTGCAGGTTGCGCTCAGCGCGCGATTCGGCAGCCCCTGAGAACTCGGTCAGCGACTGCTGCATGCGCTGCATCATCTGGCGGGTGAGCTCGTTCTGCATGCGCAGATCGTATTCGATGCGGCTGAGCACCTCGATCACATAGGCGAGCAGGCCGCAGGCAGCGCCGATCAGCACGGCGGGCAGCGTGGCCGCCTGCAGCGACTCCACGGCCAGCGTCAGCGCGCCGGCGACGACCAGCACGCCGGCCAGTATGTACAGCACGCTGGAAGCCCACCCGCCCATCGGCGGCCTGATGCTGCGCTCGGCAGGCGGCGCCGCCTGCCGAGCGCGCTGGCTGAGTTCGTTTGGCGGCAGATTAATCATCGTCATCTCCACGACTGGGACTGCTGAGTTGTGATGGATACAGCGCGCTGGTGCAGGCTGCGACGCTTCATTCCGCCAGATCAGCGACCCCGGCTGGTACAGCGCCATATCTGAATTCAACAGCAATCTAATCGCAAATGTTTCTATTAAATATGCTCATCTGCTACGATAGTACTTTAGTACCTAAAGTACGTTTGCCTTATTGTCATCGCGACAGTTGCAGTCAGCAGGACGACCATTATCGGCCTGCGCTGCTGTCTGGTACGGACCCGGCGTGCCCTGCAGAGGCGGCCTGACCGGGTGTTGGATGCTGCGTGAAGCGAGGCGGCGGGCGGGCAGCGCGAGTTGCGGTGTGCCGCCAGCCGGATGCGCTAGAATAGCGCCATACTGGCTGGGATAGTCATTTGCGATCATGGATCTACCACTGACACGCCGGCATCCGCCGTCCGAAGACAGCCGCATTCAGGCGCTGATGAAACGGCCGCATCCGATGGACAAGCGGGATCTGTTCGCCAGCGATGGGTTCTCTGAGATCCGGCGCCTCGGGCGGCTGGCGCTGCGCTTATCCGGCGACGAGCGCATGAACACCTATTTCGCGCTGGGGGATCTGTGCGCGCAGCGCACGCTCTCCATCGATCAGCGCCTGCTGGTGTTCTACGCCGGCAAAACACTCAACGCCTATCTGCGCGCCCGCAGCGACGCCAGCGACAGCGTCAACCGCCGCCTGGCGGAGCGCGCGCGAGCCGATTATCTCGCCTGGCTGGTGGCGATGGCCCAGGCGCATCCCTCCCGTCATAACCTCGCGGTGGCGCTGTGGGCGCTGGCTGAGACCAGCGAGAGCGATCCACAGGCGGCGGCGCTGCACGAGCCCACGGTGCCCCGCCTGCTGGCGCTCTATCGCGCTGCAGCCGACCGCAGCCCGCGCACAGGCGGCGGCGAGGCCACGATAGCCGATGACGACACCGAGATGGACGTGGGCGGGCGCCTGCGCGCCCATCTGGAACGCACGGCAGCCCTGGCCTCGGCGGTCTCCGCGGCTGGCGATGAGACGCTGGCGGATGTTGACCCGCCGGAAGCGCCGCTGTCGTTCATCAGCAGAGATGAGCACCCGGAGGATGACGGCGCGGGCTGGCAGGGGGCTCAGCCGCCAGCGCAGGGCGATGCACAGATCGAGCGCATGCTCCAGTCGCTGGAAGGCGATACCGTCGACGAAGGGGATGCGTTCGCTGACTTCGAGCGCGACAGTGCCCGTGAGCAGTCGGTCTCCGCGCTGCTCACCCGCGCACCGGAGCCGGGCGGGCCGGGCGATGCGCTGGCGGGCGAATACCGCGAGGGCGACCACATCGATGCGCGCTATGAGGTCGCTTCAGTGCT
Source organism: uncultured Pleurocapsa sp. (assembly GCA_964654755.1). Lineage (GTDB taxonomy): Bacteria > Chloroflexota > Anaerolineae > Aggregatilineales > Phototrophicaceae > Flexifilum. The sequence continues at coordinate 17,772 of CAZZJW010000017.1, read as the reverse complement.
GCTCGGCGGCATGGGCGTGGTCTATCTGTGCTACGACCATCACGAGGCAGAGCCGGTCGCGCTCAAGAGCTTCCAGAACCGCTTCCTGCAGAACGAACGCGCCATCGCCCGTTTTGAGCAGGAGGCGCTGACGTGGATACGCCTGGAGAAGCATCGCCATATCGTGCAGGCCCGGCTGGTGCAGCGCATCGGCAGTCGCCCGTACATCCTGCTTGAGCACGTCAGCGGTCCGGAGGGCCTGGGCACCGATCTGCGCAGCTGGATCGAGCACCGCCGGCTGAACACGCCGCAGGCCGTGGAGCTGGCACTGCATGTGGCGCTGGGTATGCAGCATGCCACCACGCGCGTGCCCGGCCTGGTCCACCGCGATCTCAAGCCGGCCAACATCCTTGTCACGCACGACGGCATCGCCAAGGTCACCGACTTTGGCCTGGTGCGTTCGCTCGATGTCGAGGAGATTACCCCGATCGACCTGGCCTTTGGCCGCGCGCGCGAGGATGGCCGCCTGACGCGCATGGGGTCGATCATCGGCACCGCGCCGTATCTTTCGCCCGAGCAGTGCCGCAGCAATCGGGTGGATACCCGCGCAGACATCTACGCGTTCGGCTGCATGCTGCACGAGATGCTGACCGGTCATTTCGTCTTTCAGGGGCGCACGCTGGCGGCCTGGATTCACGCGCATCTGCACGAGACGCCGGCCTTCAGCGCACAGCAGCGGGCGCTGCTGCCGCCACGCCTGACCGGACTGGTGCTGGCCTGCCTCGCCAAAGCGCCGGCGGACCGGCCGCAGCACTGGGGCGAGATCGTGCAGGAGCTGGCCGCCATCTGCCGCGAGCTGACCGGCGCCGACCCCGTGATGCATGTGAGCGGGCCGGCGCTGGAAGCGCACGAGCTGATGGACAAGGCCTACTCGCTGACCGAGCTCGGGCGCGTCGAGGAATCGCTGCTGGCCTATGACCGCGCGCTGGCGCTGGGCGACCGGAACGCCTGGGTGTGGGCGCGCAAGGGCCGGGCGCTGCGCCTGCTGCGCCGCATGGATGAGGCGCTGGCCTGTTATGACCGCGCTCTTGCGCTGGACCCGCGGTATGCCTGGGCGTGGAAGGGGCGCGGCATCGTGCTGGAACGGGTTGGCCGCCTGGCCGAGGCGCTTGAGGCGCATCACACCGCTGCCAGCATCGATCCTGCGGATGTGTGGAACTGGTACAACCAGGCCGAAGTGCTGATGGAGATGGGCGAGGCCGATCGTGCGCTGGTGCTGCTGGCGCGCGCACTGGAAACTGATCCGCGCCACGCCAACAGCTGGGCCAAGCGTGGCCAGATCCTGCGCGCACAGCGCCGCTACAGCGAAGCCGTCGACGCCTATCGCAGCGCAGTCTCGATCGATCCATCGTTTGCCTGGGCGCACAATGGCCTGGGGCTGGCGCTCAAGGCGCTGGGCGAGACGAGTGAGGCGGTGCTGAGCTTCCGGCGGGCGGTGCGCAGCGCCCCGCGCGAGGTGTGGTACTGGTACAACCTGGCGGAGACGCTGGTGGAGACGCAGCAGTACGACGAGGCGCTGGGCCCGGCGCAGCAGGCGGTGCGCGTCGATCCCGGGCATGCCAACAGCTGGGCCAAGCTGGGGCAGATCCTGCGCTACCTCAAGCGCTATGATGAGGCGCTGAAGGCCTACGAGCGCAGCCTGAGCCTGCAATCGGAAAACGCCTGGGCGCAGAACGGCAAGGGCATCGTGCTGGAGCGCCTCAAGCGGTTTGACGAGGCGCTGCATGCCTACCAGCGCGCGACAGCGCTTTCGCCGGGGGATGTGTGGTACGCCTACAACCACGGCAGCATGCTGCTGCAGCTTGGCCGGCCCGCCGAGGCGGCGGCTGTACTGCAGGCGCTGCTGCAGCGTCACCCCGGCCACACCAGCAGTTGGGCGCGGCTGGGCAGCGCGCATCGCCAGTTGGGCGCGCTGGAGCCGGCGCGCGAGGCGCTGCAGCAGGCGGTGCGCCTGCAGCCGGATTTCGCCTGGGCCTGGGGCGAGCTGGGGCAGGTCTGTCAGGCGCTGGGCGATATGTCCGCCGCTGAGGATGCCTTTGCGCGTGCCGGACAGTCCACCCATGGCAGTGGCTTCACCGTGCTGCGACAGGCCGATCAACTGATCGCGGCCGAGCAGAGCGACGAAGCCGCCAGCCTGCTGCAGCGTGCGCTGGAGGAAGGCGGTGACAATCCAGAGCTGTGGTCCAAACTGGGGGTGGCGCTGCGCCGGGCGGGCCAGCACGCGGAGGCGGCCAGCGCCTTTGAGCGCGCCATTGAGCTGCATCCCGGCATGACTTTCGCCTGGAATGGCCTGGGGATTGCCCGTGTGGCCCTGCGCCAGCACAGCGAAGCCCTCGCCGCTTTCGCCCAGGTTGTCGCGCTCAATCCCGGGGATGTGTGGGCCTGGTATCGTCAGGGGGATGTGCTGACCACGCTCGGTCGTCCGCAGGATGCCGCCGCGCGGCTGGAGCGCGCTGTCGCGCTCGATCCTGCGCTCGCGGAAGGCTGGGCCAAGCTGGGCCTGCTGTATCGCAAACTCGATCGCCTGCAGGAGTCGCTTTCGGCATACGACCGCGCGCTGGGCATTCAGCCGGAGTACAGCTGGGCCTGGAACGGGCGCGGGCTGACGCTGGAGGCGCTGGGCCGGCGGGAGGAAGCCGCCGCCAGCTACGAGCGCGCCGTCGCCCAGGAGCCGACTTCCGTCTGGCATCACAACAACCTGATCGACGTGCTGCTGGCCCTGCGGCGCAGGCAGGAGGCGCTGCATGCGGCGCGCGCGGCGGTCACCGCGCTGCCGGAAAGCGCGCAGGCCTGGGCGCGGCTCGGTCTGGTGCAGCGCCGCCTGAAACTGCCGGCGGAGGCCGTCGAGAGCTATGGCCGTGCTGTCGCGCTCGATCCGCACTACGGCTGGGCCTGGAATGGGCTGGGGCTGGCGCACGTGATGCTGCACCAGTATGAGGAGGCCGCTGAAGCCTATGCGACGGCCACCACCTGTAATCCGGAGGACGTGTGGTTCTGGCGCAATCGCGGCGATGCGCTCATGCTGACGGAGCAGTTCACGGAGGCGGTGGCGGCCTTCAGCGAGGCGCTGCGCCTGCAGCCGGACGATGTGGGCACGCGCAGGAAACTGCAGATCGCCCGCGAGGCGCTGGGCGAGTAGCGCTGCCCGGTTCAGCGCGCACACGGGGAGAGACGGGCATGGATGTGCTTACGGTGGGCATCGGCGGCGCGCTCGGCGCGATCGCGCGATTTCTGATTTCCGGGCCGCTGTCGGCGGGGCTGAGCGCGCTGACTGGCTGGCCGTTCGTCTATGGCACGGCGTTCGTCAACATCCTCGGCTCGTTTCTGATCGGGCTGTTCCTCGAAGCCACTGTCGAATGGCTGCGTCCCGGTTCCACGCTGCACCTGCTGGTCACCGTCGGCTTTTTCGGCGGCTTCACGACCTTCTCCAGCTTCTCCGCCGAGAATGTCGCATTTCTGCGCCGCGGGGAATGGCTGCAGTTTGGCGCGCACGCCTTCGGCACGACGGCGCTGTGCATCCTTGCCGCGCTTGCTGGCGTGTGGCTGGGCGGACGACTCGCCCAGCGCTGAGCAGCGCTCGCATGAGGTTATCGATACTCACAGGCGAAGCCGCAGTATATTCGTGTTTTTCGTGAAGATATTCGCACAAAATTCACTTTTTATTAAGTATTGGCGCGCCAATCCGGCGTATGCTGAGTCTTGAGAGCGGTGCTGAAGAGGCCGTGTCTCCGGAGGCGCACATGGGTACCCTGTCAATCGTGTCTCGGTCACACATCAAACCGGCGGTCACAAACCGCAAGACGGTTCCTGTTCGCCGCCCTGTGTTCAGCTTCGCGCGCACGCTTGCGCCCGCGCCGTGCGCTGCCCTGCTGGCTCATTTGGCGCGACTGAACGCCTCTGCTGATGTTGGTTTTTCTGCTGCGCTTGCGACTGCCTCCCCAGCCGTGCGACCGCAGTTCAGATAACGCCAGCCTCGCGCTGGCCCGGAAACACAGAACGCCGGAGCATGTGCCCCGGCGTTCCGTATTTTCTGGCAACGTGCGGGCGTTTCAGCCCTGCTTCACCTGATCGAGATAGCCGCGTTCGAGCACCTGGCCGGTGCTGCTGAGCACGTAGCGCAGCGGCACGCCGGTGGGGATGTTCAGTTCGAGGATCTCCGCATTGGAAAGCTGATCGAGCTCCTTCACCAGTGAGCGCAGGCTGTTGCCGTGTGCGGCCACGATGATCGTCTGGCCGGCCAGCACGCGCGGCGCGATCTTCGCGTGGTAGTACGGCAGCGTGCGCTCGCTCGTCATCTTCAGCGACTCGCCGTTGGGCGGCGGGACGTCGTACGAACGGCGCCAGATGTGCACCTGCTCATCGCCGAACTTCTTCGCGGTCTCCGCCTTGTTCAGCCCCTGCAGATCGCCATAGTGACGCTCGTTGAGCGCCTGATCGCGCTCAATCTGCAGGTCGGTCTGGCCGGTCACTTCCAGGATGATGCGCAGCGTCTCCTGCGCGCGCCGGAGCGCCGAGGTGAAGCCGTAGTCGAAGTGCAGGCCATAGCTCTTCAGGATCTGGCCGGCGTGCTGCGCTTCTTCGATGCCGGTCGGCGAAAGCTCGACATCGACCCAGCCGGTGAAGCGGTTTTCGAGGTTCCACTGCGACTGGCCGTGACGCACCAGAATCAGCGTTCCAGGGGGTGTGCTCATGTGGGCAATCCTTCTCGCGGTCTCTCTGGCCGCCATTATGCCATGTGCGGGCGGGCGCTGCTACGGGCGGGCCCGCGCTCAATCCAGCGCGTAGGCGGTGCGCAGATCCTCAAGTTCCTTCGGGCCGATGGGGACGAGCGCGCCGATCGCCTCGATGTCGATCAGCGCCCTGGCACTGTACTCCGCCACCTCCAGCCGGTCGAATGCTTCCAGCACAGTGCGCCCGGCGGTCATCACGCCGTCGTTCTGCATCAGCAGCACCGGCGCGCGCGTCGAGATCACCTCGGCCACACGTTCCGGCGCGGTGTAGGGCTGGCCGTACAGCACACGTGGTACATCGCGCAGCAGCACGTAGCTCTCCGGGATGCCGCGGGTGTCGAAGTGTGTGGTGGAGACGGCGTAGGCGGTGGCCGCCGGCGTCTGCGCGGTCATGATCGCGCCGATGTCGGCATGCCGCTGGTAGATGGCGTGGTGCAGGTTCACCGATCGGCTGGGCAGCTTGCCGGCCTCGGCGCGCCCGCCGTCAATCAGCACGATGTCCCCCGGCGTCAGATCGCGGCGGTCGAAGCCGGTCGGCGTGATCACGAAGCGGTCCGCGTCCAGCCGCGCCGAGATCACGCCCTCGGTTGAGATCATGAGCTGGCGATCGCAGGCGCGGGCGACGAAATCGCACAGCTGCAGACGCAGTTCGCGCTCGCGGCTGCTGGCCGGGCCGGGCGTGAATGTGCCCTGCGCCTGCGGCAGGCGGTCGAACAGCGCGATCTGCGCATCGCTGAGGCTGACCACGCCGCCCAGCCGCTGCGCCAGGATCTGTATGCGCGCGCAGAAGTCGAGCGTCTCCAGCCGCTGGAAGGCGGTGAGCAGATCTGCGCCGCCAGCCACCACCCCGTGATTCTCCAGCATCACCACATCGCTGCCGTCGGCGAAGGTGGCGGCGATGGCAGCGCCGAGCTGTTCGCTGCCGGGCCGCGCATACGGCGCGTAGCGCACCGCGCCGCACACGGCGCGCGCATGCGGGATGAGCGCGGTGGACGGGGCGACGCGGGCGATGCTGAAGGCCACCAGCGCCGGCGGGTGCGCGTGCACGATCGCGCGCAGGTCGGGCCGGCTGGCGTAGATTGCGCGGTGAAAGGGCAGCTCGGAGGACGGGCGGTGCGGTCCTTCGCAGCGTCCATCGGCGTGGACATGGATGATGTCATTGGGCGTCAGGCGGCCCTTGTCGATGCCCGCCGGGGTGATCCACAGGCTGCCATCGTCATCGCGGATGGAGAGATTGCCGCCGGATAGCGTGGTCATGCGCCCGTGATAGATGCGCTGCATGATGGTGACCAGCTGATCGCGCGGCGGAAGCATGGCAAAGGTCATCGGGGGGGCCTCTCTGACAGGTGCACTGCAACTATCGCATGTTGTAATGCACCTGCTGGCGCGGCGCAACCGGCAAATGGCCTGCGCTGCGCCGGCGGTTCGGGAGTACAATGACCGTCAGGGGTGTCAGGAGCGAACATGACCTCCACACCGGTACCGACTCCGCTTTCCCGTTACTGGGCGCTCACGCCGGAGGAACTGGCTGCGCATCTCGGCAGCAGTGCTGGCGGGCTGAGCACCGCCGAGGCTGCACAGCGCCTGTCCCGCTACGGCGAGAACGCGCTGCGCGAGCGCGAACATCTGAGCGCGCTGCGCGTCTTCCTTAACCAGTTCAGAAGCCCGATCATCTTCATCCTGCTGGTGGCCACGGTGCTTTCGGCGCTGCTGGGCGACTGGATCGATGCCATCATCATCAGCATCATCCTGCTGCTCAGCGCGGTGCTGGCCTTCGTGCAGGAGTACGCCGCCAGTAGCGCCACCGCCGCTCTGGCGCGGCGCGTGCAGACCGAGGCGCGCGTGCTGCGCGACGGCCAGCCCTGCGCGATCGCGGCGCATGACGTCGTGCCGGGCGATGTCGTGCTGCTCAGCGCCGGCACGCTCGTCGCGGCGGATGCCGTGCTGCTGCAGGCGCATGAGCTGCACGTCAGCCAGGCGGTGCTCACCGGCGAGACCTTCCCGGTGGAGAAGCAGGTCGGCCCCGTCAGCGGCGATGGCCTGGCGGAACGCACCAACGCCGTGTTCATGGGCACCAGCGTGAGCAGCGGCGCGGGGACGGCGCTGGTGGTGCACACTGGCCGCGCGACCGCCTTCGGCCAGATCGCCGATCAGCTGCGTCTGCGCCCACCGGAGACCGAGTTCGAGCGTGGCGTGCGCCGGCTGGGATACCTGCTCACGCAGGTGATGTTTGTGCTGGTGCTGGTGATCTATGCGCTCAACGTCACGTTCAGCCGCCCGCCGGTCGATTCGCTGCTCTTCTCGCTGGCGCTGGCCGTCGGCCTGACGCCGCAGCTTCTGCCGGCGGTCATCAACATCAACCTGTCCAAGGGCGCGCGGCGCATGGCCGAAAGCGGTGTGATCGTGCGCCGGCTGAGCAGCATCGAGAACTTCGGCAGCATCGATGTGCTGTGCACCGACAAGACCGGCACGCTGACGCTGGGGGTGGTGCAGCTGGACCGCGCTGCCGGGCCGGACGGCAGCAGTTCGGATGACGTGCTGCAGGCGGCGGCCATCAACGCCCGGCTGCAGTCTGGCCTGGCCAACCCGCTGGACGAGGCCATCCTGCGCGCCGTGCCAGTGCCGCCCGCTGTCACCAGGATCGATGAGCTGCCCTACGACTTCTCGCGCCGGCGGCTGAGCGTGGCCGCCAGCGTGGAGGGTGAAGCGCGGCTGCTGACCAAGGGCGCGTTCGAGAGCGTGCTGGCGGTGTGCGCTGCCGTGCGCCAGGACGGCCGGGATACGCCGCTGGACGAAACGGAGGCGCAGCGCCTGCACGATCGGTTCGCCGACTGGAGCGCGCAGGGCTTTCGCGTGCTGGGCGTGGCCGCGAAGGCCGTTCCGCCCGATCAGCGCGTTTTCACGCTGAGCGACGAGCGCGAGCTGGTCTTTCTCGGCTTCCTGCTGTTCTACGATCCGCCCAAGCCGGACGCGATGGAGACCATCCAGGCGCTGGCGGCGCTGGGCGTTTCGCTCAGGATCATCACGGGCGACAACCGGCTGGTGGCGGCGCACCTCACGCGCATGCTCGGCATGGCGGATGCCACGTGCCTGACGGGCGGCGAGATGGCGTCTATGCCGGAGGAGGCGCTGATACAGCGGGTCAATCATGTCACGGTGTTCGCCGAGGTCGATCCCAATCAGAAGGAGCGCATCATCCGCGCGCTGCAGAAGGCGGGGCATGTGGTCGGCTACATGGGCGACGGGGTGAACGACGCCCCGGCGCTGCACACCGCCGACGTCGGCATCTCGGTCGATACCGCGGTCGATGTGGCGCGGCAGGCGGCGGGCTTCATCCTGCTGGAACACAGCCTGGCGGTCTTGCAGCGCGGCATCATCGAGGGGCGCAAGACGCTGGCCAACACGCTCAAGTATGTGTTCATGGCCACCAGCGCCAACTTCGGCAACATGTTCAGCATGGCCGGCGCATCGCTGCTGCTGCCGTTTCTGCCGCTGCTGCCCAAGCAGATCC
>CAZZJW010000017.1:0-9392 GCA_964654755.1 uncultured Pleurocapsa sp. | reverse complement strand
ATGGCCGGCGCATCGCTGCTGCTGCCGTTTCTGCCGCTGCTGCCCAAGCAGATCCTGCTGCTGAACTTCCTGACCGATATCCCGGAGCTGGCGATCGCCAACGACAGCGTGGATGCCGCGCAGACGCAGCGCCCCGGACGCTGGGATATTCACTTCGTGCGCCGCTTCATGCTGGTGTTCGGCGCGATCAGCTCGGTCTTCGACTACGTCACCTTCAGCGCGCTGCTGCTGCTGCTGGGCGCAGATGCCGGGCAGTTCCGCACCGGCTGGTTCATCGAGTCCATGCTCTCCGCGACGCTGGTGGTGTTTGCGCTGCGCACGCGCCAGCGCTTCACGCGCAGCCGCCCGGGGCGCGGGCTGATCCTGGCCTCGCTGACGACGGCGACGGTGGTGCTGCTGCTGCCGTATTCGCCGCTGGCGGGCATGCTCGGCTTCGAGCCGCTGGCGCTGCCTTATCTGCTGGCCGTCATCGCCATCTCGCTGGTGTACTTCGCCACGGCGGAGGCCGCCAAGCAGGCCTTCTACCGGCGCTGGGGCTGAGCCGCGCTTCAGCCGCCCAGCAGAAAGCGCAGGCCGACGAACACGAGGAAGATGCCGTACAGCCGCCGGATGGTGGAGGAGGGTAGGCCGAGCGCGATCTTCGCGCCGATGAACGCCCCGCCCACCAGCCCGGCGGCCACCAGCGCGGCGAAGCGCAGATCGAGCAGGCCGGCCTGGTAGTACGTCAGCACGGCGCCCGCCGACACCGGCAGCAGCAGCGCCGCCAGCGAGGTGCCGACCGCCAGCTTCTGATCGAAGCGCAGCAGGCCCACCAGCGCCGGCACGATGACGATGCCGCCGCCGATGCCGAACATGCCCGACGCCAATCCGGCGACCAGCCCGATCAGCAGCAGCGGCAGCGGCGGAAAGACCTCGCGCGCGATCGGGTCTGGCGCGGGCAGCCGCTTGCCTCGCGCTTCCAGCCACCATTTGCGCGGTTCGATGAAGCGCCAGGCGCAGTACAACAGGAAGACGCCGTAAGCCTGCCGCAGCAGCGCAGCCGGCAGATTGAGCGCCAGCTGCGCGCCGAGGAATGCGCCGACCAGCAGACCACCGGCCACCCACGCTGCCACCGGAATGCGCAGCTTGCCCGCCCGGTAGTAGGCGATCACCGCGAAGATGCCCACCGGCATGAGCAGCGCGGTCAGCGAGGTGCCCACCGCCTGCTGCAGCGTCATCCCGAAGAAGGTGGTCAGGATGGGCACGATCACCACCCCGCCGCCGATGCCGAACATGCCCGCAAGCACGCCCGCCACCACGCCCAGCGCCAGCAATCCGATTTCCATCAGGCTTATCTCATCTTCTGCCGGGCGCGGCAGACCGGCGCGGCGCACAAAAAAGGGCAGGCGAGCCCGTCTGCCCGCCTGCGCGAGAAGTGCTGTTTGCGGGCAGCCGCCTCAGCCACCGAAGGCGGCGGCGCTGCCATTCTCGATCCACCAGCGCATGGCGCTGGCGACATCGCTGGTGGAGGTGTCGTAGGTGAACGACGCCACCATCTCGCCCTGCGGATCGATCACGTAGGTGCGGGTGGAGTGATCGACCAGATAGGCCGCGGAGGTGGTGGTGTCGACGCGCCGGCGGTAGTAGAAGCCGTAGTCCGGCTGGATCTGCGCCAGCGTGGCGTCATCGCCGCTGAAACCGACGAACTCCGGGTCGAAGCGTGCGAGATACTCGGTCAGCACCGGCGCGGTGTCGCGCGCGCCGTCCACGCTGATGAAGACGAAGGTCACCTGTTCGGCCAGCTCGCCCAGCTGCGCCTTGACCGACTTGTACTCGGCCAGCGTGAGCGGGCAGAAGTCCGGGCAGTGCGTGTAGCCGAAGAATACCAGCCGCCAGCGGCCGTTGAGCGCACTCATGCTCAGGTCGCCGCCGCGTGTGCCGGGCATGGTGAAGTCCTGGATCGGCAGTGGGCGCGGCAGCAGATCGCCGACGAACACCCCGTCGACGGTGTTGGGCGGCACAGCGGGCAGCGCCGTGCGCTCAGCGGTCGCCTCAGTCGAGGGCGATGCCTGCGCCCAGGTGGGCAGCGGTCGCGTGGGCGTCGGCGCGGTGCTCACCTGCTGCGCGGCGGGCGAGCACGCGCTCAGCGCGGTCAGCAGGCCGCAGGCGAGCGCAGCGCGGGTCAGTGTGTTGCGCATCACATACTCCAGACAGGGCAGGCGGAGGATGCCTTCGCCCGCGCCCAGGACGAGCGTTACATGCCTTCCATCGCCGCGGCCATGCGGTCGATCACCGGCACGGCGATGGTGATCTGCGCGCCGCTGGCGAAGGTGAGCGTGAGCGGGATGGCGCTGCCCTCGGTCAGCGGCATCGCCAGGTCGAGCAGCATGATGTGCAGGCCGCCGGGCTGCAGCACGGCTTCGCCGCCGGCGGGCAGGGCGATTCCGCCTTCCACCGGCTGCATCTGCATGACATCGCCGTTCATGAGGACCTCGTGGATCTCGGCAGCGCCCGCCACGGGGGTTTCGACAGCGACCAGCGTATCATCGTCCGCGCCGAGGTTGAGCACGGTCATGTAGGCGGCGCTCACCTCACCACCGCCCATCACCATCGCGCCGGAGTCGCTTTCTGGCGTGGCCTGCATGTGCGCCTCGCCCGCAGAGGCCGTCGGGCGCGCCCAGGCGCCGCCAAAGGCGAAGGCGTTCGCTTCCGGCATGCTGTCGATCGGGGCCACCGGCGCTGCGATCGCCTCTTCCATCGTCATGCCATCCGCCGTGGCGAAGGTCAGCGTCAGCGCCAGCGCATCGCCCGGGGCCAGCGCGCGCGTCAGGCCCATCATCATGATGTGGTAGCCGCCGGGCTGCAGCGTGACGGACCCGCCGGCGGGGATGAGCAGGCCATCCGCCAGCGGCTGCATCTGCATGACATCGCCGTTCATCACCACCTCGTGGATCTCGGCGATCGTGGCGGCGTCGGTGGCGGCGCCCACCAGCGTGACATCGCTTTCGCCGCGGTTGATGATGGTCATGTAGGCGGCGCTGACGGCATCCATCGCCATGTGCTCCATGCCGCCGGCGTGCGCTTCCTCGGTCTGCTGCGGCGCAGCGTCCATGCTCATGCCGCCCATCTCGCCTTCAGCGACGGTCGCGCGCGCCCACACGCCGCCGAAGAACAGCGTGGGCGCGGGCATCTCCTGGGCAGCTGCTGGCACGGCCAGCAGGCTGGCACAGGCTGCGGTCACGAGCAGTTTGCGAAACATCGTCATACACTCCCTGAGATACGCCGCAGTCGCGTTGCTGGGGCTGGCTGCGGCGAGGATACGCTTACGAAGCGGGCGTTGGCGTGGCGGTCGCCTCCAGCGGCGACTCGCACACGATCACTGTGGCTTCCGCCGCCGCGAAGATATCGCCGGTGCGGCTGCCGACCTCGACGATGCCGGCCACGCGCAGCACGCCGCGCATGCCCGACGCACGCTTGCCGGGGTCCCCGCTGGCGTATTCAAACTCGCCGACGGTGACCGGCGTGAACTGGATGGTCAGGCTTTCGCCCGCCGCGATCTCCGGGCTGACGAAGCTGAAGGCGGGCAAGCTGAAGGTCTGCGCTGCCGCCGTGTCGTTGATCAGCGTCAGCCGCACATCCTCACCGGCCCACACATCGACGCGCGGGTTGACCACGCTGTCCATGCGCCCACCGATGCCGACGAACGCTTCGGGCATGGCGATGATGCGCAGCTGCAGTTCGCGCAGTACGCGGCCCGGCGTCGACTCGACGCTGCTGACCGCCGGGGTGGCGGTCGGCGTGACGGTGACGTAGTTCCACGGCGTGCTGGTCGGGCGGACGGTGGCGGCGACGACAGGGGTGCTGACGAAGGGAGACTGCGCGCGCACTGGCGCGGCGGACAGGCTGGCGGCCAGCAGCGCACCTGCGGCCAGCGCGGCCAGCGCCCCCAGCAGGCCGGCAGTGCGCGGCCCGCGTCTGTGTGTGTGTTGCGGATGCATGCACCCACCTCATTCAATATGAGTGCCAGATGAGCGAAGTATAGCACGGCGGCATTGTGCCGAATAGTACAAACGCGCACGGACTGGCGGGGTTCGGTCTCAGCCGGCGGTCAGCACGATTTCGCCCTGCGTGCCATGCAGGCGCACGCGCTGCGCATCCCCCCGGCTCACAATTAGCTGGTCGTCGCAGTGGTAGCCGCTCAGGCTGAGCTCGGCGTGAAACTCCGGCTGCGCGGTGGTCAGCGTCAGGCGCCCGTCCTGCGCGCTGACGCCGGTCACCTCCGACGTCAGGTAGTGCACGACGACGCCGGGCTGCACCTGCCAGTCCAGCGGCAGGATCGCGCCGGAGCGCGCGGGCAGCGCCACGGCATGCCCGCCCAGCAGCGGCGCACCGGCGCAGCGCACGGTCAGCGACACCGGATCGTCCTGGTAATTGCTGACGTACAGGAAGCTGCCCGTTTCGCCCTCGCTCAGGCGCACATCCGCCCAATCGCTCAGCTCGAACAGCGGCGCGCAGCCCATGCGCGCGGCCATGCGCTGCACGATGCCCAGGTCGTCCAGCGTGTTGGCGGCCAGCGCCGCGCCCAGCACCAGCACCCGCCCGCGCCCGACAGTGCGCGTGAAGCCGACGACCTGCCCGTCCGCCGTGCTGGCGAACACCTCGTCGAAATCGCCGTGATAGCGCTCGACGAACGAGACCGGCACGTACGGATCGTCGTCGATGCGAATGCTGGCGGGGGTGAAGGGCGGATCGCTGTGCACTGCCGTGATGCCGAGCGCATCGCGCAGCAGCGTGCACGGCGCGTGATCGAAGGTCTCCTCGCACATGCGCCCGGCCAGCACCAGCCGGCCGCCGCCGAGCACGTAGTCGGCCAGCCTGCGCTGCACCGCCTCGTCGCACTGCTTCTCCATCATCACCCACAGCAGTGGCGTGTTCGCCGGGTCGAGCGCGGCGCGGCTGAGCTCAAGCGCGTCGAACGGACGGTGGCTGAGCGCCAGCCCGCGCGCCAGCAGATCGAACAGCACGACGTCGCGCTGATGGGTGAGGACGTCGCTGGCGGCGCGTGTGGCGGTCGTGTTGACCTCAGTCATGTAGTCGTCCAGCACGAAGCCGAGCGTGGTCACGGTGCGGGGCCGGGCGCGCACGAGCGCCTCACCATAGGCCGCCAGCACGCGCGACAGCCGGGCGTAGCGCGGGTAGTGCCGGCGCAGCGTGCCGTCCTTGCGCACGGGATGGCCCCAGTCGTGGCGGCGCGCCGGGCTGAGCAGCGGGTCGTTCTCCCCGTCGAAGAACAGATAGTGATTGATGGCGCGCATCCCGCACGACAGGCACAGCCGGGTGTGCAGGTCGTACAGCGAGGACTGCCCGCCGCCGAAATCCAGATTGCCGCCCGCCTGAAACTCGATCGAGAACAGCGGCTGCTGCGGGTTGTGCAGCGCGCGCGTCATCTCGTTGACCAGCACGAGCTGATGGAAGTTGCCCTCGCCGATGACGATCGGGTAGACATCGGTGGCCCCGATCACGCCGTCGATGGCAAGCGCATCGGTAAGCTGCGAAAGCCCGATGGGGAACGTCTTGCCGCCGTTGCCGAATCCGTGAATGTTGACCACCGGCGGCACGTCCATGCCATGCGCCCGCGCGCGCTGCCACAGCCACGCCGTGTACTCGCGCAGATAGCTGCGGTAGAAGCGCCGGTAGTCCTCCAGCACGCGCGCGCCGTGCGGCGGCCCCGGCTGGGTGAGCTGGGTGCGCAGCAGGCCGGGCAGATCGTCGGCGGGGTAGCGCGTCGCCAGCGCATCCCCGTGCTGCTGGCGCAGCCATGCGGCGAAGCGCTGCTGCGTGTCGGGATTGAGGTCGAGCAGATTGCGCACCCACTGCAGCATGCCCATCTCGTTGTCGAGCTGGATCATGACGATGCTGCCGCCACGGGTGATCTGGCGCGGGGCCAGCAGCGCGAACACCGCTGCGTACCAGGCGTCGACGCAGCGCAGGAAGTCGGGGTGCAGGTAGCTGGCGATGTGCTGCGGCTGCCCGTCCTGCGCGATCAGGGCGGCCTGCGGATGCTGGCTGAACACCCACGGGGGGATGCCCTCGTTGATGGTCTCGGCCATGATGTATGGGCCGGGCCGGGCGATCACCAGCAGGTCCATGCGCGCCGCCAGATCGAGGAAGCCGGCCAGATTGCGCAGCGGGTGGCTGTGGCCGTCCAGGTCGGTCATGCCGGCCTGCGGCTGATGCCACAGCCAGGGAATGTAGGCGGCCACGGCGTTGAAGCCCGCGCCGCGCAGCAGCCCCAGGCGGTGTTCCCAGTGTTCGGCAGGGGTGCGGAAGTAGTGAAACTCGCCGGCCTGCAGCAGCAGCGGCCGGTCGTTGAGCCAGAATTGTCCATCGCGCACGCTGAAGCGGTTCACAGCGCCTCCTCCATCTGGCGGGGCCGCCGCCGAAAGCCCAGCACGCCCAGCGCATGCTGGATGTGCGGGCTGCCGGTGTAGGTCTCCCAGATCAGCCCGCTCAGGTAGTTCTCCACCATCAGCATCGAACAGCCCTTGTCGATGCCGTACAGCGCGCTGCTGTACCACGGCGGCGAGACGGCCAGGTTGTAGGCGTCCCAGAAGCCGTACCTGCCCCAGGTCTGCGGATGCTGCTGGTAGAGGTGCTCGATCATCTCCAGCGTCAGCTCGGGCAGGAAGGGCAGGCAGGAGATGGCGCCGTAGATCGACACCGTGCCGTTGGGGGTGATCGGCAGCAGGGCCGGCGGCGCGCCCGAGACATCGTAGCCCCATGGGCTGTCGCCCGCGCTGATGCCCCAGCTGTTCGGGCTGTAGGTGGCGAAGTGCGGCGCCTGCGCGATGCAGTAGCTGCGATTGGCGAGCGCGGCCAGCCGGGTGTTGCGGAACCAGTCGATGCCGTCCGGGTCGAGATAGGCGGCGGTGTCCAGCCAGGCCTCGCTGAACTGGTAGGCGAACAGATTGCCGCCGGGGTTGATGATGATCCCGTGGCCGTCTGCGTGGCCGCGATCGCGGCGGAAGCCGTGATACAGCCGCCGCGCCACCGCCGGCTCAAGCTGGCCCGCCGCCTGCAGATACATCATCTTCTGCTCTGCGGCCATGTCCCACTGGCTGATGAAGCCGGGCTCGCCCTCGACGTAGTCGCCGCCGCGATCGGGATTGTAGGCCATGCGAAAGCGCGTCTGGCCGTCGTGCTCGTGCACGATGAAGCGCCAGTCCACCCGCCGCAGCAGCGCATCGGCCGTCTCGCGGATCTCGCCATCGTCGAAGTACGCAGCGGCGGTGATCACCCCGTTCAGGCACAGCGCGCTGTCGATGGTCGAGTACTCGCATGTGCCCCGGCGCTGCGCGCTGTCCATGTGCAGGAAATGCGCGAAGAAGCCGCGATGATGGCTGACGTTCTGCAGCAGCGTGCGCAGTGTGCCGCGCGTGATCTCCAGCGCGCGCTGGCGCGGCAGCAGACCGCGCTCGCTGGCGATCACCCAGCCGGAAAGCGCGAAACCGGTCGCGGCGATCGAGGCGATGGAAGTGTCGCGCGTGCAGTCCAGCGTCAGGCCGAAGCCGGGGCTGGCCGGATCGAGATTGGTGTGATCGAGAAAGAAGCGGACGGAGCCTTCCAGCTCCTGCAGCAGCAGCGCCTGTACATCCATTGCGTTCATTCCTCCGGGGCAGGGGGGGTGGGCGGATGCTGCACGGTTGACGACTCCCGGGCGACGAAGCGCGTGGGGATGCGCTGCGGGCGGAACGGCGTGTCGTGCTCAAGAAAATCGACGAGCTGGCGCACGGCAGTCATGCCCCATTCCACGCGCGAGGCGCCGATGGTCGAGACGGTCGGCTGCATGTAGCGCGTCAGCGGGATGTCGTCAAAGCCGATCACAGCGATGTCGGCGGGGGCGTGCAGCCCGCACTCGCGCATGGCGCGCAGGAAGCCGAGCGCCATCTGATCGTTGGCGCAGAATACGGCGTCGGGCAGCGCCCCGGCCTGGATGATGGCGCAGGCGGCTTCGTAGCCGGAAACCTCGGTGAAGTTGCCCTGCGTGATGGGCACGTCCAGCCCGTGCTGGCGCGCTTCGGAAAGGAATGTCGCCATGCGCTCGGCGTTGTCGAACGAGTCGTGCGCGCCGGCGATGAAGCGCATGCGGCGCCGGCCCTGCCGGTACAGATGCGCGAACGCCTCGCGCACGCCCTGCGGGTTGTCCAGCAGCAGCGGCAGCATGAACTCCCCCTGCAGCAGGCGGTCGAGCACCACGATCGGAAAGCCGCTGGAAGCCAGCCGCAGCAGGGGCTCGTCGGGGATCTTCGAGTCGAACACGATCGCGCCGTCCACATGCCGGTGCAGCAGGATGCGCCGGGTGGAGCGGTTCTCCGGGCACACCAGCAGCTCGTAATCGGTCTCCAGGATGACGCTGTGGATGCCTTCGAGGATCTCCTCGTAGTACGAGCCGCCGAAGCGCGAGATGAACACGCCGATGGTCTGCGTTTTGCGGTGCTTGAGATGGCGGGCGAAGCCGTTGGGGTGGTAGTTGAGCTCGGCAGCCGCCTCCAGCACGCGCTTGCGCGTCGCCTCGCCGATGCTGCCCACGCCGTTGAGCACGTAGGAGGTGGTGGTGATGCTCACGCCGGCCCGCTGCGCGACATCGCGGATGGTGGTCATGGGCGGCTTCCCTCGGCCCGGAGCGTGGTGCAAGTGGTGGATCGGCTGTTCACGAATGGCACTCGCTTCAGGTGACGGCCTGCGCTTTTGTTGACAGCGCCGGACAAGTATGGTACGTTCTAGCGCAAAGTGAACCGTTTCACTGAACCAATAATAGCGAATTCGCCGGATTGCACAAGATAACGCACTGTCTTTGGCTGAGGTGAAATGAACCAGAAATTTGAGACCCCGTATGGGCGTTTTGCCGAGGGGGGTCGGGAATACATCATCACCACGCCGTTCACCCCGCGCCCGTGGGGCAACATCATCAGCAACGGCGATTACGGCATGATGATCTCGCAGACCGGCTCTGGCTACAGCTGGCGCGGCAATGCCGGGCAGAACCGCATCACGCGCTCGTTCCAGGACATCGTTCGCGACAACTGGGGCAAGTACTTCTACATCCGCGATCTGAAACGCAATCTGTACTGGTCTGCCGCCTACAAGCCGGTCATGCGGCCGTTTCAGCACTACCAGGTGGCGCACGGGCCGGGCTACACCCGCTTCACCCAGCGCGTCGAAGACATCGAGAGCGTGCTGACGGTATTCGTCGCCGCCGATGCGCCGCTGGAAGTGTTCGAGCTCACGCTCTGCAATCACAGCGCCGAACCGCGCGAGCTTGACGTCACCTCGTATGCGGAATGGCTGCTGGGCTTCGCCCCGGATGAGCACCGCGAGTTCCACAAGCTGTTCATCGAGACCAGCGCCGATGT
>CAZZJW010000016.1:0-64948 GCA_964654755.1 uncultured Pleurocapsa sp. | reverse complement strand
CTGTCGTCCGCCTGGGTAACCGAAGTGGGGACGTGCAGCTAAGGGGGCCTCACCCTAAATCCCTCTCCACAGGAGATGGACTTCAGAACCGCGCCATCCCTGCTCCCCTTCTCCCCTCGGAGAAGGGGCCGGGGGATGAGGCCGCTGCGCCGGGGGATGAGGCCGCTGCGCGATTTTGTGACGCGCAGCCGGGTCCGGGGTACAGTAGTGGCCGTGCCGGGCGCGCCTCGCCCGGGGACGGAGAGACACGATGACGGTGTTGGTGACAGGGGCCGCTGGCATGCTCGGTCGTGCCCTGACGGATGCCCTGCTGGAGCGCGGCATTCCTGTGCGCAGCTTCGATCTGGAGCAGCACCCGGACCCGCGCGTGCAGTCTGTGCAGGGCGACCTGCGCGACGCGCAGGCGGTGGAACAGGCGTGCGCCGGCGTGGACACCGTCTTTCACACCGCGTCGGTGGTCTACCTCGGCCTTGGCCGCCCGCAGTGGGTGCACGACGTCAATGTTCAGGGCACGCAGCATGTGCTGGACGGCTGCCGGGCGCGGGGTGTGCCCCGGCTGGTGTACACCAGTTCGATCGACGTGGTGATCAACGGCAGGCCGATCATCGCCGGCGATGAAACGCTGCCATACTCGGCGCATCCGCTCGACTTCTACAGCGAGACCAAGATCGAGGCGGAGCAGCGTGTGCTGGCCGCCAGCGGCACGGCGGGCCTCCTCACGACCGCCATTCGCCCGCCGGGCATCTTCGGCCCGTTCGACCGGCACCGCCTGCCCACCATCATCGAGCAGGTGCGGCAGGGCAAGCTGACGCGCATCGGCAGCGGGCACACACGCTACTCGCATGTGTACGTCGGCAATCTCGCGTATGCCCATCTGCTGGCGGCGGATGCGCTGCGGCCGGGCGGCGCGGCGGCGGGACAGGCCTACTTCATCACCGACAGCCCGCCGGCCAACTTCTTCGACTTCCTGCTGCCGATGGTGGAGGCGCTCGGCTATCCGCCCATCACGCGCAGTGTGCCTGCAGCGCTGGTCACGGGCTCGGCGCGGATCAACGCGCTGCGCTACCGGCTGTCGCCCAGCGAGACGACCGAGATGGCCAAAGTCACGCCGTATGCCGCGCACAGCCTGACGTCGGATATCTGGTTTGTGTCGGACCGGGCAGCGCGCGAGCTGGGTTATCAACCGATCATATCGCTGGAAGAGGCGCGCGCCCGCACGGTGGCGTGGTTCGCATCGCAGGGCTGGGCCGCGCCGGGGGCAGGCTGAACGGGCGCGGCAGCACGCGCATATAAGGGAGAGGGTGCAGTGACCGTCACAATTCAGGAGGTTGGCACGGGGCCCGGTGGCGTTCCCGTGCGCGCGTACACGCTGGGTGGGCAGGAGGGCATCCGCTTCACCGTGCTCAGCTATGGCGCGACGCTCACCAGTTTGCAGGCGCCCGATCGGGGCGGCCGGCGCGCTGAAGTCACGCTGGGCTTCGACGACCCGGCGGGGTACTACGGCGTGCATCCGTACTTCGGCTCGACGGTCGGCCGCTTCGCCAATCGCATCGCTGGCGGGCGCTTCACGCTGGACGGCCGCGCGTACACGCTGGCGCAGAACAACGGCGTCAACAGCCTGCATGGTGGTCTGCAGGGCTTCGACAAGCGCCACTGGTCTGCGGAGGCGGGCGCGGTGCACGGGGCGGATGCAGTGCAGTTTCGCTACGCCAGCGCCGACGGCGAGGAAGGTTTTCCGGGCAACCTGAACGTGACGGTGGCCTACATCCTGGCCGATGCCATGACGCTGCAGATCGAATATGCTGCGCTGGCGGACGCGCCGACGCCGGTCAACCTGACCAACCACGCCTACTTCAACCTGGCGGGCAGCGGGCGCATCGACGATCACGAGCTGCGCCTGCATGCCGACGCCTATCTGCCGGTCGACGCCCGTCTGATCCCGACGGGGGAGCGCGCGCCGGTGGAGGGCACGCCGTTCGACTTTCGCACGCCCAGGCGCATCGGCGACGCACTGACCGCGACGCACGCCCAGCTCACGCTGGCCAACGGCGGCATCGATCACGCCTTCGTGGTCAACCCGGGCAGCGCGCGGCTGGCGCCGGTCGCCAGCGTGTTTGAGCCGGGCAGCGGGCGCACGATGACGCTGGCCGCCACGCAGCCTGCGGTGCAGTTCTACACGGGCAACTTCCTCGATGGCACGGTGATCGGCCACGGCGGCCTGGGCTGCGCCCGGCACAGCGGCTTCTGCCTGGAGACCGAGGACTTTCCGGATGCGCCCAACCAGCCGGGCTTTCCCTCCAGCATCCTGCGGCCGGGGGCGCTGTATCAGCATACGGCGGTGTTCGCCTTCGGCGTGCGCTAGCGCCGCCCGCGCAGCCAGCTGCGCATGTCGCTCGTCAGCCGCTGCAGCGCCCCGCCCGGCTGGCGGGCGGCCAGCGCGTCGTCGAACAGACGCTGCAGCGCCGGCGCATCCACCCCGCCGTGCGCGCCGATCACCACGATCTGCGAACCGGGCGTCTGTTCGCCCCACGGCTGGCCCATCTCCAGCGTCACGCGCTGGCCGACCACCTGCAGGATGACGCGGCGCTCCGGGAACTCGGCGGCATACACGATGCCCTTCGCGCGGTAGATCGCCAGCGGCAGACGGTCGACGGCCCGCTGCAGCGCGGGCCATGCGAGGGCTTCCTCGCTGTGCCAGTTCCACGTCTCGAACACAGCGTGATGATCGTGCGGATGATCGGTGTCGGCGCCGGCCTCATGCACATGGCGCTCGCGCGCGGGGTGCTGCGCCAGCCGCTCTGGGTCGAAGCGGCCCACGCCGATCAGCAGGGGCAGCGGCGCCTGGCCGTGGCTGGTCTCCAGCAGGCGGGCGCGCGGAGCGATCTCGCGCACCCAGGCGCGGATCTCCTCCAGCGCCTGCGGCGTGGCCAGGTCGACCTTGTTGAGGATGGCGATATCGGCCACGCCTATCTGTTCCATCGCGAGGAAGTAGTGCTCGCCTTCCAGCCGTGCGCCGCCCTGTTCGGCGTCGACGACCGTGATGATGCTGTCGACGCGGAAGTGTGCGCGGGCTTCCGGCGCAGCGAACGTGGCCGCCACCTGCGCCGGGTCGGAGACTCCGCTGGTCTCGATGACGATCAGTTCCGGCGGTTGGGGATGCAGGCGCAGGCGCATGACCGCCTGCAGCAGATCGCCCCGGATGCTGCAGCAGATGCAGCCGTTGGCCAGGCTGATGGTCTCGCCTTCCACGCCGACGATGAGCTGCGAGTCGATATTGATCGCGCCAAAGTCGTTGACCAGCACTGCCACGCGCAGCCCCAGATCGGTGTGCAGCACGTGATTGAGCAGGGTGGTCTTGCCGGCGCCGAGGAAGCCGGTGACGATGATGATCGGGATGGACCTATGCGCGGCGATCGGACGGGCCCTCCATGCTTTCAGGATGCTTCAGAACTCTACTGTAGCGCCGGATGTGCTGCGCGCAAGGGCGGCATGGCCGCGCCCGCGCAGGGATGGGCGGGTTTCCTCGCGGCACAGCACGCGTCATAATCAGCGGGGTGGCGACGGCATCTCGTGAAAGGGGCGGTGGGTGGCTGGAGTGCAGGGGAGCAGGGGGCTTCGCGCATGACGCAGGTGCGCGCAGTGCTGCTGGACTGGGCGGGGACGACGGTCGATTACGGCTGCATCGGCCCGGCGCAGGTGTTCATCGAGCTGTTCGCGGAGCAGGGCGTGATGATTTCGACGGCGGAAGCACGCCGGCCGATGGGCCTGTTCAAGCGCGATCACATTCGTGCGGTGCTGATGGACGCGCCGGTGGCGGCCCGCTGGCAGGCGGTGCATGGCAGCGCGCCGGCCGAGGCGGAGGTCGAGAGGCTGTATCAGGCGTTCATCCCGCGCCAGATCGCGGTGATCGAGCGGCATGACCGGCTGATCCCGGGCGCGGCGCAGGCGGTGGAGATGATGCGCGCGCGCGGCCTGAAGATCGGCTCCGACACTGGCTACACGCGGGCGATGATGGCCCCGCTGGCGGCCTCTGCAGCGGCGCAGGGCTACACGCCGGATGCGATCGTGTGCCCGGACGAGGTGCGCGGCGGGCGTCCTGCGCCGTGGATGGCCTTCCGCAATGCCGAGCGGCTCGACGTCTACCCGATGCAGGCGTTCGTGAAGATCGGCGACACGATCAGCGATATCGATGAGGCGCGCAACGCTGGCATGTGGGCGATCGGGCTGGCGAAGTGCGGCAATGAGCTGGGGCTGACGGAGGCGGAAGTGGCCGCGCTGCCCGCCGCCGAGCTGGAGGCCCGGCTGGAAGAGGTGCACGCGCGGCTGCGGGCTGCAGGCGCGCATGTGGTGGTGGATACGCTGCTGGACGCTGTGCCCGCGATCGATGCGATTGCGGCGCGCGCGGCGGCTGGTGAACGACCGTGGTAGACGCAGGAAAGACGACAGGGGAGCAACGATGAAGCAGATCGCGATCGGTGTGATTGGCATGGGCTGGATGGGGCAGGCGCACAGCCGCTCTTATCTGCAGGTGCCGCTGCGATTTCCGGAGGCGGGCATTCGCCCCCGTCTGGTGGCGTGCTCGGATACGGTGGCAGCGCGGGCCGAGAACGCCCGCACGCTGCTGGGCTTCGAGCGCAGCACGACGGACTGGCGCGAGGTAATCGCCGATCCGGAGATTGAGGTGGTCAACATCTGCACGCCCAACAACGAGCACGTCGAGATCGTGCGGGCCGCCGCTGCGGCCGGCAAGCACATCTTCTGCGAGAAGCCCGTCGGGCGCACGCCGGAGGAGACTGCCGAGGTGGAAGCGGCGGCGCGCGCTGCCGGCGTGATCAGCGGCGTGGGCTACAACTACCGCTGGGCGCCGATGGTGCAGCATGCGCACCGGCTGCTCAGCAGCGGCGCGCTGGGCAAGCTGCAGCACTGGCACGGGCGATTCTTCAGCATGTATGGCGCCAACCCGCTGGGGCTGCTGTCGTGGCGGTTCGACAGCGAGATCGCCGGTTCTGGCGCGCTGGGCGATCTGCTGTCGCATGTCGTCGACATGACGCATGTGATGGCCGGCCCGATCCGCCGCGTGAACGCGCACAAGCATCAGTACATCTTCGAGCGTCCGCTGCCTGTGCCGGGCAAGGGCACGCACTACGGCGCCGGCCACCCGGGCGACCCCACCGGGCCGGTGACGAACGAGGACTTCGTGGCCGCGCTGGTGGAGTTCGAGAGCGGCGCGGTCGGCATGATCGAGGCCAGCCGCGCACTGGTGGGCCCCAAGAGCCAGTTCGCCTTCGAGGCCAGCGCCTCCGGCGGCGCATTCGCATGGGACTTCGAGCGCATGAATGAGCTCTCGCTGTACCAGCCGGACGCCGACGGCGGGCACGATGGGTATGTGCGCGTGGTCAGCGGGGAACGCTATCCCAACCACAGCGCGTTTGTGCCGGGCGATGGCAACGGCATCGGCTATGAGGACCTCAAGGTGATCGAGGGCTATCAGTTCCTCAGCTCGGTGGCAGATGGTCAGCCGCATGCGCCGGGCTTCGCGGAGGCGCTGGCGGTGGCCAACGTGCACGCCGCGATCGTGCGCTCATGGGACAGCGGTCGTTGGGAAGACGTGGTCAGCCTGCGTCGCTAACCTGCTGGCGGGGAAGGGCGGACAGCCCGTCCTTCCCCCTGCCGGGGCGATCTGCGCTCAGCCGGCGTCGGTCAGGTCGCGCCAGTTGTCGCCCCAGGCGGCGTTGGCGCGCAGCGGGGCGGCCAGTTCGGCGGCGCTCTCCATCACCTGCACCACCAGCGCAGTGGTCTCGTGCAGCGCTTCGTCCGGGACTTCCAGCACGAGTTCGTCGTGTACCTGCAGCAGCATGCGCGCCGGCGAGCGCCGCTGGCGCAGCGCGTCATCGAGGCGGATCATCGCGCGCTTGACGATATCGGCGGCTGTCCCCTGAATGGGCATGTTGATCGCTTCGCGTTCCGCCGCCGCGCGCAGGTTGCGGTTGCCAGAGCCGTGCAGGGCCGGGAAGGTGCGCCTGCGCCCGAACAGCGTGGTCAGCGCGCCGGTCTCGTAGGCCAGACGTTTGGCCTGATCGAGATAGCTGCGCACGCCGGGCAGCCTGGCGAAGTACTCGTCGATGAAGTGCTGCGCTTCGGCCAGCGTCAGGTCGCTGTCGCGCGCGAGGCGGAAGGCTCCCATGCCGTAGAGGATGCCGAAGTTGACGCGCTTGGCGAAGATGCGCTGGGTCTTGGTCACCTGCTCGACGGGGATGCGATAGACGATGGCGGCGGTGGCGGCATGGATGTCCTGCCCGCGCTGGAAGGCATCGAGCAGCGTGGGCTCGCGGGTGACATGCGCCATCACGCGCAGCTCGATCTGGCTGTAGTCGACGGAGAGCAGCTTCCAGCCTGGCCGCGCGATGAAGGCGGCGCGCACCTCGCGGCCAGTCTCGGTGCGGATGGGAATGTTCTGCAGGTTGGGGTTGCTGCTGCTCAGCCGGCCGGTGCTCGTGCCCGTCTGGTTGAAGCTGGTGTGCAGCCGGCCGGTGCGCGGGTGGATAAGCGCGGGCAGTGCATCGACGTAGGTGCCGCGCAGTTTGGTCAGCTCGCGGTAGTTCAGGATGCGGTCGATGATCGGGTGCTCTCCGCGCAAACCGTCCAGCACATCGGCGGCGGTGGAGAAGCCGTGCGTGGTCTTGCGCACACCTTCGGCGCGCAGCCCGAGCCTGCCGTACAGCACATCGTTGAGCTGCCGGGGGCTGTTGATGTTGAACGCGCCCCCCCCCGACAGGCTGTAGATCTCTTCTTCCAGCGCGCGGCACATCTCCTGCAGTCGCTGGCTCATCGTGGCGAGAAAGGCGGTGTCGACCAGCACGCCGGCCTCTTCCATGCGCATCAGCACGGGCACGAGCGGTATCTCGATCTCGCGGTAGACATCCAGCACTGTGGGCGGCGCGGGCGTGTGCCACAGCGGATCGACGTCTGGCCGCTGCGCAGCGATGTGCTCCAGGTCGCCCTCCAGCTTGTCGACGAGCTGATGCGTGACGACGGCATCCGCAGCGGCATACGGGGCTGCCTGGGCGATGGGCACGGCATCCATGGTGATCTGCGTCTTGCCTGTGCCGATCAGTTCGCTGATCTCCGTCATGATGACATGCAGATCTCGGCCCGCCAGCCGCTTCAGCCCGAGGTACTGGCTGAGCGGATCGCGCATCCACTCGGCGATCATGGTGTCGAAGGCGATCGGCGTGACTTCCAGCCCGTACTGGTGCAGCACCAGCGCGTCGAAGTCGGCGTTGTGCGCGGCCTTGGGGATGGCCGGGTCGGTCAGGGCCGGGCGCAGCGCCGCCAGCGCTTCCTCGATGGAGAGCTGCACGCCTTCGCGATGGCCGAGCGGCAGGTAGTAGCCGGTTTGTCCGTCGATGCTGAGCGAGATGCCGACGAGATCCGCGCGAAGCGGGTCCGTGCCGGTGGTCTCGGTGTCGAAGGCGATGCGCTTCGCGCTGCGCAGCGCCAGCATCAGCGCGTGCAGCGCGTCGGCGCTGTCGACGATGATCGTCGGATACAGCGCGGGAGTTTCCGGGACGGGAGGGCTGGGCAGCGCCTCGCTGAACATCGAGATCTGCTGCGGAGCAGCCGGGCGGCCTGTGGGTGCTGCGGCGCTTTTCTCGAACTGGCGCAGGATGCTGTTGAACTCCAGCTTGCGCAGCAGCGCGATCAGCGCCTCGCGGTCCGGCTCACCGACGCGATACGCCTCCAGCGAGAAGGGCAGCGGCAGATCGCGGTGGATGGTCGCCAGGCGCTTGCTCACCGCCGCCGACTCGCGGCCCGCTTCGAGCTTGCTGCGCGTGCTCTGGCGGATCTGGTCAAGGCCGGCGTAGATCGCCTCGATTGAGCCGAACTGCTGCAGCAGCGCGGTCGCGCCCTTGCGGCCAATGCCGGCCACGCCGGGGATGTTGTCGCTGGTATCGCCTTCCAGCGCCTTGAGGTCGATGAGCTGCAGCGGTTCCAGCCCGTAGCGCTCGCGGAAGTGCGCGCTGTCCCACATCTCGTCGGGCACGCCGGCCTGCGGGATGTACAGCCGGACGTGCGTGTGGTCGTCGAGAAGCTGCAGCAGATCGCGATCGCCGGAGTAGATCACCACATCGGCGCCGTGCTCCACCGCGCAGCGCGAGACCGTGCCGATCAGGTCGTCTGCTTCCTTGCCCCCATCGGTGAGCAGGCGCAGCCCGAAGGCCTGCACGATCTCGCGGATGATGGGCATCTGGCTCTCGAAGTCCGGCGGGGCAGCCTCGCGGTGGGCCTTGTAGTCCGGGAAGTACTCTTCGCGTCCGCTCAGCCCCTCGTCAAAGGCCACCGCCATGTAGAGCGGGCGCTCCTTCTCCAGCACGTCCACCAGCGTGCGGGTGAAGCCGTAGGCGGCGCTGGTGACGATGCCGGTGGTGGTGACGAATGGCCGGCCGGTGTTGGCGTAGTAATGGCGATAGGCCAGCGCGTGGCCGTCGAGCATGTAGAACAGGGGGCGTGGCATGACGTTCCGCCTTTCACAACACGGGCGGGCACACAGCTGCCGCAGTGTGGAACCGAACAGATGAGCGGATTATAGCGCGATCAGAACATGCGCTCAAAGGCGATGAATTGCTGGATCTCGTCCTGCTGCAGCGGCCGGCCCGGCGTGACGACCAGATAGCTCTCGGCCCACATGTCGTCCGGGCTGAAGGCGCGGTTCTGCGCGCTGGCGATCAGGCCGGCGCGGCGTTTGAGCTCGCGCGCGATGTGCTGCGGTGGTTCTTCGCCGGGCACATCGGCCAGCACATACACATACTCGTCGGCGGCGCGCAGATCGTGCACCTGCCATGCCTGCTCGCGAAGCTGCACATTCAGCCCACTGACGATCGCCTGTGCGGTGGGGGTGGGCAGGGACGAGTCCGCTGCGCGCAGCAGCCACACATAGGCGAAGGGCGTGCGCTGTACAGGCTCCAGCGGGGTCTCGATCGCCATGCCGACAGTGGTGTCGGCCCCAATCAGCGCTTCGGGCACGGCTTTGGGCGGTGGGGCGGCTTCGGGCACGGCGCGCAAGGCGGCGATCAGGCGCTTGCCCTGCTGGCGGATATCGCGCAGCGGCGTCTCGCCGGAGAAGATAAGCGTCAGGCTGAGATCATCCACGGTGCGGCGCGTGTAGACCATGTAGTCTTTGCCGCTGGCGGGCAGATTGACAAAGCGGATGCGCGCCTCTTCGGGGCGGGCGTCCCAGTCATTGCCCAGGATTTCGCGCAGTTCGCTCATCTCGGCGCGCGCCATGCGGCCGGCATAGGCGATGATTTCGCCACCGCGCGAGAGCAGGCTGCCATCGGCGGTCAGCTCCAGCGAGACGTCGGTGAGGTTGAGCGCGAGCTGGGCGACGTACGGATCGTCGATGTGTGTGCTGTCGAGCGCGACCGCTTCTTCGCTGACCGGGGCGAAGGCGAACGTCGCCATGCGGTCAAATTCGGTGTCGTAGCCCGCCATGCGCGGCGGCTCTTCGGCGGCGAGCCGGGCAGCAGGCTGCGCCGGTGTGGCGACTGGCTGCAGCTCAGGCAGCGTGTCCGGCAGCGCTGGTGCCGACGCTGCGGGTTCCGGTTGTGCCGGTTTTGGCGGCAGCAGGTCAGCAGCGGCCAGGTTGGTGGTCATCACAGGGGTGATCTGGCCGGGCTCGAGCGTCTCGGCTTCGTATGCCAGCAGGCTGTCGCCGTCATCGGGCACGTCGCTGGCCGGCGTGGCAAACCCGTCCTCGGACGTGCCGTCAATCGCGGTGAACTCCGCTGTCAGCCGTGCCCAGTCGTCGTCGTCGATCGCCCAGGGATCGGGCAGCATCTCGGTTTCGTCGAACGTGCTCTCCCCGATCGGTGGCTGGCTGGCGCCGGCGATGGTGGTCTGATCGTAGGAGTCGTAGGCATCATCCTGCTCGTCAGCGCCATCCGGCGTGTACTCTGCCTCGAACAGCGCGTCAAAGTCGATCTGGGACTCGAGCGTGGACTGCGCGGATGCTGGCGCATGCGGCACGGTCAGGTCGGTCAGGCCGCTGTCTGCGGGCTGTGCCTCGAGCAGTGCGTCAAAATCAACTTCGACTTCTGCTTCAGGCTGGGGTGGCGGCGGGGCATGCGGCACGGTCAGGTCCGCGCTGGCGGCGGGCGGCTGCACGAACACAGGCTCGGGCAGCGAGTCGGGCATCGCAGGCGGCTCGGCCTTCAGGCCAAGGCGGTTGAACAGCGAAGTCCTGCGCTTTGGCTCTTTTTCCGTCCAGGATGGCAGCGGCCGGACCTTCGGGCGGTGCTCAGGAAGCTGCTCCTCGATGCTCTGCAGCAGCGCATCGATCGAGACATCGCCAGTGTTGGACGTGGCATTCTGCAGGATGATGCGTGCAGGTGTGTCCTGTTCCGGCTCTGCAGCGTCCTCGATGGCAGGCAGCGCATCAAAATCATACTCAACGCGCTGAGCGACGCTGTCGGGGTCGGGCGCATCGGCTGGATAGTCGTCTTCGTCATCCTGCTGGATGCCAGCGACGATCTGCGCCAGGAAGTCTTCGGTATCCTCACGATCGACGGGCCGCGGTGCTTCTTCGCGGGTGGGCTCGCCACGCAGAATCGAGAGGACGTTCTGGAAGCTGGTGTCGTTGACGCCGGTGAACAGATCGCCTACGGTTCCGCTGTCCTCGAAGCCGGGCTGAGGCGGTTCCTCCAGAGCAAGGCGCTCGGTCACGCGCTTGCGCGTCTCTTCCTCTTCTTCCTCAACCTGCAGCGTCAGGTCTTCAGGAAGCTCAGGCGGCGGCGCTTCCTCGGCGGTGGCGCGGCGGCGTTCGATTTCGCCCAGCAGCGAGTCCATGCTGCTGGACAGGTTGAGCTCGACGTAAGGCTGGCGGGCGGGCAGCGGGGGCCGCTCCTGTTCGGCGGGGCGCATGCTGTCCATCAGGTTGGCGAAGCGGTCGCGTTGGGGCGGCTCTGGCGCTTCGGGCTGATCCAGCCCAGCCAGCAGTGCATCGAAGCTGATATCGCCAAAATCGCCGAGCTGATCGTCGCCTGAGGTCGTGAAAGTGGGCTCTTCAGGGCCAGACCACTGGTCGAAGTCAGCGAACAACTCCGAAGGGTTCACCCCAGAGAATTCCTGCGTGCTGCGCACGGAAGCATCGGGCGGCGACGAAGGCGCTATGTCCTCATCTTCGCCGGGCCAGTCGAATTCGATTTGCGCCTGCGGCGGACTTGGCAGGCGATTTGTGGGGGCGCTTGACCTGGGGCGGTCAGGTGGCTCCGCGCCCAGCAGCGGGAGCTGGTCTGTGCCCGGCTGATCGTCATCATTCTCTGCCCAGCCAAAGTCAGAAGTACTCAGCGCTGTTGCAGGCATGTCGGGGTCTGGCGGCGGCGGCAGATCGCTGTCTTCAGGCAGCGGCTCGCGCTTGCGCTCGCGCGTCTTGGGCAGCACGTCGGTCTTCTTCTGCTCGATAACGCGCGTGAGCAGGCCGGAGCGCGAGGAATCGCTTTCTCCGGAGAGAGGGATAGCGCCAGGCCGCCGACTGAGCAGGATCTTCTCGATCAGCGGCAGGATATCCTGCGAGCTGAAACGCGCTTCCATGCAGCCCTGTAATCTTAGCGCGCTGACCAACGATTCCGGGATGACTGGCGTGGCAATGATGGGGATATCGGTCTGGGTATCGCGCAGTAGTACGACGATCTCATCCCCGGTGGCCGAGGCCATCTCGAAATCGACGATCGCCAGGTCCTGCGGATGCGTGCTGAGATACTCCACTGCTGTGCTGGCGCTGGTGAAGGGATGCACGTCATACGCGCCAGTGCGTTCAAGCGACTGCTTGAGCGATACGGCGAACGCAAGCTGACGATGGATGAGCAGAATTGTCGTGGCCATACCAGAAGTATTCCCTCGACCTCAGTACGGACAAGCGGGCAGCCGGCACGAATTTCTCAACGCAGCTGCCCTCTCATGCTGGCGGCGCCTCAGGGCGCTGCGCCGACGTTGACGATCACTGTGCCCGTGTTGTTGACTTCGCTGATCTCCGTGATCTGGTTCAGGCTGTCCGCCTGGGCGATCACGGTGAACGACCCAGCGGCCGTAAACGTCAGCGTGCCGCTGAGTACGATGCTTTCCCCGGGCAGCAGATTGGCGACCACACCGACCGACTGCGGTGTGCCGACACTGACAATGCCGAGCGTCGTGGTGAACTGGCCGGCAGCGGACTGGCCGGTGTTGGTGACCGTGATCGAGAAGGCGACGCTGACGGGTGCGTTGCCCGGGCCCAGCGTGACCGAGTTCGGCCCGACGATGCTGCTGAGCACGAGATCGGCGGGGCCGGGCGTGGCCGTAGCGGTGGGCGGCTGCGGCGTGAGCGTGAGCGTGTTGGTGGGCGGCGGCGGCGTGAAGGTGGCCGTCGGCGCGCTGCCGGTGGGCGTGGGCGGCGGCTGGACGATCGGGACGAGCGTGCAGTTGCCATAGACATCGGTGAAGGGCGCATTGATCCAGCCGATGGTGGTCATGTTGATGCGCACCTGCCACCAGTCATTGGCGGCGGTGCGGCCGATGATCGGCACGACCGAACCTGCGGCCAGCGTGGTGATGACCGGGTAGACCGTGCCAGGGCCGGTGCGCACGTTCAGGCCGACCTTGACCAGCGCGCGGCAGGTGGGATCGTTAGGGTTGATCGATGGGATCGGCTGCGGCGGCAGCGTGGCGGTGACGGCGGCCGGGTTCTCACGCACGTTGATCTGGATGATGGCCGGATCGCTGGTGACGCTGCCGCGCGCGGCCACCGCAGAGAGCGTGATCGTGCCGACCTGCTGCGGGGTGAAGTCGAGCAGCGCGTTCAGCGTGGGGCTGCCGTTGGGGGCTTCGGACTGCTGGCTATCGATCACCTGACCGGCGACGGAGAGCGTGACGCGGGTGACGCCGATGCTGTCGCTGGCAGTCACGTTGATCAGCACGGGCGAGCCGACGGTGAATTCTGCGCCGTTCGGCGGCGAGATGATGGCGATGGTCGGGCGGTTGCTGGCCTGCGCCGTGGCCGTCCGGTCCAGATTCTGCTGATTTTCGCGCTGGCTGATGAGGTTGCAGGCGCTCAGCAGCAGCGACGCCACGATGAGCGCTCCAGCGAGCGCGCGCGTAGTCCCCAGGCGATGAGTGCGGAACCGCATGGCAACACCCTTTGGCTGCAAGGCCGTACACTAGCCCCTGACGCGCATTCTAACACAAGCCGGGGCGCTGCGCCGAACAGAGTGCAGCGCGGGCAGGCGTCTCATGCGTAGCGCAAGCACATTCTGGTGGGGTGTGGTTGGCGGCTCAGGGCAGTGGTTCCTTGTAGATGACATAGCGGCCCATGTCATCCCCCTTGCCGATGCAGGTGGTCATGTCGACTTTGAATTCGCGCCCACCAGAGACCCAGCGCAATCCCTCCTGCAGCAGGCCCTGGCCCATGAAGCATACCGGCCTGTCCACTTTGCGCTGCCAGCACATCGGGCAGCGTTCGAGGGTGTAGATGATGCGGTCGCTGCCTTCCTCGTGCACGTTGGAAATCTGATCGGAGAACTGCGAGAAGATGTTGGCCATGGCTGGCACACCGACACGCAGCTTGGCGTTGAGCGGCAGTACCTTGAAGGCGAGATCGCCCACGCCGGCCAGCGCGCCGAACGAGCGCAAGCCGCCGGCGAAGATCGCCCGGCCAGCACGCAGCGCCAGGCCGCGGCCTCCGCGCGGACCAAACATCTCTTCCAGCGCGACGTTGAGCGCGGTGAAATCGGCGAAGTCAAACTGCTTTTCCAGATTGTCTGGCGGCAAATTGTCGAGATAGCTGTTCAGGCCGGCCAGCGTGAGGATGGCGTTCAGCCCATTGCGACCCATCACATCTTCCATCGCAGCGATGGTGAGACGTGCAAATTTGTTGGGATAGTAGAACCCGCTTTTCTGCGGTGGCATGTGGCCTCATCCTCCAGTCAGGTCAGGCGTGCCGGCATGGCAGCAGCACACACCTGAAGACGGAATGCTGTGTGCTGTAGTATACGCTATAAACGGGCATGCTCCCAATGAAGATCGCCCTTCAGCCCGCGAACACCAGCAGCGGCTCGGCGTGGGCGGTGGGGGTAGCGCCATCCGCCAGTCGCCCCTGCATGCTCCACGGCCCCGTCCAGGTGACCTGCACCTGCGCCAGGCGGCCTTTCCAGTCTGCGTCGCCGTCCTCGAAGAAGACCAGCTTGTTCTGCGGCGTGCGCCCGCGCCACTTGCCCTTGTGAATCTCTTCGACCAGCACCTCGACGGTCTCGCCGAGATAGCGCGCGTTCTTCTCGGCGACGATCTGCGCCATCAGGTGATCGAGGGCGAAGAAGCGGCGCTCCTTCTCCTCATCCGGCACGTCGTCCACCATGCGGCGCTCGCTGACGGTGTTGGGGCGTGGGCTGTAGCGGGCAAGATGCGCCTTGTCCAGCCGCAGCTCGGCCAGCAGATCGTATGTCTTCTGAAACTGCGCGTCGGTCTCGCCGCAGAAGCCGACGATGATATCGGTATGGATCGCGACATCCGGAATGCGCTCGCGGATGCGCCCGATCAGCTCGCGGTACTGCTGGGTGGTGTAGCCGCGCTTCATGTTCTCCAGCACGGTATCATCACCCGCCTGCACCGGCACTTCGATGTGGGGCATGACGCGGGGCAGGGCAGCGACGGTATCGAGCAGCTTGTCCGTCATGTAGTTGGGGTGGCTGGTGAGGAAGCGGATGCGCAGCACGCCGGTCTCCTCCGCCGCCTGATGCACGATGCGCAGCAGGTCCGCCAGATCGGGGCCGTCGGGCACATCCTTGCCGTAGCGGTCGACGATCTGGCCGAGCAGGGTGATCTCCTTCACGCCCTGCTTGCCCAGACTACGCACATGCGCGACGATCTCGCCCACACTGCGGCTGCGTTCCACACCGCGGCGGAAGGGGATGATGCAGAACGAGCACGCGTGCGAGCAGCCGTAGACCACCGGCACGTGCGCGCTCACCAGGCTGCCCTGTTCGTGCGTGGGCAGCACCAGATCGCCATCCTGGATGCGGTCGCGCTGGTCGCGCTGGCGCGCTTCCCAGGCCAGCGTCTCGGCTTCGCTCATGCGGCTGCGCAGAAAGTCGACCATCGGGGCCGGCTCGCTGGGCGGCATGAACACGTCGACGTAGGGCAGGCGCTTGCGCAGCGCCAGCGCATCGCGCACGCCCACCATGCAGCCCATCACGCCGATGATCTTCTCCGGCTGCTGGCGCTTGACCTCGCGCAGCAGATCGAGGCGGCCAAACGCGCGGTCTTCCGCCTGCTGGCGCACGACGCAGGTGTTGACGACGACGATATCGGCCTCGTCGGCGTTCTCGGTGGCATGGTGGCCCATGCGTTCCAGCTCAGAGGCCAGCCGCTGCGAGTCGGCAGTATTCATCTGGCAGCCAAAGGTGTAAATGTGATACTGCATGGCGTGCATGACCTGTGCGCTGTTCGGACGGACAGCGGACCATTGTACGAACGGAGTGCGCAGGCGTCAATTTCAGGGTGCGCGAGCGGGTGCAAGGTCCCCCGCGCACGGGGAGAATGCACCCTTATGTGTCGCAGGGCACGGTGCGCAGGCGGACTTCGCCGAAGCGCGCGCCGGCCAGGCAAGGCCCGCACTCCACGCGCAGGCCGATCCAGTTGTCTTCCAGCGCGACGTAGTCGGTGATGTCGAAGCGGAAGGGGCGCGCGCCGTCGAACTCCCCCAGCCGGCGGCCGTTGACGTAGAGTACAGTGCGGCCGGGCGCAGCGGGGATCTCCAGCACGTAGTTCACGCAGGCGTCCAGCGGCTCCAGCCAGAAGGTGTGGCGCAACCACGCCGCCCAGCCTTCGTCGTAGCGCCCTTCGCAGCACCAGCCCATCAGCGACTCGACCGGCTGGCCAGTGCTGCCGAACTCATACAGGTCGGGGTCGAGCTCGAAGTACTCCACCCGCCAGCGGGCGTCGAGGGAAAGCACAGGAAGACTCGTCATGCGCAGAGTATACGGCGTCGGCGGGCACTGCGACAGGGCCGCCTGAGGCTGGCTTGCGCCGCGGCGCGAATGTGTCCACAATAGCCGCAGTGTCCGCGGCCACACCGCCGGGAGTCGAATCACCATGCGCCATACAGTGCTGTTCTACAATCCCATCAGCACATCGCCCGGCAAACAGCGCCTGCCGCTTTCGCTGCTGTCGGTGGCTGCTGTCATCGCTGAAGACTACGATGTCGAGTTCATCGACGGTAATCTGGTGGCAGATCCGGCCGCCGCGATCATCGAGCGGGCGCAGGCGACCCGCGCGCGCCTGCTGGCGGTCTCAGTGATGCCCGGCCCGCAGCTTCGCCAGGCGGTGGCGGTGTGCAAGCGCGTCAAGGCGGCGCTGCCCGGCCTGACCATCCTGTGGGGTGGCTACTTCCCGACGCAGCACAGCGATGTCATCCTCAACAGCGACTGTGTGGATTACATCATCCAGGGGCAGGGCGAAGCGCCATTTCGCCAGTTCGTCGACCGGCTGCATCAGGGTGGCGCGCTGCACGACATCCCCTCGCTCGGCTACAGCAATGGCGGGCCGCATGTCAATCCGCGCGCGCCGATGGTGCCGCTCAACACGCTGCCGTGGTTCCCTTATGACCGGCTGGATGTCAGCCGTTATGTCGGCAGCAGTTACCTGGGCAGTCGTGTGCTGAACCACAACACCAGCTTCGGCTGCCCGTTCGCGTGCAACTTCTGCGCGGTGGTGGCGCTGGCCAACCGCCGCTGGATCCCGGAGAGCGCCGAGCGCGTGGCGGACATCGCCATGCACCTGCAGCAGCGCTGGGGCATCGACGGGCTGGAGTTCCACGATATGGACTTCTTCGTGCACGAGGGCCGCACAGCAGAGTTCGCCGAGCGCATCACCGGCAGGGGCCTATCGTGGTGGGGGCTGGGCCGCGTCGATACGCTGATGAGCTACAGCGACGCGACCTGGGAGAAGATGCAGAAGAGCGGCGCGCGCATGATCTTCGTCGGCGCGGAGAGTGGCGACGATGAAACGCTGCGGCGCATGAACAAGGGTGGCAGGAGCAGCAGTAGTGCGACGCTGGCGCTGGTCGAGCGCATGAAGCAGTATGGCATCGTGCCGGAGCTGTCGTTTGTGCTGGGCAACCCGCCAGACCCGCGTGAGGACATCGAGACGACCATCCGCTTCATCCGAACGATCAAGCAGATCAACCCGGCGACGGAGCTGATCCTGTATATCTACACGCCGGTGCCGCAGGAAGGCTCCATCCTGCTGGATGAGGCTGAGAAGCTCGGCTTTCGTTTTCCGGACACGCTGGAGCAGTGGGCCAGCGATGAGTGGGCGACCTTCGCGCTGCGGCGCGACCCGGGCACGCCGTGGTTCCGCGACAGCGTGCGCCAGCGCGTGCGGAACTTCGAGGCGGTGGTCAACGCCTACTATCCGACCGTGACGGACCTGCGGCTGACGGGCCACTACCGCCATCTGCTGAAGGCGCTGAGCGGCTGGCGTTACCGGCTGGAGTGGTACGACTGGCCGCTGGAGCTCAAGGCGCTGCAGCGCATGATCCGCTACCGCCGTCCGGAGACCACCGGCTTCTAGCGGCGGGGGCGCGCATGGGTTGTGCGCATCTGGTGCTCAATCGGCGAGATGGAGCCACAGAAATCAGGGGGAATGATGCAGCAGATTGTTCCGGGACTCTTCACCTTCACGGGTTTGTTCGCTGGTCGGGTGTACCTGACCGAAGATGCCGATGGCGTGAGCATCATCGACACGGGAATCGCTTCCGCCGCGCCGAAAATCCTCAGCCAGCTGCGCGCGCACGGGCGTGGGCCGGGCGATGTGCGCCGCATCCTCATCACGCATGCCCACTCGGACCACGTCGGCGGCCTGCCGGCGCTCCATGAGGCGACGGGGGCGGAGGTGATCGCCTCGTATGTCGAGCGGCCCTATATCGAGGGCAAGGCTGCTGTACCGGTTCCGGAGCCGGCATCGCTGCCGCTGCTGGCGCGCCTGACATGGCGCAGGCTGGGGCCGCTGCCGGGCACGCCGGTCGATCGCGAGCTGGCCGATGGCGATGTGATCCCGGAGGCGCTGGGCGGGCTGCAGGCGGTATTCACGCCGGGGCACTCGCCGGGCCATATCAGCCTGTGGCAGCCGGATCGGCGGATCCTGATCACGGGCGATGTGATCGCCAATCTGCCGCCGGGAGGGCTGCGCCCGCCTTTCGCTGCCTTCACGCCCGACATGGCCGAGAACTGGCGCTCGCTGCGCCGGCTGGCCGCGCTCGACCCTGCCGTGATGTGCTTCGGGCATGGCCGCCCGCTGACCGAGGACACGGCGGCGCGGCTGCGTCAGTTCGCCGACCGGGGGCGCTGAAGGCCCGGCCCGCAGCGACAGGGCGGGCGGAGCATGCTGCCGACTGTACCGCGCACGGGTGTAGAATAGCCTCATGACTGCTGGTTGCGAGTGGGTTGCCGCATGAATGCCGATCGGTTGATACCTGCGCTGCGCACTGTGCGCGATCTTCGCCGCTGGGCGCTGCAGCGCCTGATGGCGGCTTCGCCCACGCCCGGGCTGGATGCCGATCTGCTGCTGGGCGCGGCCACCGGCCATGCGCGCGCATTCCTGCTGGCGTACGGCGAAACACCCGTCCCAGACGAACATGCGTCGCGATTTGCCGGCTGGGTGGAACGCGCGGCGGCGGGCGAACCGATCGCCTATCTGCTGGGCTGGCGCGGCTTCTACGATCTGGAATTCGAGGTCACACCGGATGTGCTCATCCCGCGTCCTGAGACCGAACTGCTGCTGGAAGCGGCGCTGGAGTGGGCGCGCGCTCGCCCTGCGGCGCAGGAGGCTGCGCTCGACGTGGTCGACATCGGCACGGGCAGCGGCGCCCTGGCGGTCAGCTTCGCCCGGCACTGGCCGCAGGCGCGCATGACAGCGATTGATGCCAGCCCTGCGGCGCTTGCGGTCGCCCGGCGCAATGCGGCGCGCTGGCCGGCGGCGCAGCCCATCCGGTTTCTGCAGGGTGATCTGCTCAGCCCGGCGCTGGCGCTCGGCCTGCGCTTCGATCTGGTGATGGCCAATCTGCCATACATCCCGACAGACGAGGCGGCAGCGCTGCCCGTCAGCCGCTGGGAGCCGATGCTGGCGCTGGATGGCGGGCCAGACGGGCTGCTGCTCGTGCGCCGCCTGCTGGACATGCTCCCGGATGCGCTGCGGCCAGGCGGGCTGGCGCTGCTGGAGATCGGCGCGGGGCAGGGCGCGGCGGCGCTGGCGCTGGCGGGTGGCCCGCAGTTCAGCCGGGCTCGCGTGCTGCCCGACTATGCCGGCCACGACCGCATCGTGCTGCTGGAGATGGCCGCCCGCTAGAATACCCGGCTGCCGATCACGCCGGGGCGCGACGGGCTGAGCACCGACACGCTGCCATCGGCCATCGGTACGCCCAGGATCAGGCACTCCGACAGAAATCCGGCGATGTTCTTCGGCGCGAAGTTGACCACGGCCACCACCTGGCGCCCGATCAGCTCGTCGTGCGTGTACGTGGTGATCTGCGCGGACGACCAGCGCGTGCCCAGCTCCGGCCCGAAATCCACCTGCACCCGATACGAAGGCTTGCGCGCACGCGGGAAGTCCTCCACGGCGATGATCTGCCCCAGGCGGATATCCACCTTGTCGAAATCGTCATAAGCGATGGTCATGTGGCTGCCTCGCTGGCGCGGCTCAGCCGCCGGCCGGGCGGACGAGCAGTCGCGTGCCCACAGGGACGCGCCGCGCGGTCGCCATCGTCAGGTCGTTGAGGTCGAATACGCGCTGAAGCGACACGCCGTACACCACCGCGATTCCGCTGAGCGTATCGCCGCGCTGGAGTACGTGATACTGAGCGCCGCTGGCGTCGGCGGGTTGGCGGGCGGGCAGGGCGGCAGTTGGCCGGGCGGTGGGCGGTGCGCCGCCGCCTGCTGCTGCGCCACCGGGTCCGCCTGTGGTGAGCGACGCGTTGTCGAACCAGCGGTTGTTGAAGTCGCTCGGCCAGGACTGGCTGGTGAAGATCCAGAATGTCGCCAGCGGGCCCACAGATGTGGCGGTGACGCTGGCCGTCTCCCAGCGATCGTGCGGGGCGATGGGCGCGCCCCAGATCACCGAGGGATCGTACGGATTCGTGCCCCCGTTCGGGTCGATGCCGACGCGCACGAACACGCCGGACTCAGCAGTCGAGCCGCAGGGATAGCCGACGAAGTTGCCGCTGCCATCGCGCGAGTTGCACGTCTGCACCCACGCGCTGACGCTGCCGATGAGGGGTGTGCGTTCAGGCACAGCCACCTGCTGGTACACGCCGGCGTTCCATGTGACGAAGCCGCCGTTGAGGTTGAGTGAGCATGGGCCAGAGAGCACCTGCGGCGCAGTGCAGTGCGGAAAAGCGAACAGGTGGTCCGCGCGGTTCTCCCAGATCTGGCCAGTCGGCCCCTGCTGCGCCCACAGTGGCCACGCGGCGGGGGTGTTCAGGTCCGAGCGGCCCCGGTTGGCATACGGGCCCTCAAAACCGGGGTCGGCCAGCAGGTTGCCCTGCGCGGCGGCGGGCGCGGCGAAAGCCAGCGTCAGCAGCGCGACGAGCGCGGCGAGTGGCGCCAGCTGGCGGATCATGTGCGGCATGTGCTGCTCCTCATCTCACAAATGGTGGTCAGTTGGCGGGAAGGAGGACCGGCTGCCCGCCGGCCTCGCCATACCAGTGCGGCTGCCAGCCCACCCCGAACAGCTCCATCAGGATGTCTTTCTTGTAGGGCTGGATGACGTGTTCCTCGACGGTGACAGCGATGCGCGCCCACTTCTCGTTGAGCGCCTGCACATCCTGCTGAAAGCGCGCCTGCAGCTCGGCGATTTCGCCGTTGATCTGCTCGACCTGCACCTTGGTCATGTTGAGCTGGCCCTGCGAACGCTGCTTCCAGTACTCGGCCTGGCTCATGCGCGAGAGCGTGAAGGCGGTGCGCCCCTGCATCAGGCCCAGCAGCGCCTCGCCGGTGGTGATGGTCTTGAGGCGCTTGTTGGTCTGCAGCTCGGCAGCGGCGGAGGTCACCCGCGTCTGGAAGCGCTGCATCTGATCGTTGAGCCGGTCGAGCTGGTCCTCGTAACGGCGCATGAGTGCGTCTACCTCGGCGTCGCGGCCCTCGCGGGCGGCCTGCTGAAGCTGCGCCTGGAACTGCGCTGGGTCTGCATCGGGCGCGCCGTACAGGCTGAGCGCGCTGCTGCTCGGAAGGGTCAGCCGGGCGGTGGCGTAGAGCATGTCGACCAGCTCGCGGCGCAGCGCCGTCAGGCGGCGCGGGTCGGTCAGCGTGGCGGGGACTTCGCCGTAGAGTGCGGGGCCAGCGGGCGCGGTGGCGACTGCGCGGGCGTCGACCGGCGTGGTGGCATATTCCGCCCAGCGCAGCATGCCGGCGCGCTCGACATCGGCGGCCTGATAGGTGTACAGGCGCACGGTATACAGGCCGGTCTTGCGATCCTGGAAACGGATGGCGGCCTGGGCCAGCAGCACCGGGCGGTACGCCAGCGCGGCATTCGTCAGTGCGGCGGCGCTGAAGCCCGTGCGCTGCTGCCAGGCGGCCTGCGCCTGTGCCGCTCCGAGTGTGGGTGGCAGGAAGTACTGCGGCACATCGGGGTTGAGCGCGGGCGGCTGCGTGGAAAGGCCGGCGGATGCGGCGCGCGCAGCGGGCACAGTCGGCGTCGCTCGCGGGGCCGACGCGGCCAGCGGGGCCGGCGCGGCCAGCGGGGCCGACACGGCCAGCGGGGCCGACACGGCCAGCGGGACCGGCGCTTCCGGCAGTGACGATGGCGCCTCGGGCAGCGTGGTCGGCGGCGGGACGGGCGGGCGCAGGCGCGCAGACTGCCAGGCGGCCTGTGCGGCGAAGGTTGGCCCAGGCAGGCTGTCTGGCGGCGGCGGCGCGTAGGTGGCCGGGGTTGTGCGCGGGGCCAGCGTGCTGCGCTGATCGCGCATGAGCACCTGCACCTGCTGGCGGGTGAGCGGCCCGCGCAGGTAGCTCATCGTCCAGCGTGTGCGAAAGACGTACGGGCTGCCCGAGTCGTGCACGTTGCTCAGGATGAAGCTGCGCGGCTCCAGATCGCTGATGATGGCACTCAGCGCGCGCAGGTTGACGTCATCCTCGTTGCTCATCGACTGCAGGCCGGCCATCAGCCGCTGCTTGTCGCCATCGGTGCTCAGCCGCCCGATGAACCACGTCCCGGTGTTGCTCAGCCCCTTGTAGTCAAGATCCCCGGGATTCTGCGTGGCGAGGATCAGCCCCAGCCCGAAGGCGCGGGCCTGCTTGAGCAGCCGCAGCAGCGGGGTTTTGGTGGGCGGGTTGAAGGGGTAGGGCGGGAAATAGCCGTACATCTCGTCGATGTAGAGCAGGGCGCGCAGACTGGTCGTGCCGCTCTGATGGCGCATCCACGAGAGCACGGACTCCAGCAGCAGCGTCATGACGAACTGGCGCTCGGCCTCGTTGAGATGCGCGAGGTAGAAGATCGAGACGCGCGGGCGCCCCTCCGGCGTGTAGAGCATCTGCTGGATGTCGAGCGGCTCGCCATTCATCCACGCCTGAAACGACGGCGCCGCCAGAATGTTGTTGAGCTCGGAAGCCAGCTTGCCGCGCAGACGGGGCGAGAGATAGTCATCCATCGAGAACACGCCGAGGCGCTCGAACGGCGGCTGCTGCACCTCGCGCACGATCTGCTCCAGCGAGAGATCATGCCCGCGCGACCAGTGGTACTCGAACAGATTGCACAGCAGCACGTGATCCTTGTCCTGAACGGGCGTGGCGTTGCGCCCGATCAGCCCGAGCAGCGCGGTGACGACGCCGCTGATCTCCTCGCGGATTTCCTCCTCGTGGCCGGCCCAGCCATCTCCGGGGGCCTTGAGCGATGCGAGGATGCTGACCGGCAGCCCGGCATCGGAGCCGGGAGTGAACACGCTGACCCGCGCGGCGTGCTGCAGCCAGAGCAGGCGCTCAGGGGTGATGCCGGAGCTGCGCAGGCCTTCGCGCCAGCGCTGCGCGGTCACGGCGGCGAACTGCGCGGTCTCCATGCCGGCGCGGCGCGCATCGTCGACGTTCACCCAGGGGGCAAAATCCTCAGCGCGCAGTTCCGGGAAGGTGAGCAGCAGGTTGGCGATATCGCCTTTCGGATCGATGACGATGGCCGGAATGTTGTCCAGCATCGCTTCCTCGAGCAGCGACAGGCACAGCCCGGTCTTGCCGCTGCCCGTCATGCCGACGACCATGGCATGCGTGGTCAGATGGCGCGAGTCGTAGTACATGATCTGGCCGGTGGGCTGCTTGCTGGCCAGGTCGATCTGTTCGCCTACGTAGAATGTAGTCGGCCCCTCGATGAATGGCATGTCGCGCGGCACTCCTTCGCGTATCTACTCCATCATGGACAGGTCACGCCGGGGGGCGTGACCGCCTCTGCCCAGCGCCGGTCATACTCGGCAAGGTAATGCGCTGCCAGCGCAGCATCGCGGATGATGATCAGATTTTCGTCATTGGAGTCGGTGGCGTTGCTCGAGAAATTGAACGATCCGGTGATGACGGTGGTATCGTCGACGATGAACACCTTGTGATGCAGCACGAACGGGTTGCCGTCGCGGCGCACGGGCACGCCGGCGCACAGCAGCGGCGCCATGGCCGAATACTGCGTGCCGCTGCCGGTGGTCTCGAAGATGCCCTGCACATCCAGCCCGCGCGCGGCTTCTTCCAGCAGCGCCTCCTCCAGTGCGTCGTAGGTGAAGGAGAACGCCATGAAACGCACACGCTGCTGTGCTGCGCGCACGGCTGCTGTCACCGCCAGCATCGGGTCATCTTCGGGGCCGAGGTACATCTCGATCGGTATGCCGTCCTGGGTGAAGGTGGTGTTCGGCGTGTTGCGCGGTGAGGTCGGGCCGAAGCGGCCGTCGACGAACATCTCGTCGAACTCCGCCTGGTAGTTCGCCACCGCGTTCTGCGAGCGCAGGATGAGCGCGTTGTTGTTGTTGCGGTAGGTGTCGTTGATGGTGAAGTTCCACGAGCCGGTGATGACGGTGGCGCTGTCGAGGATCATGAACTTGTCGTGCATGAGCGCGCGCCGTCCATCGGTGACGACGGGGATCCCTGCCTGCTGAAGCTGGCCGAGCGTGGTGTTTTCTGCACCGGTGCCGCCTTCGTCATCGGTGACCACGCGCACGCGCACGCCGCGCGCCTTCGCATCGAGCATGGCCTGCGTCAGCGCCGGGCTGTTGAACTCGTACGCGGCGATATCGAGGGTTCGCGTGACCGAGCCGAGCGCGCGCGCGACGTACTCATCGATGCCACCGGTGTAGCTGGCAGGATCGCGGCTGCCGCTGGGCGCGGTGAACAGCACCTGCCAGAAGCCGCGCTGCGCCCCCCAGCCCAGCGGCAGGGTGATCGCGCTGGTCTGGTCGTCGCTCAGCGTGGGAGCGACCGTCGGCGTGGCCGCGACGGTGGCG
Source organism: uncultured Pleurocapsa sp. (assembly GCA_964654755.1). Lineage (GTDB taxonomy): Bacteria > Chloroflexota > Anaerolineae > Aggregatilineales > Phototrophicaceae > Flexifilum. The sequence goes on along the minus strand of CAZZJW010000016.1, from coordinate 40,461 downwards.
GTTGGCGAGGGCTGGGAGGCCTGCTGGCCGCACTGATTGAGCACGAGGATCAGCACGAAAATCAGCGCGCCGATCGCGGTGCCGGCGGTGGTCGTGGTGGAAGTTTTGCCGGCTTTGGGCGGCGTACTGCTGCGGCGTTTGGTCACGCGAAGGAATCTCCGTGCAGATCTGTGGAAGACGTATCATCATCGGAGCTGTGCCAGGCGAAGGCGTTGTCGTGATCGGCGTACGGCGCATCGGGTGCGGGCGGTGGAGCGGTGGGCACGAGTTGGGCCAGCACCGCCTGCATGTAGTCTGCTCCGCCGGCATCCTGCGCCAGCACCGGCTCGCTGAGGGCGGGCAGGCCGAGTGACTGTGCTTCGGCGCTGGCGCGGGCCACCTGCGCGGCATGGGCATCGACGCTGGCATAGCTGCGCTGGCCAGCGACCCGGCTGAGAGCGCCGATCAACGCGCGCAGCGAGTCCACCTTCGCCTCGAAGGCATCGTCCGCCATTCCTGCAGCATCCCATGCAAGAAGCTGCGCCTCTGCCCATGCGAACAGCGGCGCAGCTTCCTCATCCGTCAGGTCTTCGCGCAGGCCGGGCGTTTCGAGCAGGGCCTGCAGTGCACTTTCTGCGCGCATCATCTCGCGAGTTATCCGGTCTTCATGTACGGACGCAGCAGCGCCGCTGTTTCCTCGAAACCGCCCGCTTCGGCCAGGTCGATGGGCATCCTGCCGTTGAAGTCGAGCGCATACGGGTTGGCGTCATGATCGAGCAGCCAGAGCACCATCCCGGCGTGGCCGCTGCCCGCCGCCCCATGCAGCGCGGTGTTGCCGCCTTCGCCCTCGTTCACGGGGACGCCAGCGCTGAAGAGCATGTCCGCGATCTCGATGTTGCCCATCAGCGCGGGATAGAACATCAGCGGGATGTCATGCGCGCCGGTGTCATCAAGCATCTCCGGGGAGTCTGTGATGAACTGCTGCATGGCATCGCGCATGCCCATCATCGCGGCGGTGCAGATATCGAGCGGCGCGCCCTGATCGAGCAGAAACTGCACGATCTCGCGCTGGCCGGTGTGCGCCGCCGCCTGTACCGCGGTCTCCATCCACTCCGCGCTGGCGTTGAGCAGATCAGGATGCGTCGCCAGCATGTGCTGCACCTCAGGCAGGTCGTGATGGGCGGCCACGACAAAGGTGTTGATGGTTTCCTGGCTGAGAGTCTCGTTCATGGTCTTGCTCCTCAGGAACCGCCGCGAACAGACGCAGGATACACTATCAGTGTAGACCATTCGTTCGATGGCGGCAACTGGTCGTCTCGTGCACTTTTCCGGAACTGGACTATAGTGATAAGAGATAAACGATCTGGATCATTGCGTCGTCAGGCGGAGGAGTGGCCCTATGCGTGAACGTGTGCTGATGACCGTGCTGCTGTGCGCACTCGTGCTGGCGGCGCCGGCGCTGGCGCAGCCTGCGGTGGGCGGCGTGTGGCTGTATACCGAGATCGCACAGCCCGATGGCAGCCTGCTGGCGCAGGTGATTCATGTCGGGCCGGACGCCCAGGCGGTGGTCTATCCGCTGCCAAAGGGGTTCGTGCAGGAGCCGTGCCCGGGCGGCGAGCGTCCGCTGATGCAGGATGCAGTGATCTCGCCGGATGGTCGCTACCTGGCCGCCGCTTTTCAGGACTGCACGCTGCAGATGGTGCAGCCGCTGATCGTCGCGGATGTGCTGGCGGGGGCGTGCTGCATCAGCATTCCGATGCCGCTGAGCGGGCTGCCGGTGACTGCGGTGGACCTGGGCGGCATTGACCCGGCCAGTGGGCTGCTGTCGTACAGCTACGTCTCGCAGGTGGATGCGGGCGGCTCTGGCGGCCCGCCTGTCAGCGGTGGGCTGGCGGTGGCCAGCATCTTCAGCGGGGCAGACGTGTATTTGCTGGACATGCCCTCGGCGCTGAGCGGGATACCGGATGCCGCTGCTGCGCCGTGGGCGTTTGTCGATGGCTGGCAGGCGGGCAGCGTGCGCTTCTCCGAGACATGCTACGCCTGCGAGCCCCGGCTGGAGGGCGAATGGCGGCTGTGGAACCCGCAGACCGGCACGGTGGCGCCTTTCTCTGGTGCGTACTACAGCGCGTGGGCTGATGTGCTGCCCTCGACCGGCGAGATGCTGTACGCCACGCAACTGCCGACGCTGCCGGTGTCGAGCGAGCCTTCGATGTTCCCGCAGCCGAATGCGATCGTGTACCTGGCAGGCGGAGCGCCGCCTTCTGCCGCGAGCGCGGTCACGCTGCCGCCGGTGTACATCGACACGACGCTGTCGCTGCCGCTGTTCGGTGGCCCGCACTGGGTGCAGGATGGCGCATCGTTCGTGGTGAGCCTGCAGGGCGAAAGCTGGGAGTGGCGCAACCGCAGCGGAGAGGGTGTGCCGGTCAAGGAGATGAGCGGGGCAGCCTTTGTGGCGGGCACGGCCTTCGGCTGGCTGACCAGTACCCCGCTGGAGACGGGCGGGCATGCGCTGCTGGCTTACCAGCCCACAGCGGACAGTGTGACCAGCACAATGCTGTTCTACGGCGGCATGCTGGATGCGCGCACCAGCACCAGCGGCTACCGCGTGCTGTACGCTGCACCGCTGGCGGGGACTGGCTATCCGCCGCCGGTTGTCGTGCAGGCGGGGCCGCAGCCTTCCCCCGTATGCGACGGCTTCACGCCGCTGCTGCAGGTGGGTATGACGGCGCGCGTGACCGAAGGAAGCCCAAATCGCCTGCGCGATGCGCCGTCACGCAGCGGGCAGGTGATCGACCTCATCCCGGGCGGCGCCACGGTGACGGTGCTGGGCGGGCCGTTCTGCATAGAGGGCATCGCGTTCTGGCAGGTGGAGTATCGGGGCAAGATCGGCTTCACTGCCGAGGGCGCGGGCAGTGACTACTTCCTGATCGCTGACAGCATGGGCTGATGCGTCAGCGCAGCGCGGTCAGTTCGTACACCTCTGCGCTCTGCGAGCGCCCGCGGATGCGCAGCTCACCGAGCGGCGTGGCCTCGATCGCGTCGCTCATTTGTGAGACCAGCCCGGCCTCGATCAGGATCTGGCCGGGGCGGGCGGTCTCCTGCAGGCGCTTGGCGAGGTTGACGACATCGCCCACGGCGGTGTAGTTCATCGCGCAGTCGGTGCCGATGAAGCCGACGACTGCTTCGCCGGTGTGGATGCCGATGCCGAAGCTCAGGCCGTCTCCGCGCTGCGCTTCGAGGTGGCGCGCGCCGGCTTGCAGGGTGATGGCGGCTGCCAGGGCGCTGCGAATGTGTTCGGGATGGTCTTCGGGGGCGTTGAAGATCGCCATCAGTCCATCGCCAATGTACTTGTCCAGCGTGCCGCCGTACGACATGATGGTATTGGCCGCGAGGCTGAGATAGTCGTTGAGCATTTCGACCACCTGCTCAGGCGGCAGGTGTTCGCTGAATGTGGTGTAGCCGCGGATGTCGGTGAACAGGATGGTGATCTCGCGGCGCTTGCCACCCAGCTGCAGCAGATCGGGATTGTCGAGCACCTGATCGACCACCTGGTGTGAGACAAAGCGCTGAAACAGGCTGCGGATGCGCGACGATTCATTGTCTTTCTGGCGGCGCAGCGAGTCCATCGTGCCGGAGTTCTGGATGGCGATGGCGGCGTAGTCGGAGAGCGCGGCAAGCAGCGACGCCTGGTGGCGCGTGAAGGCGCGGCGCGGGCTGCGTACCCCCAGCGCACCGACGACATGCCCGCCCAGCACCAGCGGCGCATAGGCCTGCGAGGGCACGCCAACAGCGCCGTTCACCAGCAGCGGGCTGCCGTGCTGCATCACGCGCTTTGCTGCAGCATCCTCCATCTCAGCGCTGGATGCGCTAGCCCGCGAGTCTCCGCTGCGCTTGCGTGCGCGGCAGATCAGGCGCTCTTCCTGCTGGATGAACAGCAAGCCCTCGTCTGCCGCGGTCAGCCGCACGGCCGCCTCGACGATGCGCGGCAGCAGCAGCTCGGGCTCGGCCAGCGCCGAGACATTCTTGCCAACCGCATAGAGCACGTTCATCTCCTGCAGTCGGCTCTGCAGCTCGCGGTTGGCATCGATCAGCCGGTGCGTGAGCTGCTCCTTCTCGCGCAGCAGGCGCACGCTGGTCAATGCGCGTTCAATCGCGGTCACCATCTCCTCGACGGTGAAGGGCTTGGCGATATAGTCGGAGATGCCGAGCCGGTACACCTCGACCGCGACCTCCTCCGAGCCGTAGAAGGTCATCAGGATGACAGGGATGTGGATGCCGCGTGTGTGCATCTCGCGCAGCATCTCGATGCCGTTCATGCGCGGCATCTGATAGTCGAGCAGGATGACATCCGGCGGCTGCGCAGCGATCGACTCCAGCGCTTCCAGCCCGTCGCGCGCAGTGCTGGCGGCGAAGCCGTAGGGCTGCAATACATACTCGACGATGAATTCGCGGTTCTCCTTGCCATCGTCCACGACAAGGACATGCTCACCCGACAACCGGTCACCTCAGGATGTATGCAGCAGGAGTCAAATATCGCACTTTGAGTATATTCGATTAGAGATGAAGAAAAAATTCGCGTTTGCGAATCGCACCGGGTACCTCCCGGCGGAAGGCCTGCGCCTCCCAGTGCGTCTGAATAGCGCATGGATCAGGCAGCCTTCCGCCGATACGGCGTGATCGACAGGAGCAGGTGGGTGTGAGCGCAGGCAAGCAGCAGTTCAGGGAGGCGCTGGCGCACTGGGCCAGCGGCGTGACGATTGTCTCGACGGTGAAGGAAGGTTTCTGGAAGGGCGCGACGGCCAGTGCATTCAGCAGCGTGAGCCTGGAGCCGCCGATGGTGCTGATCGCGCTGGACCGGCGGCTGTATACGCGCCAGCTCATCGCCGAGGCGGGCTGCTATGCCGTGAGCATCCTTGGCGCGCAGCACGAGCGCCTGGCGCGCATCTTCGCCGGGATGCACCCGGAGATCGAGGACCGCTTCGCGCAGGCGGCCTGGCGCACGGCGGAGACCGGCGCGCCCATCCTGGAGGATGCCAGCGGCTGGGTGGACTGTGCGGTGGAGCACACGGTCGAGTCTGGTGATCACACGCTGTTCATCGGGCGGGTGCTGGCGTGCGGAGCGTCCACGCAGGCGCCGCCGCCGCTGCTTTACCACCACCGCCTGTGGGGCAGCTTTCAGCCGTTTGTGGTGGAGGGCAGCGCCTCGCCCGGCCGGTAAGTCGATATCGTGAACAACCCTTAAGCCAGCGTCAGGCTCAACCCGCCCGCTTTCGCTGTACGATACGCTGAGGATTTGCGGTGCAGCGAAATGAGGGGAAGCAATGAGTGCTCAGGCGATGACTGTACAACAGATGCGCCATGAGATCCGCCGTACGTGGTGGGTGTGGCTGGTGTGGGGGCTGGCGGCGGTGCTGCTGGGCGTCCTGCTGCTGGTGCGCCCGGTGGCGACGGTGCTGGATCTGACGGTGTTCATCGGCGTGTGGTGGCTGATCGGCGGGGTGATCGATGTGATCACGGCGCTGCTTCGGCGGCAGGGGCCGTGGGGCTGGTTCCTGATCACAGGGGTGATCAGCGTGCTGGCGGGCGGCTTCCTGATCGGGCGTCCGGTGGCGGCGGTGGTGATCAGCACGCAGTGGCTGTACTACCTGCTGGCGTTCACGTTCGTGTTCGTCGGCCTGATCCGCATCTTCGCCGGCTATCGCAGCGCCAGCGGTGCGGGCTACCACTGGACGTGGGGCAGTTTGGTCGTCGGCCTGCTGCTGACGGTGATCGGGATCATGCTGCTGCTCGACCCGGGCATCAGCCAGGCGTTCCAGACGGTGACCACGGTCGCTGGCCTGATGGCGATCGCATCGGGCGTGACGGCGGCGCTCTTCGGCCTGCGCGTGCGCTCGCTCGCCAGCGAGTAGGCGCCGGCAGCCCGCGCGGCACAGACCGGAGAGGCGGCCCTGAATGAGGCCGCCTCTTTTTGTTTATGACTCAGCTTTCGCTGACCCTGCTGGTGTAGCGGTACGCCAGCAGGATGGGGACGAAGGTGATGCCGATGACGATGATCGCAGCGACATTGGTCACTGGCCGGTCACGCGGACGCAGCAGCTGATTGAAGATCCAGATCGGCAGCGTTTGCTGCTGACCGGCTGTGAAGGTGGTGACGATGATCTCGTCGAAGGAGAGCGCAAAGGCCAGCATCGCGCCCGCGAGCATGGCCGTGGCCAGATGCGGCAGCAGCACATAGCGGAAGGTCTGGAAGCTGCTGGCTCCCAGATCCATCGACGCCTCGATCTGCGAGTGCGCGGTGCGGCGCAGGCGGGCGATGACGTTGTTGTAGATGGTGACGATGCAGAATGTCGCGTGGCCGATGACGATCGTCCAGATCGAGAACTCGATGCCGAACAGGTTGATCGACGAGCGCAGCGCGATGCCGGTGACGATGCCCGGCAGCGCGATCGGCAGCAGCACCAGCAGCGAGATGGCTTCGCGCCCGAAGAACTTCTGCCGGTGGATGGCGAAGGCGATCAGCGAGCCGAGCAGTACTGCCGTGAGCGTCGCCAGCAGCGCCACCTGCAGCGACAGGCCGAGCGCGCGCCAGAAGTCCGGGCGTTCGCTGAAAAGTACGCCGATCCAGTGCGTGGTCAGGCCGGGCGGCGGAAAGGTGAAGGCGGCCTCTTCGGTGGTGAAGGCGTATAGCACGATCACCAGCACCGGGACGTTGAGAAATGCGAAGCCGAGCAGCGCGGCGATCCGCAGCCCCAGCGGAGCGCGGGTTCCCTCAGAGCGCATCGAACGCCCCCAGTCTGCGCGCCACCAGCAGATACACCGCCATGATCGCGATCGGAACGGCGGTGAACGCTGCGGCCAGCGGGAAGTTGAGCGTGTACTGCGCGTACACCATGCCGCCGATCAGAAAGCTGGAGTTGCCGATGATCTGCGGGATGATGTAATCACCCAGCGTGAGCGAGAAGGTGAAGATCGACCCTGCGACCACGCCGGGAAACGCCAGCGGCAGGATGACGCGGCGGAAGGTCACGCCGGGGCGTGCGCCAAGATCGCCTGAGGCCTCGATCAGCGAACGGGGTACGCGTTCCAGCGCCGCCGTGGTCGGCAGGACCATGTACGGCAGCCAGATGTACACGAACACGATGAACATGCCGATGAAGCTGAGCGAGAGTGATGAGCCGCCGATGCCGGGGATGCCCAGCAGCGCCTCCAGCACGCCGTGCAGGCCGAGCGCGTTGAACACCCAGTTGAGGATGCCCTCATCGGCCAGGATGAGCTTCCAGGCGTACACGCGCACGAGATAACTTGACCACAGCGGCAGCGTCACGCCGAGGTAGAGCAGGGCGCGCACGCGAAACGAGGCATAGCGCGCCATGTAGTAGCTCAGCGGAAAGGCGATCAGCGCGCAGGCCACCGTCACGGCGGCGGCCATGGCGGCGGTGCGCAGGATGATATCGGTGTTGGCCGGCGTGAGCAGCTGCTGCCACGTCTGCAGCGAGATCTGGCGCACCAGCACCCCGCTGAAGCGATCGAGGTAGAAGAAGCTGTTGCCCAGCATCACCACGATCGGCAGCACATACAGCGCCAGCAGCCAGACCAGCGGCAGCGCCAGCAGCGCCAGCAGCGTGAGCGTGGAGTGGCGGTAGAAGAACGATGCCAGTCGTCGTGGCAGCGTGGGGCGGGGCGCGGACGCGGCGCCAGCGGGCGTCATGAGGTCACTTCCACCGTGCGCTCATACTCCAGCGGCCACGCCAGCAGCGTGCTCTCGCCGCGCGTGCTGTGCGCGCTGGAGTGCGTGGACTCCAGATTCTGCTGGATGACGATCACCGTGCTGCGGTCGGGCAGCTCGATCAGATAGCGCGTGTTCATGCCCAGATAGACCACATCGCGGATGACGCCGGCGGTGGTGCGCGCGCCTGCTGGCGCAGCCGCCCCGGCGGGCAGCATGCGAATGCGCTCCGGGCGCACGGTGAAGGCGCCGGGGATGCCGCGCAGGCGGCTGGCCGTTTCGCCGGTGAAGAGATTGGACGTGCCGACGAAGCCGGCGACGAACGCCGTGGCCGGGCGCTCGTACACCTCGTCGGGCGTGCCCACCTGCTCCAGCCGGCCATGATTGAAGATGGCGATGCGCGTGCTCATCGTCATCGCCTCTTCCTGGTCGTGGGTGACGTAGATGAAGGTGATGCCGACCTGCTGCTGGATCGCCTTGAGCTCGCTCTGCATCTCCTGACGCAGCTTGAGATCGAGCGCGCCCAGCGGCTCATCCAGCAGCAGCACGCCGGGATGGTTGATGAGCGCACGCGCCAGGGCGACGCGCTGGCGCTGCCCGCCGGAGAGCTGAGCCGGCTTGCGCCCGCCGACGCCGGGCAGACGCACCAGCTCCAGCATTTCGTTCACCCGGCGCAGGCGCTCGCGCTTGTCGACGCGGCGGATCATCAGCCCGTAGCCGACGTTGTCCTCGATGGTCATGTGCGGAAACAGCGCGTAGTCCTGAAACACCGTGTTGACATCGCGCTCGTAAGGCGGCACGCCGGCCACTTCGCGGCCATGCAGCTGGATGCTGCCGCTGGTGGGCTGCTCAAATCCCGCGATCATGCGCAGGCAGGTGGTCTTGCCCGAGCCGGATGGCCCGAGCATGGAAAAGAATTCGCCATCGCGGATTTCCATCGATACATCATCGACGGCCTTCACCGGGCCGAAATGACGTTCGACATTGCGAAACCGGACGGCTATTGAGCGTTCCTGATGCTGCGTTTCCATCATTGCGTCATTGCCCACTGCAGAATGAGCCGGTTACATGTTGACGATTGCACGGTGTCATGCTTTGCGCCTCAGCCGATAAATCAATATGGGTGGGATCTGCGGCATGCTTCTCCGCGACAGGGGATGGGTCGGATCGATGTCTTCAGGGAGAAACACCGGTTCTTCCATGCCGTCGACAACCAGACCGGAATCGAATGCCGCGCCGAGCAGTTCATTCAGGGGCCGGTGATAGTAATAATGCGGCGCAGGTTCTCCGGGCGCTCCCGCCTGTTTCATCGGGGGGATCGTACGATAGGCTGAAATCTTCAGGCTGTAGGTGGTGACCATCTCCCCATTGTTGTCCGCGAGTTCCGAGACGAACACCGGCGCATTGGAATTGAAAGCGGGGTGCGCGGTTGCCACCACAAAACGACCCCGGCTGTTCAGCAGATGTGCGACTGCGCGATGCAGCGGCTCAATCACCGTCATATCCATCAGCGCCATGGTGCACACAACGGCGTCGAATTCACCTGCACCGAGGGCACTGAGGGCAGTTTCATCGGTCGCATCGACGACGCGATAATCGATTGGCTCACCGGCAGTCTGTGCGCGCGCCTGCGCCCGAGTGACCAGCTCCGGGCTGAAGTCGACCGCGGTGACGAGAGCGCCCAGTTCAGCCAACCGGCGCGCGAGTACGCCGCTGCCACAGGCCACGTCGAGGATGCGCTCGCCAGGCTGCACCGCCAGCAGGCGTTCCACGGCCGGGCTGACCAGCCGCCGATGATACAGGTTTCCTGAGTCGCCATGCAGCGCTTCCCAGTAGGCCGCTTTTGTATCCCAGATCGCGCGGCTTTCGGCGTTCTGCTGTCGCTGCTGTTCATTCATTGCGAATGCTTGATCATCACGTGCTTGGTGATGCGATAGTCGTTGACCGCTTCCGACGACAGGTCCTTGCCGAAGCCCGACTGCTTGAAGCCGCCATGCGGCGTTTCAGAGGCCAGCGGAATGTGATCGTTGATCCACACCGTGCCGAATTCGAGATCGCGGCTGATGCGCATCGCCCGGCCAATGTCGCGCGTCCACACGCTGGCGGCCAGCCCGTAGAGCACGTCGTTGCCGAGGCGGATCGCTTCGTCTTCGGCGCGGAAGGTGCTGATGGTCAGCACCGGGCCGAACACCTCGCTCTGGATGATCTCGGACTGCTGATCGGCGTCGGCGATGACGGTCGGCGCGTAGAAGTAGCCGCCGTTCATGTCGACGGCATGGCCGCCGGTGAGCACGCTGGCGCCTGCGGTCTTCGCGCGCTCGACGAAACTGCTGACGCGGTCCAGCTGCGCCTGCGAGATCAGCGGGCCCATCTGCGCGCCCTCATCGTACTGGCGGCCGATCTGCACGCTGCGCATGCGCTCGACCACCGCTTCGGTCACTGCGCTGGCGCGGCTGGCCTCGACGTACAGGCGGGTGGCGGCGGTGCAGTCCTGGCCGGTGTTGAAGGTGGAGGTGAGCGCGGCGGTGGCGGCCACGGTCTCGACATCGACGTCGTCAAACACGATGAAGGGGGCCTTGCCGCCCAGCTCAAGATGCACGCGCTTGAGGGTGTCTGCGGCGGTCCGCATGATCTTCTTGCCCGTGCCGGTCGAGCCGGTCAGGCTGACCATGCGCACGTCCGGGTGTTCGACCAGCGCCTGGCCGGTCTCGTTGCCGCCGGTGATGATGTTGACCACGCCCTCCGGGATGCCAGCTTCGGCGATCAGCTCGCCCAGCATCAGCGTGGAGAGCGGGGTGCCGGGCGCGGGCTTGAGCACGACGGTGCAGCCGGCGGCCAGCGCCGGGCCGATCTTCCATATCGCCATCATCAGCGGATAGTTCCACGGCGCGATCTGGCCGACCACGCCCACAGGCTCGCGGCGGTAGATCGAGGTGAAGCCGCGCGCATACTCGCCGGCGGCGCTGCCGTGCGTGTCGCGGGCGGCGGCGCTGAAGAAGCGCAGGTTGTCGATGGCGAACGGCAGATCGGCGCCGAACGACACGAACTCGTACGGTTTGCCGGTGTTGTCACTTTCGGCTCGGGCGAAGTCGGCGCGGCGCGACTCCAGCAGGTCGCCCAGCTTCCACAGCGCCAGCGAGCGTTCTGCCGGCGTCAGGCGGGACCAGCGGCCGTCGTAGAAGGCGGTGTGCGCGGCCTGTACAGCAGCATTGACATCAGCACGCCCGGCGTTGACGACGCTGGCGATGGGCTTGCCGGTGGCCGGATCTTCCACCTGCATCGGGGTTCCATCCAGCGCTTCCGTCCAGCGGTTATTGATCCAAAGCGAATAGGACTGCATGATCTGGCCTCATCAGGGAAACAATACAAAGGGCAGGCGCCCCAGAACGATCTGCGGCGCCTGCCAAAGCCTGCGAAGGGAAAGCGCGTGGATCAGCGCCCGCCGATGACGGCGATGTAGCTGGTCACCCACTCGTAGTACGGCACGCACACATCGCCACGGTCGTCACCGCAGGCTGCGGTGGGGGTGCGCCAGAAGTTGATGCGCTCGAAATTGCCGAAGCCGTTGGTCTCGCAGCCGCTGTCGGTCAGCAGTTCGTTGCCGGTACAGGCGGCGGGCACCGCGGGCACGGAGCCGAACCACGCGGCCAGGTCACCCTGCAGCTTCGGGCTGAGCGAGTGCTCCAGCCACATGTAGGCGCAGTTGGGGTGCTGGCTGTTGACATGCATCATGGTGGTGTCGGCCCAGCCGGTCGCGCCTTCGACGGGGATGGTGCTGGCGATCGGGGCGCCGGCGGCCTGCAGCAGGTTGACCTGGAACGGCCACGAACCGGATGCGACCACGCCCTCGTTGGTGAAGTCGTCGATCTGGATGAAGGCATCGTGCCAGTAGCGGCTGACGATCTCACGCTGGCTGCGCAGCAGATTGAGCGCGGCGTCGAACTGCGCCTGATCGAGCGCGTACGGGCTGGTGATGCCCAGTTCCGGCTGGGTGGCGCTCAGATACATCGCGGCATCGGCGATGTAGATCGGGCCGTCATAGGCCTGCACGCGGCCACGATTGCTCTCGCCGTCGGGCAGCGTCTGCTCCTCGAACACCACGCTCCAGCTCGTCGGCGCTTCGGGGAAGACTTCGGTGTTGTACATCAGCACGTTCGGGCCCCACTGGTAGGGCACGCCGTAGTGCTCAACCGCGCCGTCGCCGTTGGTATCGACGGTGTGCCAGGGCGCGCTCTGCAGGCGCTCGTCCACCGTGTTCCAGCTCGGGATCAGCTCAGGATTGACGGGCTGCACGCGGCCACCGGCCACCAGGCGCAGGCTGGCATCGCCCGACGCCGTCACCAGGTCGAACGTGCCTTCGTTCATCAGCGCGACCATCTCGTCCGAGGTGGCGGCGGTCTTGACGTTCACCATGCAGCCGGTCTCGGCTTCGAAGCTGGTCACCCAGTCGAAGTTCGGGTCTGTCTCGCCGCGCTCGATGTAGCCCGGCCAGGCGATGATGTCCAGCGCGCCTTCACCATCGCCGATGGCGGTCATGGGCGCGTTCTGCGCCAGCGCCACGCTCAGCGGCAGCGCGGCGGCCAGCAGTGCAATCAACAGCTTTCTGTGCATTTGTCGTTACTCCTCAAATCATGGCCTAACAGCACAATAGCATTCCACACGGACCCTCCGTGCGCGCACGTAGTCTATGCGATCTTCGTAGACATTACAAAGTTGTGATGAATTGCACAATCCGGGACACGTCAGCTGGATTGACCGGCGCGCTGTCCCCGGCGAATGTAGCCGCGCTGCACCGAGCGCGCCTCCTCGACGAAGGTGAAGGCGGATGGGTTGATCTCGTGCACGGTGTCGATGATGGTGGGGATGTCGCGCCGGGTGGCGATGCAGTTGAGCAGGTCGACGTGGCCCTCCAGGCCCTTGCCGATCGACTCCGTCACGCCGTAGCCCTTGCCGCGCAGCGCAGCGGCGATGGCCGGCCCGGACTCCTTGGCGAAGATGTTGACGCGCACATAGCTGACGATGAAGCGAGCCTCGATCGCCATGCCGACCCAGTTGCCCACCGAGAAGCCCAGACAGTACGCCAGCAGGTTGGGGATGTTCGCCAGGTCCGTCGCGACCCCGGCGATGGTGACGGCGAAGGTGAGTGCTTCGAGAAACGCCAGCGTGACGGCGACATTGCGCTGGCCGCGCGCCATGACGATCAGCCGAATCGTACCGATGCCGCTGTTTCCGATGCGCAGCACAAAGATCAGCAGGGCGCCGATCAGGGCTTCCGGCGTCATATGGAAGGTCATCTCGCCTCACTTTCGCAAATGATGAGAAAATCATACCGCAACGCGCGCACTGCGCGGAATCGGCGCATGGCCGGCGTCACAACCGCTTCTGGTAGACCAGCTCCATCTGCGCGGCGGCGCGCTCCCAGGTGAAGCGCTCCAGCGCCAGCGCGGCGGCAGCGCGGCTCATCTGCCGGCGCAGCGCGCTGTCGGTCAGCAGGCGGGTCAGCGCGTGCGCCAGTGCCTCCGGCTGCGGCGGGACGATGAGCGCGGCGCCGGCATCCTGCGCTTCGGGCAGGTGGCAGCCGGGCGAGAGCAGCAGCGGCAGGCCGACGGCCATCGCCTCCAGCGCGGCGATCGATTGCCCTTCGCCGGTGGCGGGCAGAGCGAAGACGTCGGCTGCGTCCAGCGCCGCCAGCCGCTGCGCGCCCTGCAGGAAGCCGGCGTAGATGATGCGCTCGCCCAGGAGCGGCCGCAGCCCCGCCAGCGCGCCGTCGTCTGCGCCGGCGAACACCAGCCGCGCGCCCGGCACGTTGGCCTGCGCGAAGGCCAGCGCCAGCGCCAGCACGCCTTTGCGCGGGTGCAGCCGTCCGAGGAACAGGCACACCACGTCCTCGCCCAGCCCGTACAGGGCCCGGAAGGCGCTGCCGCCCTCCATCACCAGCTCCGCAGGGTCGATGCCGTTGGGGACGAGCGCGGTATCCGGCGCGGGCAGGCCGAACTGCGCCCACAGCGCCGCCGCGTCTTCGGCTTCTGCCGCGTTGAGCGCGACGACCGTGTTCACACCGCGCGCCAGCCGCCGCCCGAACAGCGCGTCCCAGCCCGCCTTGAGCAGGCCGCGTCCTGTCGTTCGGGTGAGCGTGCCGTGTGGCGAGAGCAGCACCGGCAGCCGGCGCGCCGCCGCGCGCGGGATGACGGCCAGCGCCTCCACCGTGCGCAGCTCGTGCACATGCACGATCTCCGCCTGCTCCAGCGCGCGTTCCGCCAGTGATGCGAAGCCCTGCGGCGTGGAGAGGTTGGCGTGGCCGCGCAGCCACAGTGAGCGATTGCGCGCGCGCAGCACCCGCACGCCATCCGCGCGCGTCTCCGCCGGGCCCTGCCAGCGTGCTCCCTGCGACAGCGCATCGGTGGTGAGCACCGTGATGGCGTGCCCGTGCGCGGCCTGCGCGCGCGCCAGCCCTTCCACTACGCGCGTCACCCCGCCGAAGGCATAGGCGGGTGCGTAGTACGGCGTGACGTGCAGGATGTTCACGCGCGGGCCGGCGGGGTGTAGGCCTGCACGCGGAAGCGCTGGGGCGCAGGCTGCGGCTGATCCGGCTGCGGATAGTGCGCGGCGATGTGCGCTTCCACGGCGGCGATGCCGTGGGCGATCTCCGCTTCGGGCATGCGCCACAGATGCGACCAGCGCCGCTGCCGCAGGCCGTCTAGGAAGTCCAGCGGCGAGCGATGCTCGACGAAGTCGTAGGTGAGCTGCGGCCCGTGCTGCGCCCAGCCCTGGCCGTCGATGAAGGCCGAGCCGCCTTCGTCCTGATACCACTGGTCGAGGCGGCCAGTATTCTGGATGGCGTCATTCCACACGCGTTCCAGATCGCCCAGCGCGATGCGCTGCCCCCAGCCGTGCAGCAGCAGCCCGCCGGGCTTCAGCACGCGCGCCGCTTCGGCCAGCGCCTCCGGCCAGTGCGGGATGAGGTGGAAGATGTGCACGGCGATCACCGCGTCGAAGCACGCGTCCGGGAAGGCGAGCGCAGTAGCATCTCCGATCAGCGTACGCACGCGCTCTGCGCCGGGCTTGCCGTGCAGCCGCGCCAGCATGGCGGGGGAGATATCAATGCCGACGTACTCCGCGCGGATCTGCTCGCTCAGCGGAAGGGCGATGCGCCCGGTTCCCACGCCGATCTCCAGCAGGCGGCAGCCTGGCTGCAGCCGCCCCGCTGGGACGAACAGCGCTGTGGCGGGTGTTTCATGGCCCGGCGCAAAGCCACGCGTGTTGTCGTAGTACTCGACAGCGCGGTCGAAGGACACGGACGTGCGCGATGGCTGCATGCTTCCCCCTGAGGACACCCGCGCTGCTTTCCGGTATTATTACCGCTTGGCAGACTTCTGACAATCATGACGAGATGACGATGGAACTCTATCTGATCCGCCACGGGCAGAGCGTGAATAATGCGCTACCTGAAGGCGAGCCCCGCGTTCAGGATGCGCCGCTGACCGAGCTGGGCCACCGGCAGGCGGCGCTGCTGGCCAGCTATCTGGCGGACGGCCGCAATCGCGATCCGCGCTACAGCCCGTCAACCGGCTATGCCGAGTATGAGGGCGAGGCCACGTTCGGCATCACCCACCTCTACACCAGCCCGATGCACCGCGCGCTGCAGACGACGCTGCCGATCGCCCGCGCGCTGCGGCTGCGGCCCGAAGTGTGGATCGATATTCACGAGCACGGCGGCGTGTACCAGACCACGCCGGATGGCGTCGTCGGTCATCCGGGGCTGACGCGCGCGCAGGTGGCGAGCGATTACCCGGATTACATCCTGCCGGATGGCCTGACGGATGCCGGCTGGTGGAATACCGCGCTCGGCAGTGAGCCGTATCACACGGCGGCGGGCCGCGCGATCAAGATCGCCGCGGAGCTGCGTCGCCGGGCCGCACAGCCGGCTGTGCCGGAGGATGCCCGCCCAGAGCGCGTGGCGCTGGTCACGCATGGCACGTTCATCGATGCGCTGCTCAAGGCGCTGCTCGGTCAGCTGCCCACGCGTGGCTTCTTTTATCTGATGTACAACACCGCCATCACGCGAATCGACTTCCTCGATCGCGACCGGCTGCTGCTGCGCTACGTCAACCGCACGCTGCATCTGCCCCCTGATTTGGTGTCGTAGTTTACGAAGCATTCGACGAGTGTTCGCTCTCCCTTAGCCGGCTCTTCACATGCGCGGATTAACATTCGCGATGTGCTTTGTGAAACCGATAGGGAGGGGAGATGGCTCCACAGCGCACCCCGGCGCATGTGCCACCGCTGACCGGTACTGCTGACCTGCACATGCACACCAGCGCCAGCGATGGCCTGGCGAGTGCCCGCGAGATGCTCGATTTCGCCGCCCGCTTCACCGATCTGGATGTGGTCGCCATCACCGATCACGATGTGCTGGATGCCAGCCTGTGGGCGGTCTCGCAGGCGCACCTGTATCCGTTTGAGATCATCCCCGGCGTCGAGGTCACCTCGCGCGACGGGCATGTGCTGGCGCTGTGGACGACGCGCCTGATCCCGAAGGGCATGTCGCTGTCCGAGACCACCGCAGCGATCCACGAGCAGGGCGGGCTGGCCGTGCTGGCGCATCCCTACGAACCGCTGATCGCCCCGCGCGCGTGCTGGCGATACCTGCTGCACCCGGAAGTGTTACTGCAGTCACGGGTTGATGCCGTTGAGGTGATGAACGCTGGCGCGGTCACCCCGGGTGGAAGCTGGCTGGCGGGCAAGCGCTTTGCCCATGGCGATCTTCCCGTGACCGGCAGCAGCGACGCGCACATGCCGTCGTGCATCGCCACCGGGATCACGCGGTTTCACGGGCGCAGCGCGGCTGATCTGCGCCAGGCGCTGGCGATGGGCTGGACTGCAGCGGAGGGACGCCGATGGCAACTGATGGTCTACTGGAAGCATTACAAAGAATCACGCCAGAACAGGCGGAACGGCTCTTTGGCAACGAGCGCTCGGTAGCGCCGCCCGACCCAGCCATGACGCTCGCGCCCGTGCGGCGCGTGGCGATGATCGCGGAGTCGTTTCTGCCGAAGGTGGACGGTGTCTCCAAGACGTCCTTCCTCACTATGCGTTATCTGCAGCAAACCGGGCGTGAGGTGGTGGTGTTTGCGCCAGACCTCGCCCCGCGCGCGATCGGCGATGTGCGCGTCGTCCCGCTGCCGTCGTTCGGCCTGTTCGGCGCGTCCGAGTCGCGGATCGCGCTGCCGCATCCGATCCTGGCGCAGCAGCTCGCCGCCTTCAAGCCGGATCTGATCCACCTGTGCAGCCCGGCGCTGCTGTCGCTGGGGGCGGTCACGCTGGGGCGGCAGAATCGCATCCCGATCGTCGCCAACTACCAGACCGACCTGCCGGCTTACGCTAACCACTACCGGCTGTCGCTGTTCAGCCAGGCGGTGCGCGATACGCTGCGCTATCTGCACAACCGCTGCCACATCACGCTTGTGCCATCGCGCTTCACGGCCCGCCAGCTGCAGGAGGCCGGCTTTCACCGGCTGCGGCGCTGGGGGCGTGGGGTGGACAGTGAGCGCTTTTCGCCGGCGCACCGCTCGGATGCGTGGCGCGCGCGCCTGCTGGCGGGGCGCGATCCGCGCTCGCTGCTGTGCATCTTTGTCGGCCGCCTCGCCAACGAAAAGCGCATCGACCTGCTGCTGGAGGTGGCGCGCACGCCCGGCGTGGCGCTGACCATCATCGGCGACGGACACCAGCGCGCAGAGCTGGAGTCGCGCTTTGCTGGCAGCGGGGCGCACTTCCACGGCTATCTGTTTGGCGACGATCTCGCCAGCGCCTATGCCAGCAGCGATGTGTTCATGTTCTCCGGCGTCGCCGAGACGTTCGGACAGGTGGTGCAGGAGGCGATGGCTTCCGGGCTGCCGTGTGTGGTGGTGAACCAGGGCGGCGTGGTCGATCTGGTGGAGGATGGCGTGAATGGCGTGCTGTGCCCGCCCGACCCGCAGGCATTCGCGCGGGCAGCGCAGATGCTGCGCGATCGCGAGGATGTGCGCCGGGCGATGGGCGCGCGCTCGCGGGCGATCGCCGAGGCCAACCCGTGGAGCGCTGTGCTGGCGCAGCTGGAGACGCATTACAGCGAGGCGGTCGCGCTCAATGCGCGCCTCAACCGGCTGGCCCCGCACACGCTAACGTTATTGGATACAATCGCCCCGCCGTGGAACACGTTCTCACGAAAGGTGGCGGGGTAGATGGCGGATGCAGCAGCGGCCGGGCCGCTCACGACAGTGGCGCTGATCGCGCATGACAACAAGAAGGCGGAGATGATCGCGTTTGCGCTGGCGCATCGCGATATCCTGGCGAAGTATCATCTGATCGGCACGGGCACGACTGGCCGCCGCGTGATGGAGGCCACCGGGCTGCAGGTCGAGTGTCTGCTGTCCGGCCCGCTGGGCGGAGACGCGCAGATTGCCGCGCGGGTGGCCGAGCATCGCGTGGGGGCGGTATTCTTCTTCATCGATCCGCTGGACAAGCACCCGCACGACCCGGACATCCACTCGCTGCTGCGCATCTGCGATGTGCACGATGTGCCGATCGCCACCAATGCCGCGACGGCCGCCTACATCATCTCGGACAAGCGCCTGTAGCGCGAACTACTCCTGATGCTGCGCGCGGCGCGCAGCCCACCTGAGCAGCACGTCGGCCAGCGCCGCCTGCGCGAAGCACAGCACGATCAACGCCGCGCCGGTGAACACGCTGAAGGGCACCGTTGCCCACACCTCGCCAGCGCGGCCCAGGTACAGCATCAGCAGCCCCCAGTCCCCGACTCCGGCGCTGGCGATCACGTTCAGCCATGCCAGCGGGTTGTTTTCGGGCGAAGCCCCGCCGGACAGCAGCGACAGAAAGCCATTCACCAGCAGTACGACCAGCGCCACCCGGAAGAGGATGAGCACGATCTGGGCGAAGGCGCTGCTGGTGCGCCCGCGCGCGAAGGTGGAGAGCAGCAGGCCGAAGGCGGCGTCGAAGCCGATCATGGTGAAAGGCAGCAGCACCGATGCGGTCATGAACAGCGCCAGCGCCAGCACCCCGATGGGCACGCTGGTTTCCGGCTGAATGCCGTTGAGCAGCAAATCGATGTAGCGCCCCTGGAACGCCGTCAGGTCGTACAGCATCGCGGAGATCAGCACGGCACGGCTGCCAAGCACCACGGCCAGCGGCCAGCGCAGGCGGTAGAACACCGACGCCCAGCGCGTGCGCAGCAGCAGCTCGGCTCCGTGCGAAGTCGCGCGCACATTGTCCCACTGCTGCAGGCGCTGCGTCCGTGCGATCAGGCCGGTGGTGGTCAGCAGTGAGAGCACCGTGATGCCGATCTGGGTCAGCAACACCGGATAGAAAACCAGCTGGTTGATGGTCTCGACGGGATAGGTGCCGGCGGGCTGGGTGAAGCCTTGCGTGACGATCACCACACTGCCGATGGCGACGAGCGCTGCCAGCGCCAGCACGCTGGTGATGCGCAGCAGCCGCGCACGCGCGCTGCGGGGAGCGCTGCCGCCCGCGAGCTGATAGCGCAGCAGCGGGTGCGTGCGGCGCGCCCAGTCCGGCAGCGGCGGAAACAGCCTGTGCACCAGCGCCCGGCTAGCCAGCTTCGTGCTCGTCACGCGAGAGCTCCCTGATATCGTGTTCGATGCGCTGCAGGGCCGCCTGCCAGCGTTCCGGCGCGACGCGCACGGTGTGGTCCCGCTGAATGTAGTGAATATATACGTCGATCTGATCGGTGACAAGCAGATCGCGCGCGGCAGCGGCATACAGCGCCACCTGCGGCAGGTACTGTGTGGCATGCACTTCGGCGGTCTCGTCTGCACCCAGCCGGTCGGTCTTGTAGTCGGCGATCGCCCAGCGGCCGTCCGCCTGCTGAAACAGCACATCGATCACGCCGTGGATGGTGCGTGGCGGCAGCGGGTAGACGAACGGCAGCTCGCGGTGGACCGGCCGCCCGGCGCGCGCGGCCTCGCGGACGGCGGCGTAGAGCTGGCTGCGGCGCACGGCGGCCAGCACACGGCCAGCCTCGGCCAGCGCGCTGCGCCGCTGCGCTGTCTGCGTCAGCCCGAGCGCCCAGGCGTGCGCGTCCAGCAGCGCCTCGCTGACCGCGCCGGTCTCCAGATCGTCCCAGCGCAGCGCATAGTGCACCAGATCGCCGATCAGCCGGCGCGGGACACGGCGCGGGCTCCCGGCGATGGGGGGCAGGGCTGGCGGTGCATCACGCAGTACAGACAAACGCCAGCGGCGGCGGAAATATCCCTGCTGCGTCGCGGGCGCGTGCAGCGCCCCGCCAAGATCGGCCAGCGCGGCGGCGCGCAGCACATGCGGCCCGGCAGCGCGGGCGGGGGGCAGCGGCGCCAGGCCCGGCGGGGGCGCGGCTGGCGCTGCGCCCTGCGCGTCCAGCGGCGGCTGCGGGCGGGCGGCGCGCGCGCGCGGCTGCGGCGTGAAGACGGGCTGATGCAGGCGGATGTGCCCGGCGGGCGGCGGCGCGGGCAGGTCCTGTACGGGCTGGCGTGGTTCGGCGGTGCCATTTGCGAAGGCGGCTTCTGCCCAGCCCAGCCAGGTGTCGTCCCCGGTGGCGCTGGCGCCGCTGAGGACGAGCAGGTCCTGGGCGCGGGTGGCGGCGACGTAAAAGATGCGCCG
This sequence comes from uncultured Pleurocapsa sp., assembly GCA_964654755.1. GTDB lineage: Bacteria > Chloroflexota > Anaerolineae > Aggregatilineales > Phototrophicaceae > Flexifilum. The sequence continues at coordinate 20,105 of CAZZJW010000016.1, read as the reverse complement.
GCTCTCGGCCTGTTCGCGCAGCCCGCGCATGACCTTCGCATGGCGGTAGGCGAAAGGCAGCGGCACATCATCGCTGGCCTGCCCGTCCGGGCGGCACACCCATCCCAGCTCCGGGTCGAAGAACAGGCTGGGCGGGTCGCTTCCCTTGCCCTGTGCGCCTGCATCGGCGACGAGCACGATCGGGAATTCCAGCCCCTTGCTGGCATGAATGGTGAGGATGCGCAGCGCGCCTTCCACGCTCAGTGCCGCTTCGCTTTCGCGCACATCCAGCGCGCTCAGCTTGCCCAGCGCGCGGACGAATGCGCCCACCGAGCGCCCGCTGCGCCCGAAACGCAGCGCCTGGTCCAGCAGCTTTTCGACGTTGGCCCGCCGCCGCGCGCCATCGCGCATGGCGCTGAGCGCCGCCAGATACCCGGTGTGATCGAGGGCCGACTCGAGCAGCTCGGCGATGCTGACGCGCCCGGCCCGCGCCCGCAGCTGCGCCAGCGCTTCCCGGGCGAATGCCGCGCGCGGCTGGTCGGCATCGGGCAGCCAGGCATCGCGCTGATAAAGCGCATCCCACAGGCGTTCGGGGGCAGGCGTGCCAGCGCGCGGCAGGCGCAGCGCGAACAGCCCGTCATCGCTGAAGCTGAACATCGGCGAACGCAGCAGGGATGCCAGCGCGAGGTCATCGGTCGGGCGTTCGAGCACGGTCAGCAGATGGATGCAGTCCCACACCTCTGGCCGGTCGTAGTAGGCGCGCCCGCCCAGTGTGATGAACGGCAGGCCGCGATCGCGCAGCGCGCCCTCCAGCACAGCGGCGTTCGACATGCGGCGCAGCAGCAGCGCGATATCCCCGCAGGTGGCCGGGCGTTCGATGCGGGCCTGCCGGTCGAAGATGGTGCGCCCGCCGCCGAGCAGGCCTGTGATGTGGTCGGCCAGCACCCGCGCTTCCCACAGTCGTACGGTTTCCGCGTTCGGCGGGGGCGAAACCGCTGCAGAGTCGCGGTCGAACAGGAACAGCTCCAGCGCCGGCTCAGGGCTGGGGGCGCCGTGGCGCTGGGCGCGCATTGGCGCTCCGAAGCGGCACTGGTAGCGCGCGGACAGGCTGGTTTCGTCGCGCTGCAGCACTCCGGCGAACAGGTGGTTGAAGCAGGCCACCAGCGGCTGGTGCGTGCGGAAAGAGGTGTCGAGCGAGAGTGACTGCCCGCCCGCGGCACAGATGGCCGCCTCGGCTTCTTCAAACACCGTCGGGTCTGCCCCGCGAAAGGCGTAGATGCTCTGGCGCGGATCGCCGACGATGAACAGCCTGCCGGGCAGCGCTGGCGGGGCGAGGCGCTGGATGATGTCCCACTGGGCGCGGCTGGTATCCTGAAACTCATCCACCATCACATGCTGGAATTCGCCAGCTTCCGGCGCGCAGTAGCGGGCGGCCACCGCGTCGTCCTGCAGCAGCGCCCTCGTGAGCAGTTCGAGATCGTCGAAGTCGAGCGCGGCCTGCGCGCGTTTGCGCTGGCTGTAGGCGCTGCGATAGATCTCCAGCGCGTGCTGCCAACCGGCCAGCAGCGCCGCTGCGTGTTCATCGTGCGCGCCCAGCGGCGGCCCGAGCGCTTTCCAGGCGGCATCCGTCATTTCGCGCAGCGCCTTGATCTGCGCTTTCGCGTCGTCCAGCATCTCTTTTCCGCCCCACGCTGCAGGTCTGCCCCCCTGCAGTTTCAGCGCGTTGAGCGCTTGCAGCGCCTCGGCCACCTGTGCGCTGTTGTGCGGCGCAGCCAGCATCGCCAGCGCGCGCTGTGCGGCCAGCGCCATATCGCCGATGCGATCATCCGCAGGTGGGCGCAGCGTCTGCATGGCGTTCGCGGCGGGGTGCGCGCACACGGCGCGGGCGGTCAGATGGCTGATCTCGTCGTAGCGGCGCTGCCAGCGCTCCAGCGCGGGATCATCCGGCGGCGCGAACGGATGCTGGCTGGCGTGTTCGAGCGCGTGGCGCAGGCGTGCCGGCTCTGCGGGCAGGCCGGGCGCGGCAGGATCGCGCTCAGCGGTCAGCGCCGCCATCGTGTCCTCGATCGCCTGCTCGCGCAGGATGGTCGCATCGGCTTCCTCCAGCACGGCGAAATCGGGGTCGACGCCCGCCTCGGCGGCGTTGGCGCGCAGCAGGCGCGCGCACAGGCTGTGGATGGTGCTGATGCGCGCGCTGTCCATTTCGTTCAGGCGCTGCTGCCAGAATACGCCCTCTCCGGCGCGCTCCAGGATCAGCCCGCGCACGCGGTCGCGCATTTCGCCGGCGGCACGGTTGGAGAAGGTGATGGCGACGATCTGGTTGAGCCGCCAGTCCGGGCGCGCGTGCAGCATCTCGACGAAGCGCCGGGTGAGGATGTGAGTCTTGCCGCTGCCGGCCCCGGCGCTCACCGCCAGGTTGCGGTCGTGCAGGAAGATGGCGCTGTGCTGCTCAGGCGTCCACGTCAGCTCACTCATGCGCGTCTCCGGCGAACAGGCGCTCCTTGACGCGCTCGCGGCACAGGTGCGCGTAGTCGCAGTGCGGGCTGCAGGCGCCGTTGCGGCCGCTCTCGGCGCTGAAGTCTCCCGCGCGCGCCAGCACGATGCCATCGCGCATAAACGCGCGCGCCTCCTCGATCGGGAAGGCGTCCTCAGGGCCATCCGAAAGCCAGGTCACGGTTCCGGCCTTCCCGTCGCGGATGCTGACGAACGCGCCGCCGACCTGCGCGCCGGGCAGGGCGTGCTGCGCGGCCAGCAGGTAGACCGCCATCTGGAAGGCCCGGCCCTGCCTTGCCTGCGCGGGCGTGGGCAGCACACTTGTCGAGCCGGACTTGTAGTCGATGACGAGCGCGCGTGCGCCATCCGCGCTGATGTCGATGCGGTCGATGTAACCGCAGGCGCGAATGCTGAAATCGCCGAGCACAAGGCTGAATGGCACATCCCACCCGAAGCCGTGTTCGAGCGTGTGCACGCGGCGCGGGTCCATTTGCGCTCTGCTGAACAGCTCGCCAGCGAAGTCCGCGCGGATGAGCGCTTCCAGCGAACGCAGCAGCGCATCGCACTCTTCGCGCCAGCCCGCGCGCGGCGTGAACCGGTAGCGCGATGGCGCAGCGGGCAGCAGCCTGGCAGCTGCAGCGCGCAGCACCTCCAGAGCATCCTCCGTGGACTCCGGCGCCAGCGGCCAGCCATGCTCGCGTACGGCGCTGTACACCTCGTGAAGCAGCGCATGCGTGATCGTGCCGCGCGTGGCGTCGTCCAGCCCGTCTTCCGGCTCGGCGATCGGCTCCAGCTTCAGCAGGCGCCGGGCGAAGAAGCGGAAGCGGCAGGCGCCCAGTTCGTTGAGCTGGCTTCCGCTCCACAGATGCGTATCGGACAGGCGCGCGGCGGCGGCGGCGCGGGTGAGCTCGGCCTCCAGCAGGCCGTTGCTGGCGGAGGGCTCGCGTGCGGCGCGGCTGGTTTCGCTCTGCCAGCCATCGCGAATGCGCGCTACGCGGTCGGGCTGGGTGCTGTGCAGCCAGGCGGCGGCTCCTGCCGGCCCGTCCGCAGCGACGATCGCCAGCGCGGCCTCGCCAACGGTGCCGCACTGATCGAGCGGCACGACCTCACCCGGTCGCAGTCGCGTGGGCGCAAGACTGTCGAACACCGCCGTCGCAGCGCGCCACAGCGGGCCTTCGATCCAGGGTGCGCCCGCGCGCACGGTGGGCCGTGACAGCGTCAGGCTTTCGCTCGCCTGGCACACCAGCTCGTAGAACAGCCCGTAGTCGTCACTGCGCTCGGCCTGCGTTTGCAGCCGCAACCCGGCAGCGCGCAGCATTTCGCGCTCGTGATCGAGCAGCAGCGGGTCCTCCGGCGCCGGGGCGGGGAACTGCCCTTCGGACAGGCCGACGATCAGCACATGGCGGTGCGGCAGCCCGCGCGCGTCATTGACCGTGGTGATGAGCACGCGCCCATCGCGATCGACGCCACCGAGCGGCTCTGCGCCGGCCAGCGCGATCAGGTCCGCGAGGAAGCGCGCGCCCGTGGCAGGCAGCGCGATGCCGAGCTCTGCCGCCAGCGCATCGGCCACCAGCAGGCCGCTCACCCCCTGCATCCACGCACCCAGCGCGCGCAGATCCCGCGCAATCAGCGCCGGGTCGTCGCCATCGCGGATGGCTTCAAGCACGTGCAGGCTGTAGGGCTGAGGCTCGTCCAGCTCGTCATCGTCCAGGCCGGCGCGATGTTCGGGATCATCGCCCAGCAGGCGCTGCAGCCAGGCGGCATACGCGTTGAGCGGGGCATTGTCGGGCGGCGTGACCTGCTCGAAGAACTGCGCCAGCGCATCACGCAGCGCGAGCAGGCGTTCAGGCGCCGTCGGGTCGGTGGGCTCGTCGTCCGGGAGGTCGGATGGGGCGGGCTGCGCGGCGGCGCTGGCGAGCGCCTCCAGCCAGCGCTCGCGCCCCCCGGTGACCGTTTGCAGCATGTGCTCGCGTTCCAGCAGATCGGTGTGCTGCGCGGTCCAGCCGGGGGGGCGGATGTAGGGCGAACGCAGCGTCTCGATCAGCTCGATGCGGCGAAATCCTCCCGCCCACAGCGCCAGCGCGCGCAGTACCGCAGCGACAGCCGGCGTTTCCAGTCCGGACTCGGCGCGGTGGAAGTGCGCTGGCAGGCCGTAGCGCTGTGCGGCGGCGCGCAGATGCGGCACGTACTCCGCCCAGTCGCGCACGGCGATCAGGATGTCGTCCGGCGCGGCGCCCTGCTGGATCAGCCGGCGGGCGTGGCGCACGACCGCGGCGGCTTCCGCTGGCGCTTCCGGGGCCTCGATGGCGGCGAACGCGGCGGGATCGCAGGGGACGGCCGTGCTGCGGGTGAACAGGTGTTGTGCCAGCGCTTCCAGCGCCGCCGGGCGCTGCTGCGGGCGTGGGGGCAGCGCGACGGTCTCCATGCTGGCGCCCAGCGCGGATGCCGCCTGTTCCAGCCGCGCGCGCGCCTGGGCGAAGCGCTTGCCCAGCGCCGGCCGCTCGCCCGGATCGGTGAGCGTGAAGATCGCCTCGCGGGAACGCACGGCCAGCCGCATCAGCAGCACGGCCTGCGCCCACTGGAACTGATCGAAGCCATCGACGATCAGCAGCGCGGTGTCGCTGGCGAGCGCCGGCTGCTGGTCGAGCGCATCGATCGCCAGCCAGCTTTCACCCTCGCGGTCGCTCAGGCCGGTATGCTGCAGCCGCTGCTGATAATCGGCGTAGAGCGCCGCAATCTCGCGCAGGCGTGGGGAGTCGCCGGCTGCCGCGGCGAGGGCCTCTGGCTGAATGAGATTTTCCTTGAGCTCGGTGATGATCTGCGCGAGCAGGCGGGCCAGCCCGGGCGCTTCGGCGATGGCCGCGAAAGGGGTGCCGGCTGGGCGCTGACGCAGCATGCCGCGCAGCAGCATCTGCCGGGCGCTGTCGCTCAACGCGCGGCGGGGCCGGCCCGCCGCCGCCAGCAGGCTGGCGTACAGCCCGTACACGCTCAGGAATTCGACATTGAACAGCGCGCGGCCAGCATTGTGCTCGATCAGGCGTGCACGAAACGGCTGAATCTGCCGTTCTGTGGCCAGCAGCACCCAGACTTTCGCCAGCGGATCAGCCGCCTTGAGCGCCAGCAGTCGGCGCTGCGCAGCTTCGGTCTTGCCGGCGCTGGAGTCGCCCAGCAGCAGCCGGATCGGCATTGGGCTAGCTGAGCAGCAGACGGACGATCGCGCCCAGCGCTTCACCGTTCGCCGGCGGAGCGCCGAGGTAGCCCTGCTGCAGGCTGTGGTGCAGCGCTGTCAGGTGGGTGATGGGCAGCGCCGGGGACTTGCTCTGCAGCGCAACGCGGCTGGGATCGGCGGTGAAGACGATCATGCCGAAGACGGGCACATCGCCGAAGCCGCGCCGGCGCAGGACGAGCTGCAGCTTGCGGATGTCTGCGAGGGCCTGCCGGGTGGGGCTGAAGCGGGCGGGCCGCCACTGGCCGCCGGGATCGCGGCGAATCCAGTTCAGGCCGTCGTTGGCATACGTGCCGGTGAGATCGACGATGCGAAACACCATCAGGCCGGGCGGGCCGGCCAGCAGCGCATCGATGTAGCCGACATCGCGCCGGTTGAGGCTGCGGATGAAGGTGAAGCGGTCATCCAGCAGTGGTTCGAGCGCCCGTCCGGTCAGCAGCGCCAGATCGTTGTCGCGGCGGTAGGTGAGCGCGCGGACCGCCAGCACAGCGGCGGCGGCCAGGCCCAGCCCACCCAGCCCGAGAAAGGCGCCGCGCACCAGGCTGTAGAGCGCAAACGACGGATGCGCCGGCTTGTCCAGCGGGACCGCGAACAGAAACACGCCCAGCGCCAGCACGAACAGCCCGGCAGCGGCCAGCAGAAATGCCAGCGTCAGCACCTGGCTGGCGCGGCGCGAGACGATGCGGCGCGGGGTGATGTGGTTCATGCCGGGGGCAATCCACGCGGTGGCGGCATGGGCGGTGCGGGCGCAGTGTCGCTGTCGCCGGGCGGCGCGCTTGGCTGGGTGGCCGCTGATGGGCCGCCCTCGTCCGCTGGCGTTTCGGGCAGCGTGTCTGGCGGGGCGGGCTGCTGGAGCGCGCCGGGCCCGCGCATGCCTGCGGGCTGCTGCGCCGGGCCTGTCGCGGAGCTGTTGGTGGGCAGATCGGCGGTTGGCGCCTGCTGCGCGCGTGCAGCTTCGAGGCGCGCCGTGCGCGCGGCGGTCAGCTTCGCCAGCCGCGCCTTGAGCGCCTGATAGGCGGGCAGTGGTTTGTTGATCAGGTCGTCTGCGCTGCACTGTGCGCGCATCTCGCGTTCTTCACGCGGGTTCAGCCGGTAGGCGGTGGTGAGCACGATCACGATATCGTGCAGGGTGGGGCTGTTGCGGAGGCGCTCGCCGACCGCTGGCCCGCTGATTCGCCCGGGCAGACGAATATCGATCAGCGCCAGCTCGGGAATCTCACCGCGATAGCGCCCGGAGTCGACATCCTCGATCCATTGCATCGCGCTCTCGCCATCGGTGAATGCCTGTCCATCGATGCCCCAGGTGGCGAACATCGCCAGCAGTATTTCGTACAGTGAGGGCTCATCTTCCACAATGATGTACGTGGACAACGCTTCTGCTCCTCAGCCTGACCGTAACGGGCAACCCAGCCCATACCCCACTATCATATGTTTCAAACGTGATTTTCGCCAAAAGACAGTCGTATTCGACAGGCGTTTGTCTTTTATACTAACGATGAAGCTGCAGGCGCGCCGGAGGGTCAGGCATTGGTGTGGTTGGTCGCTGAAGACGAGCCGGATATCCGCATGCTGGTGATGACGATGTTCCAGCTGTGGGGGCATGAGCCGCTGCCGTTTGAGAACGGGCAGCGCGTGTGGGAGTGGCTGGACGCGGTCGAAGCGCCGGGTTTCAGCGGTGTGCTGCCCGAACTGGTGCTGATGGATATCCGCATGCCGGGCCGCAAGGGCAGCGAGGTGGCCGCGCGCATGCGCCAGATGCCGGCCTTCGCGCGCACGCCGATCGCGCTGATGACGGCGTTCGCGCTGTCGGACAGCGAGCGCCGCCATATGGCGGAGGAGGACGGTGTGGATGAGATCATCCCAAAGCCGCTGCCGGAATTTGATCTCCTGCGCCAAATGCTGCATGATCTGCTGGCGAAGAAACACACGCCGCCGGCCCCTGAGCCGAGCCCTGTGGAGAGTGCGTCATGAATGCATTGCCTGCTCCGCCCGATCCCGCTGAGGTGTCGGCAGTGATCGAACGTGTGGATACGCTGGGCGCTGCGTCGGAGACCTTCTTCCGCCGGCTGTATCGTGGGCTGGGCCGCAAGACGGTCCAACACCGCACGGCAGAGGAGCAGGCGGCGCTGCTGGCGCGGGCGCTGGAACGGCGTGAGCAGGAAACGCAGCGGCTGAACGCCGTGCTGGCCACGCTGAGCGATGGCGTGGTGATGCAGGACAACGAAGGCCGCCTGGTGCTGATGAATGAGGCGGCGCGCACGCTGCTGGGTGGCGTCAAGGCGTTCTGGGAAAGCGAACTGGGCGTGCTGTTCAACCAGTACCGCGAGATCCAGCGCCTGGACAGCGAGCTGATGCCGCTGAGCGAGCCGCAGCGCGTGCAGATCAACAATCGCATCATCGGCGCGCAGCTTGCCGCCGTCGCGGATGACAAGGGTGTGCGCCTGGGCACGCTGATCGTGCTGCGCGATGTGACCAACGAGGCGCTTTCGGATCGCCTGAAGGAGAAATTCATCACGGCGATTTCGCACGAGCTGCGGACGCCGATGGCGGTGATCAAGGGCGTGAGCGAAGTCATCCTGGAGCAGGGCGCCAGCGACGTCAAGCCCAACCGGCGGCTGCTGGAGACGCTCAGCCGCAACGTCGATGTGCTCGATCGCATGATCGTCGAGCTGCTCGATATCTCTGAGCTGGATGCCACGAATTACGCTGTGCGCGCCGACCCGCTGGATGCCGAGGAGATGATCTGGAGCACGGTGAACGGGCTGGCGGCGGAAACGCGGCAGGCTGCGCTGGATGTGGCGGTGATGGTGCGCGATCACGACCGGCTGCACATCCGTGGGGATGAGCAGCGCCTGCGCTGGGCGCTCGGTCATCTGCTGCAGAACGCCATCCGCTACACCGAGGAGGGCGGGCACATCATCGTCGCGGCGGGCATGACGGCGGAGGACCGCATCACCATCCAGGTGGTGGATACCGGCGTCGGCATCTCCGAGCGCGATCTGCCGCATGTGTTCGAGCGCTTCTATCGCGGCGAGGCGCGCGCCGCCAACGGCCGGCTGATCGACCCGCGTGGGCTGGGGCAGGGGCTGTTCATCGCGCAGAAGGTGACCGAAGCGCACGGCGGCTACCTGACGGTCAGCAGTCAGCCGGGACACGGCACGGTGTTCACCATGGTGCTGCCGGCTGGCTGAAACGCCCCAGCGCCCCAACACATTTCATGATCCGCATTTCGTTGTACAGGCTGGCACGGCACTGGAATTGTGCCGCCTGCTCTGATGCTGGATTCTTCGCCCGGTAGCGCCGCCGCCGCCACAGCGATACAATCCACACCTGTATCCTGCACTGTCCGGTAGCGACTGGGAGCGAGAGCAGTGACCCCACGTGGCGCGTTCACCTTTGTTCTGCACAGTCACCTTCCTTATGCCCGTAAGGCCGGGCGCTGGCCGCACGGCGAAGAGTGGCTGCATGAAGCAGCGATGGAAACCTACGTTCCACTGCTGGAAATGCTGTATGCCCTGCGCGATGATGGCGTGCCGTTCCGCATCACGATCGGCATCACGCCGATCCTGGCGGAGCAGCTTGCCGATGCCGATGTGCAGGATCATTTTGATCAGTACATGGAGGACCGCATCGAGGCCGCGCGCAAGGATATTGCGCTGTTTCAGGCGGAAGAGCCGGTCAGCGAGCAGCTGCTGTTTCTGGCAGGCTGGTACAAGAACTGGTTTGAGAAGATCAAGAAGCTGTTCGACGAGCGCTTCAAGCGAGACATTCTCGGCGCGTTCCGCACGCTGCAGGATGAGGGGCTGGTGGAGATCACCACCTGCGCTGCCACGCATGGCTACCTGCCGCTGATGGGCAGTGACAGCACCATCAACGCGCAGCTGCGCACCGGCATTCGCAGCTACGAGCGCTTCTTCGGGCGCAAGCCCACGGGCATCTGGCTGCCGGAATGCGCCTACCGCCCCGCCTATATGACCGAGACGGGCCGCAGGCGCGCAGGTGTCGAGCATTACCTGCAGCAGAACGGGCTGAAGGTGTTCTTCAGCGAAACGCACACCATCACCGGTGGGCGTGCTGTGGGCGTGGCCGCGGGCGACATCATCGGACCGTACGGCGAGATCCGGCGCCGCTACGTCATCCCGCCGACCAGGGAACTGAACGTGCCGGAGCGCAGCGCGACCACCTTCTACCCCTACTACGTCTACGACACCACCGCCTATCCTGAGAATCGACATTCGGACGTCGCGGTGATCGGGCGCAACAACCGCATCGGCCAGCAGGTGTGGAGCGCGGATTGGGGCTACCCGGGCGATTTCGACTACCGCGAGTTCCATCGCAAGGCGGGCAGCAGCGGCATCCAGTACTGGCGTATCACCGGTGCGGGCGTCGATCTTGGGCATAAGGACTTCTACCACCCGGACTGGGCGTCGTACAAGCTCGATCAGCATGCCGAGCATTTCGCCCATCTGGTGGGCGATCAGCTGCGCCAGTTCCATCACGAGACCGGGCGCTTCGGGCTGGTGGCCGCCAACTACGATACCGAGCTGTTCGGCCACTGGTGGTTTGAGGGCGTGGAGTGGCTGGGCAAGGTGCTGCGCCACCTGGCCAGCAACGAAGACGTCGAGCTGACCACCGCCTCGCGGCATGTGCGCATGCATCCGCCGCAGGATGTGCTCAACCTGCCGGAGAGCTCCTGGGGCGCGGGCGGCACGCACTTCGTGTGGGACAACAATGAGACGCACTGGATGTGGGTGCCGATCCACGAGGCTGAAGCGCGTATGGAGGCGCTCGCCAACCGCTATACCGACCCGACGCCGCACGAGGCGCGGGTGCTGGCACAGACTGCGCGTGAGGCCCTGCTGCTGGAAAGCTCCGACTGGCCGTTTCTGGTGACGACCGGCCAGGCGCGTGAGTACAGCATTCAGCGCTTCAGCCAGCATCTGGAGCGCTTCAATGCGCTGGCCGCCAGCCTGGAGAAGGGCGCGCCGGATACAGCGCTGGCCGATGAGTACTACGAGCTGGACAAGGTGTTCCCGGATATCGACTATCGCGATTTCCGCACCTACAACGGCTGAGCGGATCTGCATCGCACCGGGGCGGCCTGCCGCTGCCCCTGCACGGGAGCACGTTCGATGAATATTCTGTTTGTCAGCGCCGAGGCTGATCCCTTCGCCAAAGTGGGCGGCCTGGCCGATGTGGTGGGTTCGCTGCCGGGTGCGCTGCGCGCCCAGGGCATCGATGCGCGCGTGCTGATGCCGCATTACGGTTTTCTGGACGATGCGAAGTGGCAGATTCGACCGCATCTGAAGTTCACGCTGACGCGCCACACGAGCACAGCGGACTGTGCGTTATCGACGACCACGCACGGCGGCGTGCCCTTCTACTTCCTGCGCTCGTGGCCGTACTTTGGCGACGACGCATCGGTATATACCACCTGGGACTGGGATGCGCCGCGCTTCATCTTCTTCGCGCAGGCGGTGATCGCAGCGGTGGATGCGCTGCGCGAGCAGACTGGCTGGATGCCCGATGTGCTGCACGTCAACGACTGGCACACCGGGCTGGTGCCGTTTCTGGCCGATGGCCAGCGCTGGCGCCGCGAATGGCGTGGCATGGGGACCATGCTCACCATTCACAACATGCAGTATCAGGGCGATAACGTCGGCGGCTTCCTGTGGGATGCGGGCGTGCCGGCGCGGCTGCATCCGGAGCTCGAATCGCGCGGCCTGACCGACAACCTGCTGGCCGCAGCGGTGGCTTTCTCCGACGTCATCACCACGGTCAGCCCGCGCTATGCGGTGGAAATCCAGTATCCCTACGCCGGTTTTGGGCTGGACGAGCTGCTGCGCACGCGCATCCCGGACCTGCACGGCATCCTCAATGGCCTGGATACCGCGCAGTGGAACCCGCAGACGGATCCGCTGGTGGTGTCGAAGTTCAGCGCGGCGGATTTCGCCGAAGCGCGCCCGGCCAACAAGCAACAGCTTCAGCGCGATGTCGGCTTGCCTGAAGCAGCGGACGTGCCGCTGATCGGGTTGGTCAGCCGGCTGGTGTGGCAGAAGGGGATCGATCTGGTGGTGCCAGCGATGCGCCGCCTGCTGGTCGGCCATGACGTGCAGTTCGTCGCGCTCGGCGCGGGCGAGACGACCTACAACGAGATGCTGGCGCGGCTGGGCAGCGATTTTGGCTGGCGCGCGCGGGTGCGCATCGGCTACAGCGCCGCGGTCGCGCAGCGCATCTACGCCGGAAGTGATCTGTTCCTCATGCCGAGTCGTTTCGAGCCGTGCGGCGTGGGACAGATGATCGCCATGCGCTATGGCGCGCTGCCGGTGGTCCGCGAGACAGGCGGCCTGGCCGATACCGTGACCAACTACGACAACGGCAGCGGTGACAGCGGCACGGGCTTCGTCTTCCAGTGGGAGGAGCCGGATGCGCTCTATCACACGCTGGTCTGGGCGGTCGAGACGTATCGCTCCCGCCGCGATGCCTGGCAGCGCATGCAGCAGCGCGCGATGCAAACCGACTTCAGCTGGACGCGCAGCGCGGGTGAGTACATTCGGCTGTATGCAGATGCCGTGCGCCGGCATGGAGGCGATTGATGCCAGAGAAACGCAGTTCCCCAGACATGGCGGCTGGCGACCGGGCGGGCGCAAAACCGCAGTCGCTGGCAGAAAAGGCTCGCTATGTCAATGTGCACATCGCGGTCAGCGAGCCATTTGGCGTGGTGGCGCTGTTCGTGATCGCGCTGTGCCTGATCTGGCTGCTGAATCGGCAGTTGGAGCGAAATCGCGCCTGAGCCGCGCGCTGTGACAATCGCCGCGGGATGTGGCCAGGGAATGCCGGCGGCTATCGATGACTACTAGAGGAGAAGCGACAGGATGAAGGTCAAGGCAGTCATTCTGGCCGGTGGTGAGGGCACGCGACTGGCCACGCTCACGGCCAAGCGGGCCAAGCCTGCGGTTCCGTTTGCGGGCAAGTACCGCATCATCGACTTCACGCTGAGCAACTGCGTCAACTCGAATATCTTCGACGTGCTGATCCTCACCCAGTACCGCCCGCACAGCCTCAACGACCACATCGAGCGGGGCCGGCCGTGGGATCTTGACCGCTCGTTCACCGGCGGCGTGCAGATCCTGCAGCCGTACAAGGGGCGCTTCGACACCGACTGGTACGCGGGTACGGCGGATGCCGTCACACAGAATTTGAACTTTGTGCGCCGGGGCCGCCCGGATTATGTGCTCATCCTCTCCGGTGATCATATTTATGAGATGGATTACGATGTGCTGGTGCAGTATCACCGGGACAAGGGCGCGGATGCCACGATCTGCGTGATCACCGTGCCAATGGATGAGGCCAGTCGCTACGGCATTCTGGGCGTTGACGACGACTACCGCGTCAATGCCTTCGTCGAGAAGCCGGCCAATCCACCCAGCAATCTGGCGAGCATGGGTGTGTACGTGTTCACCTACTCCGTGCTGGAGAAGCTGCTGACGGAAGACCGCAATATGGCGGGCTCCAGCCACGACTTCGGCAAGGACATCATCCCGCGCATGGTGAGCGAGCAGATGAACGTCTTCGCGTATCCATACGGTGGCTACTGGATCGACGTCGGCACGATCGACGCGTACTGGGAAGCGCACATGGATCTGCTGGCCAGCCCGCCATCGATCAATCTGAACGACCGCACGTGGGTCGTGCATACCAAGAGCGAAGAGCGCCCGCCGGTGCACATCGCCGCCGGCGCGGAGGTGCGTAACAGCCTGATCACGCACGGCTGCGTCATCAGCGCGGGCGCGGTGGTGGAGCGCTCGATCCTCTCCCCGGGCGTGTTCATCGGGCCGAACGCCGTCGTGCGCGAGTCGATCATCCTGAACGACTCCTACATCGAAGCGGGGGCGAAGGTCGAACGCTGTATCCTCGACAAGATCGTGGTCGTCGGGCATGACTCGCGGGTGGGGGCGGTGTCGGAAGTGGGCGAGCTGCGCATCACCTGCATCGGCAAGAATGCGCACGTGCCGGCGGGCTACACCATCGGCGCGGGCTCGATCCTCGGCACAGATCTGCGCGCTGAGGATTTCGCCAGTTATGCCGACAAGGTCGTGCCGCCGAAGAGCCGCGTTGGCTACAGCGGCAAGAAGTAGGAAAACACGCGGGGCGGCGGATGGAAACCCATCTGCCGCCCCGCGAACGGCGCCCCGCGTGCTGCAGGCCCGCAACTAGACCACGATCACCGAGTTGTCTTCGCCAAACCCATTCGGGATGTACCTGTCTGCAGCCTCGTCGTTGTGCCACTCCGAACCGTTGACCAGGTAGCGGAACTGGTATTCGCGGCCAACTTCCAGATCAATCGTCAACTTGAAACCGCCGTCCTTCTGCCGCTTCATCGGATGGTCGGTTTCGCTCCACTGGTTGAACTCGCCGACAAGCGCGACCGTCTCACTATGCCAGTGCGCGGGCGCCGAAAACGTAACCTTGCATAGTGGACGCGTCTTCAGATACTTCTTCTCGAGCATCATTTCCTACCTGGTCTGATAACTTGACAATAGTACTACCCTCTCATAAATCCAGTGTACGTAAAGACGTATGAAAAGGCAAGTTGTCCATCCTGTGATGGTGTAATCGTTAGCACAACTGCGATGAAGGGCCCGGCAAAAAGCGGTATGATAGTACGCTGGAGCGCGACGGTCGGAGACGGCTGATGCGCTCTGCACCGGCGGGGCAGGTCTCCGCCTTTATCGAGCGACTAAGGAGTGCGCATTCCAATGGTGAAACCTGTTGCACGGGTAACCATCGTCCCCAATCTGCCACAGCCCATCAGCCGGCTGCTTGAACTGGCCTATAATCTGCGCTGGTCATGGGATCCCGATACGCGGCTGCTCTTCCGCCGCCTGGATCGCGATCTGTGGGAGGACAAGACGGTCCATAACCCGGTGATGTTTCTGGGGAGCATCGACCAGAAGCGGCTGGACGATGCCTGCGAAGACCCCGGGTTCATGTCGCATTATCGCCGCGTGTGCGATGCGTTCGATGCCTACATGAAGCCTCAGGCGACGTGGTACGGCGCGCATTACGGCAGCGCGAAGAAGCAGCCGCTGATCGCGTACTTCTCGATGGAGTTCGGCCTGACGGAGTGCCTGCAGAACTACTCCGGCGGCCTGGGCGTGCTGAGTGGCGATCATCTGAAGAGCGCCAGCGATCTGAACATCCCGCTGGTGGGCGTGGGCCTGCTGTATCAGGAGGGCTACTTCCGCCAGTACCTGAACGCAGACGGCTATCAGCAGGAGCTGTACCCGATCAACGACTACAGCAATCAGCCGGTGATGCTGGTGCGCGATGCCGATGGCGTGCCGCTGCGCATCAGCGTCGAGCTGCCGGGCCGCCTGCTGTACGCGCAGATCTACCGCCTGCAGGTGGGCCGCATCCCGCTGTTCCTGCTGGACACCAACATCCCGGAGAACACCCGCGAGGAAGACCGCAACCTGACCGACCGGCTGTACGGTGGGGACCGGCGCACGCGCATCCGTCAGGAAATCCTGATGGGCATCGGCGGCATTCGCGCCCTGGAGGCGCTGGGGATGCGCCCGGACATCTGCCACATGAACGAGGGGCATTCGGCGTTTCTGGCGCTGGAGCGCATTCGCCAGTTCATGCACGAGCACAAGACCGACTTCGACGAGGCGATGAACATCACCTCACTCTCCAACCTGTTCACCACGCACACGCCGGTCCCCGCCGGGTTGGAGCGCTTCGGCTTCGACCTGATCGACGAGCATTTCACCGAGTACTACAAGGCGCTCGGGCTCACGCGCGATCAGTTCATCGACCTGGGCCGCGAGAACATGGGAAGTTATGAACTGTTCTCGATGGCGGTGATGGCGGTGAAGATGTCTGCTGCATCCAACGGCGTCGCCCGGCTGCATGGCGAGGTGTCGCGGCGCATGTGGCAGTGGATGTACCCGAACTACCCGGTCAGCGACGTGCCGATCTCGTCGGTGACCAACGGCATTCATGTGCAGACGTGGATCAGCCGCGATATCGGGCTGCTGCTCGATCGCTATCTCGATCCGTCGTGGCGCACCGAGGATTACCGCGAGGACATCTGGAACGAGATCGATCAGGTGCCGGATGCTGAGCTTTGGCGTATGCACGAGTACCGACGCGAACGGCTGGTGCTGTTCTCGCGCAACCGGCTGGCGCTGCAGCTTCGGCGGCGGGGGGCCAGCCAGAACGAGATCTCTCACGCGCAGGAAGTGCTCAAGCCGGATGCGCTGACCATCGGCTTCGCGCGGCGCTTCGCCACGTACAAGCGTGCGACCATGCTCTTCCGCGATCCGCAGCGCCTGCTTAATCTGATGACCCAGCCCGAACGACCGGTGCAGTTTGTGTTCGCCGGCAAGGCACATCCGCATGACGAGGCTGGCAAGGAGTTCATCCGCCAGATCACCAACCTGGCCCGTCAGCCTATCTTCCGCGATCACCTGGTCTTCATCGAGGACTACGACATGCTGGTGGCGCGTTATCTGGTGCAGGGAGTGGATGTGTGGCTGAACAACCCGCGCCGCCCGCATGAAGCCAGCGGCACCAGCGGCATGAAGGTGATCTACAATGGCGGGCTGAACTGCAGCATCCTCGACGGATGGTGGGCGGAAGGCTACAGTCCGGAGGTGGGCTGGGCGATCGGCAACGGTGAGGAGTATCCGGACTCGGACGCCGAACGCCAGGACTACGTCGAGAGCGAAGCGCTCTACAACGTGCTGGAGCACGACATTATCCCGATGTTCTATGAGCGCACGACGGATAATGTGCCGCGCGGGTGGATGCGCAAGGTCAAGAACGGCTACAAGACGCTGGCCCCGTTCTACAATACCGGGCGCATGGTGATGGAATACACCGACAACTTCTACATGCCGTGCTATCACCGTTATCAGGCGATGATTACGCCGGACATGAGCGGCGGTCATGCCTACGCCCGCTGGCGCCGGACCGTGGCGGCGGAGTGGAAGCATGTGCGCGTGCAGGAGGTGCAGGTGTCGCAGCGCGAGATCCGGGTGGGCACCGAGATCGAGGTGACGGCGCAGGTGCAGCTGGGCGCGCTGCAGCCGCAGGATGTGTGCGTGCAGGCGTACTACGGCAACGTCGTGGCTTCAGGCGAGATCAGCGCGGATGCTGCCCACACGGTGACGATGCAGCCGGACGCCGCGCCGGATGCTGCCGGGGTCTACACCTTCCGTGCGGCGATCAGCCCACGCACCAGCGGCGACCGCGGCTTCTCCGTGCGCGTGATGCCGAACAACGAGAATCTGGCGTCGCCGTTCGCGCTGGGGCTGATGACCTGGCCGGAATGAACCTGCGCTGAGCAGCGGGGTGAGGCAAGAGGGCGGGGGCGTGATGAGCGCCCCTGCTGCATTTTGTGGGAGTGTGCGGCGTTCAGGCGCGAGGGAACACCCAGCGCGTCGGTGTGTGCGGGAAATCTCCCAGCGCGAACACCTTGTGTGGCTGCACGCGAAAAGCGGCGGACGCTCCCTCACGCATGCCGTACTTGGCCGCGTAGGCATCATCCATCTCCGCGAGTAGTGCTGCGTCGCGCGTGAGCGTGACCTCACCTTCGATCACCACGGCATGCTGCCCGTCCTGTACGCCGACAGAGAGCAGTGGCAGTCGGTCGAGGTTGCGGGCTTTACGCGTGAGCGGGGATGTGCTGAACATGAAGGCGCTTTGCACCCAGGCACCCCAGTTGGGCATGAGGTGTGGACGGCCCGCCGGGTGCAGCGTCGCCAGCCAGTACAGCCGCGCCTCGCGCAGTTTTGTCTCGGCCCAGGCCCAGGGCAGCGTGCCTTCGAGTGCGGCGGGCACGCCGTAATCGGGCGGCATGACTGGACGGCTGGCTGGGGGGATCACTGTTTCCCTGCGGATACCTGGTGTGCGGCGGGTGAAAAATGCGCGCGCCCCGTCCTCGTGGGCAGGGCGCGTCGCGTGCTGTGTGGCGGATCGACTACTTGAGCGTGAACAGGTAGGCGATGATGTCCTGGATCTCGTCTTCGGTCAGCACCTCGCCAAAGCCCATCGGCATCTGCAGCGCCCAGGGGGGCTCGCCCTCGCGTACGGCAGCGATGTGCGCCTGCGGGTTGACGATGGAGGTGTGGATGTACTCCAGCGCGTTCTCCCCTTCGACGGCGGTCTCACCGCGCACTGACACGTTCCACAGGCCGGGGCCGATCAGGCGGAGCTGGTCGCTGGAGACGGAATGGCACGAAGCGCAGGCCCAGGCGCTGCCATCGGGCATGTTGTGCTGCGCGGCGAATACCACCTGGCCGTTGGCTGGGTCTCCGCTCGGCTGCGCGGCGGCCACTTCGACCGGCGGGACTGTCGGCACGGTGGTCGGCTCCGGCGTGGCAGTCGGCGGGACAGGCGTGGCGGTCGGCGGGACCGGGGTGGCCGTCGGTGGGAGCTGCGTCGGTGTGGCGGTTGGCGGCAGCGGGGTGGCCGTCGGCGCAATCGCGGTCAGGTGTTCGCTGGTCACCGCCAGCGCGACCTGTGTGCCCTGGGCCTCTTCAGCCCACTCCGGGGTAGCGATGGTTCCGCAGGCGGAGGCCAGCACAGCGACCAGCGCCGCCAGGACCAGGACGAGCAGGCGTAGCGAGAACACGCGCATCATGCGACGCTCCAGTTCAGTGAACGAGATTGTGCAAAGAAGTACAAGAACAGTATAGCCAGCCGCGCCTGCGCTGACAATGGCCGGCTGATCTTCGCTTGTGAACGGGCAATTTTAGGGTACATTTACAGGCGATATGGAATGCTGAGGACGATCTTCATGGGGACGCTCAACCCGGATCTGCTGTCGAAAGACCTGGACGCAGTATTGAATGATGCGGTGGTGCTGAGGGACGAGCACAAGAAGCCGACGCTGCTGCCGGAGCTTGTCCTGCTGGCGCTGCTGCGGCGCAAGGACACGGCGGCTGCCCGGCTGCTGACCTCGTTCGAGCTTCAGCGCGGGGTCGATCTGGGGCGGCTGGAGCGCCAGACGCTGCTGGCGCTGGAGACGCGCCGCGATGCGGATGGCAATCTGGAGTTCGTGGCGCGCGGCAATCGCAATGTGTCGCTGTCGCGTGCCAGCATCATCCTGATTGACGACGCGCTGACGCTGGCCAATTCGCGCGATGAGGTGCGCATCGATACCGATCATGTGCTGTCGGTGCTGGCGGAAAGCTCGCAGAGTACCAGCGGCATTCTGCGCCAGCACGGCATCACGCCCAAGGCGATCGCCGATCTGCTGGCGGACAACTCGACGCTGATGCGCAAGGACACTACCACGCAGGACTTCGTGGCCGGCGCGCGGACGGGTCACATGCGCGCGGTGTACTTCCGCGAGGCGCTGCTGCGCGACATGAGCAACATTCTCTCGCAGTCGATCAACCGGCATATGCTGCTGATCGGGCCGGATGGCGTGGGCAAGCGCACGCTGGCCTACAGTCTGGCGCTGCAGATGTCGGAAGGCAGGGGCCCCAAAGGACTGATGAGCCTGGTGCAGATCGACGAGACCGCGCTGCTGGACAACGACCAGAAGGCAGTGCGCGCCGGGATCAACCAGGCGCGCGGCGGGGTGTTGTTCGTGCCGCACATCCATCGCTTCTTCGGCGGGGCGCTGCGCGCCGAGTTCGGCAAGGCTGCGCCGCTGCTGCAGAAGACTTTCCTCGATCAGGACCCGGTGATCATCGGCACGACCACCGAGCAGGAATTCCAGCAGCGCCTGGCCCCCGTGACAGTCATCAGCGAGCATGCGCAGCTGCTGCGCGTGCCAGAGGCCACGCCGGAGGAGACGCTGGAGATCCTCAAGGTGCTGCGTCCGCACCTGGAAGACGATTACGATCTGCGCATCAGCGACGAGGCGCTCACGGTGACCGCACGCCTGGCCCGGCGCTACCTGGGCACCATGCCGATGCCGCGCAGCGCCGAACATCTGCTGCACCGCGCCTCTGCGATGGTGACGATGAGCCGGCAGAACCCTGCGCCCGGCAAGACCGGCACGGGGCAGGACGCGCCCACGGACGCGGAAGAGACGCTCGACGCCGAGGACATCACGCTTGCTGCCAGCCAGATGACCGGCGTGCCTGTCAGCAAGCTGGGTGAGGACGAGCGCGCGCGCTACGCCAGCATGGTCGAGCACCTGCGCGAGCGCCTGATCGGCCAGGACGCCGCGGTGATCGCCGTCAGCCGCGCCATCAAGACGGCGCGCGTCGGCCTCAAGGACGCCAGACGCCCGATCGGCGCGTTCCTGTTTCTGGGACCGACCGGCGTCGGCAAGACCGAGCTGGCCAAGGCGCTGGCCGAGTTCATGTTCGGCAGCGAGGATGCGAGGCTGCCGCTGGACATGAGCGAGTTCAAGGAGGAGGCCAGCATCAACCGGCTGATC
>CAZZJW010000015.1:61333-66196 GCA_964654755.1 uncultured Pleurocapsa sp. | reverse complement strand
AATCGCGTTATACTCAGCTTCACAGTCAGGCACAGTTTCTGCGCCGGTTCCGGGGATTTGCAGTGAGCACTGCACATGAGTTTCCTGAAAAAGAAATCCGCACCCGCTGCGCCAGGCTGATCTCGCCTGCAGCGGAAGAGGCCCACCGCCTCGGCCACAACTATCTGGGCGCCGAGCATCTGTTCATCGCCATGACCAAGGCCGGCAACAGCGTCACCTCCAACCTGCTGCGCCGCGCTGGCCTCAACCCGCGCGTGGTGCGCAACGAAATCCGCCGCGAGGCGGGCATGGGCGAAGGCAGCACCGACTCTGTGCTGCCGCTCACCCCGCGCGCCGCCATGGTGCTCTCCATCGCCATCTTCTTCGCTGAACGCGACGAGGCTGACGATGTCGGCGAGATCCACCTGCTGCTGGCCATGCTGCAGGAAGGCGAAGGCCTGCCCGTTCGCAAGCTGGCCGAGCTGGGCTTCAACGTCAACACCTGGCTCAATCAGCTGCTCAAGGAAGCGTACGAGAAGGATCTGGCCGGCCCCGCACCCGGCCTGATCGGCGACAGCGCAGTGCTCAACGACGAGGATTTCGACGATCTGATCTCGGACGAGTTCTTCCCCGTCTCCGATCCGGATGCTGAGATCCGGCCCGGCAGCCGCGCGCCCACGCCGATGCTCGACAAGTACGGGCGCGATCTCAACCAGCAGGCCGCAGAAGGCCGGATCGGCCCGGCCATCGCCCGCGAGCGCGAGATGCGCGCAGTGGCCCGCACGCTGGCGCGCAGCAAGAAGAACAACCCGCTGCTGCTGGGCGATGCCGGAGTAGGCAAGACCGCCGTCGTCGAAGGGCTGGCCTACGCCATCCATCATCGCACTGCCCCGCCCTCGCTGCTCGGCAAGCGGCTGGTGCAGCTGGAGATCGGCACGCTGGTGGCCGGCACCTCGCTGCGCGGGCAGTTCGAGGAACGCCTGATCAGCATCATGGAAGAGGCGCACAAGGCCGGCAACGTCATCCTGTTCATCGATGAGATCCACACCATCGTCGGCGCAGGCGATACCGTCGACAGCAATCTCGATGCGGCCAACATCCTCAAGCCAGCGCTGGCGCGTGGCGACATCGTGTGCATCGGCGCCACCACCCATGCCGAGTATCAGCGGGCCATCGCGCAGGATGCCGCCCTCGACCGCCGCTTCCGCCCGATCGATATCGAAGAGCCTTCGCTGGAGGACGCCCTCACCATCCTCGGCGGCCAGCGCCAGCGGCTCGAACAGCATCACGGTGTCACCATCTATCCCGATGCGCTCGATGCCGCCGTGCGCCTGTCGGTGCGTTACATGACCGATCGCCGCCTGCCCGACAAGGCGATCGACCTGCTGGACGAGGCCTGCGCCCGCGTGGTCATCGGCACCAGCTCGCCGGATGAGCCGCCGCCGCCGCTGGATGTGCATGTCGACAACGTCGCTTCGGTGCTCTCCGACTGGACCGGCATTCCCGTGAACGAGATGGGAGCCGATGAGAAGCGCCGGTTGAGCGAGCTGGACTCCGCGCTGGCGGCGCGCGTGATCGGCCAGGACGAAGCGGTGCGCACGGTGGCCGGGGCGATCAAGAGCGCGCGCGCCGGCCTGCACGAGCCCAACCACCCGATCGGCGTGTTTCTGTTCGTCGGGCCCAGCGGCGTCGGCAAGACCGAGCTGGCGCGCGCGCTGGCGAACTTCCTCTTCGGCAGCGACGACGCCATGATCCGCCTGGACATGTCGGAGTTCCACGACTCGCACACGGTCGCGCGGCTGATCGGCGCGCCGCCCGGCTACAAGGACAGCAACCGCGGCGGCCAGCTCACCGACGAGCTGCACCGCCGTCCGTACAGCGTGGTGCTGCTGGACGAGGTGGAGAAGGCCGCGCCGGAGGTGTTCGATATCTTCCTGCAGGTCTTCGACGAAGGCCGCCTGAGCGATGCCCGCGGCACGGTGGTCGATGCGCGCCATGCCGTATTCATCATGACCAGCAACATCGGCACCGAGGAGGCGGGCAAGTCGCTCGGCTTCCTCAGCGGGCCGGAGCGCCACACCGACTACGGCGGCTATCTCGGGCGCTACTTCCGCCCGGAGTTCCTCAACCGGCTGGATGAAGTGGTGGTCTTCCGCCCGCTGGACTCGCAGGCGCTCAGCCGCATCCTCGATCTCAAGCTGGGCGATCTGGTGCGCCGGCTGAGCGAACAGAAGCTCACGCTGCGATTGAGCGACGAGGCGCGCGCGCTCATCCTGCGCCGTGGCTACGACCCGGTCAATGGTGCGCGTCCGCTGCGCCGGGCGATCGAGCGCCTGCTCACCCGCCCGCTCTCGGCCCGCATCGTCGAAGACGCGTTTCAGCCCGGCGACAGTATCCACGTCGTTGTGGAGGGCGAGGGCCTGGCCTTCCACGCCCAGCGGCCGCAAACGGAGCCCGGGCAGGCTGCCACAAGCGAGCAGGCGATGGCCGCGGCGGGCGATGGCGGCGTGTGAACGGTTGTTTAACCCACGCGGCGGCGATTGCGCCGGGCATTCGCATCGGATATACTGATAGCGATCGTTCGTTGACTTCGTACAGTGAATAAGGCCAGATTTACGAGCCTGACCGCTTGCCCTCGAATCCTTTCCGCACCTCCCGCACTGCCCGAAAACACCCGCTGCGGCGCATCTTGCCGCGTGCCCGACGTCAGTTGAGGAGCGTATGCTCATGACGACTTTTGATATTCACGCCGCAAAACTGGTCGATGTGCCGGTGGTGCACCGCCTCGCTGAAAAAGGCACGGTGCTCGACAGCGAGCTGTGTTACACGCGCGCGCTCGATCATTCGCGCAGCGCGGTGCTTTCCAGCGTGCTGCTGCCGCAGCGCGGGCTGTACACGCTGGTGGGCCGTGCCGAACGACAGGCGATCGTCGGACAGGTGCGCGTCAAGTACGCCGATCATCTGGCGCAGATGGTCTACCTCGCGCCGGCGCTGGAGCCGGTGACCGATGACTCCGCCTGGCTGGCGCTGCTGGATGCCATGGCGCACGAGAGTGGGCGGCGCGGCGCAGCCATGCTGACGGCGGAAGTGGATGAGGTCAGCCCGCTGTTTGAGTCGATGCGTCATGCCGGCTTCGCGGTGTATGCCCGGCAGGAAATCTGGCGCCGCGCCGCCCCGCCCGGCAGCCCGCCGCGCCTGCCGCCCCTCAGCGGAGATCTGGCGGACGAGACCGACGACGACACGCTGGATATCCAGCTGCTGTACAGCAACATCGTGCCGCGCCTGGTGCAGCCGATCGCTGTGCCGTCTTCGGAGAGCGCGGGCATGGTGTACCGCCGTGGGGGGCGTGTGCAGGCCTATGTCGCGGTGTCGCAGGGCCGGCAGGGCATCTATCTGATGCCGTTCATGCACCCGGACGTGCTCGGACGAGAGGCCGCCGCGATCATCGAGGGCGTGCTGGCCCGTCTGGACAGAGCCGAGCGCACGCCGGTGTGCGTGTGCGTGCGCCGTTATCAGGACTGGCTGGCCGACTCGCTGCGCGAGCTCGACTTCGCGCTGTGGACGCAGCAGGCGGTGATGGTGCGCCACATCGCCGCGAGCATTCGCCAGCCGGCCTTCACGCTGCCGGCCCGCAGCGCGCTGGAGCGCATGACTGCCCCGGTGACCAGCCCCTTCCGTCAATCGCGCCTTGATGGCGAATCAGGAGAGAACAGCCCAGCGCATGGAACGACGAATCACGGATGACATTCAGGAACTGAAGCATATTCTGCCGCAGCACATCCAGGCCCGGCTCGACGCGCTGGGACGTACGGATGAGCTGCTGGAGATCGTGCTCGATCTGGGACGTATGCCCACTGCGCGCTTCGTCTCTGGCGAAGTGCCGCTGGCCGAGCGCGAGGTCACGCGCGTCGAACTGGACAGCGTGGTGGCCGGCGTCGGCGCCTTTGACGCGGACAACCGCGCCGGCATGGAGCGCACGCTGCACCGCATCTCCGCCATCCGCAACCGGCGCGGCGAGATCGTCGGCATGACCTGCCGCGTGGGCCGCGCGGTGTATGGCACGATCGACATCATCCAGGACCTCGTGGAAAGCGGACAGAGCGTGCTGATGATGGGCCCGCCGGGCGTAGGCAAGACCACCATGCTGCGCGAGGCCGCGCGCGTGCTGGCCGAGAGCAAGCGCGTGGTGATCGTCGACACCTCCAACGAGATCGGCGGCGATGGCGATGTGCCGCACCCCGCCATTGGCCGCGCGCGCCGCATGCAGGTCAGCCATCCCGAGCGCCAGCACGAGGTGATGATCGAGGCGGTGGAGAACCACAACCCGGAAGTGATCGTGATCGACGAGATCGGGCGCGAGCTGGAGGCGCAGGCCGCGCGCACCATCGCCGAACGCGGCGTGCAGCTGATCGGCACGGCGCACGGCAACGCGCTCGACAACCTGATGCTCAACCCCACGCTCTCAGACCTGGTCGGCGGCATTCAGTCGGTGACGCTTTCCGATGAGGAGGCGCGCCGGCGCGGCACGCAGAAGACGGTGCTGGAGCGGCGCGCTCCGCCCACCTTCGATGTGCTGATCGAGCTGCAGACGCGCGACCGCATCGTCGTGCACGAAGACGTGGCCGCCGCCGTCGATGCCATCCTGCGCGAACGGCCGCTGCAGGCGGAGTGCCGCTACCGCGACTCCAGCGGCGATATCAATATTGAGGCGATCACCGCGGAGACGCGCCTGCTGAGCGACCGCAACGAGCGCACGCGCGGCGAAGGCTACCGCGAGGACCAGCGCGGCGGACGGCGTGGCCCGCGCGGGCGCGAGAACGGCCACCATAATGGCAGCCGCGAGCCCGCGCGCCCCGAGCCCGCCCCGCGCGAGCCCGCCCCGCG
>CAZZJW010000015.1:54970-61233 GCA_964654755.1 uncultured Pleurocapsa sp. | reverse complement strand
CGAGCCCGCCCCGCGCGAGCCCGCCCCGCGTGCGCAGCGCGAGCCGGCAAGCAGCGCCGAAGAGAACCTGACGCCGCAGCGCGTGTACGCCTACGGTGTGGCCCGCAACCGGCTGATCCAGGCGGCCCGCCGTCTGCACGTACCGGTGAACATCGTCGACGATGCCGGCCAGGCGGACCTGATCCTGACGCTCAAGAACTACTACCGCCGCCGCCCCAAGCTGATCGTGGATGCCGAGCGCGCGGGCCGCGCGATCTACGTGCTGCGCGCCAACACCGTCAGCCAGATGGAGAACTTCCTGATGGATGTCTTTCAGAAGGAGGGAGACGGCGCCGCTTTGGATGACGACCCTTTTCCCGGGGCGATGCGTGAGACCCAGCAGGCCATCCTGAAGGTGCGCTCTGGCAGCATCGCCTACGTCGATCTGACGCCGCAGACCAGCGCCATCCGCCGCCAGCAGCACGATCTGGCGCGGCGGGCGCAGCTCGACTCGCAGAGCCACGGCAGTGAGCCGCAGCGCTTCGTGCGCATCATGCGCCAGGCCTGACGCGCCGGGCCGGGCGATGGAGGCGCATTGTTCGTCCGAAAAGCGGCCTGACCGCAATCACTGCCGTCGCGACTCAGCCAGCACCTGAGGTATTGTGCGTCCGTAATGTGGCCGGTACTGTTATCTGATGTCACGAGGAGGGGATGATGCAGCGAGGCTCGCGTTCTGACCCACGGCAGGCAACAGACGCACAGCCCACGCGTTCTGTCACATCCGGGCCGACCCAGGCTGAGGATGCCTTGTTCAGGCAGACGATAGAAGGTGCGGATCGAACGCCACAGTACACCCCCGCCGTCGTGCGGTCACTCGGTCGGCTGGTTGGCAATCAGGCGGCACAGCGCCTCATCCAGCGTGCATACGGCGCGGGGCGGCTGTCTGCATCCGGCCACTCCTACATCCAACGCGATCCAACCAAGGCAGGTGACATCGCGAATGGTCACTCCTACGGCAAGCACAAGGGAGAATTCGGGAACCCCAGCAAGCCAGCTTTCAAGAATACTGTGCAGGACGTGATGAATAATCCGACAGAGACTCGCAATCTGTCGAATGGCCGAAAGGCGTACTGGAAGGGCGACACGGTCGTCATCTACAACCCCAACGCCAACGACTATGGGACATGCTTCAAGCCGCATCAGGGAAAAACCTATTTTGACAACCTCACGTGAGCAGCAGTTTGCAGTTGCCTGAAGACATCGGGGGGATAGGATGATTATCCAGCAGCAGGGAGCGACCGACGCAACCATCACCTTCAGCGCTGAGGAGCTGCGCATCCTGAACAACGCCATGAACGAGGCGTTGGAGGCGCTGGCTGCAGACGAAGACGAGTTCTCCACCCGGATGGGCGCCAGCGTTGCTGAGGTCGAGGCGTTGCTCGCGTCAGTGAACCGGCTGGTGCGCGCGCTCGGCTAGGGCGGTCGGCTCCGGTCCACGGGCAGCACCTCGCGCGGTTTGGCCCCTTCCACCGGCGGCCCGACCACGCCGCGCTCCTCCAGCATGTCCATCAGCCGCGCCGCGCGCGTGTAGCCGATGCGGAAGCGACGCTGCAGCAGCGACACGCTCGCCTTGTTGTTGCGCCGCACCAGATCCACCGCCTGCTCGTACAGCTCATCCTCATCGCCGCTGTCGCCCTCATCGAACGAGTCGCCGGCGTCTCCGTCGTCTTCAGCGCCAGCACGGCTGCGGTCCCACGGGGTGGATGGCCGCCCGCCCGCGCTGAAGGCCGATGCGCCGCGCCCGCTTTCCTTGCGCTCGCCCTTCTCGACCATCTCGTCCAGCTTGAAGCTGGAGATCAGCGGTTTGGCGGCATTCGCCAACTCCTCGTCGCTGAGCTGGCCGCGCCAGAAGCGCGTGATGTTGCTGATTTCAGTGTCACTGACGTATACGCCCTGCAGGCGCACCGGCGCCGGCGCATCGCCGCTCATGTAGAGCATGTCGCCGCGCCCGAGCAGGCGCTCTGCACCCGGCTGGTCGAGGATGACGCGGCTGTCCACGCCGCCGGCCACCGCGAAGGCGATGCGCGCGGGGAAGTTGGCCTTGATCAGCCCGGTCACGACATCGACCGACGGGCGCTGCGTCGCGATCACCAGATGGATGCCGGTGGCGCGGGCCAGCGCCGCCAGGCGGGTGATCACCTTCTCAGTCTCGTCCGGCGCCATCATCATCAGGTCAGCCAGCTCGTCGATGATGACGACGATGTAGGGCATGATCGGCTCGCCGGCTGGCAGATGCCGGTTGTAGTCCTCGATGTTGCGCGAGGCCGCCAGCGCAAAGCGGCGGTAGCGCTCGTCCATCTCGCGCGTCACCCACTTCAGCACCGCCACCGTGCGCTCCAGCTCGACCACCACCGGCGTCACCAGGTGCGGAATGCCGTTGTAGCCGGTCAGCTCCACGCGCTTGGGATCGACCATGATCAGGCGCACGCGGTCCGGTGAGTTGCGCAGCAGCAGGCTGGCGATGATGGTGTTGACGCACACCGACTTGCCGGAGCCGGTCGTGCCGGCGATCAGCAGGTGCGGCATCGAGGCCAGATCGGCGGCCACCGGCGTGCCGTCCACCCCCTGACCCAGCGCGATCGCCAGCGGGCTGCTGATCTTGCGGAACTCCGCCGCCTCCATCACATCGCGCAGCTTGACGACGGCCGGCTTCTGGTTCGGCACCTCGATGCCGACGTAGCCTTTGCCGGGCACAGGGGCTTCGATGCGGATCGACTTGGCGCCGAGCGCAAGCTGCAGGTCCTTGTCGAGGCCGGCGATCGCGCCGACCTTCACGCGCGCCTTCTTGCCGCCGCGCCCTTCGACATAATCCGGCTCCACGCCGAACTGCGTGATCACCGGGCCGTTGCGCACCTCGACCACGCGGCCCGGCGCGCCGAAGCTGAGCAGCGTGTCCTCGATGATCTTGGCGCGGCGCACGAGCGTGCTGTGATCGAGCTCCTGATCGATGCCGGAGGAGAGCAGCTCAGGCATTTCCGGCATGCGCCACGATTTGCGCCCCTTGCGCTGACCAGCTGGCGCTTCTGCTGCAGCAGCGGGCTGTGGCGCGGCAGGAGGCGGCGCAGACGGCGTGGGCGGACGGACGGCGCCGCTGAACGGGCTGCCCGGCGCAGGCGCGCGCGGCGTGCCCGCTGGCGGGGGCACAGGGCGGCTGCTGGCCAGCGCCCCATCGCGATCGCGGATGCCCTCATCGGGGCGGCCAAACGCGCTGGAAGGCGGGCGCTGCTCCGGGCGGGGCAGCACCGGCGCGGGCGGCGCATCGGGCGGCGCGCCGGGGACCTGCGCGGCGGGCAGCGGCGGCGTGACGTGTCCCGGCGCGGGCGGCGGCTCGTCCTTGCGCGCCTCGTCGCGACCAGTCAGGCGGCTGGCGGCGGCTCCTGCTGCGGCTGCCCCCAGCGCTGCTCCGGCGACCATCGCGCCGCCGATCGCGCTGCCGATCGCGCCGATGCCGGAGCCTTTCGGCTGGGCGGGCATGTCGTCCGTGGGCGCCTGCTCTGCCTCAGCGGGCGGCGCACCCAGCGAGCGCAGCGCCTGCATGCGCGTCTGCAGATCGGGAATGGGCGCTTCGTCGCGGGCGGGCGGCGGAACCGGCGGGCGGCTGGCGGGCGCGCCTGTCGCGGGCTGCCCGAGGATGCCGCGCGGCCTGGCCGGGGGCAGGCTGCGCCAGTCCTTCTCGTCCGCGTCCTCGTCATCGCGCTCACGATCGTCCGCCTCGTCCTCATCATCGATCGGGGTGCGGAAGGGCGAACGCGCTGACGGCGGCGCGGGCCGCACCGGCTGCATCGACGCAGCAGGGCGGAACGGCGACGTGCCTTCCTCAGCCGGGGCGGCGGCTGGCGGCGCGCCCGGCGCGGGCCTGGCGGCGCTGGCATCGGCATCGGGCTTCACCGGCGCGGGCGGGGTGAGCGGCGGGCGCTGGAAAGGCTGCGGTCCTGCCGGGCGCGGGCCGGGCTGCTGTGTGCTGGCGGCGGGTGCTGCCGGCGGCGTGGGGCCGGTGCTGCGCGCCAGATCGCCAATGCGCGGAAGCGGCGCACCTTCGGCATCCGGCGCGGGCGGGCGGATGGGTGGGCTGGCGGGCGCTGCGGCGGCGGGCTTGTCGTCCAGCGTGTCTGGCGCGGGGGTCAGCTTCGCGGCCAGCCCGCCGAACCGGGACGGCGCTTCGCCTTCCACGCTGTCCGTCTCTCGTGCCGGTGGTGCGCTGGCCGGTGCTGTGGCGGATGCCGCGCTGGCGGGCATTGTCGCGGGGGTGGGCGACGGCGCGACGGCCGCGGGCTTGTCGTCCGTCCTGGCCTGCGCGGGGCTCAGCTTCGCGGCCAGCCCGCCGAAGCGCGACGGTGTTTCGCCCGGCGTACCGGGTGGCTTCGACGCAGACTCAGCCTCGGCGGTGGGCGCAGGCGCACTGCCCGGCGCGGCAGCCGGCTTGTCGCCACGATTGATCAGCCGTCCGGCCAGCCCGCCCAGCCGCGAAGGCGACTCAGCGGCGGGTGCACCAGCGGACTTCGCATCCGGCACATCTACTGTGAGCGCGTCGGCGGTCATGCGCGCAGCGGCAGCGGCGGCACCTGCGGTGGCGGCGCCGATCGTCGGAATCGCGCCGCGCACACGGCCAAGCAGTCCACCCGTCCGGCCTTCCTCGCTGGCTGCAGGCGGCGCTTTGGCCGGGGCGCTGGCCGGTGGCGCAGGGACGGGCGGCGGCGCTTTTGCAGCGGACGCGCCCACCACCACCGGCTGTTCCGCCTCGCTGCCGAGCGCGGCGGTGAAGGTGCGCCCGCCCACCATGATCGGAATGCTGCGCGACTCATCCAGCCGCCCAAGATCGAGCGCGGGCTGAGCGGGGCTTCCGGCGGGCAGCGCGGGCGAGGCCGAGGCTGCCGGGGCGGGCAGGCCTTCCGCAGCCGGCTTGCTCACCTGCACGCTGGCGGCCAGCGCGGCAGCGCGTTCCGCCCGGGCGATGGCCACCTGCTGCCGGCGGCGCTGAAAGGCATCGCGCATGTTGCGTGTATTGCCGATGACGATCGCGATCACTTCCTGCGCGCTCACGCTGAACGTCAGCATCAGCGCGATCGACATCACGCCCAGCAGGATGACGAAGCCGGCCAGCTCGCTGAAGTTGCTGACCAGCTGATAGTACAGCTCTCCGCCGATGCGCCCGCCGCCCCGCCCGAACTCCGCCGACAGCGGCAGCAGCACATTGCGCAGCGCCGCGACGTACTGGGCGTACGACTGGTCCGCGCCGGGTGGATAGCTGAGCGCGTCGAAGAACTGCATCGCCACCAGCACGCACAGGAACAGCAGCGCGAAGCCCAGCACACGGGTGAGATCGACCGACGGGGTCTCCTGGCCGACCTTGAGCGACACCATCCACACGCCCAGCGGCACGAGCAGCGCGGCCACGATCACCCCGCCCCAGCCGAACAGGCGCGAGACCTCGCGGTTGACCTGCTCGATCAGCGAGCCGGGATCGGGAGACAGGCTGGAGAGCAGCATCACCACACCCGCCAGCACCAGCGAGATGCCGATGATCTCCAGCGCCTTGTCGGTGCCCAGGCTGATCGGACGCACCTCAATCGTGCGGCCCTCGCGCGCGGCTTTGGCATTGCGGCTGGGCTGCCTCTGGCCGAACGGCATCAGGCCGCGCAGTCGCGCACCCAGGCCACCGCTCGCCGCCTTCTTCGCGCCGCCCTTGCCACCAGAGGCGGGCGTGGCCGGCTTGCCACCCGCGAAACCGCCGCTGGCAGGCGCAGTGCCCGGGCCGCCCGGCCGGCTGCCGAATCCGCCGCCCGCGCCCGCAGCACCGCCCGGCCCGGGGGACCCTGCAGATCTGGCGGCGGGCTTGTCGTCCTTCTTCTCGCCGCGGCTGAACATCCCGCTCAGCCGCCCCAGCGGACTGCCTCCGGACGCTTCCTTGCCACCCGCGGGCTTGCTGGCGGCCGGCTTGTCATTTCTCGCGGGCGCGCTGCCCGATTTGGGATCATCCTTCTTATCGGAGTTCTTTTTCCCGAACGGCAGTCCGAAGCGGCCGCCGCCGTCTTCTTTCTTTGGCTCATCGCGGCGCGGCGCATTCTGCGCGGGGGGACCGCCGCCCGGTGTAGCCGGTCGCTGCCCGCCGAAGCCGCCGCTGGTCGACGTGCTGGATGCGCCCTGTGCGGGGGGGCCACCGCCCGGTGTGGCCGGTCGCTGCCCGCCGAAGCCGCCGCTGGTCGACGTGCTGGATGCGCCCTGTG
>CAZZJW010000015.1:20769-54870 GCA_964654755.1 uncultured Pleurocapsa sp. | reverse complement strand
TGCTGGATGCGCCCTGTGCGGGGGGGCCACCGCCCGGTGCGGCCGGTCGCTGCCCACCGAAGCCGCCGCTGGTCGACGTGCTGGATGCGCCCTGTGCGGGGGGGCCACCGCCCGGTGCGGCCGGTCGCTGCCCGCCAAACGCGCTGCCTGGCGGGCTCTGGGACGGGCCCTGAGCAGGCGGACGTGTCATGCCTCCGCTGAAGGGCGGGCTGGCGCTGGGGGTGCTGCCACCGCCCTGCGAGCCACTGCTGCCCTGCCCCGTCAGTGGCGGGCGCTGAAACGGCTGCGGGCTGCTGGAGCCGGGGCCACCGGGTGTGCGGATCGGGCTGGGCACAGCGCCAGTGCTGCTGGGCGGCGGGCGGCTGCCGGGCAGGCCGGCACCGCGCACGGAACTCCCCGATGAGCGCGGGCCGAAAAGCGAATCGTCATCGTCATCGTCACCCGTCGGCGAGTCGATCGAGTCGTCTTCGGGAAGGTCGTCGTCCAGATCGCCGCTAAACGGACTTACGCCCATCACATATCCTCAACCCGGCTCGGAGCATACGGTAATCATACCATTGAATCGGTGCATACGGCACAATGATAGCACAAAAGTTCTGTTTTGTCGCCAGGTGCCGTGGAATCGCAGGGCTGCGCGCGGCGCACAAGCGAACGCACGGACGCAGCGCGGGGCGGAGAATCAGCCCATTCTGCATCAGAGGATCATTTGAACTACGCGCGGCGGGGTGCTATACTAGCGCCGTTTGTCACAATCAACACAAAAAACCGCATACCGCGCGAGGGATCGGCACTGTCCTCCCTCGCGATGCCAGCAGGATTTACCGCACGGAAACAGAGGAGCAGGCGGGATGACGGCGGTCAACGAGTGGGCATTCATTGGCGTCTTTATGGCAGTGGCCTGGGTGCTGCCAGCAGCGCCGCTGGTCGTGTCGTGGATTTTCCGTCCGCGCCGCCCCAATGCCATCAAGATGCAGACCTATGAGTGCGGCGTGGAAACCGTCGGCGACACCTGGGTGCAGTTCAAGGTGCAGTACTACATCTACGGCCTGGTGTTTCTGGTCTTCGATGTCGAACTGATCTTCCTCTTCCCGTGGGCGCTGGCCTACAATCAGCTTGATTTCTTCGCCTTCGGCGCTGGCCTGCTGTTCATCTTCCTGCTGGCTGACGCGCTGGTCTACGCCTGGCGCAAGAACGCCCTCGAGTGGGCATAACGTGGTGAGTGTGCAGGAGTAAGGCATTTCATGGAACCGGTGTGCGATAACCTCATCTCCACGATGTCCCCCTGTCTGGTCGCTGCCGGCTGGGATGCGGGACTGGCGCAGTTTATCTCCATCCTGCTCGGCGTGCTGCTGGTGACCACCTTCCCGCTGGTGCTGGTCATCCTGCTGATCTGGGTTGAGCGCAAGGTGGCCGCGCGCGTGCAGGACCGCATCGGCCCCAACCGCGTCGGCCCGTTCGGCCTGCTGCAAAACGTGGCGGATGCGCTCAAGCTCATCACCAAGGAAGACATCACCCCCGCTGGCGCAGACCGGCTGATCTACAACGCCGCCCCCGTCATCGCCATCCTCTCGGTCATCCTGATCTGGGCCGTCGTCCCCTTCACCCCGTATAACATCGGCGCGGACCTGGAGATCGGCATCCTGTACTTCGTCGCCATCAGCTCGATCGGCACGCTGGCGATCATGATGGCGGGCTGGAGCAGCAACAATAAGTACGCGCTGCTGGGCGCCTTCCGCGTCGTGGCGCAGCTCGTCAGCTACGAAGTGCCGATGGTGCTGGCGCTGCTGGTGCCGGTGATGCTGGCCGGCTCGATGAGTATGCAGGATATCGCTTACGCGCAGCTGGGAATGTGGTTCCTCGTGCTCACGCCGGTGTCGGCGGTGATCTTCTACATCTCCAACCTGGCGGAAACCGGCCGCGCGCCCTTCGACCTGATCGAAGCGGAGTCGGAGCTGGTGGCCGGCTACAACATCGAGTACAGCGGCATGAAGTTCGGCCTGTTCATGGCGAACGAATTCATGCACGCCTTCACCTCCAACGTGCTGTTCGCAGTGCTCTTCCTGGGCGCGTGGGCGGGTCCCGGCGTTGCTGCGGTGCCGTTCCTCGGATTCGTCTTCCTGATGGTCAAGACCGCGCTGATCTACGTGCCGTCGCTCATCCTGCGCGCCACGGTGCCACGCGTGCGCATCGACCAGATGATGGCGTTCAACTGGAAGTTCCTGGTGCCGGTCTCCATCATCAATGTGGTGGTGATGGCCTTCGCGATCATGCTGGTGAATTCGCTCGGCCTGGCTCCGGCGCCGGAGCAGGCCAGCGACTTCGCGGCCAATCTGCCGCGCGCGATCGTGCTGCTGCTGGCCAACGGCGTGGTGGTGCTGGGCGCGCTGGCGCTGATGCGCGGCGCGGTGCGCAAACAGCGCCTGCTGGAAGCGGCGCGCAGCGCGGCCAACCTGCGCATCGAAAGCGAACGCGATGCCTTACCGGCCACGGTCGCGCAGCACTGATCCTGTGAGGATTGTTTGTCGCCAGGGGGCGCGGTTCGCGCCCCTCGTTCTGTGAAGTTGAGGATGATTGTTTCATGCTCGAACTAACTCCCTCCACCATCGCCTTCTTCATCTTCGCCGTGCTTTCGGTCGGCGGCGCGCTGGGCGTGGTGCTCAGCCGCAACCTGATCCACGGCGCCCTCTTCCTGATCATCAGCCTGTTCGGCGGCGCGGGCCTGTTTGTGCTGCTGGCGGCGCCTTTCCTGGCGGCGGTGCAGGTGCTGGTGTATATCGGCGCCATCGCCATCCTCATCATCTTCGCGGTCATGCTCACGCGCTCGATGACGGCCATGAGCGAGGTCTTCAACCGCCAGTGGTGGGTCAGCGCCATCGCCGCGGTCATCCTGCTGGTGATGCTGGTGGCGGGCGTGGTGCTGCCGGTGTGGGGGCCCAGCGGCAGCAATGCCGAGATGGTGGTGTCCGAGAATCTGGGCACGATCTCGGATCTGGGTGTGGCGCTGGTGAGCGGTAATCAGTTCGTTCTGCCATTCGAGGTCGCCTCGCTGCTGCTGACGGCAGCGATGGTCGGGGCGATCGTGATTGCGCGGGACAACGACTAGGGCGAAGGGCGGGCGCCCGGGCGCGGCGCCGGAGGCATTATGGTTCCATTGTGGATGTACCTGGTGGTGGCAGCGGCGATCTTCTCGATCGGCGCGTATGGCGTGCTCAGCCGGCGCAATGCGGTCGCCATCCTGATGAGCGTCGAGCTCATGCTCAGCGCGGTCAACATCAACCTGGTGGCGTTCTGGCGCTACGTCGCGCCGGAGAATATGGCCGGCCAGGCGTTTTCCGCCTTCGTCTTCGTCGTCGCCGCCGCGGAAGCTGCCGTCGGCCTGGCGATCATCATCGCGGTCTACCGCAACCGTCGTTCGGTGGTTGTGGAAGACGTCAATCTGCTCAAGGGATAGCGGGGGAGCACCGAGCGGCGCGCGCACGCTGCAGGGCGCGCACCGCACTGGGGAAATCGTATGGACTTAAGCGCATTCGTGAATGACCCCAATAATCTGGCGTGGTTGATCCCGGTCGGGCCGCTGCTGGCGTTTGCCATCATCACCCTGATCACCAACAAGGCGAAATGGGTCCCCGCCTCCAGCCATGACTACACCGATCACAACCATCCGGCCTATCCCGGCCTGACGGTGCCGGTGGTGGCCAACTGGAGCCGCCCAGCCAGCATCATCGTGGGCATGTCCGGCATCGTGATGGCCTGGCTGATCAGCCTGTCGGTCATCGGCTATGCCACCGCCCTGCCGGAGTTCGGCAAGAAGATCCTCGAGTCATCGGTGCTGTGGATGAACACCGGCGGCAGCGGCTTCTTCCTCGGCGTGCAGGTGGACCCGCTTACCACGGCGATGCTGTTCATGGTGCCGCTGGCCTGTACCATGATCTTCATCTACTCGATCGGCTACATGGCGCACGATGCCCGCCAGGCGCGCTTCTTCAGCCTGATCGCGCTGTTCGCCGGCGCGATGCTGACGCTGGTGGTGGCCGACAACCTGATGCTGCTGTTCGTCGGCTGGGAAGTGATGGGCCTGTGCTCGTATCTGCTGATCGGCTTCTGGTTCGAGAAGCCCAGCGCCTACAAGGCCGCCATCAAAGCCTTCACCACCACGCGCGTCGCTGACGTGATCATGCTGCTGGGCATCGTCTACCTGTGGGCGACGACCGGCACGCTCTCCTTCCGCGAGATCGTCTACAACGAAGAGGTGCTGCAGCAGCTCGTTGCGCTGCCCGCGATCATCATCCCCGGGCTCAGCGCCGCCGGTCTGATCGCCATCTGCCTGATCATCGGCACGATCGGCAAGTCTGCGCAGTTCCCGCTGCACGTCTGGCTGCCCGACGCGATGGAAGGTCCGACGCCCGTCAGCGCGATGATCCACGCCGCCGCGATGGTCTCTGCGGGGATCTACATGCTGCTGCGCATGTTCCCGCTGCTGGAAGCGGGCGGCGACCCGCATCACGGGCTGTTCTCCCCGCCGCTGCTGCTCATGGCGGTGGTCGGCTCGGTGACAGCGCTGTTCGCCGCCACGATCGCCGTGGCGCAGAACGACGTCAAGAAGGTGCTGGCCTACAGCACGATCTCGCAGCTCGGCTTCATGGTGGCCGCGCTCGGCATCGGCGCCTATATCGCCGCCGCCTTCCACCTGCTCACCCACGCCTTCTTCAAGGCGCTGCTGTTCATGGCCTCCGGTTCCGTCATCCACGGCATGGAACACGGCCAGGCGCATGTCGAACACGCGCACGATCATGACGACGACGAGGCGCACGAGGCGCACGGCGCCGCCGCCCATGCCGAGGCGCATGGCCACGACGAGCACGCGCATCACGACGACGCGCACGGCCATGCCGCGCACGACGATCACGGCCATCACTTCGACCCGCAGGACATGCTCAACATGGGCGGCCTGCGCCGGACCATGCCCGTCACATGGATCACCTTCCTGATCGGCGGGCTGTCGCTGTCGGGCTTCCCTCTCCTCACCGCTGGCTTCTTCTCCAAGGACGAGATCCTGCTGGATGCGTGGTACGGCGTCACGAAGGGTTACGGCCCGCACGCGCTGGTCTTCTTCCTGCTGGCGATCTCGGCCTTCCTGACCGCCTTCTACACCATGCGCCAGCTCGGCCTCACCTTCATGGGAGAGCCGCGCACGGAGGCCGCCCGGCACGCCAATCTCGGGCGCGGCGTGGTGGCGGTGACGATGACGCTGCCGCTGGTCATCCTGGCGTTCTTCGCCATCTTCGCCGGTTACGTCGGCGTGCACCCCGATCTGCCGGTGCTGGGCCCGCTGCTCTCCGGCAACGGCAATCCGTTCTTCAACTTCATCGCGCCCACGCTGCCGATCAAGCCGGAGAAAGTCGCCTTCGACTGGGTGCCGGTGCTCACCTCCATCGGCGTGGCGCTGGGCGGCATCGCCGTCGGCTACCTGATGTACTGGCGCAAGCCGCTGCAGGCCGGCCAGCCAGACCCGCTGGTCGCCATCCTGGGCGCGCCGCTGCACAACACGCTGCGCAACAAGTACTACTTCGATGAGCTGTACGGCATGGTGTTCGTGCGCCCGGCGCAGTGGTTCAGCCGCAACGTCGCTTACGAGTTCATCGATCGCGGCGTGATCGATGGCTTCCTGCACCTGATCGCGCGCGTCGCCACATGGATCGGTGACTTCATCAAGGTGATGAACCACTGGCTGATCGACGGCGTGGGCGATGGCATTCCCGAATTGCTGGCGCGTTTCGGCATCTGGTTCCGCCAGATCCAGACCGGGCGCGTGCAGCAGTACATCCTGATTGCAGCGTTTGCCACGCTGGTGATCGCGTTGATCTTCGCCCTGTCGACGGGCGTCTTGCAGGCCGCCCGCTGACAGTTGGGGGAAACGGTATGAATATCATCGGCGTCGATATCCTCTCTTTTCTCGTCATTGCCCCGGCTGTCGCCGCGGTGATCCTGATGTTCATCACGAACAAATGGCTCGCCCGGGTGGTCGCGCTGGTGGCGGGAACCTTCATCGCGGGCGTGGCGATCGCGGTGTTTGCCGGTTACAACAGCGCCATCCCCGGCTATCAGCTTGAGCTGGAAGTGCCGTGGTTCACCCTGCTGGGCGCGTCCTGGCACATCGGCATCGACGGCCTCAGCGCCCCGATGATCCTGCTCACCGGCATCCTCATGCCGCTGGCCATCCTCATCAGCTGGGAGGTGGAAGAGCGCGTCAACATGCACCTGGCGCTCATCCTGTTCTTCGCCACGGGGCTGTTCGGCGTGTTCATCGTGCTGGACCTGATGGTGTTCTTCCTGTTCTACGAGCTCTCGCTGGTGCCGATGTACTTCATCATCAACCAGTGGGGCGGCCCGAACCGCAAGTACGCCTCGACCAAGTTCTTCATCTACTCACTCGGCGGTTCGCTGGGCATGCTGCTGGCCATCCAGCTCATCGGCGGCTCGGCGGGCACGTTCAACATCCCGGCGCTCAGCGATCCGTTCACAGGCTGGCCGGCCTTCACCGGCGCGCAGGGCACGTTCCTCGGCCTGCCTGTTGAGACGGTCAAGACGCTGGCGTTCATCGGCTTCTTCGTCGCCTTCTGCATCAAAGTCCCCGTGTGGCCGTTCCACACCTGGCTGCCCGATGCGCACTCTGAAGCGCCGACGGCCGGCTCGATGCTGCTGGCCGGCGTGATGCTCAAGCTGGGCGCGTACGGCTTCCTGCGCATCGTCATCCCCTTCTTCCCGGATATCTGGGCAACGCCGATCGAAGTACTGGGGGCGACGACCACGTGGGCGCAGATCTTCGCGCTGCTGGCGTTGCTGGGCATCCTGTTCGGCGCGTTCGCCGCCTTCGGCCAGAACGACATCAAGCGACTGGTGGCCTACAGCTCGGTCAACCACATGGGCTTCGTGGCGATGGGCCTGGCGGTGGCCGCGCTGGTCTACGGCGAGACGGTGCTCAAGGGCACAGTCGACGCGCAGATGAACCAGAGCGCGATCCTGGCCACCAACGGCGCGGTGCTGCAGATGTTCAACCACGGGTTGAGCTCAGCGGGCATGTTCCTGCTGGCCGGCGCCATCTACCACAAGACGCACACGCGCGACATGACGCAGTACGGCGGCTTGTGGGTGAAAGCCCCGATATACGGCGGAATCTTCATCTTTATGAGCATGGCCAGCCTGGGCCTGCCCGGGCTGAATGGCTTCGTCAGCGAGTTCCTGGTCGTACGCGGGTCGTGGATGGTGTTCACCGTCATGACCGCGCTGGCGATGATCGGCCTGCTCTTCACCGGCTCGTACATCCTGAAGGGCGTGCGCGCTGTGCTGCACGGTCCGTTCAATATGCACTGGCAGGACTACAAGCTTGAGATCACCGCGCGCGAGGTGATCGCGGTCGCGCCGCTGATGGTGCTGATCCTGATCACCGGCATCGCGCCGAACTGGATCCTGAGTGTGATTAACGCGACCGTGACGCGCATCTTCGGCGGCTAGCCGCTTCGGCGCTCGATAGGACAAGCAGAATGGTCAACCCTGGTTTTCCGGTTTTAAGTCTGATCATCTTCATCCCGATCGTCGCAGCGGTGCTGATCCTGTTCATCCCGCGGGAGCAGCGCGATCTGGCGCGTGGCATTGCCATCGCAGCGGCGGCGGCGGTGCTGGCGCTCAGCTTCTTCGTCTACATCGCCTATAACCAGAACGTGAGCGCGATCGCCGAGGCGCAGGCCGCCATCGCTTCTGCGGGGGGCAGCGTCGGCACAACGCAGTTCGCCAACACGCTCGCCTTCCAGGAATACGTGGAATGGCTGCCGCAGCTGGGCATCTCCTATCACGTCGCGGTGGACGGCCTGAACGCGCCGATGGTGCTGCTCACGGGCATCGTCGCGGTGGCCGGCGTGCTGGTGAGCTGGAAGGTGGAAGACCGCACCCGCGAGTTCATGGCCTTCTTCCTGCTGCTGGTCGCCGGTGTGTACGGCGTGTTCGTGGCGATGGACCTGTTCGTGCTGTTCTTCTTCTACGAACTCGCCATCTTCCCGATGTACCTGCTGATCGCGACGTATGGCTGGGTGAAGCTGCGCGAATACGCCGCGATGAAGCTCACGCTGTACATCCTGATCGGCTCGGTGGTGGCGCTGGTCGGCGCGATCGCCATGGTGCTGACCGCCAGCAACTACTTCCAGACGCTGGAGGGCAGCGCGGTGCTGCAGGCTGCAATCTCGCAGGGCACGCTGCCGGCCAGCGCGCAGCCGTTCAGCTTCAACATCACCCAGCTCACGCTGGCGGCGGAGAACGGCGCCTTCAACGTGTTCGGATACGGCGGCATCGACGGCCTGACGTTCGCGCGGCTGTGGTTCCCCTTCGTCTTCATCGGCTTCGGGGTGCTGGCCGGCATCTTCCCCTTCCACAACTGGAGTCCGGACGGCCATGTGGCCGCGCCGACCGCCGTCTCGATGATCCATGCCGGCGTGCTGATGAAGCTGGGCGCGTACGCCGCGCTGCGCGTCGGTGTGCAGCTCATGCCGGAGGGTGCACAGGTGCATCTGCCGTGGATCGTGCTGCTCACGCTGATCAACGTGGTCTACGGCGCGTTCATCGCTTTCCGACAGCGCGACTTCAAGTACGTGATCGGCTTCTCCTCCGTCAGCCACATGGGCCTGGTCAGCATGGGCTGGGCGACGATGAACATGGTCGGCATGACGGGCGCGGGATTGCAGATGTTCAGCCACGGCGCGATGACGGCACTGTTCTTCGGCTGCGTCGGCATGGTGTATGACCGGGCGCACACGCGCGACATCCCCAGCCTGGGGGGCTTCATCCGGGTGATGCCCTGGGTGGGCGTGGCCTTCATCATCGGCGGTCTGACGAGCATGGGCATGCCCGGTCTGTCGGGCTTCATCGCCGAGTTCACCATCTTCACCGGGTTGTGGCAGGCGTCGCCAGACATCAGCCTGGGGGTGGGCAGCCTGGTGCTCAACAACTACTACGCCATCATCGTCATCCTGTCGGCGCTGGGCATCGTCATCACTGCGGCCTATGTGCTGCGCGTCACCGGGCAGGTGTTTTTCGGGGAGTTTGACCGGGAGAAATACCCGGACGTGGGGGATATCACCCTGCGCGAGCGCTTTGTGCTGGTGCTGCTGGGCAGCCCGCTGCTGATCCTGGGCATCCTGCCTGCGGTCATGGCGCCGATGCTCGAAGTGGGCCTGCGTCCGGTGCTCACGCTGTTAGGGGGAGGTTGAGGCGTGGAATCGTTTAACCTGCTTGCCAGCCTGCCGGCGATTGCGCCGATCATCGGGCTGACCGTCGTCGCCATCGTCGTACTCGCGCTCGACCTGTGGCTGCCGGAAAGCCAGCGGCGCTCGATCGCGCTGGTGACGGCCGGCGGCCTGCTGCTGACGGCGGCGCTCATGCTGGCCTTCTGGTCGCCCACGGCGGAGACCGAGGGGCAGTACTGGGGCGGTATGCTGCGCTATGACGCGCTGACGTGGATCTTCTCGGTCGCCATCCTGATCGGCGGGGCGATCACCGCGCTCATCACCATCGATGTGCAGGGCCTCAACCGGCGTGGTGAGTTCTACCTCATCCTGACGGTGTCCTCGCTGGGGGCGTGCCTGATCGCCGGCGCTGCCGACCTGATCATGGTGTTCCTCGGCCTGGAGACCGTGACCATTCCGCTGTACGTGCTGGCCGCCTTCCGCCGGGATGACCGCAAGTCCTCGGAAAGCGGCATGAAGTACTTCCTGTTCGGCTCGTTCGCCTCGGCGCTGCTGCTCTACGGCCTGAGCCTGCTGTACGGCTTCACCGGGCACACCAACCTGTACGCCATCGCCGAGTACATGCAGACCGACGCCTTCCGCGTCAATCTGCTGCCGGTGCTGGTGGCGATCGCGCTGGTGGTCTCCGGCTTCGCCTTCAAGATCAGCGCCGCGCCCTTCCACTTCTGGACTCCGGATGTGTACGAAGGTGCACCGACGCCGGTGACGGCCTTCCTGAGCGTGGTGAGCAAGGCCGCCAGCTTCGCGCTGCTGGTGCGCTTCGCCGTCACCGCCTTCCCGCCGGCACTCTCGGTCAACGGCGCGGAAGTGCAGTTGTTCTGGACGAATCTGGCGGCGGCGCTCTCGGTGCTGTCGCTGATCGTCGGCAACCTGATCGCGCTGGCGCAGAAAAACATCAAGCGCCTGCTGGCGTACTCCTCGATCGCACAGGCCGGCTACGCGCTGATCGGCGTGGCGGCGCTGGCGGGCGATGGACGCGAGACGGCGGTGGCCGGCATCGCCTTCTACATGCTGATGTACACCTTCACCAACCTGCTGGCCTTCGGCGTGATCATCCTGTTCAGCAACGCCACCGGCAAGGAAGAAATCAGCGATCTGGCGGGGCTCAGCCGCCGCAATCCCATGCTGGCGCTGGCGCTGACCGTCGCACTGCTCTCGCTGGCGGGCGTTCCCCCGGCGGCGGGCTTCTTCGGCAAGTACTTCCTCTTCCAGGCGGCCGTCGAGAGCAATCTCACCTGGCTGGCGCTGTTCGGCATCCTGATGTCGATCGTCGCGCTGTACTACTATCTGGTCGTGATCAAGGTGATGTACGTCGATCACGGCCCGGAGGAAGAACGCGAAATCCCGGCGTCCCCGGTCTACGGCTGGACGCTTGGGGTGGTGGCGGTGATCATCGTGCTGCTCGGCTCGTTTGCCGTACAGCCGATCTATCAGTGGGCGCTGCAGGGGGCGCAGTCACTGTTCGGCAGCCTGTAGGCTGGTGGCGAGATGGGGCACGGCGGGTATTCTCTCAACCGCGCCTCATCTCGGGAATTTGAAAACGTCGGAACGATTGTGATAAAATTCTCAACGCGGGACGAGAATGCGCCAGCAGCCATCACGCGCACAGAACCTGGCCTACGCAGCGACAGCCGCAAGCTCCGGCTGCATTGGCCTGATCGTGATCTTTGGGGCTCTGCTGCTGGGCATCTGGCTAAGCGCGCAGTTTCAAAGCAGGGCGATACTGCTGGCTGTGCTGCTGCTCAGTGTGCCGCTCGCGTTATTTTTGATGGTGCGTTCAGCGCTGGGATCGGTTGCGAAAATCCAGCCACAGCCTCCCAGGACAAAGCGCCAGCCTGGTACCCAAGAGGAGGATTGATCGTTGAGAGGATGTTTACAGGAATGCAGCAGTAGAGGAGCCCGCTAGACATGGCAACACGACGTGGCGCGATAGTATTACTTGTCGTCATCGCGTTCCTGGTGGGATGCGCTGTGCTGACATTTGGCGTGCTCCCCGGCGCGGGGGTGGCGGTCGCGGTTCCGGTGATCATGGTCCCCGGCGAACCGTACGATCCGACGCTTCCCGTGGAAAGCTTCCGCTGGACCAACACTCTGACGGCAACTGCGATTGCCTCGGTCTGGGTTCTGATCTTCCTTGTGCTGGCCTGGCGTTCTTCGCGGGGCTGGACGCGGGAGGTGCCCAGCCGCTTCCAGTCATGGGTGGAGATGCTCGGCGGCATTCTGTACAACTTCGCCAAGTCCATGGGTGGCAAGAACGCCCGCCTGCTCTTCCCGCTGGCGGCGTCGATCTTCG
Organism: uncultured Pleurocapsa sp.; assembly: GCA_964654755.1. Lineage (GTDB taxonomy): Bacteria > Chloroflexota > Anaerolineae > Aggregatilineales > Phototrophicaceae > Flexifilum. The sequence goes on along the minus strand of CAZZJW010000015.1, from coordinate 43,284 downwards.
TCTTCCTGCTGGCGACCAACTGGATGAAGCTGCTGCCCGGCATCGAGAGCGTGGGCGTGCTCCACTGCTCCGAAGAAGGCTTCAGCGGTTACGCGGCGGTCCAGGTGGGTGATGGCGCGTATCAGCTCTACAACGACCGTCCGCTGACCGCCGGCACTGGCGCGACTGAGGAAGATTATCACGCCTGCAAGGAATTCAAGAAGGCTGGCGTGAAGCCTGAGAAGGACGCCCTCGCAGCCGCTGCGGCCACCCTGGCTGAAGAGGAAGACGCGCTGGTCACCAGCCTGCGCGAGCAGGGCGCAGATCAGGCGACGATCGATGCGCAGGTGGAAGCCCTCCGCCGCGAAGCGACCGAGAGCCTGTATCACCACGCCTTCTTCGCGCTCAGCAGCGATCAGCTGAAGGCCGGCGTGCTGCCGTACAACTTCGTCGTCACGCCGTATGTGCGCGGTGCCACCACGGACCTCAATCTGACGATCGGCCTCGCGCTGATCTCGGTCATCGCCATCCAGGTGTTCGGTGTGATCGCACAGGGCCCGAATTACTTCCAGAAGTTCGTCAACCTGCGCGCGCTCGGCAATGCCAGCAAGCGCCCGCTTGGGATCATCGACTTCATCGTCGGTCTGATCGAAATCATCTCTGAAATCGGCAAGATCATCTCGCTGGCCTTCCGTCTATTCGGCAATATGTTCGCCGGCGGCATCCTGCTGATCGTCATGTCGTTCCTCGTCGCGCTGCTTGTGCCGATGGTGTTCTACGGTCTGGAAATCATCATCACCAGCATTCAGGCCTTCGTGTTCGCCCTGCTCACGCTGGTGTTTGCGGCGCAGGCGATGGAAGCCCACCACGGCGGCGACGAAGAGCATCATGACGACGCGCACGGCCAGAAGCATGCGGAAACGCACGCCTAACCATTACCTACACGAGAAGCAGCCAAGGAAAGGGAACCCTGAAGATGGAATTGGAAACTGGTCTGAAAGCAGTTGGCGCGGGTCTGGCGATGGTTGGGGCGTTCGGCCCTGGCATCGGCATCGGTATGCTGGTGCAGGGTGCGATGCAGGCGATCGGGCGTAATCCGGATGCCGCGGGCACGATCCAGACCAACATGATCCTCGGTATCGTGTTCACCGAAGCGATCGCGATTTACGCGCTGGTGGTCGCCCTCATCATCCTGTTCGTGCTCTAACGCGCACTTCAGGAGGAGACACGGGATGAAGCATCTGAATCGTAAAGCTCTGCTGCTCGTCATTGCGGCTGTGATCGCGCTGTTCGCGGTCGCCACAATCAGCGCGCAGGAAGCCACGCCCGCCGAGACCACCACCGAAGCCGCTCAAACTGAGGGTGCTGCGGTGGCTGCGGAAGGTGAAGCTGCCGCCGCGGAAGGCGAAGCTGCCGCTGCTGCGCCGTCGACCAACCCGCTGGTGCCGCTGGGCATCAACACCGGGTTCCTGCTCGCGCAGATCATCAACTTCCTGCTGCTGTTCGGCCTGCTCACCATATTCCTGTGGCGCCCGCTGATGAACATGCTCGACGGTCGCGCCGCCAAGATCCAGAAGGGTCTGGAAGATGCCGCTGCCGCCGCCAATGCGCGTCGTAACGCCGAGGCGGATGCCGCCAAGGTGATCGACGATGCCAAGCGCCAGGCTGCTGCGCTCATCGAAGAAGCGCGCGTGCGCGGTGAAGACGTCGGCAAGCAGGCGCAAACCGCCGCCAGCCAGGAAGCCGACGCCATCCGTGCTGAGGCCCGCCAGCGTGCGGACGACGAGATGAACCGCCGCCTCGCGGACCTGCGTGGTCAGGTGGCTGCGATCGCCGTCGCCATGTCCGAGCGCCTGATCGGCGCTGCGCTCGATGACAAGCGCCAGCAGGCCCTGGTGAGCGATTTCTTCGCCAAGGTGCCGCAGGACGCGCTCAACATGTCCGGCGCCGTCGAAGTCGTCAGCGCCATGCCGCTGAGCGATGGTGAGAAGGCGACGGTGCAGAAGCAGACCGGCGCCAGCAGCGTCGAGTACGTGGTCGATCCGAATATCCTGGGCGGCCTGATCGTGCGCTCGGCGGACCGCGTGGTCGATGGCAGCGTGCGCAACAGCCTGGGTGATCTCGCCAGCCGTCTGCGCTAACGCCTGCAACCGCAGTCTCAGCACGATACGAGGGCGTCCGCTCAGGCGGGCGCTCTTTTTTTGCCTCGCGGTCATCCGGCGCAGTCGGCTTGCCGGTTGCGGTACAGTGTGCCGACAGGGGTCTCCGCCAGCCACTCGGCGTCGATCATCGGCACGCGCGCCTTCTCCGCCAGCGCCGGCAGGCTGCCCCGCTCGAGCAGCAGCCAGTGCGAACGCGGATGCGCGGGAAGCGGCTTGTCCCACAATGTGAGCGAGTAGCCGATGCCCGCCGGCAGCGCCGTCAGCTCCGGCACCAGCAGATTGGTCAGCACCGTGTTGCACCACGGGTCCGCTGCCGGATCGTAGGCGATGTGCGGCGCAAGCGCGGCCCGCATGTCCGCCCAGCGCTGCGGAGACAGACGGAAGCTGTCTTCGTTGAAAGCGCGGTAGATCTCCACAAACGAGGGCAGCGCGAGCAGGTTGACGGCCAGCCACAGCCCAAGCACGCGCCGGCGTTCCATCGCCAGCAGCAGGATGAGGCTGATCAGCAGCGCGTGGCTCATGCCCCGGTAGTCGACGAAATCCAGCACGGTGTACGCGATCAGATGCGCCAGCACGATGCTGATGAGCAGGATGCTGTGCAGCGCCGCCTCAGGCAGCGTCCAGTTCAGCCGCCGCAGCGCCGACTGACGGAACACGCCCCTCCGCGCCAGCACCGCCAGGATGGCCACCAGCATCAGCACGAGCACGCTCACGCGCAGGCTGACCACCAGCCACGACCCGGTGAGCATGTAGGCGGTATTCCGAAGAAATTGAGTCGCCAGCAGTTCGGCTGCGTAGCTCAGGGTTGGGATGCGCCTGAGCTCGCGCAGGAACACGGTGACAGGAGCGTCGTAATACGGCGCAAAGAACAGCAGGAAGTGCAGCGACGCCGCCGCCAGCAGCCCGGCACTGGCCAGCACAGCCCATCCGCGACGGCGGCGCGGCAGCACCAGCACCAGGTATGGCAGCATGAGCAGCGCCCAGGTCAACCGCATCAGCGACAGGGCGATCAGCGCCACCAGCGTGACGACGATCACAACCCGTGGCGACCGGCCATCGCGCAGATGCAGCGCCAGCCCCGCGCCGACCACCAGCGCGCCGGCCAGGTTCAGGCTTTCCGCCATCGCCGACGGCAGGAACAGCAGCATCGGCCAGAAGGTGACCGCCAGCAGCGCAGCGGCGGCCAGCGACCAGCCAGCAGGCCGCAGGACGCACAGCAGGTACAGCCATCCGCCCGCCAGCAGCGCCATGTTCAGCACGACGGGTCCGGCGCCCTGCCAGCCGGTGATGTGCGACAGCGCCGCCATCAGCAGCGGATAGACCGCGCCGTGCCCGCCGAAGCGGCTGAGGGCCAGTCGCGCTGGCGTCTCGTCAAAGTTGAAGTAGCCGGTGTTCAGGCCGACCGTCCGCGCCGCTTCGATCTCCGACCAGTACACGATCTGGTCCGTCATGGTTCCCGTGCCGGCGGCGGGCACGAAGCGCGCCGGGGCGGCATCGAACATCACGCGCAGCAGGACGAGCGTGAGCACGGCGGGCAGCAGCGCGATCGCCGCGTACAGCACGAAGGGGGCGAGCGCCCGCCTCACTCCGCGCGGATGATCTGCCACTGCTCGCCCTCAGGCAGAAGCTGCAACACCGAACCATCCGCGCTGGCGATGTAGAGCGTGGTCGCCCCATCCTCCAGCACCGCCGACTGCACAAAGCCCTGATAGCTGGACTCCGGCTCCACGCCCAGACCGATGCGGCTGCGCACGACATCATTGCCGCGCCACACAAACCCAAGCTGGCGCACTGGCTGGTAGAAGCCCGGCGGCGGCACAAAGCTGGGTTCGCTCTCGGCGTCGGTGGCGGGATCATAGCGGTTGTCCAGCACGATCCATGCCGGCGCGAAACCGTCGTTGAGCAGCGCATACACCAGATCGGTCGCGCCGACGTACAGCATGCGTCCGCGTTCGAACGGCTGCTCACCGAGTGCGGTCTCCACCGCAGCGCCAGCCGGGCAGTCATTCGGCGCGGGCTGGAAGAACCACGTATCGGGACAGCTGACCGGAACGCTCAGCACCTGCTCCACCGTCTGCGCGCCATCGCCCACGCTGAGCAGAAATTCCACGCTGCCGCGATCGCTGGCGCGCGTCGGCACGGACAGGCTGCCATCCGGCTCCACCCGCCAGAGCTGGTTGCGCACGCCGCGATCGAGGCGGTAGATGTTGGCGCTGGTGGTGTTACGCGTCGACCAGTACAGGGTGAGCGGGCTGCCCGGAGACACCGCGAGCACATCGGTGGTGAAGAACTCGATTCGCGGGGCGTTGGGATTGAGCACGACCGCAGCGGTCGGCTGCGCCTGCTGGGCCGGCGCACCGAACAGCGCGGTGGGCGAAGGCCCGGCAGTCGGCGTGGTCGCCGGCGCGAGCGGTTGCGGGCTGGGGGTGGCGTCGCGCCCGGGGGTACGCGTCGGCGCGGGCGAAGGGGAGGCTGTGGCGGTCGGCTGCGTCGTCGGGATGACGGGCAGGGCCGCCGCACCGCAGCCGCTCAGCAACAGCACGGCCAGCGGCACAGCCAGCCACAGCGCGCGACGCACAGCCGCTACCCTGCCGGTGTGGGCGTCGGATAGCCCGTCGGCAGCGGAGCGCCGGGAGGCGGCGCATTGCGGATCATCTGCGCCATGTTGCGCTCGCCCGTGATTCGCAGCGCGCAGCGCGCCATCCAGCCTTCCTGGCCACGCCACTGCACCAGCACCCACATGTCGAGATCCGCCTCGAAGTTGACCGTACACGGCCGGTCCAGCGCGTAGCCGTTATAGCCGATGATGTCCACCGAGCGCCCCTGCGCCAGCGCGCCGATACGCGGGTACTCCAGGCCGGGGCCGGAGCGGATGCTGACGGGGGCGAACTGCGCGTAGCCGTTCACGCCCGTCTGGCTGGGCGGGATCGTCGCCACGAGCTGCGCCCCGATGGTCGGCGGGCGGTTGAGGTCGAAGGCCGACGTCGGCTGCACAGCAGGCGTGACGGGCGCAGCGGGAGTCGCCGTCTGCTGGGCGAGCACCGTGCGCACAAGCACCAGCCCCGCCAGCAGCAGCGCTGCCGGCAGGGCGAGGCGAAGGAGTGTTACAGACTGGCGATGCCTGATGCGCATCCGGGCGGCCTATCCTGTGACCGGTATGGTGTTGACGTCGACGCCGGGCTGCATCTGCGCGTAGACCGCAGTCACCCAGCCAACGATGCCATTATAGTCTACCTGCCACCACGTCGACGCGCCATTACGGCCCACCACCCGCGCGGTCTGGCCGACGGGGATCTGGCCGATGCGCCCGAACGACGTGCCCGGGCCAGAACGGATGTTGACGGTGAACGGCGTGGCGGTCACGATGTAGCCGCCGGGCACGGGCGGCGTGGTGGGCTGTGCCGTCGGCGCAACACCCGCGACCGGCACCGCCGCCGGATTGGCGACGTAGACATATGCCGCGCTCACCCAGCCGAGCTGATTGGCGACCCAGATCTGGTACCACGTCCCACTCGCATTGCGCCCGGTGACCGGGTAGCTCTCGTTGCGATTGACGCGGGTGATTACCGGCGCGCTCGGGGCAGGATTGGCGCGCACGTTCAGGCGGAAGGCGGTGACGATGGCGTTGCCGTAGGTGGGCACCGGCGCCACTGACGTGGGCTGCGGCGCGGCGGTCGGCTGCCCGCCGAACTGGTTGACCGAGAAGCTGAGCGACGCAGTGCCCCCATACTCGACGAAATCGATCTGGAAGTTGTTGGCCCCCGCGCCCAGCGCGAAGTTGGCCGAGTACGTCTGGCCGGTGGCCCCGCCGAACTGATCGATCAGCATCACGCCGTTCACGAACAGGCGCGCGCCGTCGTCCATGCGCAGGCTGGCTGTGTACGTGCCGGCAGGCAGATTCTGCACGCTGGTGAAGCGCGCCGACCAGTTGTTGTCGCCGACCGATGGGACCGGCTGCCCGGTGCCCCAGTCGTTGTTCGGGCTGCCGACCGAGAGGATGGCGGACGGGCTGCCGCTGAGGGTGGTGTTGTTGAAGTACTGCACCGTCCACGGATTGGTGAAGCCGGGCGCGGGCAGCGGCGCGTTGAAGTTCGGCTGCGGGTTGGTGGCCGCGTTGGCGTACGACACGTAGGCGTAGGCATCGCCGCTCACCTCGCGGTAGTCCACCTGAATGTGATAGCTGCCCGCCGCCGGCACGCTGATGTCGGCCGTCTGCAGCACGCCGATCTGGGCGGTGCCGAACGTGTCGATGATCGCCTGGCCGAAGTTGAAAGTCACGCGGATGTTGTCGTCGGCCAGCGCGAAGAAGCGGTAGACGCCCGGCTGAAGCTGCACATCCTGCGCCCAGCGCACGGAGAAGTTGTCGGCGCTCATGCCTTCCGCCGGTGAGCCCAGCCCCCAGTTGAACGCGATAGCCGAGTCGGTGCGCTGCACCGCGATCGGATCTGACAGCGTCGGGTTGTTGTAGTACTGGCCAAGCCAGGGCACGCCGCCCTGCGCCTCGGCGGGGCTGGCCGCGGGGGCCACGGCAGCACCGACGGCCAGCGCGAGCGCCGCCGCCGCAATCCACAGTTTACGCCACATATGCGCCTCCTCTGCTGACGACACATCACACTACTTCGCATTATAGGCGGATTGGCGCAGCCTTCCCATGCCGCGGTGGTCATGCGTCAGTTGTTCATCACCCGATCGTGGGCTGTCTGCTGTCTCCTTCCCGCACTTCTCATGCCTGCTTCATCCGGTGCTGGTAGCCTTGTGACCATGTTCACAAATGCAGCACAGGAAATGCCGTGAAGAACATCCGCTGGTTGGCCCTGGCCGCGCTCGCGCTGGCGATCGTATTGTTCGGCTTCAGCCTGCTCGAACCGGGCGGCAGCGGCGCAGTCTCCGCCAGCGCTGTGCTGCCCGCCGTCAGCGCCGATATCACTGGCTTCGCCCGCGCCACCGCCCCACGCGACTGGCAGTTCCCGGCGGACTATGGCGCGCACCCGGAATATCAGACCGAGTGGTGGTACTACACCGGCAACTTCGCCGGGGAAGATGGCCGGCGCTTCGGCTTCCAGTTCACCATCTTCCGCCGCGCCATCACCCCGCCGGGCAGCAGCGACGGCTCCGAGTGGCGCAGCGGCCAGCTTTACATGGCGCATTTCGCCGTCAGCGATATCGGCGGCGGCCGCTTCTTCCACGAGGAACGCTTCAGCCGCGGCGGGGCCGGGCTGGCCGGCGCCGAGTGCAGCCCGCGCTGCCGCGTGTGGCTGGGCGACTGGCAGGCGCTGGCGCTGACGGACGACGGCCTGGAGACGCGCATCACTGCCGCAGGCGAGGATTTCGCCATCGACTTCACCGTGACGCAGGTCAAACCGCCTGCCCTGCAGGGCACCGGTGGTCTCTCCGCCAAGAGTGCCGAGCCGGGCAACGCCAGCCACTACTATTCGCTCTCGCGCATGCCGACCGAAGGCGTGATCACGCTGGCTGGTGAGCGCTTCCCCATCACCGGCTACGCATGGAAGGACCACGAGTTCAGCACCAGCGCGCTCGGGACGCAGGCCCTGGGCTGGGATTGGTTCGGGCTGCAGCTGGACGACAACCGCGAGCTCATGCTCGGCCAGATCCGCCTGACGGATGGCGGACGCGAGCCGGCCTTCGGCGGCGCGCTGATCGAGGCCGATGGCACCACGCGTTATCTGCCTTCCGAGAGCTTCACCATCGAACCGCTGGCAAGCTGGACCAGCCCGCACACCGGCGCGGTCTATCCGGCGGGCTGGGCGATCACCGTCGATGCTGGCACGGAACGCCCGCTCAGCCTGCGCATCGAGCCGCTCATGGCCGATCAGGAGCTGCACGGCGGCGGCATCGCCTACTGGGAGGGTGCAGTGCGCATCAGCGGAGACGCGACCGGCTACGGCTATGCCGAGCTAACCGGCTACGTGGACGCGCTCACCGGGCGCTTCTGACGCCGCGACCGCATCGCTAACCCGCCCGCCAACCGTAGGCTTCACCGCCCGGACGATTGGGCTATAATGCCGCGGGTGCAGGGAATGCGTCAGGAAAGTGCCATGCGGTTGCCCGGTTGGTTGTTCGTGCTGGTCGTTGTGGTGATGGTCGCCGCCACAGGCGTATGCGCTTTTGGCGCGTTCAACTTCGCCTACACCTTCGCGGTCGATCTGGGAGACAGCGGCGTACAGGTGGCCGCCGGCAGCTCGTTCGACAGCTTCCTGGCCGCCCAACCCACCGCCACCGCCACCATCACGCCCGCGCCCACCGACACCCCACGCCCCGGCGAGACCATCACGCCCGCGCCGACGCTGCCCCCCACCCCCGCCGGCCCCACCGCCACGCCTGACCCGCTGGCCGGCTTCACGTGGGATGATCCGCGCCGCCTGAATGTGCTGCTGATGGGCATCGACCAGCGCGCAGCCGATACCGAGACCGCCTTCCGCAGCGACACCATGATCATCGTCAGCATCGATCCGGTGCGCAAGTCGATCGGTATGCTCTCCATCCCGCGTGACCTGTGGGTCAGCATCCCCGGCTTCCAGCCCAACCGCATCAACACCGCCAACTACATCGGCGACTCGAGCGGCTACCCCGGCGGCGGCCCGGCGCTGGCCGTCGAAACCGTCGAGCAGAACTTCGGCGTGGGCATCGATCGCTATCTGCGCGTCAACTTCGATGTATTCGAGCGCGTGGTCGATCTGGTCGCCCCCAATGGCGTGCAGGTGTGCCCGACGCAGGTGATCGACGACCCGGATTACCCGGATGCAGGCTACGGCACGATCGCCGTGCGCTTCGAGCCGGGCTGCCAGCGCCTCGACGCCGTGCGCCTGCTGCAGTATGCGCGCACACGCGCCACGCAGGGCAGTGATTTCGACCGCGCCGCACGCCAGCAGGAGGTGATCAAGGCCCTGCGAGACGAGGTGCTGACGGCCGGCGGCGTCGCCAACTTCATCAGCCAGGTGCCCGCCCTGTGGACTGAGCTTGCCGGCTCGTTCGTCACCAACTTCACGCTTGAGGAGCTGTACGGCCTGGCGACTCTGCTGCAGCAGATCCCGCGCGAGAACATTCACAGCGGCGTCATCAACAACCTGTACACCGATATGGCCACCACCGCGCAGAACGAGCAGGTGCTCACCCCGCGCTACGACGCCATTCGCTTCCTGATGGATCAGGTGTTCAACCCGCAGGAGGCGCTCAGCCTGGGCGACCTGCGCGAGCGCGCGCTGGCCGAGAATGCCACCATCGTCATCTACAACAATACCGATATCGTCGGGCTGGCCGGGCAGGCACGGGACTGGTTCCAGGCACAGGGCGTGACCATCGTCAACATCGGCAACATGCCGGAGATCAGCGGCACGCCGACCATCATCCGCGATTACAGCGGTAAGCTGTGGACCGCGCGCTATCTCGCGGCGCTGATGGGGCTGCCCGATGAGGTCATCCAACCTGCCGTCGATGGCCTGACCGGGGATGACCTGATGATCGTGGCCGGCGCCGATATGCCGCAGATCCTGCAGTCCACGCGCCAGAACTAGCGCGCCGCTCAGTTCCAGCGCGCGCTGATCAGGCCGGCGGCGCCATCCAGCGGCGTCAGCACGCCGGTCGCCAGCAGCAGCACGGCGGGGCCCTCGCCCGTCCGTTCGACCAGCGCGGCGCTGCCATCGCGAGAGAGCATGCCGCTGGCGCCATTGCCGACGCTCAGCGGGGCGCAGCTGCCCGCCACCTGGCAGCCGTCCAGCCGGATGAGCAGCGCCTGGCGGTCCGCCGGGTCGGCGGCAGAGGCAGCGAAGCCGGTGTAGGCCAGCACGCCACCCGCCGCACTCAGCAGGGTCTCCGGGGCAGCATTTTCCGCAAGCAGCACGGCGGCGCACCCGCCATCGACGACACAGCGCAGCGGCAGGGCCAGCACGCGCGCGCCATCGCGGTAGTACAGCGTATCGCCATCGCTGTGGATCGCACCTGCCGAGGCGGGCAGCACCTCCAGGCCGGCCTCCAGCGGGCTGCCCGCGCAGGCCGACAGCAGGCAGCCGAGATCCGCCGAGCGCACAGCCCCCACGGCATCGCGATAGAGCAGCACCGTCGTGCCCGGCAGCCACAGCACCGGCGGCATCGGCGCGGGCCCGACGCTGCTCAGCGTGATCGTCTGCCCGCTGACGGCGTGCGTCACCGAGAGCAGACTGCCGCCCTCATACCCCCAGTAGGCCACCAGCGGCGCAGCGCCAGACCACAGGCCGCTTTCCGGCGTGTCGGCATCGTTGGCACCCGGCAGCGGAAAGGCCGAGCCGCCCGCCAGCCCGGCCAGCGCATAACGCCCGTCGCCCTGCTGAAAGAACACATGCTGTCCATCCGGCGAAATCGCCGAGGCGGCAGAGCGCACATCGCTGTACGGCGAATGGATGCGCACGCCCGGCTGGCTGGCGACCAGCGTGGTCAGGCTGCTGTCCATGCCCAGCGCGCGGATGCTCTCGCCATCGCCGAAGATCACCCCGCGCCCATCGGGCAGCCACACGCCGCCGCTCAGCAGCGCGCCGCTGATCTGCGCCGCCTCGTAGGTGCGCTGCAGCGCCGGCGTGGCGAAGCGCAGGCTGATCGCGCCGCCGGGCAGCACGACCGCATGGAACAGATGTTGTCCGTCCGGGGACCAGGTGAAGCCGGGCGCTGCGCTGAGCATTTCGCCGGGATTGGTGATCTGCCAGCGAAAGCCGCCATCGGCGCTGCGCACGATGAGCTCGCCGGCGGCGCTGGCATACGCCACCAGCGGGCCAGCCTGTGCCGAGACGACGCCCGGCAGGCCGGCCAGCACCAGCGCGCACAGCGCCAGGATCAGCGCCGCTGCGCGCGCCCTTCCCGATTGCGGGGATGCAGCCACAGCTGTCCCTTCCGGCGGCGGCCTGCCGCGCCTGCCGCTACTTCGGCTTGGTGCACAAAAACGAGCCGATGGCCAGCGCGTCCATGTGTGTGCGCGCGAAGCAGTCGATCGCTTCGGCGGGCGTGCAGACGATCGGCTCGTTCTCGTTGAACGAGGTGTTGAGCACCATCGGCGTGCCGGTCAGGTCGCCAAAGGCGCGGATGAGCTGATGATAGCGCGGCGCCGACTGCTGCTCGACGGTCTGCAGGCGGCCTGTGCCGTCGACATGCGTGATGGCGGGCACTTCGGCACGGCGTTCCGGACGCACGCTGTAGACCTTGATCATGAACGGGTCGGGATAGCTCTGATCGAAGTACTGGCCGGTCGCCTCCAGCAGCACGCTGGGCGCAAACGGGCGGAACTTCTCGCGGTGCTTGATGCGCGCGTTGAGGATGTCCTTCATATCATCACGGCGCGGATCGGCGATGATGCTGCGGTTGCCCAGCGCGCGCGGGCCCCACTCCATCCGCCCCTGAAACCAGCCGAGCACGTCCCCACCGGCGATGATCTCGGCAGCGCGCGCCGCCAGCGCGGCCTGGTCCAGCTCGGTGTAGCGCATGCCGGCCTGATCGAGCGCCGCGCGGATGGCGCCGTCCCCGTACTGCGGGCCGGTGTAGGCGTCACGCATCACAAACGTGCGCGGCTGGCCCAGCACCTGATGGTAGATGTAATAGCACACCCCCAGCGAAGTGCCGGCATCGCCCGCCGCCGGCTGAATCCAGATGTCCTCGAAGTCGGTATTGGGCAGCACCTTGCCGTTGAACACGCTGTTGAGCGCCACGCCGCCCGCCAGGCACAGCGTGCGCTGGCCGGTCTCGCGCTGAATGCGGCGCACCAGCGCGAACTCCGCTTCCTCCAGCATCGCCTGCAGGCTGGCGGCCACGTCCATGTGCTGCTGCGTGATCTCGGTGCGCGGCTCGCGCGCAGGGCCGAACACCTCGGTCATTTTCGGCGAGTACAGCGTGCCGATGGTCGGCTCGCCGCCCTCCCACGTCATGGCCGCGCCCTGCGTGTGAAAGACGAAGTAGTCCAGGTCCAGCTCAAAGCTGCCATCGGCGGCCACGCGCACGATGCGGCGCATCTCGTCCATATAGCGCGGCTGGCCGTAGGGCGCCAGGCCCATCACCTTGCCCTCATCACCGTACTTGGGGAAGCCCAGCCACTGCGTGACGGCGTTGTAAAAGATGCCAAGCGAGTGCGGGAAGTTGATCTCGTGCGACACGCTGAGCTGATTGCCCTGGCCCGTGCCCCACATCGTGGTGACGAAATCGCCCGCGCCGTCGATGGAAAGCACCGCGGCATCGCTGAACGGCGAGACGAAGAATGCGCTGGCCATGTGCGCGCGGTGATGCTCGACGTTGTGGAACTGCGCGCGGAGGTCGCGCTCGTTCAGACCCAGATGCCGCGCCAGCTCGGCGCGCAGCGAGCCCACCTTCATGCTGTTCGACAGCCGGTCGCGCACCATGTTCAGCGTGGGGCGGCGGCTGAAGAAGAACAGCGCCGCGTCCATCAGGTTGGCCTTGGGATCGCGCGAGATGCCGATGTGGTCGACATCGTGAATGGTGATCCCCGCCTCGGCCAGCACGAAGGCGATCGACTTCACCGGGAAGCCGGCCCAGTACTTGATGCGATTGAAGCGTTCCTCTTCCGCAGCGGCGATCAGGTGTCCGTCCCGGATCAGGCAGGCCGAAGCGCCACCGTGATAGGCATTGATGCCGAGGATGTACATAAGCAGCAGCCCTGTTGGGTACAATACCAGCGGCATTATAAAGAACGCAGGCCGGATTGTGTATCGCGAACCGCAGGCGCAGAACCCACACACGCACCCCGAACGTATCCCGCGCAGCATCGGGCTGGCGGCGGCGCTGGCGCTGCTGCTGGCGTTCGGCTCGGAGGTGCTGCTCTGGCCGCACTGGCCGGCACGCTCGATGCTGGACTGGGTGCTGCTGGCCCCGGGCTACCTGGCGCTCTCCATCACGCTGCTGGCGGCGGCGGCCCGCTTTCGCCTGCGCGATCTGTTCGGGCTGATGGCGCTGGCGGGGCTGTACGGCATCCTGGCCGGGCTTCTGCTGCATCCGGCCTCCGCGCTGGCGGACGCGCCGCGCACTTGGTTCACGCGGGTGATGGGCGCGCACAGCCTGATCGGCCTGCTGATGCTCACCCTGCTGCTCGTGCTGCGCCGCCCGCTCAGCCGATGGCGGGCGCTGGCGCTGGCCGTGATCGCGCTGCCCGTCGGCATCGCCTGGGGCGCGTGGGGGCGCTGGTCCGGCGATGTCTACAGCGGGGGCGCTGCCGCCGGCGAAACGCCGCTGGCGCTGCTGCTGGCCGCCGCCGCCGGGCTGGCCGTGCTGACCGGGCTGGCGCTGCTCGGCCTGCGCCGCCGCTGGCAGCCTGCACCTGTCGCGCCCTCACGCCGCGCGCTGGCGCTGGCGCTGCTCGGCCTGCTGGCGCTGCTGATCGTGCGCGTGCTGCAAGGCAGCCTCGACGGGCTCTCGCTGCTCATCCTGGGCACGTTCGCAGTGTTCAGCATGGGCGTGCTCTACAATCAGGAACGCCGCACCGGCCGCACGCTGCTCGATGGGCTGCAGGCGGCCCCGGCGGCGGGCTGGGCGGGACTGCTGGCCGCCGTGCTGGCGCTGGGCGTGGGCGCGGCGCTGGGCTATGGCCTGCAGCGCGGCCAGGGCGCGAATGACCCGGTATTCGTCATCACCACGCTGTTCACGGCCTACGGCATCGGCTGGCTGCCAGCGGTGGCCGCCGTGCTGGCGGCGCGCGGCATCAGCCGGCAGGCGCGCCTGGGGCGGCTGTAGCGTCACTCGCGGGCGCGGGCTGGCGGCGGATCTCCGCGGGCTGGCGCAGCGTGTTCAGCACCGGGCAGTTGGCCTCGACCGCGGCATGCAGCCATTCCACCGCCTCGGCAGACGAAGACGACGCCACCTGTGCCTGATAGGTGATCTGCTGCAGCAGCGGCGGCGGGCCGTGCATGCCGAGCGTGGACGCCATGTCCAGCCGCGCCTGCACCACCACCTCGACGGAGTCCAGCGGCACTTCCAGCAGGATGGCCTGGATCACGTAGGTGTGCACCAGGCAGCTCGCCAGCGCACCCAGCAGCAGCTCCGGCGCGGTCGGGCCGAGCGCGTGGCCGGCCAGCCCGGGCGCGGAGTCGCTGATGATGGGGTGCGCGCCGGCCATCGTCGGGCGCACGCCGGTCACGCCGGCCAGCCGCGACGAGGCGCGCACATCGATCACCCCCGCTTCGGGATCGCCTGCTTCTCGCGCCGCGGTCCAGCCTGCGCGGCGGGCTTCGATGGCGGCGGCCTTGCGCTCCAGGTAGGGTCTCAGTTCAGACATGCGCATCTCTCCTCTGCGGCGCAGGACACCAGATCACGGTCGAATCGGCGGCTGGGCCGGATTGCTCACCGGCGGCGGGGTGTTGGACAGCGCATCCGCCGGGCGCGCGCCGCTTTCGGCAGCTTCGGCCATCTGACGAATGCGCTGCTTCACCTGCTCTGGCAGGCGAATCTGTTCGAGCGTGTCGTCCAGCTGATCGAGCAGCGCCGTGCGGCTGTCCAGCAGCGGGCTGCGCAGCACATCCTGCCCCCACTGATCGCTCTCGCCGGCGAACACCTGCTCGCAGGCGGCGATCGCATCGGCGACCTCGCGCTCATTCTCAATATCGGGGTTATCCAGTTTCAGGCGTCCGCGCAGGTCCTTCAGCCGGCTGCGCGTGTCCTCGTACAGCGACACCTGCCGGTCCCAGCCGTAGATCTGCTGTGCGCTCATGAAGGTGGCGGCGGCGCTGGGGATGACCGTGACGAGAATCTGCAGCGCTTCTCCGGTCACCAGCACCGAAAACGCCGAGATGATGGCGGTGACCGCCAGCAGGATTCCCGAGACGAGCGCGGCGAAGCTGGAGTTGTCCTCGAATTCGCCGATGCGCTCCTCGTACCAGGCCATCTGCCGATCATAGCGGTGCTGGATGTACATCGCCTTGATGAAGTCGGTCTCCCACGGGCGGTGTTCCGAGCGGGTGCGCTCGTCCCCGACGGCCACCGTCTGCACTTCGGCGGTGGAACTGCCGGACTTGCCGAGCGTGTCGATGTGCGCGGCGCTGACGTACAGGCGGTTGCGGCGCTGATAGTCGCTTCCCCGATAGGGGCGCGCATGGGCGAAGAACAGGAAGTAGTGGCTGCGCAGCGCCTCGGTGCGGCGGCGGGCGCTGTACCAGCGGTGCTGCGGCTGCAGCGCGCGCATGCGCGTGCCGATGAACGTGGTCAGCGCACCCATCGTCGCCGCGAGGATGGCGCTGAGGACGCGCGGTGGTGAGCCCGGCTCGCTGTCGGCTGTGCTCAGCGAAAGCACCGTCGCCAGCGTGGTGATGACGGCGAAAATGCCGAACAACCAGTTGTAGCGGTAGTACAGGTTCTGGGAATGGCTGGCCGCCTGGCTGTTGCGGAACAACTCGCCCATGTAGTCCGCCTGATGCAGAAACGCCAGGTCAGCCCGCACCGTGGCGAAATCAGCCGCCGTGAGCGGCTTGCCCACGTCGCTGCGCGGCTGCACCCTGGCGAGATACTCGCCCAGCTCCGCCTCGGTGATGAAATCATGTTCGCGCAGAAGCGCCTGATACCCGGCGTCATCGGCTGGCGCTTCCCACTCTCGCGGGACGTTCCAGCGCGGGCGCCGTTTGAAGATGAACAGATCGCCAATGCCACGCCGTTTGGCCATGGGGTTCCATCCCGTAGAAGTTGTCACGAGTCGTCAGTCCTTCATTCCACAGTATAACGAGCTTTGCGATGGTGTGGCCAACGCGCGCAGCGCCGTGCTGCAGGCCGCCTCTGCCCCCACATTTCCGGGGGTTGTGCAGCGGCAAATCGGCGCTTGCGCGGGTTTTCGTGCTATCATTACGCTCAGATGTCCGAAAAGTCAGACAGAGACCAGGGCCATGTTCAACTCCCGTCCTTCCGAATCGTCGATTTCCGCTTCGCTGTCCACATCCGCCATTCAGCCGCTCATGCGGCAGGTGTATCTGTGGATGGGCCTGGGCATGCTGCTCACCGCCGGCATCGCCTGGGCGACTACGAGTACTGCACTTCGCAGCGTGATCATGAACCCGGTTGTGCTGATCGGCGCGTTCATCGGCCAGATTGGTATCGTGCTGGCGCTGAGCTTCTTCCTGCGCAAGATGTCACCGATGGTGGCAGCGCTGTGTTTCTTCGCCTACGCCGGCATCACCGGGCTGACGCTGTCGCTGGTGCTGATGGCCTACAGCGCGGGCACGGTGGCGACGGCCTTCCTGACCACCGCCGGCATGTTCGGCGCGATGACCATCTACGCCTTCACCACCAAGAACGACCTCACGCGCATCGGCAGCTATCTGACGATGGGCCTGATCGGGCTGGTGATCGCGATGGTGGTCAACATCTTCCTGGGCAGTTCGGTGCTGGATCTGGCGATCAGCGTCGTCGGCGTGGTCATCTTCGTCGGCCTGACCGCTTACGACACCCAGCGCATCGCGCGGACCGCCGCAGAGCTGGGCGCGCGCACGGACGATGACGCGCAGCGCTTCGCGATCTACGGCGCGCTGCAGCTCTATCTGGACTTCATCAACCTGTTCCTGTTCATGGTCCGCATCCTGGGCGGCGGCAGCCGCCGCTAGGCGCACAACGCCCCGGCACGCGAGGCGGCGCACGTACAGCCGCCTCGCATGTTCCGGCACGCTGCCCCTCCGCAGAACCCGCACACCCCGCGACAATCCATACGCCTGCGCCGCTTCCGCAATCGGGGCGCGCGGGAAACAAAACAGCCGCCCTGTCAACAGGACGGCTGCATTGTGCCCCAGGCCAGACTTGAACTGGCGACCCACGCATTTTCAGTGCGTTGCTCTACCAACTGAGCTACCGAGGCGTGGAAGGTAGTTTAGCAAAGCCGTCCCCCGTGTCAAGGCCGGGACAGGCGCGCGCGCCGGCTGCCGGTCAGGTGCCGCCCGCCGCGGGGGTGGCGAGCGCCAGCACCTCCGGCAGCGGCGTCATGTCCAGCGGTATCAGATTGCCTTCCAGCGGTGGCAGGCTGATGGCCGTCGGCGCGAGCAGCGCGGTATCGCCGGGTGCGGCGGCCTGCGCCTCGGTGTTCAGCGCCGCAGCGGGCGGCGTGGGCAGCGCGTCCAGCCCGTGCAGATCGCGCGCGCTGGCCGTGGTCAGCCCGTCATATGGCGGGCAATCCGCCGACAGTGTGAGCACTGTGCCCGGCTGGATGAAGCTGGAAGCATTCAGCCCGCTCGTGCTGAGCAGGCAGGCGAGCTGAATGTCAAAGTACGCGGCAACCTCGTCGAGCGTGTCCCCATACTGCACGATATACGCCGCAGCACCGCCGCCAGCGCCCTGCGCCAGCGCGTTCCAGTCGCCCGTCAGCGGCAGCGTGAAGCCGTAGGGCGGCGCAGAGGCGGGGATGCGCAGCCGGTCTCCCGGGCGCAGCAGGCTGGTGAGCGTGAGGTTGTTGGCGCTCAGCAGCACATCGATGCTGATGTTGTGGGTCTGCGCCAGCACATCGAGCGTGTCTCCGGGGCGGATCACGATCAGCCGATCGCCATTCGGCTCGACGACATCGACCACGCGCGGATGCACCACCAGCGAGCCGCCCGCATATGGCGGACACGCCGGGCTGATCATGATCTGATCGCCGATCATCAGCATGGCTGTACGCGGCAGGTTGTTCACGCTGTACAGGCAGGCGACATCGACATCGTAGAACGCACCCAGCCCATCCAGCGTGTCGCCCTGGCGGATGGCGTAGGGCAGATCGGCATCGCCCAGCAGCGGGCGGTCGCCCTCCTGCGCCAGCGCGAGGCCAGCCCACAGCAGCAGCAGGCCGGACGCAAGGGCGCACAGCAGAACAGCCAGGCGAGCGACGGTTGGATGACGGGACATGCGGCCCATTCCTTGCGGCAGGTTCAACACGACAAGCGTATGGCGTGGAGAACAGTGTAACACGGAAGTACGCGCTGCAGGAACGCCCGCGCTCAGCCCGTCCCGACGCCCCGGTACTCGTGCACGAACGCCTCGATCGCCTCGATCGCCCGGCCCACGCCGTCCTCGTCGCGGATGGCGCGGCCCAGTTCTGCGGCGCGTGCGCGCATCGGCGCATCGGTCAGCAGCATTTCCACGGCAGCGCTCAGCCGCTCCGCCGTCAGCCGGTCATGCGCGATCGGCGGCGGGCCCACGCCGAGGGCCGCCATCCGCGCCCCCCAGAACGGCTGATCGCCGGTGAAGGGCACGATCAGCATCGGCTTGCCCGCCCGCAGTGCCGCGCCGGTGGTCCCCGCGCCCCCGTGATGCACGATCGCGGCCACGCGCTCGAACAGCCAGTCGTGCGGCGCGGAAGGCAGCCAGAACAGGTGCTCCGCCTGCCCGGCAGCGCCGAATTCGCCCCACCCGCCCAGCACGATCGCCCGGCGGCCACTGCGGCTGAACGCCTCGACCACCAGCGCCGACAGCCGCTGCGCCTCACGCGTGATCATGCTGCCGAAGCCGATACACACCGGCGGTTCGCCCGCCGCCAGAAAGTCCAGCAGCGCCGGCGTGGGCGTCCAGTCGGCGGCCTCGTCCAGAAACCAGTAGCCGGTCACCCGGGTGTGATCGCGCCACTCCGGCGGGGGCGGAAGCACCTGCGGGCTGAAGGCGTACAGCGTGCGCAGGGCCGGGCCGAACGGGTTCTCCAGCCGGCGCGACAAGTCAGGGTAGCGCCGGCTGAGCACCCAGGCCGCCACCCGGCTGACGTTCCAGAACAGCGCCGCCGCCACATGATAGCCCAGCCGGTTCGCCAGCCGCCCGCGGTCGGGCAGCGCCGCCATCGGAAACGCCCCGGTTGGGGTGAACGCCGGAAACAGCTGCGCCGAGATGAATGGCACGTCCATCTGCCGCGCCACCTGATAGCCGCTGGTCGTCGTCAGGAAGCTCGCCAGCACGACATCCGCGCCACGCGCCGCCTCGATCGACTGCTGCATCACCTCATGCGCGATCGGCAGCGCCCAGCGCAGCACCTCGCGGATGGTCTGCCAGCGGAAGCGCGTCCCGGCGCGATCGACCATGCTGCGGATGAAGGCCGCCGGATCGCCGGGAAGCGGCACGAACGCGATACCATGCGCAGCGGCCAGCGCGCTGAAGTGCGCGGGCGCGGCGAGCACCGGCTGGTGCCCGGCAGCGCGCAGACCGCATGCCAGCGCCACAAACGGCTGCACATCACCCCGCGTGCCCATGGTGAGCATGACAACACGCAACGTCAGACGCTCCTTCGCCCGGGCGAAACGCCCATGCAACGTGAAGATAACACACAGGCCGTGAAACTCATGTACAAGTGGTGTTATGCTTGACGCACATCCCCCTCGTTCCGAGGGGGCGCTCCGCAGCACTTGCGGGGTATTCTTGACAGAGTGCGTCCGTACAGGCGGCAGCGCCGCGAGCAGGTTCATGAGAACACGCGCCACCCTCATCCTTGTGCTGTTTCTCGTCATCGTCGGGGCGGTCATCGGCGTCAGCCAGTTTCTGCAGGCCCAGCCGCCGATCCCGGTCCGCATCGCGGTGCATCCGCTGGCCGCTGAGTGGGCGCGCGCCGCCGCCGCGCAGTTCAACGCGCAGCCGCCGCTGGCAGGCGGTTCGCGCCGCATCCAGATCGAGATCGAGACGATCGACGATCTGCAGGTGTGGGGCGCAGACCGCATGCCCTGGAACAGCGGCGATCATCCCGATGGCTGGATCCCCGCCGCGGCATTCTCGCTGACGTATGCCCGCGAGCAGCGCGTACCCCTGTCTCAGGAGCACGCGTCGCTGGCGGTCACCCCGCTGGTGTGGGGCGGCTTCGCTGATGCCATCAGCCGGGTGACGAACGCCGGCGCGCAGCCGCTCGACTGGCAGGCCGTGCAGTCCTATGCCTCGGCGCAGCGCCTGGTGCTGGCCTACAGCCACCCCGGGCGCACGATCGCCGGGCTGGCCGTCGCGCTATCCGGGGCCGGCGCCTTCCACGATAGCGCCGCGCTCACCAGCGCACAGCTCAGCGATGCCGGCTACCGGGCATGGTTCGCCCCGGCGCTGCAAAGCGTGCCGAACTTCAACACGCTGGGCGCTTCGCCGGCGCAGACCATCGCCGCGCGTGGGCCGTCCGTCGGCGAGATCGGCCTGCTGCCCGAAAGCGACTGGCTCAACAACCGGCGCGGCCAGCTGGTCACGCCGACCAACCCGCTGCAGCTCGCCTACCCGGCCTACAGCGTGACGTTCGAGTTTCCGCTCGCGCTGTGGGACGATCCCGCCAGCACAGACCCCGAAGCGCCAGCGCGGACGCAGGGCGCGGCAGCCTTCGGTGACCTGCTGCTGAGCGCGGAATGGCAGCAGCGTGCCGCTGACTATGGCCTGCGCCCGGCGGGCGGCGTCGCAGACCTGGCGGCTGGTCGCTTCGCCGAAGGGGCGGGCGCGCCCGACGAACTGCCGCCGACGGCGTTCGTGCAGCCGCCTTCCCGCACGGATGTGCTCGCGCTGATCGGTGTCATCAATCAGACCGTTCGCTAGGCCCACGCCCGGCTTCGGGCGCACGCGGCCCTGATATGAGTTCACGAGAGGATTGGGGAGAGAACCCGATGCCAATTCATCGCTGGAGTATTCTGCTGTTCGTCGTGCTGGCGCTGGTGGGCTGCACCGGCCAGCAGGCGGATAATCAGGCGGCGGCCGGGGGATGCGCGCCGAACGCTGTGCCGGTCACCATCCTCTACGCCCCGGAGTCCGATCAGTATCTGCCGCAGGTGATGGCAGACTTCAACCGTGCCTATGCGGAAGGGCGCAACCCCGTCACCGGCGCGGCGCTGGCTTCCGGCGAAAGCACCGTGTGCGTGACGGGTGAGGATGGCTCCTCCGGAACCGTCATGCAGGGCATCGTCAACAGCATCATCGCGCCCAACAACCAGAACGTCGCCCGGCCCACGATCTTCCAGCCGTCCGTCAGCCACTGGCTGGCGCTGGCCAACTATCAGAGCGGCCGCCAGCTGTTCGACCTGGCAGACAGCCGCCCCACCGCGCTGGCGCCGGTGGTGATGGCGATCTGGGAGAGCCGGCTCAACGCCATTCGCGCGAAGGTAGGCTATCAGGACGTCGGCTGGGAGGAACTGCTCGATGTCTTCAACAGCCCCAACGGCTGGTGCGACTACAACGTGCCCAACTGCCGGCGCACGGTGTACTACGGCCACACCGACCCGCTCATCAGCTCGACCGCGCTCTCCACGCTGATCGCCGAGTTCTATGCCGCCGCGCGCGAAAACGGCATCGACGAGCAGCGCCTGTCGCTGCAGACCGTGCGCAGCGAAGCGGTGCAGGACAGCGTGCGCGCCATCGAAAACCTCATCCGCCACTACTCCTCGCGCACGACCGAGTTCAAGGAATACATCGCGCAGGGGCCGGACTACCTCGATTTCGTCGCGCTGGAAGAGAACGACCTGATCTACATCAACCGTGGGCTGACGCAGTACCAGCCGCCGGAACGGCTGGTGGCGCTCTACCCCAAGGAAGGCACATTCTGGCACGAACACCCGATGGGCATCGTCAACGCCGACTGGGTGACGGACGCGCAGCGGGCGGCGGCTTCGGTCTTCGTCGACTACGTGCTGACCGTGCCGGTGCAGGAGCTCATCATGTCCTATGGCTTCCGCCCGGCCAACCCGGATGTCCCCCTCGGCTTCCCCTTCGTCTCCGAGAACGGCATTGACCCTGCCGGGCCGCGCACGGTGCTCAATGTGCCCGCGCCCGATGTCATCGCGGCGGTGCAGCAGAGCTGGTCGTTCGTCAAGAAGCAGGCCGATATCCTGCTACTGATCGACACCTCCGGCTCCATGGGCAACGACGACAAGATCGGCCAGGCGGCGGCGGCGGCAGAAGCGTTCCTCAACAGCATGGAGTCCAACAACCGCATCGGGCTGGCGCTTTTCAGCGACACGATCGACTATCGCGTGCCGCTGGATGATGTCGAGAGCAATCAGACGCAGATGCTGTCGCACATTCGCTCGTTACGCGCCAACGGCGGCACCGAGCTGTTCCAGGCGCTCAGCCAGGTGGTCACCACGCTCACCAGCCAGGCGACCGACGAGAACCGCATCCGCGCGATCGTGCTGCTCAGCGATGGCGCGGATACCGGCGACATGGGTTTCACGCTGCAGGACGCGGTGAAGGCGATCGAGGCCAGTCGCAACACGCTCAACCCGGTGATCGTCATCCCGATCGCCTATGGCGCGGATGCCGACGTCAACGCGCTCAACGCCATCGCGCGCGCCAGCGCCACCCGCGTGCAGTCGGGAGACGCCGCCAGCATCGCCAACGTGCTGCAGATCATCAGCAGCTACTTCTAGCCAGCATGCCACAGCCCGCCCGGCCAGCGCATCACCGGGCGGGCTGCGCGCTGCCTGCGCCAGCCTCAGAACATGCTGAGCTGCGTCGG
>CAZZJW010000015.1:0-20669 GCA_964654755.1 uncultured Pleurocapsa sp. | reverse complement strand
CCGGGCGGGCTGCGCGCTGCCTGCGCCAGCCTCAGAACATGCTGAGCTGCGTCGGTCGGTCGCTGGTGGGCGGTTCATCGCCGCGGGCGGCGGGCGGCGGCGTATCCTGCGCGGAGCGGCGCCGCCGCACCTCCTCGATCACCTGCGGAATGCGGCGGAAGTCCGCGGCCATCGCGCTTTCCAGCGAAGGATTGCGCAGCACCGCCGCCGGGTGAAACAGCGGATAGTATGCCCGGCGCGCATCGAACTTCGGCTGGCCGTGGATCTGCGTGATCTTGCCGCCGGGGAAGTAACGCCCCATGCTGAAGCGGCCCAGCGTGACGATGATGAGCGGGTCGATCAGCGCTTCCTGCGCGTCGAGATATGGCCGGCAGGCGAGCATCTCCTCCGGCAGCGGATCGCGGTTTTCCGGCGGGCGGCACTTGACCACGTTGGTGATGAACACCTGCTCGCGCTTCAGCCCGATCAGCGCCAGCAGCTTCTCCAGATAGTCGCCAGAGCGCCCGACGAACGGCAGGCCCTGCCGGTCTTCGTTGAAGCCGGGGCCCTCGCCGATGAACAGGATTTCGGACAGCGGGTCGCCTGCGCCGGGCACCGCCCGGGTGCGCGTGGCGGCCAGCGGGCACAGCGTGCAGTCGCGCACCTGCCCGGCGATGGCGGCCAGGCGGGCGATGCGGTCATCCGTCATGAGGGGCTCCTCGGTCTTCAGCGCAGCATTTGCGCGCAGCACAGTGTAGCCACTCGCGCGCGCCCCGGCAATTCACCCGGCAGCAGCGCTCCGCCGCCGCAGCGTGTAGATCGCATGAACCAGCAGGCCGAACACCAGCCCCCAGAACGGCGCGCCGATGCCGAGCAGGTTGAAGTTGGCCGCCGTGCACAACAGCGCGACGACGCCCGCATCGCGCGTCTCCGGCTTCTCGACCGCCGCGGTCATCGCGCTGGTGATCGTCCCCAGCAGCGCCAGCCCGGCCACCGTCGCCATCAGCGCATGCGGCAGCGCGCTGAACACCGTGACCGCCGCCGCGCTGAACGTGCCGAACAGCACATAGCCCAGCCCGGTGGAGAGCGACGCGGTGTAGCGATCCTGCGGGCGTGGATGCGCCTCCGGGCTGGCGACCATCGAGGCGGTGATGGCGGCCAGGTTGATGCCCGGCCCGCCGAACGGCGCCAGCAGCATCGAAGCGAGGCCGGTGAAGATCAGCATGCTGTCGATCGGCAGCGTGTAGCCGTAGTTCTGCAGCACCGCCAGCCCCGGCGCATTCTGCGAGGTGATCGCCAGGATGAACAGCGGCAGCCCAATCCCCAGCGCCGCACTGAACGTGAACGTCGGCGCGGTGAACACCGGCTGCGTGAACGCCAGATCGAGCGGCGGGATGGAGACCAGCCCGCTCAGCCCGGCGATCACCAGCCCGGCCAGCAGCGCCCCCAGCGTCGGCGCTCGAAAGCGGCGGCGGCGAAGCACGAAGAACACCGCGATCATCACGATCACCATCAGCGGGTTTTCCGGCAGCACGCCGAAGGCATCGGCCCCGTAGTGCAGCAGCACTCCCGCCAGCATCCCCATGATGATCGGCGTGGGCACCAGCCGCAGCACGCGGCTGTACCAGCCCGTCAGCCCCAGCAGCATCACGCCCGCCCCCGCCAGCACGAACGCCCCGATCGCCTCGTGATATTCGTACAGCCCCAGGCTGGAGATCAGCAGCACCACGCCCGGCGTCGACCACGCGCCCAGCACCGGCATGCGATACCACAGCGACATGAAGATGCTCATCAGCCCGGAGCCGATCACCACCGCCCAGACGAACGACGTCGTCTGCTCCGGCGTCAGCCGGGCGCTCTGCGCCGCCTGCAGCACGATCAGCACCGGCCCCGAGAAGGCCACGATCACGGCCAGCAGCCCGACGAGCAGCGACGTCCAGGTGTATGCGCGCGGCAGATCACGCAGGCTGGTGAGAAAGCGGGTGAGCGATGCAGTCATGATACGCGGCCCCTCAGATGTTGTGCGTTCAGCATACGGATGGCGCTAGCCCAGCCGGGGCAGAGCGGCCAGCATCGCGTCGTGAATGTGGCCATTGCTGGCGGCGATCTCGCGCGCGTCCCGCAGGCGCTCGTGCCCGCCGCTGTAGTCGCTGATGCGGCCCCCTGCCTGCTCGACCAGGCACAGCCCCGCCATGATGTCCCAGGTGTGCAGGCTGCTCTCCCAGTAGCCATCCAGCCGGCCTGCCGCCACGTACGCCAGCTCCAGCGCCGCCGAGCCCATCCGGCGGATATCGCGCGCGGCGAACATCATCGCCTTCCACGCGGCCAGATTGGCGATCTCGCCGGTCTCGCGCCCCACGCTGAAGCCGCTGCACAGCAGCGCGCGTTCCAGCACCGTCGTGCGCGAGACGTGCAGCGGTCGGCCATTCAGCGCAGCGCCATGCCCGGCGGCGGCGCTGAACAGCTCGCGGAAGACGGGGCAGTACACCACGCCCACCAGCGGCCGGCCCGCAGCATCCGACAGGCCGATGCTGATCGAGAAGAACGGCATGCTGGCCGCGAAGTTGGTCGTGCCGTCGATCGGGTCGACGTGCCACTGCGGCGCGCCGGGGCGCTCATCCGCCGCGCTCTCCTCGCTGAACATCGCGGCTTCCGGCAGGGCCGCCCGCAGCAGCGGCAGGATGACCGTCTCCGCCGCCTTGTCCGCCTCGGTGACGATATCGCGGATGTTCGATTTGGTGGTCTGCGGGACATCGGTGCCGTAGTAACGCATCACCACGTCACCGGCGGCCAGCGCCGCCTGCTCGGCGGCCGCCCGTGCCTGCTGCAAGTCCATCTGTGGGTGTCCTCTGCCTGCGCTGCGGAACCGCACTAGCATACCGCCGGCTGACAGCGCGGCAAGGGCCAGCGCGGGTCACCCACCGGGCGGCATCCCGCCCGCAGCCCTGCGGCTGGCCTGCGCCGCAGGCCGCAGCATGCGCCAGCTATGGTAGAATATCGGTGTTATGTCTGCCCGTGGACTCAAGGCTGTCCTCCTTCCGGCGCTGGCCGGGTGCAGTCTGATGGCCGCTGCGCTCGCCTGCAATCTCAGCGAGGACAGCCGCCCTCCGACGATCATTCCGCGCGCCAGCCCCACGCCGCCTCCCACCATCGGCTACGCCACCCTCCAGCCCGATGAGCTGCCACAGGAAGCTACCATCGTCGCCCCGGAACGCGATGAGACCGTGCTGCTCAACCTGCTCAACCAGGTGCAGCCGGACCGGCTGTTCGTCCATGTCAATGCGCTGCAGAACTTCGGCTCGCGCCATGTCAACTCGCCGACCGATAACCCCAGCTACGGCATCGGCGCGGCAGCGGACTACATCCAGCGCCAGTTCGAGGCGATCCGCGATCAGTCGCAGGGGCGCTTCAGCGTGGGCGCGCCGCAGGAATTCCCGGTCGAATGGGCGGGCGTGCGCTCCACCGGCCGCAACATCATCGGTGTGCTCTCCGGAACCGAGGCCGGCGCGGGAGTGATCGTGGTCGGCGCGCACTACGACAGCATCTCCGTCGAGCGGGACAGCGGCACCGTGCCCGCCCCCGGCGCCAACGACAACGCCACCGGCGTGGCGGCGCTGCTCGAGATCGCGCGCATCATGAGCCAGCGCCAGCCGCGCGCGACCGTGCTGTTCATCGCCTTCGGCGCCGAGGAAATTCAGCGCGTGGGCAGTATGGCCTTCGTCAACGACTACCTGCGCCCGAACAACATCGCCATCGATGCCATGCTCAACATGGACATCATCGGCAGCAGCACCGGCCCTAACGGCGCGGTCATCGACGATCAGATCCGCGTGTTCTCCGCAGAGCCCAACACCTCGCCTTCGCGCAATCTGGCGCGCGCCATCAACCTGATCGCCTCCCGCCACATCCCGATGATGTCCACCAGCATCGAGTCCACCGGCGACCGGCAGGGGCGTTACAGCGATCACCTCTCCTTCAGCGATGCCGGCTTCCCGGCAGTGCGCTTCATCGAGTATCTCGAAGACCCCAACCGCAATCACACCGACCGCGACACCATCGATGCGGTGCGCCCGTCCTACCTGCTGCGCTCCACGCAAACCGTGCTCGGCGTGCTGACCGCGCTGGCCGATGGGCCGCGCCCGCCGCGCAGCATCAGCCTGCGCGATAATGGCGACGGCACGCGCACACTGGTGTGGGAGACGCCGCCCGGCGCCGCCAGTTACATCGTCGCACTGCGCCAGCCCGGCTCGCTGGTCTACAATTCGCTCTTCAACAGCAGCAGCAATTCGGTGACCTGGGACGGCTTCACCGCCAGCCGCTGGGAGGCGATCGCCATCGCCTCGCGCGATGCGAACGGGCTGATGGGGCCGGTTTCGCAGGAATACTTCATCGGCGGATGATGCTGCGCCCCCGCCGCCAGCCCCCACGCCCACAGGAGAAACGCTGATGACCGACACGCCCGAACCCATCTCCGCCGAAACCGCGCGCGAACGCCTGGAAGCCGCCATGGCTGCGCGCCTTGGCGAAGACTGGCGCGACGAGGGCAGCGGCTGGCTGCTGGTCTCCGCGCACGACTTCATGGCGCGGGTGACGCGCGGCAGCCGCAACGTCGATTTCTACGTCGATCTGCTGGGCGAAGTGACGATTGAGGAGAAGGAGATCAGCGCCGCGCAGTCCAGCGGCCGCCTGATCGCCTGGACGCTGCTGCTGCTGCTGCTGGGCGTGGCCTATCTGTTCGGGCGGGCCGTCGGGTGGCTGTGAGCGCGCGGCGGCACGCGCCGCTGCTGGCGGTGATCGCGCTGGTGCTGCTGGCGGCGCTGCCCGTGCTCACCTATCCGCTGGGCCGCGATCAGGGCGAGTTCGCCACCATCGGGCGCGGCCTGCTGCAGGGCAAGGCCCCCTACACCGAGCTGTGGAACCCGAAGCCGCCAGCCGTGTTCGCCGTCTACGCGGCGGCGCTCGCGCTGTTCGGCCAGGATGCGCCCGCCATCCGCGCCATCGACCTGCTGATCGCGCCGGCGCTGCTGTGGGCGGCGTGGTGGCTGGGGCGGCGGCTGGCCAGCGAGCCACGCCGTTCGCAGCGGGCCGGCCTGCTGGCGGCGCTCTTTCTGGGCGTGTTCTACTTCAGCGAAACCTTCTGGACGCTCTCGCAGAACGACGGCATCGCGCTGCTGCCGATGCTGCTGGCGATGGTGTGCGCGCTGGCGGCGGCGGAGCGCGTGCGCGCCGGCCACCCGGCGGTGCGGCTGGCGCTGGCCTGCGGCGCGTTTTTCGGCATGGTGGTATGGTTCAAGTACCCGTTCGCGCTGTTCGGAGTGGCGCTGGCCGCGATGGCGCTGCTGACGGCACGCCGCCTGCCCCGGCGCGAGGCGCTGGCCTTCGCCCTCGGGGTGCTGCTCGTGCTGGCGGCGGGCGCGGCACTGCTGGCGGCCGCCGGGGCGCTGCCCGCCATGCTGGAGAGCGCCCGCGTGACCTCCGCCTACACCGCGCTCGGCCTGAACTGGGCGGATTTCAGCGCGGCGCTCGGCGTGGCCCTCGGCTACCGCTGGGCGCACTGGGGCGCGCTGTTCGCGCTGGCGGCGCTCGGCCTGCTGGTGGTGTGGATCCACCGCCGCCGCCTGCACGCCCAGTCGCCAGCGCCCAAGCGCCAGGCCAACCAGGCCGGCTGGGCGATGATCGCCTGGCTGCTGGCGGCCACCGCCATCATGGTGCTGCAGGCCAAAGCCTACGACTATCACTGGCTGCCCATGCTGCCGCCGCTGGCGCTGCTGGGCGCCGCCGGCGCAGATGGCCTGCTGGCCGCCCTCGGCGATCGCTTCGGGCGGCGACTCGAGGCAGCGCTCGGCCTGCTGCCGGGCGCAGCGCTGATCGCAGCGCTGGCGCTGGGCGTGTGGGGGCGCGCCTGGCCGCTGCTGTCGGGGCAGGAGGCGCTGCCCGCCTATGCCGACCGCTTCGTCGCTGGCGAGTTCGTGGCCGGCGAGTCGCTGCGCGCCGCCGACTATCTCAAGGCGCGCGTGCTGCCCGGCGACTCGCTCTACATCTGGGGCTTCCGCCCGGAAATCTACTTCCTGAGCCGGCTCAACCCGCCCACGCGCTTCATCTTCCAGTTTCCGCTGACCGCGCCGTGGTATCCCGCCGCATGGCGCGAGGAGAATGTCGACATCCTGTGGGCCGCGCTGCCGCCCTACGTGCTGGTCGCGCAGGTCGACTACATGCCGTGGGTCACCGGCAGTGAGGAAGACTCGGCCACACTGCTGCAGCAATACTCGGAACTCAACAACTGGTTGATTTATAATTACGAGCGTGAGACGCAGATCGGCAATCTGTTCGTATGGCGGCGAAAGACGTGAACGACCCCGTGATCATCCGCGCCGCGCGCGCGGAAGACGTAGCCCAGATCGCAGCGCTGATTGCGCCGTTCGTGGCGCACGGCAAACTGCTGGTGCGCACCTATGACGAGCTGGGCGAGCTGCTGCCCAATTTCTTCGTCGCGGTGCAGCACAATCCCGAAGGCGAGGATGTCATCCTCGGCTGCGCGGCGCTGGAGATCTACTCGCCCAAGCTGGCCGAAGTTCGCAGCCTGGCCGTGTCGGAAAAGGCGCAGGGCATGGGCATCGGCAAGCGGCTGGTGAACGCCTGCATAGAGCGCGCGCGCATCAACCATGTGTTCGAGGTGATGGCGATCACCTCCTCCGATGCCTTCTTCCAGCAGCTCGGCTTCGACTACACCCTGCCGGGCGAGAAGCGCGCGCTATTCATCACCACGCGCGAGTCTGCGGATGCGCCGGCTGGCCCAGATACGAGCGCACGATCGCCACAAGTTCGGCTGCGCGATGCCTGAAGGTATGCTGACGCAGCACGCGCGCGCGCGCTGCTTCGCCCACCGCGCGGCGCTCGGCGTCATGCGCCAGCAGATAGCGCATGCGGTCCACCGCCTCCTCAGCGGAATGCACGACGAACAGCTCGCGGCCCGGCTCGAACCACTCCTCGATGCCCAGGTAGGGATTGGCGAGTATGGCGCAGCCCAGGCTCGCCAGCTCGAACGGGCGCGATGACGACGAGGCGTACAGCCCGGCGTGCGCCGCGCGCGTGATGCACAGATTGAGGCGGGCGCGGCAGGCGTACTCCGTCAGCTTGCTGAACGAGAGATAGGGAAGCTGCTCCACCCGGCCCAGATCGCCCA
Organism: uncultured Pleurocapsa sp.; assembly: GCA_964654755.1. Classification (GTDB taxonomy): domain Bacteria; phylum Chloroflexota; class Anaerolineae; order Aggregatilineales; family Phototrophicaceae; genus Flexifilum. The sequence continues at coordinate 13,507 of CAZZJW010000015.1, read as the reverse complement.
GCTGGCGGCCCCGCACCGCGAAACGCGCCTCGGGCAGCGCGCGCGCCGGCGCTGCGATCATCGCGTCGATCCACTCATCGCGGTATTCGCGGCCATGCCCGTAGAAGAACACGTCAAGATCCTGACTGACGCCCAGCGGACGAAACACATCCGGATCCGCCCCGTAGTACAGCGTGTGCGCCGCGCGCGCGCCCAGCGCCAGCAGCGCCGCCTCGCCCCCCTTGCTGTTGGAGAGGAATGCGGTGAATTCGCCCGGGTTCGCGCCCTGATACATGCGAAAACCGGTGGCGAACCCGCCCATACCCGGCAGGCTGGCGGGCACGTCCCCGTCGTAGTAGAACACCGGCTTGCCATGCCGGCGCTCGATCGTCGCCGCCACGCCCACCAGATGATTGAGCGGCACAGTGACGAAGATCACCGCGTCGATATCCGGCTCGCGCGTGAGGATGCGGCTCAGGTGGCGCTCCCACAGCGGCGCGACCAGCCGGCGGGCGGCCTCGCGGGAGGCGCGGTCCGCCAGCGCTTCGCCGGAAGGCGGCGGTGCATCGGCGCGGGCGGGCGCGCGACGCAGGCGGCGCAGGCCATCGCGCGCGGCCTTGAACGCATCTCCCTGCCACTGTGCCGGGTTCTTCTCGGCGCGCCACCACAGCGTTTCCTGCGCCGGGCCCTGATACGGCGCCGCGATCACCTCCACGCCGATTTCGTACAACCCCTTCAGCAGCTGCCACCAGGCGGGCGTGGCGCTGAACGGCTGGGTGAGATCCAGCGAGGAGACGACGAACAGCAGTTTCATGCGGCCAGCCTCATCGTGCGTGCGCGGATGCGCCGAGTGTACGCCAGCAGGCGGGCGGCGCAAAGGGCAGCGCAGTCCGTGAAAAGAAACGCCGCCTCAGGGGGAGGCGGCGCATGATCGTTACGTTTTTTTGCGGCTGTGGCGCGTCGTCAGAACGAAGCCGGCGAGCGCGTCACATTGCTCACTGCGCGGTCCACGCGCTGCCGCGCCGGCTCCGGCAGCCGCCGGTAGAGCGCAAGCACCGCCTCAAACACGCACATCGCCACGAAGTACGCCAGCAGGGCCAGCAGAGCGATGCCGAACAGGGTCGAGAGGATGGTTTCCATGTGGTTTCTCCAATTTCGTTCTCGTGCGTACGAACCAGAGCGTCTTATCAACCACGTGGGCGCTCGTGCTTTACACTGTGCCGTAGTCCCTGCGCTACGTTAAGACACCACCATAATATGTTAAATTCTCTTAAAAGTAAACAGGTTTTTGCCGGGAATTTCTTTAAGAAATTTCCATGCGCTCAAAGGCCCGTCGCGTTCGCCTGGCGCTGCCTCTACCCGTTCTGCAGCCGTTGTGGGAACATTGACGCGTCGAACGACACGTACTCATGTGGGAGGGTTCATCATGGATTGGTTTGCCGTGCTGCTTGCCGCGCACTCCGGCGTGCGCTGGCTGCTGGTCGTCGCTGCAGCGGTTGCGCTGGTGATGATGATCTACGGGCTGGCCGCGGGCCGCGCTTACAGCCGCTCGTCCAGCCTGCCGCTCACGATCTTCGTGCGCCTCACCGAGCTGCAGTGGGTGCTCGGGCTGATCGCCATCCTGGCCTACGCCGCGCAGACCTCCGGCGCGCTGCAGCACTATCACTGGGCACATCTGGTGCTGATGACCATCGCCGTGGTGACCGCGCATCTCTACATGGGCTTCCGCCGCCGCGACGACCGCGCCCGCCATCTGGGCGGCCTGCTGGCGATCGTCGTCACGGTGATCGTTGTGATCGTCGGCGTCGCGGTGCTGCCGGGCAACCGCTGGGACTTCTCCACCCGCGCAGAAGCCAGCGCCATCACCGCGCAGGCTGTCACGCCGCCTGCCGGCTGAGTCGTATCTCAGGCAGCAGAGGACGGCGTGATGCCCCGTCCTCTGCTGCACAATTGTCAAGAGCATCTTGCAACTTCTGTGCACAATTCGTCGTATACTGTTGATCGTGGGCGCGTGCCTGGTGTCGCCCTGAGCGCATGCGCGCTTCCGCGCGACGACGTGCAGCGCTTGGGAGGCTCCCGGTCTGGAGTTGCGCCCTGCGCTGGAAGGACAGGCTGTCGATAACGCCATGCTGCGCCTGACGATGCGCCGGGGCCCCGCTCCCGGCACCAGCTATGACCTCACTGCGCCGGAAATCACCATCGGCCGCGGCAGCCGCAACACGATTGTCATCCGCGATGATGAGGTCAGTCGTGAACACTGTCGGCTGGTGCGCGCTGGCGATGACTACGATCTGATCGATCTCAGCCCCAACCACGGCACGTTCGTCAACGGGCAGCGTGTTACCGGCTCGTGGCCGCTGCGCCCCGGCGCGTTGATCGAGCTGGGCGATGGCGTCACGCTGGAATACGAACGCCTCAACCTGCCCAGCCTCAGCAGGCGCCGCACTGATCTGGAAACGCAGGAAGCGCCCGTCGATGATGTCAGCCGCAGCACCATCCAGGTGCTCTCTGGCCCGAATGCCGGCGCCCGCTATCTGCTCGAAGACATCATCATCACCATTGGCCGCGAAACCACCAACGACATCGTCGTGGTCGATCCGGAAATCAGCCGCTATCACCTGCGCCTGCGCCGCGAGCGCCGCGGCTACAGCGTCGAGGATATGGGCTCCACCAATGGTACGCTGCTGAACGGTATGCCGCTCACCCAGCCGGTCGTGCTCAGCAATGGCGACATCCTGCGGCTGGGCACGATCGTGCAGCTCGCGTATACGCGCCAGGCGCCCGCTGGCGGAAACGGCCTTTCCGACGAGGACAGCGGCGACATCATCACAGTGCCAGTGAGCCCACCGCAGAAAATCGTGCAGATCGGAGCCGCCAGCATCCCCGGCACGCGCGCGCTTGGCACCGGACTGGAGCCAGGAGCGCTGCTCGATCACATCCTGCTGGCCTATGACCGCTATGACTGGCAGATGGTCGGCGCGCCACTGATGCTGTCGCTGCAGGATCTCGGCCTGAAGGTGTGGGTCGATCAGTACCTCGTCGCCAACAGCAGCGGCTGGCGCGCCGCCATCGATCAGGCCAAGCGCGAATGCATGCTCATGGTGCTCATCGTCTCACCGCAAAGCATGATGAACCCCATCATCAAGCAGCTCTACCGCGATTTCCGCGGCATGGGCAAGCCGGTGCTCCCGCTGCTGCACGAAAGCCAGGTCCCGGCCACCAGCACGCTGAACATGACCCGCCCGATCGTCTTCCAGCCCCGCCAACCGGCGCAGTCAGCGCGCGAGCTGGCCGAGGTGATCGCCCGCTACCGCTGAGCCGCCGTCCTGCGGCCCGCCCGCCGCCGGAACGCTTCCCCATGCGACCGGCGGCAGGTGGTAGTAACGCTCGCGGATCTCATTGATGCTCAGCACCGGATAGGCCGCGCGCAGCTCCTCCAGCCGCGCCTGCGTATCCGTCGGCCGTATGTCGTCAAACGCCAGGCTCGCCCCCGCCCCCCAGAACGGCAGCAGCTCCGCGTTCAGCTTTGCGGCGATGCGCGCCAGCTTCGGCCACAACGTGCGCTCGACGAACACGCGCTCGGCGACCGCCGCATTCGCCTCGGTGGCATTCTCGCTCAGCATCCCCAGCGGCACGCCGAAGATGTTCAGAATCTCCTCGCGGTGCGCGGCGCGTCCGTTGAGGAAATCCAGATCGTGATGGCTCAGGCCGATGTTCTGCCACGACACGCTGTCGCCGCGCAGAAACGCCGTGCGCCGCTGCCCGCTGCCGTAGCTGTCGCGCCAGTCGCGCTTCAGGCGCTCGAAGTCACCATCGCTGATGAAGTCGCGCACCACCACCATGCCGGCGGGCACGCCGTGGTCCTCGCCGAAGGCCGCCTGATTCCATTCCGCCATCGCCCGGTCGCTCAGGATCGCCAGCCGCGCGGCCTCCAGCGCCGACAGCCCATACCACGTGTTGGACGGATGCCAGCGCCGGAAGTGGATCACCTCCGCCGGTTCGAGGACCGCCGTCACGCCGTCCACCTCGTACAGATAGCCGCGCAGGCCGCTGCTGGCATCGGCCAGTACCTGCACATGATCCGGCGCCAGCGGCCAGATCTCCTCCGGCGCGCCACCTTCCCGCCCACCCAGAAACCAGTAGGCGTTGCCGTGCAGCTCCAGCATGCCCACCGTCGCTTCCATCAGCTCGAAACCGCTCTGGCTGCTGTTGGGCCGCGCCAGCAGCCCCGCCAACGGGTGATCGGGGGCTTCCACAGCCCGGCCCCCCGCCTGGCGCAGCACACGCAGCGGCACCAGCGCTGCCGCCTCGGCGATGCGGTTGACCGCGACATACACCCACGGCGACTGCTGATAGACGCGGCTGTGCGCGATCCCGGCGGGTGGGCTGGCACTCAGCGCGCGCGCATGCTGCAGCGGGCCGGGCCGGGCCCCGCGCCGGCGCAGCAGGTGTGAAATCCGTGTGAACATTGTGCATTCTCCCTTACGGTTTTGAACCGTCTGTTGGTTGTGTGGTATGGTTATTTGGAAGAAGAGTCAGCATATCGTGTCCGAAATGATCGTGCGTTTTCCGTAGGCGACGAGATGGAGACAGCAGGCGACCACTCGCAGCGCGATCCTGCTCAGCCGGGCCGCGCAGCGTCCGTCGTGCAAGCGACGGCGGACGATTCACTGCATCATCTGCCCGTCATCACCTTCGCCCTCGACAGGCACGGCATCGTCACGCTGTACGATCAGGGCAGCGTCGCTTCCGCCTCCTTCACCGAGTCTTCCGTTCAGGGCCGTCACTTCAGCGAGATCGCCAGCAAAGCGGGTATCGCGAATGCCGAAGCCTTGTTTGACCAGGTCCTTCGGGGCTCGCCTGTCGCCCTCTCGGTTGATTTCGGGCGGCGCCAGTTCATCATGCGCGCCGTTCCCATGCCCGATGCGCACGGCGTCGTCCAGTCACTGCTCGGTGCGGTGATCGAGATCACCCACATCCCCATCCAGCGTGAGGGCGCCGCCGCGGACCACGAGCCTTTTCGCGCCATCATCGACAGCATCGAAGACGGCTACTACGAAGTCGACCTGACCGGCCGCTTCACGCTCATCAACCAGGCGATGGCCGATATCCTCGGCCTGCCGCACAGCGCCCTGCTTCAGGGCGAAGTCTTCTCATTCGAGCGTTTCGCCGATGAACAGCAGGCGCAGCAGGCGCGCCAGCTCTATCGCCGTGTGCTGCGCACCGGCCAGCCCGTTCGCGCAGCGGATGGCCAGGTGATCCGCCCGGATGGCACCGAACGCTCCATCGAGGTATCGATCTCGCTGCTGCGCGCGGCAGATGGCCGACCGTGCGGTTATCGCGGCATCGTGCGCGATGTCACCGGCCGCCGCGTCGTCGAAGCCGCGCTCGCAGAACGCATCCGCCTGCTCTCACTGCTGCAGGGTGTGGACGACGAGCTCAACCTCACGCTCGATCTCGATCAGGTCGCGCTGGTCGGCCTCAGCAGCGCCATGCGCCTCAGCGGCGCGGAGGCCGGCTTCATCGGCCTGCTGGAGGACGATCCGGACGTGCTGCGTGTGCTGCGCGCAGTCGGACTCCCCGAACACAGCGATACCCGGCGCATCCTGCCCGCTGCCACTGGCGTGATCGGGCGTGCCATGCGCCTGCGCCAGCCGCAGGTCGTGATCGATGTCGCCTCAGATCCCGACTACGTGCCAGATATCCCCGGTACACGCGCCGAAATCGCCATCCCGCTCATCACCCATGACCGCCTGCTCGGCGTGCTCAATCTCGAAACCACCCAGCCCGACCAGTTCAGCCCAACCGTCGTCGAGTTCGTGCAGATCCTCAGCACGCGCACCGCTGCTGCCATCGAGAATGCGCGTCTGTACGCGCTCTCGCAGCGCCAGCTTGAGCAAATGCGCGACGTATACAGCCAGCTCAGCGCGCTGGAACAGCTCAAGACCGACATGATCCGCATCGCCAGTCATGACCTGCGCAGCCCGTTGGGCATCATCTTCGGCTATCTCGACATCCTCTCCTTCGATCTCGACGCCGCCCTCAACGACGAGCAGCGCAGCTACTTCGAGGCCATGCGCCGCGCCGCCGTGCGCATCCAGCGCATGTCCACCGAGATCCTCTCGCTGGAGCGCGTCAACGCGCTGCGCAATCTTCCGCGCACACGCGTCAACCTCAACGAGCTCGCCACGCAGGCGATCATCGATCACCACGATGCCGCCCGCCAGAAGCACATCAACCTCATCACCGACATCGGGGAGCCCATGCACGTCCTGGCCGATGCCGCCAGCCTGCCCGAAGCGATGACCAACCTGATCGGTAACGCCATCAAGTACACCCCGGAAGGCGGTTTCGTCACCGTCACGCTGCGCCGCGCGGGCGATCGCGCTGAGTTCGAGGTGGCCGACACCGGCATGGGCATTCGCGAAGACGATCAGAAGCGCCTGTTCGAGCCGTTCTACCGCGTCAAAAGCGAGGAGTCTGCCCACATCGACGGCACCGGCCTCGGACTGTATCTCGTACGACGTATCGTCGAACTGCACAACGGCACGCTGCACTTCGCCAGCGAGTTCGGCAAGGGCAGTCAGTTCGGCTTCACCATGCCCCTCGTGTTGCAGCCGGAAGCACCCGAACATGCCTGACGACCCGATCGATCTCTCGCTCATCCAGATGGTGCAGCGCGCGCGCCTCGCCCACGATGCCGATGCGCTGCCCTCGCACATCAGCGCGGTCTACTGGATCGAAGTCAAGCCGCAGGCGCCCGCCCCCGGACCCACGCCTCGCGCCGGCGTGTTCGTGCTGCACATCCCTGTTCAGCAGGCTGATGCGCTGTGGGAGCGCCTGCGCGCAGCCACGCGCGCCGGTCAGCTCGGCTACAAGTCGAAGGTGGCCACCGCCCCGCGCACGGACGACGACACGCGCATCGTGCATGTGCTGATCGCCGACGCAGACGATGCGGCGGATGTCGCCCGCGTGCGCGCCGCCCTGCACGCGCTGGGCTTCAGCGGCGATCTGCCCGTCTCCCGCCAAAGCGCTCCCTGACCCCGCGCAGCATGTAAGAACGCGCGCTCCGGCGGCGTCTGCTGTGCTGCCCCTCAGGATCGCCCGAAAGGATTCCCCCCGATGACCATCCGCGTGGACGTGTGGTCCGATTTCGTCTGCCCGTGGTGCTACGCTGCCGCGCTCAATCTGCGCGCGCTCCAGCAGACCGAGCCGGTGGATGTGGTGTGGCACAGCTACGAACTGCGTCCGGAAGGCGCGCCGCCCATGCCGCCGGAGTACCTTCAGCACATCGAAACCGAGGCGCGGCCCCGCTTCAACCAGATGATGCGCGAACAGTACCAGCTGGAGATGAACCCCGGCCCGTTTGGTATTTCCAGCCGCATGGCGCTGATCGCAGACAAATATGCCGAAGCGCAGGGCAATGCCGACTTCCACGTCGCCGTGACCGAGGCCTACTGGCTGCACAGCCGCGATATCAGCCAGATCGCTGTGCTGCGCGAGATCGCCGAGGGCGTCGGGCTGGACGGCGCAGCCTTCGAAGCGGTGCTGTCGGACGCGGCGGCGCGCGCGCCATACGACGCGCTGGTGTCGGCGGATGTGCGCCAGGCGGCAGCCTACGGCCTGCAGGGCGTGCCCGCGCAGATCTTCAACAGCCGCTACCTCATCCCCGGCGCGGTGCCGGTCGACACCCTGCGCGAGCTGGTCGCAGAGCTCAAGCAGTCGGCGTCGCGCTGAAGCCGCCCGCCGTCAGCCCGCCGCGCCCCACGCGCTGATCTCCGCCGCCGCCCGCCAGCCGCTTTCGATCGCGCCGTGCACCGTCTGCGGGTTGGTGTCGTGCGCGGTCGCCTCCCCCGCGAAGAACAGCCCGCCGGCCTCCGGGGCAGCCAGCGCCAGACGCGCATCCGCCGCGCCGGGCGGCACATGCGCATACGCCCCACCGACCCACGGCGCGCGCGCCCACGCCTGCAGGTGGCTGGCCACCCGCGCATCCTCCAGCCGCGCCGGCGTTTCGCCCAGCAGCGCCGCCAGATCGCGCAGGCCATGCCCCAGCACGATCTCGGCGTCTCCGCCCCCCAGCGCATCCAGCGCGCGGGCCCGATCCGCTGTCACATACGCCGTGATCACCGGCTCGGCTTGCGCGCGGCCATACCCCGGCGTCCACCAGCGTGCCGCCAGCCCCGGCCCCGCCATATACGTCAGGTCTGCCGGCCACAGCCGTTCGCGAAACCGGTAGAACAGCTTGCTGCCCGGCTCCATGCGCATCGCGGCGATCGCATCGCGCTTGTGCGCCGTCAGCGCCGGCTGAAAGGCGATCAGCCCGCGCTGCAGCGCCGCCACCGAGGCCGTCACCAGGCAGGCATCCGCCGCGAACACGCCCGCCGCGCTGTGCACGCGCACGCCGCGCGCTGTCCGCACGACGGTGTGCACCGGCGCGCCCAGCCGCACATCCAGCCCGCGCGCCAGCCATGCCAGCAGCGTGCTGTAGCCCTGCGCCAGACGTGCTTCGCCGTGTTCCAGCCCGCCGGAATGATCGACGCGCATCTCGCGCTGCAGATCGAGCGCGCTCAGCCGGTCCAGCCGCGCACAGCACGTCTGCGCCAGCAGCACATCCGCCGCGTCCAGCGCCGCCCCGTCCCAGCCGCGCCCCCGCAGCCAGTGCTCCAGCGAGCAGTCCGCCGCCAGCACGGCGTCGCGCAGCGCGTCATAATCCGCCCACAGGCCGTCGATCATGGCGCGTTCGTCTTCCGGCAGGTGCGCCAGCGGGCGGGCGGGGCGTCCCCAGCGCAGATTGCCCAGCCGGTCGACCGGCAGCGTGGTCAGGCCGGCCTGCGCCGCCAGCGCGCGCGTCACAACCCGCGAGCCGTGGATCAGCTCCGCGCCCAGCTCCAGCGGAAAGCTGGCCAGCGCCGGCAGGCTGTGCGTGAAAATGCGCCCGCCGAGGCGCGGCCCCGCCTCCAGCACGACCACGCGGTGCGCCAGCGCCAGCCGTGCCGCCGCCGCCAGCCCCGCCGCCCCCGCACCGATCACGATCACATCCATGCCGCCCCCTCCTGTGCGCCGCTCAGTATAGCCAACATGGCGCACAGCCCGGAAACGCGGCATGATTCGGCGCAGGCTGTGCTGTGACGGGGGAAGAAGCATGACGCCTGCCTACGCCGAAGGTTCTCGCGAACCCTACATCGCGGTGCTGATCGTCGGGCTGTGGACGCTGTGGGCGGCGGCGCTGCTGGGCGGCTTCGTCTTTGGCCGGCCCGATGCCCGCAATCCGCAGCGCATCCCGCGCCGGCTGCGTCTGGCCTCCTCGCTGGTGCTGGTGCTCGCCGCCTGCGCTTTCGCCTTCTTCAGCGACGAGGAGGGCATGGAGTTTCGCGCCTGGATCGCCATCGGCATGACCTTCGGCTTCGTGGGCGATCTGTGCATGGCGCGCGCGCTTCCGCTGCGCCAGCCGGTGCTGGCGGGCATGGCCGCCTTCGCGCTCGATCATCTCGCCTGCATCGCCGCCTTCTTCGCGCTGGCCGAGGCGCTTGGCGCGGCGCTGCCGTTCTGGCCTGTGGCGCTGGCCTGGGCTGCCGGCGCGCTGCTGTGGTTCGTCGTGGTGTGGCGGCCCGCGACAGCGCGCAGCATGCTGCACCGCGCGGCGCTGCCCTATTCGCTGCTGCTGGCCAGCACCGCCGGTCTCAGCACCGGGGCGGCCCTCACCTTCGGCGGGGGAGCCGCGCTGATCGCGCTGGGCGCGGCGCTCTTCCTGCTCTCCGATCTGCTGCTGGCGGCAGAGCTGTTCAACGGGCGCACGCGCTTCGGCCCGCTGGCCTCCGGAGACGCCGTCTGGCTGCTGTACGGCCCGGGCCAGATGCTGATCGTTTTCGGCGCGGCGCGGCTGCTCACCGCATGACCAGTCTCATCGCCATCGCGCAGTTTCGCGTTACAATCGAAGCACACAGGTCATCTTTTTCATTTTGGAGCCCATCATGACAGATTCTCACGACGTTCGCAGCGCGTTGGCCGAGCAAAATCGCCTGCGCAGCCGCACCCTGCTCGAAGGTGTTGATCGCGCCGGCGCGCGCTCGATGCTCAAGGCGATTGGCCTCACCGACGAAGACCTCGCCAAGCCGCTCATCGGCATCGCCAACACCTGGACCGAGATCGGGCCGTGCAACTTCCATCTGCGCCGGCTTTCCGCCAAGATGAAGGAAGGCATCCGCCGCGCCGGCGGCACCCCGCTCGAATTCAACACCGTCTCGATCAGCGACGGCATCACCATGGGCACCGAAGGCATGAAGGCCTCGCTCATCAGCCGTGAGGTCATCGCCGACTCGATCGAGCTGGTGGCGCGCGGCAACTTCTTCGATGGCATCATCGCCCTCACCGCCTGCGACAAGACCATGCCCGGCACCATCATGGCGCTGGTGCGCATGGATGTGCCCAGCATCATGCTCTATGGCGGCAGCATCGCCGCGGGCACCTATCAGGGCCGGGATGTCACCGTGCAGGATGTGTACGAGTACATTGGCGCCTATCAGGCCGGCAAGATCACCGCCGAGGAGCTCAAAGCGATGGAAGATGTCGCCTGCCCCGGCCCCGGCGCGTGCGGCGGCCAGTTCACCGCCAACACCATGGGCATGTTCGCTGAGTTCATCGGCATCTGCCCGATGGGCATGGCCGATATCCCCGCGATGGATGAGGCGAAGGATCGCGTCTCGCTCGACTGCGGTCATCTCATCATGGAGATGGTGCGCGAAGACCGCCGCCCCAGCAAGCTCATCACCCGCAGCGCGCTGGAAAACGGCATCGCCTCCGTCGCCGCCAGCGGTGGCAGCACCAATGCCGTGCTGCATTCGCTGGCCATCGCCCGCGAAGCAGGCATCAGCTTCACCGTGGATGACATCGAGCGCATCAGCAAGGCCACCCCGCTGATCTGCGATCTCAAGCCCGCAGGCCGCTACGTCGCCATCGACATGCACCGCGCTGGCGGCAACCGCCTGCTGGCGAAGCGCCTGGTGGATTCCGGCCACGCCGATGGATCCGCCCTCACCTGCACCGGTCGCAGCCTGGGCGAAGAAGCCTCGCGCGCCCATGAAGCGCCCGGCCAGGATGTCATCCGCACCTTCGACGCCCCGATCTATGAGAACGGCGGCCTGCACATCCTCAAGGGCAATCTCGCCCCGAATGGCTGCGTGGTCAAGCTCAAGGGCACCGAGCAGCGCCAGTTCCGTGGCCGCGCCCGCGTGTTCAACAGCGAGCTGGCCGCCTTCGATGCCGTCAAGCGCACCGAGATCGTCGCCAATGATGTCGTGGTCATCCGCTACGAAGGGCCGGTGGGCGGGCCCGGCATGCAGGAAATGCTGCAGATCACCGCAGCGCTGGCCGGCCAGGGGCTGGGCTACAGCTGCGCCATGGTCACCGACGGGCGCTTCAGCGGCGCCACCCGCGGCCTGATGATCGGCCACGTCTCTCCCGAAGCCGCCGTCGGCGGGCCGATCGCGCTGGTGCAGGAAGGTGATACCATCCTGATCGATATCGATGCGCGCAGCATCACGCTCGATGTGCCGGCAGAAGAACTGGAGCGCCGCCACAAGATGTGGATGCCGCCCACGCCGCACTACACCAGCGGCGTGTTCGCCAAGTATGCGCGCCTGGTGGCCCAGGCCGACGACGGCGCGGTCACCAACACGCGCACGAAGCTTCCGCGCGGGTAGGGCCGGAATGCGTGAGGGCGACCGCGCGGTCGCCCTCACGCCTGCATCACATGCGCTCTCGTCTTCCCCGCGAAATCCTCGTCTCCGCCAGCTACGACTACGCCTGCGATGCCGTCGTGCTGCTCACGCTGGCCACATCAGGCCGCGCCTGCATCCTCGGCGATGTGCAGCATCACGATGTCGCCCTCACCCCCGCCGGGGCGCTCGCCCGTCAGGCCCTGCTGGCGCTGCCCGCCGCACCCGCGCTCGAGCTGGACTGCTGGGTGGTCATGCCCAACCATGTCCACGCCATCTTCGCCTGGCGCGGCCAACCCACCCCGCCTCTCGATGTGCTGGTGCGCCGCTTCCACGCAGAGACCAGCCGCGCCATCAATCAGCTGCGCAGCACGCCCGGCGCGCGCGTGTGGGCCCGCGGCTTCAGCCAGCGCGCCCTGCGACGCGAAAACGACCTCGATATTGCCCGCGCCGCCATCAGCACCAATCCCTCGCGCTGGTGGGAGGACGAGCACAACCCGCAGCGCGCCCGCCGCTAGGCCTCACCCCGCGCACGTGCTCACCACCGGACGCCCGGCCTGCCGGTCCACCGTCCAGCCGAGCGCATAGCTGCCCGCGCTCGTCACGATGCCGATGTGCGAGACCCCGGGGAAGCGCGCAAGCTGCACCGTTTCGCCCGTCGCACAGCGCATCTCAGCTGCTGCCTCGCTGCCCGCAAACGGGATGGTGCTGTCGGCGGTCCCGTGCGCGATCAGCAGCGGCGCGACCAGCCCGCCATCCGGGCGGTTCGCCTGCAGCAGCGCGGGATAGGGATCCGTCGTCAGCGGGTCCACCGCCAGATAGTCCTTCGCCAGCGGCACCTCCCCCTGCATCAGGAACCCGGCAGGGGTGAGCAGGCACGTGCGCGCCATCTCCTCCACCCGCGAAAGGTACTCCGGCCGCACCACATCCGTGAAGCTCACGCCGGGCAGCGTGTTGCCCCAGGCGTACAGCGCATATGCCAGCAGTCTCGCGCCCACCGGCCGGTCCATGCTCCAGCGCAGGATGCCTTGCAGATCGATCGCCGGGGCGAACGCCACCACGCCCTCCAGGTCCAGCTCCGGCGCATACTCCGGGGCCATGATCCCCGCCCAGATCGACGCATGCCCGCCCTGCGAGTGCCCCCATGTGAAGAAGCTGCTCCCCGCGCCCACGTCAAGCTGCTGTGCCGCGCGTACCGAGTCCAGCACCGCCGCGCCTTCCACATTCCCCACCAGATACGGATGGATGCCCGGCGTCCCCATGCCCGGATAATCCGTCGCCGCCACCACGAAGCCCTCGCGGATCAGCCCGTCCAGCTGCGTGATCAGCGCCAGCGCCAGCACCGTGTGGCTGGTGCCGCACTCCGGCAGCACACCCATCGTCCCGTGCGCCCACGCCACAACCGGCCTCGGCGTGTCGCTCGCCGCTGCCGGCGCGATCACCACCCCGCTCACTTGCACCGGCTGTCCGTCCACGCCCGTGGACCAGTACAGCACGCGCTGCGCCACCGCGCCCTCCGGCACGCCGCTGGTGATCGGCTCCGAGCGGATCAGCGTGCCAGGGGCCGCCGGCTCACCGGCAGGAGCCGTGTAGAACTCGCCCGGTTGCGGCGGGATCGACAGCCGCCACAGCACAAACGCGCCCAGTGCCACCAGCACCAGCGCCAGCCCAGCCACGATGATCAGCGCGCGTTTCGCTCGCATCCAAAAGCGCTTCATGCTGTGTTCCCCTGTGGGTATGCTGCACCGTTTCCGCTGATGATTATGGCGGTCTGCGCCTGCCCCGGCAACCGCCGCCCTGAACCCAGCCTCACC
>CAZZJW010000014.1:0-75152 GCA_964654755.1 uncultured Pleurocapsa sp. | reverse complement strand
TGGGCGAATGATCTGAAATGCGACGGCTCACTCCGCCTTGGGCGGCAGGAGCGTGGGTCGGATGTGCGCCTCAAGCGCCTCGATGTGCGCCTGCTGCGTGGCCAGCTGCGACTCCATACTGCTGATGCGCTCTTCTCGCGCCGTCTCGTCGATCGATTCCTGCTCACGGACGCCCAGCATGAAAACCATGGTGATCGCGAGCAGTACCACGAGAAAGGCGTAACCCAGGATCGACAACAGGCGCGGGTAGCCGGCCTTCAGTACGTGCCACTGCTCCTCCAGCCGGGTCATGTTCAGTGGAAGCGGCGTGATACGCACATCGGTCTGGCGGACGAAGCCGCGCACCTCGCGCGAGGTGTGGATCTCGAAGGCAGCCCAGCCGGGCGCGATATTGGGGATGAAGCGTACCAGGCGGTTGAAACGGCGGTTGGCATCCGCGATGACCAGCACACGCATGGCCATATAGGGCTGTGAATAGTGGATTTCGAGATCCCCCTTCACCGAGAACAGGCCGTACTGCCAGCGCCGGTCATTGGCCAGGGGCAGCGGCAAACGCGGCGGAAAAGGGGATGGTCCGGCGGCTGGACTGCCGAAGGCGGGCGGGTTGGCCGGGCGGGGCGGCTGTGGCCCGAACGGCAGGCGCGCGCTGAACGGGCTGAGCGGCGGGGCGGTCCGTGGCGGAGGAATGTCATCGTCCGGCACGCTGTCATCGACAGATGGCGCTCCGAACAGGCCGCCGTCGGTACGAGGTTTGGGATCGAAATTGAGGTGCTGGTTGACGAATTCGTCGAACGCGCTCAGGTCATCCGGCTCATCGTCACTGGCGGGCGGAACACTGCTGTCGGGCACGCTGGCTCCCTCCCTGCGCCGGACGCGGGCAGGGTTACACGGCAGATAGAAGCATTATCAGATGAAGCGCAGAAAGAATCAATACTGGCGGCTCTTGCAGCATCCGGCTGAAGCTGTCACACTGTGCAGCGGCTGCATGCAGGCATACCCTTCTTGCTGTAAATGCATTCAGGAACGCAGTTTGTGACGTACATCCTCGGTATCGAAACGTCGTGTGATGAAACCGCCGCGGCAGTGGTGATCGATGGCATCACCATCGCCTCGAACGTGGTCGCTTCGCAGATCGATCTGCACGCGCAGTACGGCGGGGTGTTTCCTGAGCTGGCTTCGCGCGCGCACGTCGAGGCGATCGGCTTCGTGGTCGACGAGGCCATGCGCGACGCCGGCATCGGCTACGAGCGGCTGGATGCCATCGCCGTCACGCGCGGGCCAGGGCTGGTCGGCTCGCTGCTGGTGGGCATCAACTACGCCAAGGGGCTGGCGGTGGCGGCGAAGCGCCCGCTGCTGGGCATCAACCATCTCGAAGGCCACGTGTATTCGCTGTGGCTGACGCAGCCATACCGTGAGGTGCGCTTTCCGGTGGTGGTGCTGATCGTGAGTGGCGGGCATACCGAGCTGCTGCTGATGCGCGGCCACGGCCAGTACGAGCGGCTGGGCGGCACGCTGGACGACGCGGCGGGTGAGGCCTTCGACAAGGTGGGCCGGCTGCTGGGCCTGCCCTTTCCGGGCGGGCCAAACATCGAGAAGGCGGCGGCGCAGGGCAACGCCGGCACGTACGATTTCCCACGCGCGCGGCTGGACGACAGCTTCGATTTCAGCTTCAGCGGCATCAAGACCGCAGTGCTGCGCGAGGCGACCGTGCCCGGCACCGGTGGTGGGCGTCGGCAGACCGGCGCAGACAAGCTGCCGCAGCTCAAGAGCGGGCTTTCGGTCAACGACGTGGCCGCCAGCTTCCAGCGCGCGGTCGTCACCACGCTGGCCGAGAAGACCGCCCGCGCTGCCGTGCAGCATGGCGCGGTGGAGATCCTGCTGGCGGGCGGCGTTTCCGCCAACCAGGCGCTGCGCCAGGCGCTGCGTCAGATCAGTGAGATCCCGGTGCGCTACCCGCCGCTCAACCTGTGCACCGATAACGCCGCGATGATCGCTTCTGCCGGCTTCTTCCGCTACACCGCAGGCCTGCGCAGCGGCATCGACATGGACGTCCGGCCGATGTGGCCGCTGAACAATGACACGTATGCACAGGATGGCTGAATGACACGCTGGCGCGTTCTGATCACGGATTACGCATGGGACTCGCTCGACATCGAACAGTCGGTGCTGGGGCCGCTGGGCGTGGAGCTGCTGCCCGCCGAGACGGGCGATGAGGACGAACTGCTGCGCCTCGCGCCGCTGGCCGACGCGATTATGACCAACTGGAAGCGCGTGTCGCCGGCTGTGCTGGATCGTGCGCCGCGCTGTGTCACCGTCGCCCGTTACGGCGTGGGCGTGGACAACATCGCTGTCGAACGCGCCACCGAGCTGGGCATGATCGTCTCCAACGTGCCGGATTACTGCGTGGAGGAAGTTAGCGATCATGCCATGGCGCTGCTGCTGGCGTGCGCACGCAGCCTGCCCACCTTCGACCGCGATCTGCGGCGCGGCGTGTGGGATCTGGCCGCCGGGCGCCCACTCTTCCGGCTGCGCGGCAAGACGCTGCTGCTGGTGGGCTGGGGGGCGATCGCCCGCGCGCTGGCGCCCAAGGCGATGGGGTTCGGCCTGCGTGTGCTGGCCTATCAGCGGCGGCAGGACGGCGTGCAGGACGGCGTTACGCTCACCCGCGATCTGGCGCAGGCGCTGGCGCAGGCCGACTACGTCTCGCTGCACGTGCCGCTGACGCCGGAGACGCGCGGCATGGTGAACGCGGCGTTTCTGCGCGCGATGAAGCCGGGCGCATTCCTGATCAACACCGCGCGTGGTGCGGTCATCGATGAGCTGGCGCTGCGCCAGGCGCTGCTGGCGAAGACCATTCGCGGCGCGGCGCTGGATGTGCTGACGCAGGAACCGCCGCCAGCCGATCATCCGCTGCTGGGGCTGGAGAACTGCCTGATCACCCCGCATGCCGCCTTCAACTCGGTCGAGGCCGTCGAGGAACTGCAGGCGCGCACCGCCCGGCACGTGGCGGATGTGCTGCAGGGCGGGCAGCCGCCGCATGTGGTCAACCCGGCGGTGCTGGAGTCGCCTGCGCTGCGCCGCCCGGCGGAGTGATGCGCCCGCGCTGCAACCTTTTCTCCGCGTCTTGCGTACTCAGGAATATCAGTACGCAAGACGGGAAATTGCACATGCGTCAACATGAAATGCACAGCTACAGGTCGGTTCCGCTGGTGGGGATCATGGTGCTGATCGGCGCGGTGGCGCTGTTCAGCCTTTTCCGCCTGCCGTGGTGGATCTGGATGATGTTCTTCTTCTTCGGCCTGCCCGCGCTGATGCGGATGGCGGGCGGTGGTGGCTGGCGCGCCTCCCGCGCTGGCGGCTGGGCGGGCTGGCGCTCGTGCGACACTGACGACGACGCGCGTACGCATCGCGGATATCCGGGCAGCTTCGGCGGTGAGAAGCCCAAGCGCGATGGCGAGTGGACCCCGCAGGAAGCCGCTGATCCGGGCGAGAAGCCCAAGCGCCGACCCGTGTACTTTGTCGGGGACGACGGTGAATTGGTCGAAGCCCGCGATCCGGAGACCACACGCCGCGACGATATCGTCTGAGCGCACCGCGCCGACACGACGGAAAGCGCGCACATCGTATGCTGGCTTTGTGCGCGCTGGATGACCCAATTCGAGTACAATATGCTCAGGAATGTCTTTCTACCGTCGGGGTCACCCATGACATTGTCCGAAGGTCAGATGCTTGGCCAGTACAAGATCGTCGCGCCGCAGGGCCAGGGGGGAATGGCGGCGATCTACAAGGCGTATCACCCCCGGCTGGATCGCTACGTCGCCATCAAGGTGATGCATCCCGCGCTGCTGCAGGATCCGGGGTTTCTGGCGCGTTTCGAGCGCGAGGCGCAGATCGTCGCGCGGCTGGAGCACCCGCACATCGTGCCGGTGTACGATTACGCCGATATCAATGGTCAGCCGTATCTGGTGATGAAGCTGATCGACGGGCGAACGCTGCGCCAGGTCAACGACCGCACGCCGATCCCCCTTGAGGAGCTGCTGCGCATCCTGCCGCCGATCGCCAGCGCGCTGGATTACGCGCATCACAGCGGCGTGCTGCACCGTGACATCAAGCCATCGAACATCATCATCGCGGCGGATGGTACGCCATATCTGACGGATTTCGGCCTGGCGCGGCTGGCTCAGCTCGGCGAAAGCTCGCTGAGCGCCGATGCGATGCTGGGCACGCCGAACTACATCTCGCCAGAGCAGGCGCTGGGCCGCAAGGACATCGATTTCCGCAGCGATCTGTATTCGCTCGGCGTGGTGATCTACGAGCTGCTGGTCGGCTGTGTGCCGTTCGCGGGCGACACGCCCTACGCGGTGGTGCACAATCACATCTATGCGGCGCTGCCTGAGCCGCGCCGGCTGAACCCGGAGCTTCCGCCGCAGGTGGAGGCGGTGCTGATCCGCGCGCTGGCGAAAGACCCGGCTGCGCGTTATGAAAGCGCGACTGCGCTGGTGGAGGCGCTGCGCGCTGCGGTGGCTGCTTCGGGACTGAAGACGCTGAACCCGGAGCGCAGTATCCGCGCTGAAGCAGCGCTGAACGGCGAGTCGCTCAGCCCCGCGCCGGAGTACGCCGCTGCGCCGCCGCCAGAAGCCGAGCCCGCTTTCGATCCGTTCGAGCGCGTGACGGCGATCGCGCCGCCGCTGCCGGAACAGGCCGCGCCGGCTCCCGAAGCGGAGGCGCTGGAACAAGCGGCGGAGCAGCCTGAGCGCAATCTCAACATCGGCTTTGACAACGGCCAGCTTCGCGCTGAGGTCAATTGGGGCGGGAAGCAGCGCACCTGGTCGCTGGATGCGGACCGTATCGGCCAGCAGATCGCGCGGGTCGGCGCGGAGGTGGGTCGGGCGATCAGTGACGAGAGCGAGGGCGACCGCAATCGCGCCCGGCGCCCGCGTCCGGAGGATGCAGCCTACCGCGACGTGCAGCAGCAGCCGGGCGAGGGTATCGAAGACGTGGTGCATCAGGCCGTCGAGTCGATTGAGGATGCGTTCGAGACCGCGCAGGGCAAGGATGCGCTCTATCTGAACACCCCTGAGGCCGCGCGCAAGCGTGCTGAAGCACAGGTCAAAAAGCGGCGCGACTTCATCGGGCACGCGTCGGCGTATGCGATCGTCAATGTCATCCTGTGGGTGGTGTACATCGGCACGATGACTGTCATGGGTGAGGGCCCGTGGGACTTCCCGTGGGCGCTGGTCGTCTCGCTGGCGTGGGGCGCCGGCCTGATCTCGGACGGCATCGAGACGTACTTCAGGACGGGCGCGCGCGCTGCCCAGCGCACCCGCGCGATCTTCGCTGCGTACGAGCGCGAGTATGGCCCGAACTGGAACCGGCAGGGGCGCAAGGCGCTGCGCAAGGTGCGCAAGGTGGCCGAGAAGCCCTTCGACAAGCGCCGTGAGTGGCTGCAGAACCTGGGCGCGTATGTCACGATCGTCCCGATGCTGTGGGTGATCTTCGGCTGGACGACGGACTTCATGGGCAGCGGGCCGTGGGAGTTCCCGTGGCCGCTGATGGTCATGCTGGGCTGGGGGCTGGGCGTGGTGATCCAGGGCATTGACATGCTCGGCGCCGGGCGGCGCGGCGCGTCTGTCGAACGTGAGATGGAGCGCGAGCGCGCCTACATCTCGGAATTCTCGCCCGATGAGAAGATCAAGCGCAAGAACGACGAACTGGCTCTCGACGAACTGCTCGACGAGGAAGCGCCGGTGCGCCTGAGTGAGGATGGCGAGCTGACCGACAGCATGGTGCGCCGGGTGCGCCGCGAAGATGCGCGCCGGCGCTGAGCAGGTGCGCCGGGCCGGCATGGCGGTGTGGAGCGCACGGCCCGCCCTGATGCAGTGCGCGCACTGATGGCTGTTTCTCCCGCTGGCCGGCGCTTCTGGGCGATCGTGTGTGCGCTGGTCGTGCTGGCGCTGGTGGCGCGCGCGCTGCCGGGCCCGCGCACGATCGACGACGCCTTCATCACCTTTCGCTACAGCCGCAATCTGACGGACGGACTGGGCTTCGTCTACAACCCTGGTGTGCACACGCTGGGCACAACCACGCCGCTGTGGGCCGCGCTGATGAGTGCGACTGCCGTGCTGACGGGCGGGCGTGACTTCCCGCACTATGCGATCTGGTGGAGCGCGCTGGCCGATGCGCTGTCGGCAGTGCTGCTGTTCGTGCTGGCGCGGCGGCTGATCGCCAACGACTGGGTGGCGGCGCTGCCCGGCCTGCTGCACGCGCTGGCGCCGATGAGCGTGACCTTCGCCGTGGGCGGCATGGAGACCAGCCTGGTGACGCTGTGGATGCTGGCGGCGTTCGCGCTGTATGCGCTGGCCCCGCCGGACGAAGCGCCGTCCCGCCGCCGTCTGCGCGAGGCGGCCGTCGGGCTGCTGGGCGCCTTCGCCGTGCTGACGCGGGTGGACTCGCTGCTGTGGCTGGCGCCGCTGCTGGGCTGGCAGATGCTGGAGGCACTGCGTCAGCGCCGGCTGCCATGGGCCACGTGGGCGGCGCTGGCGGCGGTGCTGCTGCCGTTCGCGCTGTGGAGCTGGAGCACCTTTGGCTCTCCGCTGCCGAATTCGGTGACGGCCAAGCGCTTCGCCTACGCCGTCGCTCCGCTGGATGCGCTGGCCGGGCTGGTACGCAATTATGCCAACCTGTTCTCGGCCTACAATCTGTACGGCAGCGTCGGCACCATGGTCAGCGGGGTGATCGTGCTGGCGGGCAGCCTGCTGGCGTTCTCCGGCAGCGCACGCCGCCTGCCGCGTCTGCTGCCGCTGCTGGCCTACCCGTGGCTGTACTTCGTTGTGTTTGCCATCGCCAACCCGCTGATGTTTCGCTGGTACTTCGCGCCGCCGCTGCCCGTGCTGATGCTGGCGACGTTCGCCGGCCTGTGGGGGCTGGCCGCTGCGCTGCTGCGAGAGCGGGGGCGTCGGGCGCTGGTGGGCGCTGCCGGGGCGCTGGCGCTGGCCAGCACGCTGACCGCCTGGACGCTCGCGCCCGATCACGGGCCGGCACGCCCCGCCCCGAAGATGGCCTGGCACGCGCTCGAGCTGCTGTACGAACGCATGGGCCGGCTGCTGGTGGAGCGCTACGGCGTCACGGCGGACACCCGCGTGGCATCGGCGGATATCGGCGCGATCGGTTACTTCAGCGGCGCGACGATCGTCGACACCGTCGGGCTGGTGACGCCCGAACTGACGCGCTATTACCCGGTCGATCCGGCACTGCTGGCCGATGACCAGATCTACGCCATTCCGCCGCAGCTCATCCTCGATCAGCAGCCGGCGTTTCTGGTGACGATGGAGGGCTTTGTGCGCGAAGGGCTGGCGCGCGACCCGGCGTTTCTGGCGCAGTATGCGCTGGTGGAGGCGTTTCCGTTTCCGTACTACGGCACGGAGATGCAGCTCTGGCAGCGGCGCGGCTGAGCGCGGACCCTGTACCGGAATCAACAGGGGCGCGCCGTGCTGGAGCGCCCCTGTGTGAGACTGCGGAACTGCTGCGCGGCTACTTCTTCGGGAAGCGGCTGAGCACCACCGCCGGCTCTGGCACGGGCACACGATCGCCGATGGTGAGCGCCGCCAGCGGCTTGTCCTGGCGCGCGCGCGCTGCGCTGCAGAACACGCTGATGGTCGTGCCCTCGGCGGTCGCCTCTTCCTTGAGATAGGCCTGACCGAGCTGATAGCCTTCGCTGTCGATGCTGCACGACGTCACCATGCCGATCACGCGGCCACGCGCATCGACGATCGGGTCGCCCGGATGCGGCGGGCGCGCGCCCTTGCTGGCGAGGCGGAAGCGCGCGATCTCTGCATCGCGCTGGCGCTCGCGGGCGATGAAGGCGGCCTTGCCGATGAAGAACGGCTTGTGCAGCCGCACGTATGCGCCGAAGCCGGCATCCGCCGGGCTGAGCGTGGCGGCGCCGTCGAGCACGCGGCCCAGCTCGTGGCCGTACAGCGGCAGGCCGGCTTCCGTGCGCAGGCTGTCGCGCGCGGCCAGCCCGCAGGGCGCGGCGCCAGCGTTGACCAGCTCACGGAAGAGCTCCACGGCCTGGCCGGGATGCACGAACAGTTCGTAGGCGATGCGCTCGCCGGTGTAGCCGGTGCGCGAGACGATCACATCGCGCCCGCCCAGCGACACCCGCGTCACGCCCGCCCAGGTCAGCCCGCCGAGGGCGGCGCGCCCCTTGTCGTCGGTCATCGCCTGCAGGATGGCCTTGCTGTTCGGGCCCTGCAGGGCGATATCGACGCGGTTGTCTGCCCCGTGGACCGGATTGCGCAGGTCGCGCAGTTCCACACGGCTGCCCGCGCCGAAGCGCCGGTTGCGCCGCGCCGCATCGATCACCACCGCGCCGTCGCGCACGGCGTTCAGCCAGGCCCAGTCCTGATCGTTGTTGGCGCTGTTGACGACGATCAGGAAGTGATCGGCGGCGAGGCGGTAGATCATCAGGTCGTCGATCGGCACGCCGTCGGGATCGAGCAGGTAGGTATAGTGCGACTGGCCCACCTCCAGCGCCCGTACATCGTTGCTGGTCACCATGTCGAGGAAGCTCTCGGCAGCCGGGCCACGCGCATCGAACACGCCCATGTGTGTGACATCGAAAATGCCGGCGCTCTTGCGCACCGCCGCGTGTTCTTCGCTGACGCTGCTGTACCACAGCGGCATTTCGTAGCCGGCGAAGGCGGCCATCTTCGCGCCGAGCGCCTGATGCAGCCCGTGCAGCGGCGTCTTCTGCAGCGGCTGCGCTTCCGGCGCAGTCCACAGGAAGGCGGGCAGCGGTGCGCCCTGCAGGCTGGCATGCGGTCCACCGTCGCCTGCCGCGTACACCTTGTCGGCGAAGGCCTCTGCGGTGCGCGGGATGCGGACCTCGCTCGGCCCGAGCAGCACCACATCGACGGGGCCGGGGGCCTTGGCGTACGGATCGCCATCGTCCATCAGCACGAAGCCATCGGAGAGCGCGCGCAGCCAGTTGGCGACGGTCTGCCCGCGCTCGGCATGCAGCAGCCAGCCGCCGCTGCCCGTGCGCTGCAGCACGCCGTGGGCCAGCAGGCTGCCATCGGCGGCGCGCAGCGCGGTGGGCTGCGACTCGCCGGGGGCCAGCGCGCCGACATCGCTGGTCAGCACGGTGTCGAGGAAGGCCGCCGGATCGACATCGCCAATGTCACGAATGGCGAGGGTGTACGCGCCCAGTTCGTCGCTGACGGGCGGGGCGACGTGCGGGTAGTCTGCGCCGCCGCTGGCCGTGTCGATCCCGGCGGCATCCGCCAGGTCCTGCACCGCGCGGCGCGCGGATTCCAGCACGGCGAAGGGGATCCGTGCGCGCGGCTCGGCACGTTTCCGTCCGGTGTAGCTGAAGGGGACGCAGGCGGTGAGCACATCGGCGATGATATCGCCCAGCCGGTCGATCTGCGCGTCGCGGAAGCCGCGCTGCGTGATCCATGGCGTGCCGATGCGGATGCCGGATGCGCGCAGGGCGGAGGGATCGCCCGGGATGGTGTTGCGATTGCACACGATGCCGGCCAGATCGAGGATGCGCGCGGCCTGATCGCCGGAAAGCGGCGTGCCATCCGGCCCGACGATGCTCTTGCAGTCCACGAGGATCATGTGGGTGTCGGTGCCGCCATACGGGATGCGCAGCCCGCGCGCTTCCAGGCGGGCGGCCAGCCGGCCAGCGTTGGCGACGGTCTGGCGCTGCAGTGCGCGGAACTGCTCTGTGCTGGCGAGGCGCAGCGCCACCGCCAACGCGGCGATCTGGTTGACGTGCGGCCCGCCCTGTTCGCCGGGGAAGACCGCGCGGTCGACCTTGCTGGCGACATCTGCGCGGTGGGTGATCAGCACCGCGCCGCGCGGGCCGCCCAGCGTCTTGTGCGTGGTGAAGCTGATGATATCGGCGATGCCGACGGGGGAGGGATACACCCCGGCGATGATCAGCCCGGCCACATGCGAGACATCGGCCATCAGGTACGCGCCCACCTCATCGGCGATGCTGCGGAAGGCCGCCCAGTCCGGGGCGAATGGATAGCTGGTGTAGCCGGCGATGATCAGGCGCGGGCGGTTCTGCAGCGCCAGCGCGCGGATGGCATCGTAATCGATGCGCTCGGTTTCGGGATCGACGCCGTAGCTGAAGGCCTTGTACTGCTTGCCGCTGCGCGCCACCGGGCTGCCGTGGGTGAGGTGGCCGCCCTGCAGCAGATCGAGGCCCATGATCGGATCGCCGACGGTGAGCAGGCCGGTGAAGATGGCGCTGTTGGCGGGAGCGCCCGAAAGGGGCTGCACATTCACAAACAGCTTTTCGGCGGGGAGCTTCGGCGTGGCGAACAGCTCGGCGGCGCGGCGGCGCGCCAGCGCCTCGACGACATCGGCGTACTCGGTGCCCTTGTAGTAGCGCTTGTCGGCGAAGCGGCGGTATTCCGGCAGGCGCGCGTTGTAGTTGAGGATCTCCTGCTGCGTCATCATCCGCGTCTCATCCAGCGGATATCCTTCCGCGTAGATGTTGTGGAAGGCAGACATCAGCGCCTCGCGCACGGCCTCCGGTATGGTGCTCTCCGAGGGGATGAGGATGAGCGCGCGTTCCTGGCGGGCAGTTTCGTGGCGGATCAGCTCCGCGACATCCGGGTCCAGCTCGGCCAGTTCACCGCGAAACAAGAAGTCACTTTGCGCCATATGGACACGTCCTGTGCTGGGTTCTCCATGATGAGATGAATGGATTGTAGCACGAACCGGGCTGGCTGGGGCGATGTGCGCCGCTTGCCACTATAATGAGCACACCTGAAGCGTTCGACACCGGAGGACCCCGCCCATGACCCCACGCCCGCCGCGCCGCCGCACTTCGCTCGCCATGTGGGTTCCGGCGCTGCTGGCGGTGGCGCTGTTCGCGCTCATCATCGTGCTGGTCATCAGCCGCCTGTCCAGCCTGACGGGCGCGCCGGCTGTCGCGCTGCCCGATGCCACAGCGCCGGCCAGCGGCGTGCTGCAGCCGGACGACGAGCGGCGAATCGGCTTCATGAGCAACCGTGACGGCAACTGGGAGTTGTACGAACTCACGCTGGGCACGCGCGCGGCGGTCAACCTGACGAACAACCCGGCTGATGACGGCTTCGCATCGTATTCGGCGGATGGTGGGGCGATCACCTTCATCTCCAATCGCGATCGTGCTGCCGAAGGGGAGCTCACGCCGTACATGATGGATGCCGACGGCGGCAACCAGCGGCGCGTCGCCAACGATCTGCAGACCATCATGTCGCTGCTCACCACCGGCCGCTTCAACTGGGACTACGGCTACGATTCGTCCGGGGCGGGCGTGCTGGTGTCGCTGCGCGATCTCAACCTGGAGGTGTACCGGCTGACGCGCGCCGGGGATGGCGCTTCCGTCGAAACCAACCTCTCGCGGAGCGGGGGCGTGGACTGGTTTCCCGCGCTCGATCCGACGGGCCGGCAGCTGCTGTTCAGCAGCGACCGCGATGGCAATCAGGACATCTACCTCATGCCCGTTGATGCCAGCGCTGCGCCACGCCGCCTGACGGACGACCCGGCGGATGATGTGCATGCGGTGTGGCTGACGGACCTGCGCCACATCGTGTACTACTCCGAGCGCGGCGAAGGTATCGACGGGGGCCGCACGGTGCTCTATCAGCTCGACACTGCGGACCCGGCGGCCCAGCCGGTGCCACTGCAGGGTGGGCCCGTCAGCGACGACGGTGTGCCGCTGCGCGCGGATGTGCAGTTCGCGCCGGATGGCAGTGCGCAGGTGTACATGGCGCACGACGGCCACGATTGGGAGATCTACTACGCCGGGCCGGCAGGCGATGCTCCCGTCAACCTGACCGACAACGACGCAGACGATCTGTTCCCCGCCTGGCGCTGACCCGCGCCGCCCGCCCCGGCCCGCATGGCCCGTTGCGCCGGCTGCGCAGCGCGCCTATAGTGAAATCAGACGGTGGTGAGCACGCTCTGGACAGGTGCGTGATGACGCGCTGGCTGATGGGAATGGTGCTGGTGCTTCTGCTGCTGGCGGGCGTGCCGGTGGCCGCGCAGGATGTGCCGGTATGCGGCCCGGCAGCGCTCACCGGCAATCCGCCGCCGGAGGTCCTGCGGGCGGTGATCTCGGCGTGCGATGTGCGCCTTGAAGTCTACGGCGGTGACTGGAACGCCTACTTTGTGCGCGGCTACGCCCATCTGCTGATCGGAGAGAATGCGCAGGCCGCGGCGGACTTCAGCAAGACGCTGTTCTTTTCGCCCAAGGATTATGGAGCCTTCAACAACCGGGGCGTCGCGCTGCAGGGGCTGGGCGAAGACCTGGCCGCGCTTGCGGACTACTCGCGGGTGCTCGCGCTCAATCCGCAGTACACCCTGGCGCGCATCAGCCGCGCCTGGGCGTACTGGGAGGCTGGCGCATTTGCGCTGGCCGAGGCCGATGCGAAGTATCTCATCAGCAATGGCGCAGGTCCGGCGGGGCATTACCTGCTGGGCCAGTTCGCGGCGCAGGCCGGTGAGTGGGCGCGCGCAGTGGCAGCCTTCAGCGCGGCGCTGCGGTCCATGCCGGGCATGGAGGAGGCCTACCTGCAGCGCGGTTATGCCTATCTGCAGCTGGGCGAACGCGCGCTGGCGGCGCCGGATTACCTGCACATGCTCGAATATCAGTCGCGGCAGGCGCCTGCCCCGGCGCTAACGCTGGATGGCCGTCCGGCGGCCTTCACCCTGCCGGGCGGGGTGCATCATCGCGTGTCGTTTGTGGCGCGCGCGGGTGACCGCCTGACGGCGCGCATGACTGCGCTGCAGGCCGGCGTCGATCCGATGCTGCTGCTGCTCGGCCCCGAGGGCCAGCCGCTGACCGTGGATGATGACGGCGGCGCGGGCGCTTACGGGCTGGATGCGCTGCTCTCCGCGTTCACCATTCCGCGCGATGGGCGCTACACGCTGGTCATCGGCTGCGCAGGTGGCGGAGACCGGGGGGAAGTGCGGCTGGCGCTGGCGCTGCATCGTGCAAGCGTTGTGTGGCCTTAATGCGAAATCGGCGATAACCACACTATTCTTATGGTAAGAATGCACGCCCCGCGTATGGTTGATTCGTCATGGAATGGCAGTTTCCGCCGTATACCGTCTTCTATGTTGTCGCAATTCTGGCGCTGCCGCTGGTGGCCTTTTCGGCATGGCAGCGGCATGAACCGGGCGTGCGTTACTATGCGCTGCTGATGCTGGCGATGGCGGTGTGGTCTGGCGGCGCGATGCTGGAGACGGCCAGCATCGGTCTGGAAGCGAAGATCTTCTTCATGCGCGTGCAGTACATCGGCGTGGTCACCGGGCCGCTGCTGTGGCTGATGTTCACGCTGGAGTACACCTCGCCCGGCGTGACCAGGCGGGCGGGCATTCGCCTGCTGTGGCTGATCCCGGCGGTGACGATGGGGCTGGTGGTCACCAACGCTCAGCACGGGCTGGTGTGGACGAGCATCGATACGGTGCCCGGCACGAACGGGCAGCAGGTGCATTTCAGCAACGGGCCGGTCTTCTGGCTGAAAACGGTGCTGATGATCGGTTTCATTGTGGCGGGGGTGGCGATGCTGGTGCGCGCGCGCCTGCAACACCGCCCGGGCAGCACCTGGCGGCTGGGGCCGCTGCTGGTGTGCGCGTTGATCGTCATGGCCACTACGGGGCTGTACCTGGCGGGAAGAAGCCCGCTGCCCAACACCGATCCGACGCCGATCACGTTTGCGGCCATCGGGCTGGTGCTGACGTATGCCATGTTCAGCGGTTCGCTGTTCGAGATCGCCCCGTCGGCACAGGAGCAGGTGCTGGACAGCATGGAGGAAGGGCTGCTGCTGGTCGATGGCTATGGCCGCGTGATCGACGCCAACCCGGCGGCGGAGCGTATGCTGGGCCTGGCACCCGACAGCGCGGTCGGCATGACGCTGGCAGCGGCGCTGGCCGGCATGCCCGCTGTGGCGGAGTGGCTGGCCGGCATGCCCGACACCGAGGGCACGCTGCGTGACGATGCCAACGGTCGCACGCTGGAAGTGCACCGTATTCCCCTGAGCACGCTCAACGTCGTGCTGACGGGCGATCTCATGCTGATGCGCGATACCACTGCTGAAACCGAAGCGCAGAACCGCCTGATCGAGGTGTTGGTGGAGCAGGAGCGCATCCAGCTGCTGGCGGCTTTCATTCAGGAAGCTTCGCACGCATTTCGCTCGCCGCTGTCGTCGATCAACCTCAGCACGTATCTGGCTGAACGCGCCGCCGACCCGGCAGATCGCGCGCGGCAGTACCGGGCGATCGAACAGCAGGTGCTGCGGATGGTGGAACTGCTGGACCATGTGCTGCTGGTGGCCTCGCTCGATCGGGGCCGCCCGCTGGAATTTGCCCCGCTCGATCTGATGACCGTGCTCACCAGCCTGTCGGACAGCGCCGCACAGAACGCTGCGCAGCGCGGCCTGCAGTTCAGGCGGGAGCTGCCCGCTGCGCTGCCGCTGATTGAGGCGGATGGCGACAAACTGCGCGTGGCGCTGGAGCAGGTGCTGAACAACGCGCTGCGCTTCACGCCGGCGGGCGGGCTGGTGACGCTGCGCGCACAGATGCTGGAGGACGGCGTGGAGATCGAGGTTGCGGATACTGGAATCGGGATGTCTGAAGACGTGCGCCTGCGCGCCTTCGACCGCTTCTTCCGCGCAGAACGCAGCGATGGCGGACAGGGCTTTGGCCTGGGGCTGACGATCGCACATCAGATCGCACGAGCGCATGAGGGCCGGCTGGAGCTCCACAGCGCGCCCGGAGAGGGGACACGTGTGCTGCTGTGGGTGCCGCTGCAGCCGCATACGCTGGCTGTCCCTGAGAGGCTGCCAGCGTGAACACGCTGGTCGCCGCCCTGATCGTACTCTATCTCGCTGCTGCCGTAGTCAATCTGTCAATCGCTGTTCTTGTATTCCGAAGGCAGCAACATCCGGGAAGCCGGCTGTTCGCCTGCATGATGGTCGGTTTCGCGTTGTGGGCGGGTGGCTTGGGCGCCACGCTCATCGCCCCGGACTTCAGTACGCGTGTTGTCCTGCTGCACTTCACCAATGCCGCGAGGTTCTGCGTTTCTGTGATGTGGCTGATGGCGGCGCTGTGCTTCGCCCAGGTGATGCGTGAGGATGTGCGCAACTGGCGCCTGTGGGCGATCTGCGCATCTGCGCTGCCCTGGCTGCTGCTGGAAGTCACCAGTCCGGCGCATCCACTGCTGTACACGGGCGCCACTGCTGACCCGACGCTTGGCTGGCCGGTGTTCACTCCCGGGCCGCTGTTCCTGCCCATGCTGGCTTTCGGTCGGACGATGGCTGTCGCCGGGATCTGCCTCGTCGTGTACACGCTGATGCGCTCATCACCGTACTTTCGCAGATATCTGCCGCTGATTGTGACCAGTTGCGCCGGGGTGGTCGCCGTCAATCTGCTGTTCATGGCGGGCATCTTCGTCATCGACCTGTCTCCGATCATCGTTGCTGCGCTTGTGGCGCCTATTCTGAATCTGACTCTGGGTGTCGCACCGATCGCGCGGCCTCAGGTGATCTCGCTGATGCGTGACGGCGTGATCATCCTGAATGCCGACGGGCTGGTGGCCAGCATGAATGCTGCGGCAGAGCGGATGATGGGCGTGCCCGAAAAGCAGGCGCGTGGCCAGGCCGTGCACGGCCTGTTCCGCGCATTTCCGGCGCTGGCGACGCGCGCTGTCGGCATCTCGCGGCATACGCTGAACCTGACGATCGGCGGCCAGCCTGCCACGCTGGACATGCAGTACCGGCCCATCCAGAAGCGTAATTCGGCGCTGAACGGCTGGATCATCCATCTGCGGGATGTGACGGCGGCGGAGCAGGCCAGGCGCAACACACTGGCGCTGGCGGTGGAGCAGCGGCGGATGGAGATTCTCTCCAGCTTTGTTTCGGCGATGGCGCACGAGTTTCGCACCCCGCTGACCGTCATTCGCACCTCCGGCTACATCGCCGCGCGCACCCCCGTTGCAGATAACCGCACGATGCAGCACCGGCGCATCAGCGAGCAGGTGGCGCGTATGAATCGCCTGCTGGACCAGATGCATACGATGGTGCGCCTGGACTCGGGCGCTGCGCCAGCACACGATGATGTGGACCTGAACGCGCTGGTGCAGCAGGAGATAAAGGCGGACCTGAAGGGGCATCCCATCGAGCTGTCGCTCGATCCTCATCTGCCGGTGATGCATGGAGATATCGAGCTGATCGCTGGCGCACTGCGCGAGCTGCTGCTGAATGCCGCCGCCTACTCTCCGCCAGGCAGCGCGATTGCGGTGGCTACCGGCATCCAGCAGGGGGCGATTACGCTGAGCGTGACCGATCGGGGCGGCGGCCCTGCCCCGGATGTGCGCGAGCGCATGTTCGAGCGCCTGTATCGCGGCGATCCGGCGCGCTCGACGCCCGGCATCGGGCTGGGGCTGTCGATCGTGCGCGCGGTCGCCGAGTCGCATGATGGGCGCGTTGAAGTGGACGTGTCTCCGAAGCGGGGTACAGTCATGCGCCTGGTCTTCGCCACGCAGGCAGAGACGCCTGCAGCAGTCACAGTGGGGGCGCGCTGATGCAAAGCCTGATCCCACCGCTGCTGGTTGTGTATCTGCTCTCCGCCGGCATCACAGCGGCAGTGGCCGCATGGGCGCTGCAGCGGCACCGCGAACGCGGCGCAATCCCCTTCGGCTTGCAGGTCGGCGCGATGTCGCTCTGGTCGATCGGCATCAGCGGCATGCTGATCGCGCCGACGCTGGAGCAGAAGATGCGCTGGCTGCTGGTGCAGGATATCGCCATGTTCAGCGTGGCTGTGAACTGGCTGCTGTTCACACTGACCTACACCTATCGCTGGCGCACCCATGCGCTGGACCGGCGCGCACTGCTGCTGTGGGTTCCGGTGGGGATTGGCATGGCCCTCAACGCCACCAATCCTCTGCACCGGCTGATGTACGCAGACTGGCGTATCGAGCCGACGCTGGGCGGGATCCAGCTCACCTTTGGCCCGGCCTACTGGTTCAGCACCGTCTACGCGCTGACGTGCGGCATCATCGGCATGGTGGTGATTGCGCGCAACCTCGGCCCGGTGCCTGGTTTCTTCCGCCAGTACAAGCGCCTGCTGCTGGGCTGCGGCCTGTCCGTGCTGCTGGTGGATGCCATCCGCTTTTCCGGCCTGTTTCCGCTCGAACTGACCCCGGTGGTGATCGCGCTGTTCGCTGTGCTGATGGCGACTCGCTACAGCCGCAATCTGATTTTCGGCGTGGTGCCGATTGCACGGCCGCTGGTGGTGAATTCGATGAACGAAGGCATCATCCTACTCAGCGCGTCGGGCGTCATCACCAGCCTGAATCCGGCGGCGGAACGGCTGCTCTCGCTGAAGACCAGGCTTGTGGCGGGCCAGCCGGCAGAAGTGGCATTTCAGGCATTCCCGCTGCTGGCTGGTGGCGGTGCGCGCCCGGGGCAGCAGATGATTATGCATGTGCGGGATACGGGCGGGCAGCAGCGGATGCTCGAAGTGCGCGAACGCGCGCTGCTGCACCGTGATGGCACACTGAACGGTCGGCTGCTGATGCTGCGAGATGTCACTGCCCGCGAGTCTGCGCGTGAGAATGCGCTGATCCTGACGCTGGAACAGCGCCGGCGCGAGTTGATGAGCGCGTTCATCACAGGCGCGGCGCACGAGTTCAGGACGCCGCTGTCGGTGATCCGCGCCTCGGCCTATCTGGCATCGCGCGGTGCTGAACCGGCCTTCCGCAAATCCCAGCACGATAAGATCAGTGGTCAGGTCGCCAAGCTGGACCGGCTGATCGATCAGATGCAGATGATGATGGTGCTCGATGCCGGCGCCGAGATGGAGTTGGAAGTGCTGGAGGTGGACGCGCTGATCCGGGAGGCTATCCACCGGTGCGCGGCATTGGGCGCGGCACAGCGCGTGAGCCTTGTTCCCGTGAGCGATCTGCCGCCGCTGCGGGGCGATGCCCGGCTGCTGGCGCTGGCGCTGGAGGAAGTGCTGCGCAATGCCCTGATGTATTCGCCGGCAGACCGGCCGGTAGTCGTCAGTGCGCTGACGGAGGAAGGCTTGCTTTGCGTGCGCGTCACTGACAATGGTGACGGCATCGCCCCGCCGGTGCGCGAGCGCATGTTCGAGCGGCTGTTTCGTGGCGATCCTGCACGCTCAACCCCGGGTTTCGGGCTCGGTCTGTCGATCGTGCGCTCGGTGCTGGAGGCGCATCATGGCAGGGTCGAAGTCGACAGTCCGCCGGAGGGCGGGACGGTGGTGCGCGTGCTGCTGCCGCCGCACCCTTCGCACGAGCACGAACCAGCAGGCTCCGCAGACCTGGCGCTGGCTGTAGCTGCTGCCTCCTGAGCGGCTCAGGGTAGCTGCGCGGGCGCTGTGGGCTCGTCAGCGGTGGCGGTGCGAAGGGTGCGCAGGCCGTACCATGCCGCGGCGCACTGATTGATCCACCCTTCAGCATCCGGCCCGATCGTCTCCAGACCGATGCTCGCTGCCAGGTCCGGCACCAGCGGCGGCACGACCATGTCAGTAGCGCCGCTGGCCACCGCTGCGCGGATTGACGCATCGCGACCGTCCCAGGCGGCGGCATGCTGGCTGAGCGGGCCGATGAAGCGGATGGCGTGCATGCTCAGCGCGATTGCCGCGATCGCGCCGACGAGGACACCTGCCCGGCGCAGCACAGGCTGATGCCTGCGCGATCGCCGCAGCCGCAGCCCGGCCAGCATGCCGGCGCCGACCAGCGCGCCCATCCAGATGAACTGTGGGATGATGTAGGACCGCGCAGGAGGCGGCTGACTGGTCGCGTAGAAACCCGGCAGCATGTACCCGCTGATGAGCACCAGCCCGGTCAGCAGGCAGGCTGTAATGCCGAGCAGCGCGGCGCGCTGGCTGAGCGCGGGCGCTTGTCCGCCAGCCACGCTCAGCAGCAGCGCGGGCACGATCACGGCGGCCAGCGCGCCCATCGGCGAGAAGTTCAGCATGGATGCGGCGATGAAGGCCGCTGAGTGGATGACCGAATTGACCGCGGCGGTGGCCAGCGGCTGCGGCTCGAAGAGGCTGGCGCGCACGGCGTTGCCCGGCGCGGCCACCAGTACAATTGTCGCAGCGATCGTCGCCAGCAGGCTGGCGGCCAGCAGGACGCTGGCAGCGCGGCTGCGCACATGCAGCGCGCGCAGGGCCAGCAGCGCGAGCGCCAGCCCGCCGAGCTGGACGGCGGTGTGTGGCTCGGTGAAGCCCGCGGCGTACGCGCTGAGCAGTATGGCCGCCAGCGCGCCTGCCGCCAGCCGCGCCCCCTGCCAGCGCAGGCGCGCGCCGCGCAGCAGCAGGGCGGCCAGGAACGGCAGGGTGAGCGCCGAAGCCGGATAGGCGTTCAGGCTGTTCGGCCAGTATACGGATTGCATCAGCAGAGGCGCGCCGCTCAGCGTCGCTGCGAGCCAGACCAGCCCCAGCGCGATGCCGATTTGCCAGCGTCTTTTCATGCCGAGCAGAGCGCTGATCTCAGCGCACAGCCACGCCAGGCCTGCCAGCCAAACCAGCAACGTGAGCACCACATTGATCTGGATCCAGGGCAGGCCGGGATAGACCATCGCATTAGTGAGCAGGCTGGCGCTGTAGCGCCCGAACCAGTTCTGGTAGTCGGACAGGACGACGTTGATCAGCCCGCCGAACTGACCGGACTTCACGCCCAGGCAGTAGTCATCGGCCAGGAAGCGCACGAAAAATGCCAGCGCCAGATAGATCAGCACCGGCGCGGCATACAGCGCGGGCAGCCAGCGCGCGGCGCGCTGGTCGAACGCTTCAGGCATGCGCATCGAGCCAGGCGAGGATGTCGTTCAGCACCACCGCCCGGTCGCGCTCGTTCATGATCTCGTGCTTCATGCCCGGGTAGCCGATGATCCGCTTGTCCGTCGAACGGATCTGTTCGTAGGCCAGCTTGCTGCCGGACGGGTTGACGATCCTGTCGTCCTCGCCATACAGCAGCAGCGCCGGGCGCGTGACCTCGTGCAGGTGGCTGCGCACAAACTTCGCTTCGTTGTTGATGCTGACGCCGGTCCTGACGCGCATCTTGCCCTTGTAGTTGAGCGGATCTGCCGCGAAGGCTGGCGCGATCTCCGGATTGCTCGCCAGCTCGGCCAGCGGGGCGGCATCGACCAGCGCCAGCGCCGGTGCGACGCGATCGAGCAGGTTGGCGATGGTGACCAGCGCCGCAGGGACGTTGGCATCGGCATTGATCGCCGCGCCGCTGCTGATGAGACCGTCGAACACGTCCGGGTGGCGCACGGCGTAGCCCCAGGTGATCAGTCCGCCCATGCTGTGGCCGAGGATGAACCAGCGCGGCAGCGTGTGCTGCGCCTTCACGCCGCGCACGAACTGATCGAGGTCCGCCGTGATGATGTCGAACGGCGGCATCAGCGCGCGCGGTTCGCCGCCGCTGCGCCCATGTGCGCGGTGATCGATGGCGAAGACCGCATAGCCACGCCCGGCCAGCGCCTCGGCGACGTGGGTGTAGCGGCCGCTGTGTTCGCCGTAGCCGTGCACGAGGACCACGCCTGCGCGGGGCGAGTCCGGAATCCACGACACGGTGTGCAGCCGGATCCCATCCTGGGCGGTGATGCTGCCGGTGGTCATCTGTACGGACATGGCACTGTCTCCTGTGCGGGCTGCCGATGACGGCTGTGCGGTGCGGGCTAGAGCGCGTGGGACTGATGCTGGCGCGCGGCTACGTAGCGTGCGCGCGCTTCCTGGACGCTGGGATTGTCGCTCACCTCGGCCACGGCGACATCCCACCAGCTTTCGTAGCCGGGCACGCGCTGGCGGCGGTCGGTCTCGACGACGATGCACACGGTCTGGTTGATTGTGCGTGCGCGCTCGACGGCGGTGATGAGCGCATCGCGGTTGTCCGCGCGGAAGACGACTGCGCCCAGGCTCTCGGCATTCCTGGCGTAGTCCACCGGCAGGGTGTCGCCGTCAAGCTGGCCGCTGTCTGTGCGATAGCGGTACTTGGTGCCAAAGCCATCGCTGCCGACCGACTTGCTCAGCCCGCCGATGCTGGCGTAGCCGTGATTGTCGAGCAGGATGATGGTGAGCTTGACGCCTTCCTGCACGGCGGTGACGATCTCGGTGTTGAGCATGAGATAGGAGGCATCGCCCACCATCACGTACACCTCGCTGTGGGGCTGTGCCATGCGAATGCCCAGGCCGCCCGCGATCTCGTAGCCCATGGTGGAGAAGCCATACTCCAGATGGTAGCCTTTCGGGCTGCGCGTGCGCCACAGCTTGTGCAGATCGCCCGGCAGGCTGCCCGCGGCGCACATGACGACATCCTGCGGGCGCGACAGGGTGTTGATGACGCCGATCACCTCGCCCTGCGACAGCAGCGGCTCGTGCTCCAGCGTGTAGATGCGCGTGACTTCGGCATCCCAGTCGCGATTGTACCGGGCGGCGCGCGCCTGATATTCGGGCGCGGTCTGCCAGCCGGCCAGCGCGCTCGCCAGCTCGTCCAGCGTGGCGCGGGCGTCGCCGGTCAGCGCGATCGCGCTGCGCTTGGCCGAGTCGAATTCGGCGACGTTGATGTTGACGAAGCGCACATCCGGGTTCTGGAAGGCGGCGCTGCTCATGGTGGTGAAGTCGCTGTAGCGCGTGCCGACGCCGAGGATGAGGTCCGCCTCCGCCGCAAGGATGTTCGCGCCGGGCGTGCCCGTCACGCCGATGGCGCCCAGGCTGAACGGGTGGTCATAGGGCAGGGCGCCCTTGCCGGCCTGCGTCTCGCCGACCGGGATTCCCGTGTGCTCGACGAATCGGCGCAGCGCGTCATACGCCTCGCTGTAATGCACGCCGCCGCCGGCGATGAGCAGCGGCTGCCGGCTGGCGCGGATCGCCGCCACCGCGCGCTGGAGGGCGCTGACATCCGGGCGGTTGCGCGGGATGTGCCAGACGCGGCGCTCGAACAGCGCTTCGGGATAGGCGCAGGCCATCGCCTGCACATCCTGGGGCAGGCACAGCGTGACCGCCCCGGTTTCCGCCGGCGAGGTGAGCACGCGCATGGCTTCGGGCAGCGCCGTGATGAGCTGCTCCGGGCGGTTGATGCGGTCCCAGTAGCGCGAGACCGGCCTGAAGCAGTCGTTGACGGAGAAATCCTGCGAGTGTTCGCTTTCAAGCTGCTGCAGCACCGGGGCCTGGATGCGCTCGGCGAAGATATCGCCGGGGAGCAGCAGCACGGGCAGGCGGTTGACGGTGGCGACCGCGGCGCCGGTGATCATGTTGGTGGCGCCGGGGCCGATTGAGCTGGTGCAGGCGAAGGCCTGCAGGCGGTTCTTCGCCTTGGCGTAGGCGGCTGCGGCATGCACCATGCCCTGCTCGTTGCGCGCCTGGTAGTAGCGCAGGCGGCCGGCGTACTGCTGCAGCGCCTGGCCGATGCCGGCGACATTGCCGTGCCCGAAAATACCCCAGCACCCGGCGAAGAACGGAGTCTCGACGCCGTCACGCTCG
Organism: uncultured Pleurocapsa sp.; assembly: GCA_964654755.1. Classification (GTDB taxonomy): domain Bacteria; phylum Chloroflexota; class Anaerolineae; order Aggregatilineales; family Phototrophicaceae; genus Flexifilum. The sequence goes on along the minus strand of CAZZJW010000014.1, from coordinate 52,634 downwards.
ACCTGCTGCTGGGTGAGGAACAGGATGAGCGCCTGGGCCATGGTCAGTGTTCGCGTTGCCATGTGCATCGTCCTTGACTGGTGAGCCGACTGCAGCGAAATCATACCGCGTTCGGGCGCTGCCGGAAAACGCCCTGGCTGCTGCGCGGTTGCGCATAAGCGATGGACGCCGCTGCAGATCGCGAGGTGGAAGTGGGCTGCCAGGGCGCTACTTCATCCGCGGCCTGCTGGCGGGCAGCGTCAGGGGCTGAGGCGTGGTTGGCGCCAGCGCATGTGGACGAGCGTGCGCTGGGGGGCGAAGCTGTATTTCTGCAGCAGGAAGCTGACGACCGGGTCATCTGCCGGGTGCTCGGCCGTCAGCAGGCTGCCATCGAAACGGCGCACAGCGCTGAGCACGAGCGCTTCGCCGCAGACAGCGGCGTTTTCCGGGTCCAGCAGCAGAGTGAGCTGGGTGGCGGCAGCCCCGAAGGCGCGCTCCACCCACAGGCTGGCGAGGAGATCCTGGCCGCTGGCGCTGCGAATGATCAGTCGCTCCAGCGAACGCAGGTTGATGCTGTCGCTGATCGACTGCCACAGGCTGCGGTGAAAGAATGCCTGGTGCAGCGGGCGCAGCCAGCCAATGCCTCCACGTCCCAGCGCGCGTGCACGCTGGGCCAGCGCGTACTCCTGCTTCCATTCGCCTCTTGTGCGGCGGGTGATGTATGGGCCGGGCTGGTTCGAAGGCGGGGGACGGCGCGCGCCAGCGGGCCGCCGCCACGTGGTGAAGACTCCTTCAGTGTCGAAGTCCAGCGTTTCGTACAGACGGCGGGCGACGACGTTGCGCTCTTCCACCTGCAGCAGCACTTCGCCACGCCCGCGCACGGCGGCCAGGCTGGTCTCCATCAAGCGCCGGGCGATGCCCCTGCTGCGATAATCGGGATGCACAGCGACGTTGGCGATGATCCATGTGCGGGGGAATCCGGCGGGCAGGCTGGCGGGATAGATCGAGACATTGCCGATCAGCCGGCCATCGGCCATCCACACGTAGCCGAGGCCGATCCCCGCGACCAGCTCGTTGACGCCGGAGAAGATGCTCACGCCCCCGCCCAGGCGGCTGAGCGCGCGCATCTCACGGATGGCCGCGCGGCCTCCGTTGTCCATGCTGTCTGCAAAGGCGATTTCCATCAGGTCCGCCAGCGGCGCGAGGTCCGTTCTGAGGTTGACCTGACGCAGACCTTCTGCCGCGGCGGCTGTGACAGGGACTGATACCACTGCACCCCCGCTTCTGTCATACAATCAGTGTAACGGGTATCATCCAGCCCTGCAATTGCCGCGTGGTCCGTGAGGCGCACTGCGGCGCATGGGAGGGACGTCTCCCTTGTTGCCCCCATGCGCTGCTGCTACACTCGCCCGCATGTCGAGAAGGGGATCTTCACATGACGATGATCCTGGCACTCATGACCGCGCTGTATGTGATCTGCGCGGTGCTGCTCACGATCTACGCGCTCGGAACCCTGATCCTGCTTTTGCTTTATCTGTTGCATCGGCGTACGCGGCTGGCGGCCGATCCCCTGCCGGCGGATGCGCTGCCGTGCGTGGCCGTTCAGCTTCCGTTGTACAACGAGCTGTACGTGGCCGAACGGCTGCTGGAAGCCTGCGCCGCGCTGAGCTATCCACGCGAGAAGCTGTGGATACAGGTGCTGGATGACTCTACGGACGAGACGGTGGCGCTGGTTGCGCGCAAGGTGGCCGAATTGCGTGCGGGCGGCGTGCAGATCACCCAGGTGCGCCGCGCCGTGCGCAGCGGATACAAGGCGGGCGCGCTGGCGCACGGGCTGACGCTGCTGCCCGCTGAGGTGGCCTACACCGCGGTCTTCGATGCCGATTTTGTGCCGAATCCTGACTTTCTGCTGCGCACTGTGCCCTTCATGGTGCGCGACCCGCGGCTGGGCATGGTGCAGGCGCGCTGGGGCCATCTGAACCGCGAGGACAACATCCTCACGCGCTGGCAGGCGATCGCCGTGGACGGCCACTTCGTGGTGGAGCAGACGGCGCGTAATCGTTCGGGTTTCATGATGAACTTCAACGGAACCGGCGGCGTGTGGCGCGTGCAGGCCATCCGAGAGGCCGGCGGCTGGCGAGACAACACGCTGACCGAGGACCTCGACCTCAGCTACCGCGCACAACTGGCCGGCTGGCAGTTTCTGTACCTGCCGGATGTCGTCGTGCCGGGCGAGCTGCCGCCGGACATCAGCGCGTTCAAGCAGCAGCAGGCGCGCTGGGCCAAAGGCAGCATCCAGTGCATGCTTCAGCTTCTGCCGCCCATCTGGGCCAGCGCGCGGGTCACGCTGATCCAGAAGGTGATGGCGACGATGCACCTGTGTCAGTACCTGGTGCATCCGTTCATCCTGATGATGCTGCTGATCACGCCGGTGCTGCTGATCACGGGCAGTCTGGCGCAGCTTCCGATGGGCCCATTCGGATTCGCCTGGCTGGCTCCGCCGCTGGTGTTCATCCTCAGCCAGCGCGCGCTGTATGTCGACTGGAAGCGGCGGGCGCTGGAGCTGCCAGCGCTGGTGGCCTTCGGTACGGGCATCGCCTGGAGCAATGCGGGCGCGGTGATCAGCGGCCTGTTCGGCGGGCGCGGGGAGTTTCGGCGCACGCCCAAGTACGCGCAGCAGCGCACTGGCAACCGCTACGCCGTGCGCGGCAATCGCAGTGCGATCGTCGAGGCGCTGCTGTCGGCCTATGCGTTGTGGGGTGCGCTGGTGGCGCTGCAGCTTGCGCCGCTGGTGGCGCCCTATCTGCTGATGTATGCGTTTGCGTTTGGCATGGTCGCGGGCTGGGGCCTGCGCGAAGGCTGGGCGACGCGCCGCGTGACGGAGGTCTCATGAGGTCTGCACGCCATGCTGTACTGCTGCTGGGCGCGGCTGCGCTGCTGGCGCTGGCGCTGAGAGAACTGCCGGCGCTGGCGCAGGAGCCCACTGCATCTTCAGCGGGCCAGGCGCAGGTCTGCGAGGGCACGCTGCCCACCCGGCTGATCGTGCACGAGCGTGGCCGGGTGGGGCTGAGCGATCCCTCACCGCTGAATTTGCGCGCAGAAGCGGGCACGAGCAGCGAACGGCTGGGCGAGATCGCGCCGGGCGAATTATTCTACGTGCTGGCGGGGCCGCGCTGCACAGCGCTGTACTCGTGGTATCGCGTGGAGGTGCGCGCCGGCGGGCAGGTGCTGCGCGGCTGGATCGCCGAAGGCAGCGAGAGCGAAGGTTACTTCACTGAGCCCTACCCGCCGGGGCGCTGAGCCACCCCCAGGATTACTCGTTGAACAGCTCACCCACGCTCAGGCCCTTGTGTGCCCGGCGGATCACTTCGGCCAGCATCGGCGCGACCGACAGCACCGTCATGTTCGGCAGGCGCTTCTCCGGCGGAATTGGCAGCGTGTTGGTGGTGATGATCTCCGCCAGGTCGAGCGCGCCGAGGCGCTGCGCTGCCGCGCCGGCCAGCACCGGATGGGTGAAGGCCAGGTAGACGCTGCGCGCGCCCTCCCTGCGCAGCAGATTGACCGCGTTGACGACCGAGCCGCCGGTGAGCACCTCATCGTCGACCAGCAGCACGTTCTGATCGCGCACGTCGCCGATCAGGCTGAGCGCCTCGCTGGTGCTGTCGTTGCTGGTGCGCCGCTTCTCGATGATGGCCAGCTGCGTGTTCAGCCGTTCCGCCCAGTCGCGCGCCTTCTTGGCGAAGCCCAGGTCCGCCGAGCACACCACCAGATCGGGGATGTTGCGGCGGTCGACGTAATCCACCATCAGGTGAAAGGCCTTGAGCGCATCGCCAGGGATGTTGAAGAAGCCCTGGATCTGCCCGGCGTGCAGGTCGATTGTCATGTAGCGGTCGGCGCCGGCGGCCTCGATCATGTTCGCCAGCAGGCGGGCGGTGATGCCGACGCGCGGCTGATCCTTCTTGTCCGAGCGGGCATAGGCCAGATAGGGCACGACCACATTGATGCGCGCTGCCGAGTCGCGCTTGAGCGTGTCGATCATGATGAGCAGTTCGAAGATGTTCTCGTGCACAGGCGGCGCCATGGTTTGCACGACGTACACATCCTGGCCGCGCACACTTTCGTTCAGCCGGATGAAGATGTTCTCGTTGGGGAAAATGGTGCGCGAGTAGCGGCCGGTCGGGATGCCCAGCACCTCCGCGATCTCTGCGCACAGATCCTGGGAGGCAGAGCCACCGAAAAGCATGATGCGCCCCAGCGCGTTGACGGGGCCGTCATCGCGCTCGGTCCTCGGCGTATAGATCGTGCCCGGAATACGGTCTTCCAAAGCGGTTTCCTCACTGTTCAACGGTGCAGGCTTGCGGGCGGGTGTGCGCCGCGCCGCCAAGCGTCATGATGATACCCGTTTTCTAGCGCGTCTGCGCGACCGGATGCCCGGCAAGCGCGATCAGCTCGGCCACGGCATGGCCCGGATCACGCTGGCGCTGCAGCACCTGCGTGACCAGTGCGTCGAGCGCGCCCGTCGGGAGCTGGCTCAGCAGGCGCTCGGCCAGCGCATCGCGCAGACGTTCGAGCAGCTCACTGTGCATCTGCGTGCGCTCGATCTCGGTGCGCAGCGGGCTGTTGAGCAGGAACTGGCGGTGCGCCTGTACCTGCGCCAGCAGCAGATCGATCCCGCGCGCTTCGGTGGCGACGGTCTCGATGATCGGCGGGATCCACAGCGGCGTGTCTGCGGGCGGCGCGGGCTGGCGCTCGTCGACATGCAGCATCTGGCCGTGATGCATCCAGCGCGTACGGATGGCCGGATGCCCCGTCTCGATCATCGTTCGCAGCGCGCGCACGGTGTTGCTGGCGCCGGGGCGATCGGCCTTGTTGACGATCAGGATATCGGCGATCTCCAGGATGCCGGCCTTGATCGCCTGGATCTCATCGCCCATGCCGGGCGCTTCGACTACCAGGGTAGTTTGCGCCATGCGGGCGATCTCCACTTCGTTCTGGCCCGCGCCGACCGTTTCGATCAGCACGACGTCACAGCCGGTGGCATCCAGCACGCGGGCGGCATCGCGGGTGGCGGCAGCCAGTCCGCCCAGCGTGCCCCGCGTGGCCATACTGCGGATGAACACGCCGGAGTCGCCGCTCAGATCGCGCATGCGGATGCGGTCACCGAGGATCGCCCCGCCGCTGAACGGGCTGGTGGGATCGACGGCGATGATGCCGACGGTGCTGCCGAGCGCGCGGAAGGCGCGGGTGAGCGCAGCGACCAGTGTGCTTTTGCCGCTGCCCGGCGCGCCGGTGACGCCGATGATGTGCGCGCGGCCTGTGCGCGGATAGAGCAGGGCCAGCGCGTCGTCCGCGCCCTCGGCCTCGTTCTCGACGGCCGTCAGCAGGCGCGCCAGCGACCGGCGATTACCGGCCAGCGCCTCATGGGCCAGCGCGACGGGCGAGTGCGTCATCCGGCGGCACCCGCGCGCGCTTCAACCATGCGCTGGATGAACTGCACGATATCCTCGGTGCTGGTCCCCGGGCCGAAGATGCCGGCCACGCCCATCTTCTCCAGATCGGGCCGGTCGTCCTCCGGGATGATGCCGCCCAGGATGAGCGGGACATCGCTGAGGCCGCTGGCATCGAGCACTTCGCGCACGCGCGGGACGAGCGTGAGATGCGCCCCGCTGAGGATGCTCAGTCCGACGACATCGACATCTTCCTGCAGCGCCGCTTCGGCGATCATCTCCGGCGTCTGGCGCAGGCCGGTGTAGATCACTTCCATGCCGGCATCGCGCAGCGCGCGGGCGATAACCTTCGCACCGCGATCGTGCCCATCCAGCCCCGGTTTGGCGATCAGTACGCGGATGGCCGTTTCAGTGACCATGCGGTTCTCCCTTGAAACGCATATCCGGACGAACTGTTGTGATTATACTCCGTGCGTTGCGATGGGGGGAAACCAAATCGATCGCGCCGCGGCGCTCCATGTTACAATCTTCGCAGCGGCAAGGCAGCGAGACAGGTGGCAGAGCGATGAGCGCAATCAGCGGAACCACCGACAGGGCGGCGCGTGGCGTGCCTGTGCCCGGCGCACAGCGGGCGCAGCCGGCATGGACAGGCACGCTTGCCCGCGCGCTGACCGGGCTGGCGCTGCTCGGCGCGCTGGTGGTGGCGGTGGCGGCGCTGGTGCTGGCGCTGAACTGGCGGTCGCAGCCCTTCATCGGCGCGCTGCTCACGCGCACGCTGATTGTCGATGGCAGCCGCAGCGCTGCACAGCAGCCGTGGCCGGCGCTGGCCGCTGGCCTGCAGCGCGGTGACCAGATCATCGCGCTGAACGAACAGGGCCTGGGCCTGCCGAATGACTTCGACACGCTGCTGCGCGGTTTCGGCATCATCCGCCAGACACTGCACGAGGGGGCCGTGCTGCAGGTGGGCTTCCTGCGCAATTCCGATCTGGCGCGCGCCGCCCCGGAGCTGTGCGCCCCGGTCGTCAGCTCACCCGATCGCTGCAACGTCCGCTTCCGCATCGGCGCGTTTCCATCCGAGGATTTCATCGCCTTTTTCGTCGTGCCGTGGCTCACCGGCGCAATCGTGCTGGCGGTGGCGGCGGCGGTGTTCGCGCTGCGCTCCGGCCAGCCGGCTGCCCGCACGGTGGTGGTGGCGCTGGCCGCGCTCTCGGTCTTCCTGACCGGCCTGTTCGACCTGTACAGCACGTACACGCTGGCCCCGCTGTGGATCGTCAGCGCGGTGGTGCTGGGCGGCCTGCTGCTCTCTCTGGCGTTCGTCTTTCCGACGCGCAGTTCGCTGGCCTATCGCCAGCCGCTGCTGGTTGTGCTGCCGCTGCTGCTGGCGTTCATCGTGGGCGGGGCGCTGGCATCGCTCTATCTCGATCCGCCTGCGCCGGACAGCGCAAGTGCGCTCACGCTCAGCGCGGGCGGGCTGGCGCTGGCCGGGCTGGCTGGTCTGATGCTGGCCCTGCGCGCGCGCCGGCGCGGCGCAACCTCTGCGCTGGCACGCGATCAGATCAATGCGGTGTTCATCGGCGTGGCGCTCGCGCTCAGCATCGGCCTGGTGTGGGTGCTGAATGTCGTGGCGCGCGCGCTGACCGGCGCCGAGCTGGTCCCGCTCAATCTGTCCGCTGCCGCGCCGTTCTTCGCCATCCCGGCGCTCAGCCTGGGCTATGCGGTGCTGCAGTACCGCGCCTTCAACACCGAGCGCGTGATCAGCCAGGGCCTGACGTACACGCTGATGCTGGCGGCGCTGGTGGCGGGCTACTTTCTGCTGGTGCTGGGCGCCAGCTGGCTGACGCGCTCGGCCATCGGCGCAGACAACCCCGTGCTGATCGCGGTGGTGATCTTCCTGATGGCGCTGCTGTTCGTGCCGGTGCGCACGCGCATCGAGGCGCAGGTGGAGCGGGTGTTCTTCCGCCGCCGCGCCGATCATCAGCAGCGCATCGAGGCCTTCGCCCGCGAGCTGGTCAACATTTCCGGCCCCCGGGCGCTTGTGCAGGCGTACGAACACGCGCTGGCGGATGTGCTTTCGCCGGAACAGGTGCTGGTCTTTCTGCAGGATGTGCAGACGGGTGAGTATCGCAGCGCAGGCAGCGTGCAGACCGATGTGCGTTTCGGCGCGGACAGCGCGCTGATCGCCAGCCTGCAGACGGCAGAGGCGCCGCTGCGCTACCTGGAGCCGGGGCAGCCCTGGGAAGCCGCGCTGCTGGCGGAACGCGCCCGGCTGCGCATCCTGCGGGCGCTGGTGATTGCGCCGTTCCGGGGCAGCGAACGGCTCAACGGCTTCGCGGTCATTGGCCCGCCGCAGTCTGGCGCTGGCCGCTACAGCTATGACGAACAGCGCTTCATCGAGAACCTGAACGCGCAGATGAACATCGCGGTCGAACGTGCACAGGTGGTCGAGACGCTGCAGCGCCGCGTGCGCGAGCTGAACGTGATCGGGCAGGTGTCGCAGGCGGTCAACTTCACGCTGCGTTACGACGAACTGCTGGAGCTGATCAGCACGCAGGCGCTGCGCCTGGTCGAGGCCACGCACTTCTACGTCGTGCTGCGCGACGGCGATGAGCTGACCTATGCCTTCTACGAGGAGGATGCGGAGCGATCCGCAGAACGCGAGGGCCTGCGCTGGGCCTTCGGTGGCGATGTGTACAGCGACATCCTGCGCACGGGCCAGCCGCTGCGCACCCCTTCGCTGGAACGCTTCGCTGCCGAGCGCGGCCTGGAGGTTCCGCCGCATGACCCCGCGGTGCAGGCGTGGATGGCGGCGCCGCTGGTCTCCGGCTCCACCGAACTGGGCGCGATCGCCGCTGCCAGCACGCAGGTCGGGCGCCAGTTCAGCGATGAGCAGTTCAAGGTGTTCGCCGACGTGGCGGCGCTGGCCGCCGGCGCGCTGGCCAAGACGCGCCTGCTGGACGAGACGGTCACCCGCGCGCGGCAGCTTTCTGTGCTGAACGACATCAGCCGCCGGCTGGTGGCTTCCGAGCTCAATCTGGAAGCGCTGCTGTCGCTGATCACGGGCAGCGCCAGCGAGATTCTCGACACCGAGGCGGGCTCGCTGCTGCTGACGGCGGAGGATGGCAGCGGCGAGCTGGTCTTCCGCGTGGTGGTGGGCGGTTCCGGGGGCGATCTGGTGGGCATGCGCCTGCCAGCGCGCAAGGGGCTGGTTGGCGAAGTCGCCAGCACGGCGCGCCCGGTGATAGTGCAGGATGTCGCCAGCGACCCGCGCTGGGCGGGCGAGCTGGGCGGTGGCCCGTTCGTCACGCGCAGTGTGATCGCCGTGCCGCTGATCAGCCAGAACACGGTGATCGGCGTGCTGGAACTGCTCAACAAGCGCGAAGGCAGCTTCACCCGCGATGATGCCGACCTGCTGACCACGTTTGCTGGCCAGGCGGCGGTCGCCATCGAGAATGCGCGCCTGTTCCAGCTCACCGATCAGCAGCTCAGCATGCGCGTGTCGGAACTGGAGACGCTGGAGCGCATCGACGTTGAGCTCAACCGTTCGCTCGACCTGGAGAAGGTGGCGCGCATCACCACGGAGTGGGCGCTGGAGAACAGCAGCGCCACCGCCGCCATGCTTGGCCTGGTGCGCGGCGAGCCGCCCATGCTGGAGGTGGTGTACGCGCAGGGATATGATGCGGACGATCTGCCTGAGGGGGCGGACGGGCGCAGGCTGCCGCTCGATCGCGGCATCGTCTCGCGCGTGCTGCGCACCCGCCAGGCGGAGGTGGTGCCGGATGTGCGCATCGACCGCGACTACGTGCCCAGTTTGCGCAGCGCGCTCAGCCAGATCACCATCCCGGTGATCTCTGGCGGGCAGGTGAACGGCATGCTGATCCTGGAGACCGACCGCGAGCCGCGCCTGCGCCTGGCGGATATGCCGTTCCTGCAGCGCCTGATGGAGCATGCCAGCATCGCCATCACCAACGCGCAGCTGTATGAGGAGCTGGCGCGCGCCAACAGCAGCAAGAGCGAATTCGTGTCGTTCGTGGCGCATGAGCTCAAGAACCCGCTCACCTCCATCCGCGGCTACGCCGAATTCCTGCTCGGCGCGCAGACGGGCAGCCTGAGCGATATGCAGCGCAACTTCGTCAGCACCATCCGCAGCAACGCAGACCGCATGAACACGCTGGTGAGCGACCTCAACGACGTGACCAAACTGCAGACCAACAACCTGCGCATCGACCGCCGTCCGATCGACTTCCGCCGCGTGGTGGACGAGTCGCTGCGTCCGCTGCAGAAGCAGTTTGAGGACCGCAGGCAGCAGGTGGTGCTCGATCTGCCGGCGGCGCTGCCCGCTGTGCTGGCGGACGAGGGCCGCATGGTGCAGGTGATGACCAATCTGCTGAGCAACGCCACCAAGTACACGCCGGAGGGCGGGACGATCCGCGTGCAGGCGCATGTCGATGACCGCCTGCGCGATGAGAACGGCCGGCCGCTGCCGCCGCAGATGGTCGCCAGCGTGAGCGATACCGGCATCGGCATGAGCGAAGAGGATCTGTCGAGGCTGTTCACGCCGTACTTCCGCAGCGAGAACCCGATGGCGCAGGCGCAGCCCGGCACCGGCCTGGGCATGACGATCACGCGCGGCATCGTCGAGCAGCACGGCGGCAGCGTGATGGTGGAAAGCCGGCTGGGCGAAGGCAGCACCTTCCGCTTCAGCCTGCCGCTGGCCGCCGAGGCGGCGGGGGCCTGATGCTGCTGCGCTAGAGGTCGTCGAGTTCGCCGCTGCGCAGCGCGCTCTCAAAGGCGCGCCCGACCATCAGGATGTATTCCACCCAGCCGGAGAGCGTCTCTTCGTCGACCTGCGCGGCCAGCTCCTCGAACAGGCCTTCCGGGGCGCTGTAGAGGATTTCTGTGCTCAGGCACGACATGGCCTGCAGCACCGAGTCGCGGGAGGGCGGCGGCGGCTGGTCCATCAGCCGCTGATACCAGCGCTCGACGATCGGGTGCACCTGTTCGCAGGACGAGCCCGCCTCCAGTTCGCGGTTGGCCAGATCGCGGAACTCATCCAGCCATTCCGGTTCCTCTGGTGGTCGCTGTTCGTCTGCCATGAGCCTGCCTCAGGGGAATGTGCATCGATGAACACAGAGTGTAGTCCCAAGCTGCGCTGCCGACAAATCGGCGGTATGCGGGGCTGCGCGTCCGGGCGGGGCCCGCGATGACGAGCATGCTGCGCCGGTTTGAGGTGAACTTCGCGCTGACTGGGCCTTGACCGTCGGCAAAGGCTGTTTCAGGATATGGGGGCTGGCATCACCATCGCAGGGACGGGCATGAAGGTTGGCGTACTGGCGCTGCAGGGCGCATTCATCGAGCATGAGCACAGGCTGCAGGCGCTGGGCGCTGAGGCCGTTGAGGTGCGCCTGCCGCACGATCTGGAGGCGCTCGATGCGCTGATCATCCCCGGCGGCGAAAGCACCACCATCGGCAAGCTGGCCACCACCTACGGGCTGATCGAGCCGCTGCGCCAGTTCGCCAGTGACAAGCCGACCTGGGGGACGTGCGCGGGCATGATCTTTCTGGCGCGCGATATCGGCATCGACCGGCAGCCGGTGCTGGGCCTGATGGATATCCGCGTCAATCGCAACGCCTTTGGCCGCCAGGTGCACAGCTTCGAGGCTGATCTGTCCATCACCGGGCTGGAGGGTGGGCCGTTCCACGCGGTGTTCATCCGCGCGCCGGTGGTGACGGATGTGCTGGATGGGGCCAACCCGCCCGTGCAGGTGCTCGCGCGCCTGAGCGACGACCGGATCATCGCCGTGCGCCAGGGCCATCTGCTGGCGACCGCCTTCCATCCGGAGCTGACCGATGATCTGCGCCTGCACAGTTCCTTCCTTTCGTCTGTTCGGGGCTGATGGATCGTGAGTCAGCGCCGCCAAACCTTGCATTTTTTCTGTGCGCTTTGCGCTACAATGACCTTCAAAAGACACATGATCCACAGGCAGCCGAGAGAGAGCACATGATGTACACCCACGTCAGCGACCCGGAATTTGAGCTTGCAGCGGCGGCAACTCCGTTCTTCGCCCGCGTCGATGGTTCGTTCGAGGAAGATGACCTCGAAGACGAGGATCTTGACAGCCTGGACGACGATCTCGACGATCTCGACGAGGATGAGGAGTTCGACGACGATCTCGATGACCTCGATGATCTCGACGAGGATGATGACCTCGACGACGATGACGACGACTACGACTATGACGACGATGACGACGACTTCGACGATTACGACGATGAGGACGAGGATGACTACTGATCGCTGAGACGGTCGCCTCTCGTCTGTCTGCGCAGCCGCTGTGCGTTCCGGTACGGCGGCTGCGTCATGAAAACGCAGGGTTGGCGCACAGGATTTCGCTTTACAGCCAATGCGTTCAGAGGTAGCATATTGTTGTGGGCGCGCTGCGCCCCGACTCTTGTACAGATATGATGAAGGATGGTATGGACGCCGGTAGTACTCGCGAACAGGCACCGCCGTTAGCAGGCGGCGATCGCGGGAGCCAGCGCCACCTCGCATAACGGCGAAGGCGGCGCGCCCCTTCCGCGACCGCCGTCCCTGCGCCCGCAGGGAACAGCCTTCACCACGTTCCTGCATTTCCCGACGGACCTGTTCCACACGACTGTTTCATTGCCCGCAGATGCGGCCTGCTGTGTGCTGCATCTCAGTCTGTTTGGAGCGTGCCCTGATGTACAGCGATCTGCTGCTCAATCGCATCGTGCCTGCTGACAACGATGCCAATGCCGAGGTCCAGGACCTGATCGACGAGATCGAGGAACTGGACAACCTGCTCAGCCCGGAGGCCCAGGAGCTCATCCGCGATCTGCGGCCATACATCGTCACAGATGATGTGTACGAGGAGATCGATGAGAAGGCGGGCCTTGGTGACCGCCTGGCCGACCGCATGGCGACCTTCGCCGGAAGCTGGCGCTTCATCCTGATCTTCTGCGGCATCATGGTGGTGTGGATGATCGTGAATGCCGCGCTGGGCGCGCAGGCCTTCGATCCGTTTCCGTTCATCCTGCTCAATTTGACGCTCAGCACGCTGGCAGCGCTGCAGGCGCCGGTGATCCTGATGTCGCAGAATCGCCAGGCCACCAAGGACCGCGCCGTCGCGCAGAACGATTTCCAGGTCAACCTGAAGAACGAGGTGGAAATCGCCGACCTGCATCGCAAGATCGACTCGCTCAACGATGCGCTGCTGATGCAGACGCGGCTGGTGAACGCGCTGGTCGAAGCGCGACGCAAGGAGCTGAACGCCACGGTGCGGCTGATCGAGCAGAACCGCCAGCAGTCCGGCATCGGCCATCTCCATTCCGCTGCTGGCCAGTAGGCCCCAGCGCAGGAAGACGACGGGGCGCACCCGGCTGCGTGCGCCCTGTTTCACCCCACTGACTTAGCCGACCGTTCTGGCTAGTGGCCCGCGCCATTCGGGAAGATTTTGCCCGGATTGAGGATGCCGTTCGGGTCCAGCGCCGCCTTGATCGTGCGCATCACCTCCAGCGCCTCGCCGTGTTCGCGCGCCATGAACTGCGCCTTGCCGATGCCGACGCCATGCTCGCCGGTGGCCGTGCCGCCCAGCGCCAGCGCTTTTTCGACGATGCGCGCATTGAGCGTCATGCAGTGCGCGTACTCGGCGTCATTGCTGAAGGGGAACTCGACGTGCACGTTGCCATCGCCGGCGTGGCCGATCATGTAGGCCGTCGTGCCGGTGTCGCGCTTGATCTGCTCGACGTACCCGATCAGTTCGGGATAGGCGCTGATGGGCACGGCCACGTCCATGATGAAGAACTGCTTGTCCGGGTGCGAGCGCACCATCGCCTCGTATGAGCTGTGGCGCGCATGCCACAGCCGCTTGCGCTCGGCGGTGTCGGTGGTGGAGCGGAAGGAGATCGCGCCCAGCTCGGTGCAGATCTCGCGCACGGCTGCCAGCCCGTCTGCCAGCGTGCCCGGGTGCGCCGCGTGAAACTCCATGAACAGCGTCGGGTGGTCGCTCAGGTCCACGCCCTCGCTCTCGCGCAGCATGGCGGCATGCGCCGCGTCGATCAGCTCCAGTGCCGCCGGGTCGAGGCCGGCACCGCGCACGGCGACGACGGTCTCGACCGCCGCCTCGACGTTGTCGAAGGCCGCCACAACCGCGCTCATCAGCGTGGGCACGGGCACCAGCCGCAGCGTGGCCTGCGTGATCACGCCCAGCGTGCCTTCGCTGCCGACGAACAGGTGCAGCAGATCGTAGCCGCTGGACTGCTTGACCGAGCGCGATCCGACCTGGATCAGCCGGCCATCGGCCAGCGCGACCTGCATTGCCAGCACATTGTCCTTGGTGGCGCCGTACTTGACGGTGCGGATGCCGGCGGCGTTGTTGGCCAGCATCCCGCCGATGGTGGCGTTGGCGCCGGGGTCCGGCGGGAAGAACAGGCCCTGACGGGCGAGCTCGGCGTTCAGATCCTTGTGCCCGATGCCGGGCTGCACGGTGACCTGGAAGTCATCGGCGTGCACGGTGATGATGCGGTTCATGCGCTCAAACGAGAGCAGGATGCCGCCGTGCAGCGGGATGGCGTTGCCTTCCAGGCCGGTGCCCACGCCCCAGGGCGTGACCGCGATGTGGCGTTCGTTGGCCAGGCGCAGCGTCTCGGCGATCGCTTCGGCGCGGGTGGGATAGACCACGACATCGGCGGGGTGTGCTTCATGGTGCGACTGGTCTTTGGCATGCAGCGCGATGTCCGCCTGGCTGGTGCTGATGGCATCCGCGCCATGCAGCGCGCGCAGCGCATCGAGCACATCAGGGGTGACGGGGTGATAGGGTGGCATCTCGGATAATCCTCTGTGATCTCGAATGTCTCAGCCAAACAGGCCGCGGCGGCGCGGTTTCTCCGCCACGATGCCATGCGTGAGGGTGGTCAGGCCGCCACCCGCGCGATCCCACACCGGGCGCAGTTCGCTCAGCAGCACCGCCAGATCCTTGTGCGCCAGCCGGGCCTGCGCTACTTCCACCCAGCCGCTGTGCCGCCGAAAGATATCCTGCACCGTTTCCGGCGCAAGATCCGCATCCCATTTCCAACGCGCGGTCGTGAAGAAGTAGTAGATCGGGTACATGGCGGCTGTCGCGATGGAGACGCCGCGCGCGTGCAGCCCCCACAGATCCAGCCCGGCGGCCTGCGTGCCGGCCTCGGCCAGCAGCACCAGCGCCGCGGTCGCCAGCACCTGCCGCTCCATGGCAGTCGCGCAGCCAGCCTGCTGATCGTCCAGCGCCGGCTGAATGAAACCCTGCGGGCGGATCTCGCCGCCTTCGACGGCCATGCGGAAGACCTCGGCGGCGGCCTGCGCCTGGGCAGCGTCTTCCAGCACAACCGCGGTGGACATGCGCGCCAGCGCCAGCCACAACTGCTGCACATAGCCGCCCTGTGCCAGCCGGGCATCGAGCGCGGTCAGCGCAGCCTGCAGTCCTTCGGCCACCTGCGCCAGCGTTTGCGCGGGGAGCTGGCCGCGCAGCAGCTCTGTCGTCTGCGCCAGCGCCACCACGTCGCCCGCTGCGGCCAGCGGGGCGGGGAAGGGCGGTGATGCGAGCGCATCCAGCAGTCGCGCCTGCGCTACCTCTGCTGCGCGGGCATCGTCGGTCAGCCGCCATGCCAGCGCGCACGCCAGCGGGTCGCGCGCGGCCACCTGCCGCTCAAGCGTGGCCCATGCTGGCGCGTGCTGGCCCTGCTCGCGGCTCTGACGCGCGCTGGCGAGCTGCGCCTCGCTGCAGAACAGGCCACAGTGCGTAAATTTCATCGCCGAAAGTCCTATTTCGCTGAAATTCCGCTTAGTATACCCTAAGCAATAGCAGGAGGCAGCGCAGATGATGACAAGGCAGAGGATAGTGGGCAACGGTTCGGAGACCAACGACGACAAGATCACTCGGCCCTCGCTGCGCTCGCCCATTCGTCCGCAGTATCCCGCGCCTGAAGCACGCAGCACGGAGACGACCACGGCAGGTGCGCCTCAGCAGGCCCCTTCCAGCGGCAGCGCGGAAGACCCGCAGGCTGCGCTGTCGGAACTGCGCCACAAGATCGATGTGCTGCTGGATGAGTTTGCCGCTGGACGCCTCAATCGCGCACAGTTTCATGCGCTATACAGCCGCTACAACGAGCAGCGCGCCATCATCGAGCGCCTGATCGAGCGCGATCCGGGCAGTGATGCCTGGAGGCAGGTGGCTGCCAGTCGTGGCCAGACCAACTTTCTGCGCGCCAACCTCGCGGCCCGATCACTCAGCCTGAGCGTGTTCCTGCGTGGGCAGTTCGCGCCGGTGCTGGCTGCCGGAAAGCGCCCGCTGGACGCCGCGCTCACGCAGCAGGTGCTGCGCTCGTTGTGGGAAGCGCCCTCAGACGCGATGGGCATGGGGCGTCGCGCACTCGATCACGGGCATTGGCTGCTGTGCGCGGTGGGTGAGCTGTCCGCCACGCTGGTGGTGTATTCGCTGGAGCCTTCACTCAGCCAGGCGCAGCTCGTGCGCGATCTGCACATGGACTTTGAGCGTGCCAACCGGCTGAGCATCGCCCGCGGTCACACCGCCACCGAAATGCTGGTGTTTCCGCAGCGCGCGCTGATCGAGACTGCTGCGCGCTAACGCCCGGAAGCCTTCATGCGGCTGGTGGCGGTCACGCACACCAGGCCGAGCGTGCTGAAGGCCAGCGTCCCCTTGTTGCCGATTGCGATAGCGCTGACGACCGCGCCTGTGGAGGCGGTCACGGGCAGAAGCTGCGCCTTGCGCGCCTCAGCCAGCAAGTCGACGGTGAAGCGCTGGTGCGTCTGCGTCATTGCTGCGGTGCTGAAGACGCGCAGCACCCCGGAGTCGAGGTCGGCCAGCGCCAGCAGGCGGCCATCCGGGGAGCAGGCCATCGCTGCGAAGCGGAAGTGTGCCTGAAAGCGCCGCTTTTCCTGACCCTGCGCGTCGTACACGACGATCCCACTGCCATCACCTGCGAAAATCAGCCCCGCCTCTGAGGCGACGAGTTGGGGCGCGGCCTCGTCATCGAGCACCAGGCCAGTGTCGAATGCGCCGAGGCGGACTGCACCGCGGTAGAGATGCAGCTTCGCCTGCGCATCGAGGCAGGCGGTGAGGGCCAGCGCACGATCAAAGGCGCACTGCAGCGGGCTGCGCGGAGCGTCGGCCAGCGCGATATCGCCGGCGGCGGTGCGCAGCGTCAGGCCGGTGCTGCGCTGAAACAACCGGGTGTGCGCCTCCAGCGCGGCATACACGCTGACATCCGGCGTGCGGAAGAGCGGCAGGCGCGCGCCGTTGGGGGCGCTCAGGCTGTCGAGAAAGCGCGACCACTCCGGCGTGCTGAGGTCATCGCCGGGCGGGGCGTGCAGCGTGAGCGGGTCAAACCGGGTTCCATGCTGCAGGTCGAAGAAGTGCACCACCTCTGCGCCCGTCCATGCGGCCAGGAGCGCGGGCTTGCCCGGCAGAATCTCCAGCCGGCGTATGGGGCGGCTGGAAAGCTGAAGGCGCCAGGCCATGGGCATCGTCTCCCGGGATCACGGGCGCGTCTCAACGCGGATCTGGCCGCGGGGCGCGGTCAGCACATAGCGGATGACGGTGGCGGCGCTGTCGATCGCGCGCGCCTCCAGCACATCGCCGACGAGATAGTTGTAGCGCGTGGGGTCGTACTGCGGGTCGATGCCGCTGCCTGAGCGGTTGAGCTCAAGCCGTGCGGCCACCGAGGTTGGGATGAATATCGTCAGCCCGCCATCCCGCGCAGTCAGCGTGCCCGTTGGCGCTGCACCGGGCGGGGGCGCAGTATCCGGCAGCGTTACCGCGAGCGCGCCGCTGGCCAGGTCGGCGTTCAGCGTCTGCAGGTCCAGCCCGTCCAGGCTGAGCGCAGCATCGCCTTCGCCGCCGCTGAAGCGCAGATCGATCGGCAGGCCGGGCGGCAGGCGCAGCTCCAGCGTGCCCCGGCCCAGTTCCTCCAGTCGAGGAAAGACCGGGCCGCGTTCGCGGATGGTGAGGGTGGCCGTGCCATCGGCTGCAGTCTGATAGTCTGTCAGGATTTCGCTGGCGCTGCTGCCGCGAAACACGCCAGTCACGCCGTCGGCGCGGGCTGCGCCGGGCGCGAGATCGACGCCGGTGCGCAGCGTGCTGAGGTCCAGCACCAGCCGGGTGATGGCGGGATCGATCGGCTGAGCGATGGCGATCTCGCGGTCCGTGCGCTGCTGCGCGGCCCGGCCCGAAAAGGCGGTGAACGCCACCCCGGCGACGACCGCCAGAGTCACGATCAGGCTGATGAGGCCGCTGGCGGGCACGCGCCCGCGCAGCAGCTGCGACAGGCCGGCCAGGATGAGCAGCGCGGGGGCTGCGCGCACGATCAGGTCCCAGCTTCCAGCGGGGAGCACGCCCATGGCGTTCGCCAGCGCGGCGGCGGCGGCCAGCAGCGCGATCGCGCCCCACAGCAGCGATGTCCTGCGCACGGGAGTCATGTGCGGCCTCCCAGGCGGATCTGGCGCAGGAAGAAGGCCAGCGCGAGCGCGACGGCCAGCAGCGGCAGGTAGATCGATGTACCGGTCGGGCTGAGCAGGCGGCCCTGCAGCTCGGCGGCCCAGAGCGCGCCGGCCAGCGCCAGCAGCCCAAGCGCCAGCAGCAGCGGGAAGCCTCGTCGGCGTTGTGACGGGCGTTCCTGCGGCACAAACCACCACAGCACGAGGTAGGCGGCGAGGAATGCGCCGGCGCTGGCGAGGGCCAGCACGACGAAGGCGATGCGCCACAGCCAGGCGTTGATGCGCGTGGCGCGCCCCAGTCCACCGCACACACCGCCCAACACGCGGTCTGAGAAGCTGCGAGTCATGGTTCCCGATCTGCTGCGCGAACGGCGGAGCGCCGCCCACAATAATGACGACTATACCCATTTCAGGCCGGGTGCCGCAAGCGCCGCGCTGGCCGGCGCGTGGAGTGCATCCAGCTTATGCGACATTTGGCGCGGGATCGTGTATAAAGAAATGAGGAAAAGGTGCGCTGTGTCGCATCGCTACACGCGCAAAGGAACCGAACCGTCTATGTCGACACGCGACCGGCTGCTCGTCCTGATTGGCCTGGGGGTGAGCGCTGTCTTCCTGTTCTTCGCCTTTCGCGGCCTCAATCCCGGCACGGTGCTGCAGGATATCAGCGGCGCTAACCTGCCGCTGCTGCTGCTGGCTGCGGCGTGGTACTTCACGGCGGTGGCCGTCATCAGCCTGCGCTGGCAGTTCCTGCTGCGCTCGGTGCAGCGTGTGCCGCTGCGCGGGCTGATCCCGCTCACCTGCATCGGCTATATGGGCAACAACGTGTATCCGCTGCGCGCCGGTGAAGTACTGCGCCTGGTGCTGCTGCAGCGCCGCTATCACGCGCCGATCGCGCGGGCCGCCGCCGTCAGCCTGACGGAGCGCATGTTCGACGGCATCGTGATGCTCACCTTTGTGATCGTCGCGCTGTCGCTGCGGCGCCTGCCCAGCCCGGCGCTGGAATCGATCGTGCGCACCACGGTGCCGCTGTTCGCTATCGGGCTGGTGGTGTTTTTCGCCGCCGCACTCAAGCCCGCGTGGTTTCGCCGGCTGCTGGCGCTGCTGACGCGTGTGCTGCCGGGCCGCCTGCGCGAGCGCGTGCTGCGGCTGGGCGACGAAGTGCTGGCGGGGCTGGAAGGGCTGCGCACACCTCGTGACCTGATCGGGACGGTGGTGTGCTCGTACGCAAGCTGGATGCTGGAAGCATCGGTGTACTGGATCGTCGCGGCGGCGCTGGGCCTGCAGGTCGGGTATCCGCTGATGCTGCTGACGGTGGGCGTGGTCAATCTGGCGGGCCTGCTTCCTGCCTCGCCGGGGCAGCTGGGCGTGTTCGAGTTCTTCGTGGTGACAGTGCTCACGCTGGCTGGCATCGGCGAGGACAAGGCGCTGGCGTATGCGCTGGTCGTGCATGTGGTGATCTGGCTGCCGGTGACGCTGGCCGGCTTCGTGCTGCTGGCGCGCATGGGCCTGGGCTTCAGCGCGGTGCGGCGCGCGCGTGCGCTGGAAGCGGACCTCGAGAAAAAGGCGGTGCTGCGGTGAAGATCGGCATCATCGGGGCCGGCGTGGCCGGCATGGCTGCCGCGTGGGATCTGGTCGCCGCCGGGCATCAGGTGACGATCTTCGAGGCGGAAGCGCGCGTCGGCGGGCTGGCTGGCGGCTTCCGCGACGAGGGCTGGGCGTGGTCGCTGGAGAAGTTCTACCACCACTGGTTCGAGACCGATCGCGATCTGCTGGCGCTGGCCGAGGCGATGGGGGTGCGCGGCAGGATCCTCTTTCCGCGCCCCAAGACGAGCTACTGGATCGACGGTCGGCTGTATCGCTCGGAGATTTCGCCGTCGGCGCTGGCGCTGCCGCTGTCCCCGCTGGCCAAGCTGCGCTTCGGCGCGGCGGGCGCGTTCATCAAGCTCACGCCGGACTGGAAGACGCTGGAGAATGTCACGGCGGATGCCTGGCTGCGCCGATATATGGGCGAGGAGGCATATGGCAAGTTCTTCCGCCCGCTGCTGATCGGCAAGTTCGGCGCGGAGTACGACAAGGTCAACATGGCCTGGATGTGGGCGCGAGTGAAGGCGCGCAGCTTGCGGCTGGGCACGTATCAGGGCGGCTTCCAGGCGTTTCTGGATGCGCTGGCCGCCCAGCTTGAACAGCGCGGCGTGGCCCTGCACCTGAACATGCCGATCGAGGCGCTGGCGCAGGCCCCGGATGGCGTGCTGCTGACGGCCGGCGGCCAGGCGCACACCTTCGAACGCGTGCTGGCGACGACATCGCCGGGCCTGCTGCTGCGGCTGGCGCCCGCCCTGCGCGATACCGCCTTCGGCGCGGGCATCGCCGCGCTGCGCAGCATCGGCGCGGTGTGCGTCATCCTGGCCACGCGCCACAAGCTGCTGACCGATGACACCTACTGGCTCAACCTGCCCGCCAGCAGCGCCGACAAGGCGGCCAACCGCTTCCCGTTTCTGGCGCTGGTGGAGCACACCAACTGGATGGACCCCGTGCACTACAACGGCGATCGCATCCTCTACATGGGCGATTATGTGCCGGTCGATCACGAGTACTTCCACCTCAGCGACGAGGCGCTCATCCAGCGCTTCAGCGCGGTGCTGCCGGTGTTCAACCCGGCCTTCCGCCCGGACTGGGTGCGCCGGGCGTGGGTGTTCCGCGCGCCGTACGCCCAGCCGGTGCCGTATGTCGGCCACAGCAGCCGTGTGCCACCGGTGCGCACGCCGATCCCCGGCCTGTTCTGGGCGAGCATGAGCCATGTGTATCCGTGGGACCGCGGCACGAACTACGCTGTGGAGATCGGCCGCCGGGCCGCGCGCGAGCTGCTGGGCGAATGAGCCTGGCGTTCTCCATCGCTGATCTGGCGGCGCTGCCAACGCACGCGCACGAGCAGGCCGCGCGGCTGGCGATGCAGGCCATGCGGCAGATCTCGCCCGACTACCTGAGCACGCTCGAGGAGGCGCACGAAGCGGTGGCCGAGGCGCTGCAGCCTGACGGGCTGTGCCGCGCGGCGGTGGACGAGGCCACGGGTGAGGTGCTGGGCTGGA
Organism: uncultured Pleurocapsa sp.; assembly: GCA_964654755.1. GTDB lineage: Bacteria > Chloroflexota > Anaerolineae > Aggregatilineales > Phototrophicaceae > Flexifilum. Next base: position 31,614 of record CAZZJW010000014.1, on the reverse strand, counting down.
TCGGCGGGCTGCCGATGTACGCCGCGGTCTGGGAGCTGCATCCGCTGGCGGTGCGCCCCGACCAGCAGCGGCGCGGCATCGGCACGGCGCTGGTGGCGGACCTGGAACGCCTGGCGGCGGCCCGCGGGGCGATGACGCTGTTCGTGGGCACGGACGACGAACTGGGGCTGACCAGCGCTTCGGGCGTGGACCTGTATCCCGACCCGCTGGCGCATCTGGCGCAGCTGCGCGATCTGGCTGGGCATCCGTTCCGCTTCTACCAGAAATGCGGCTTCGCGCTGTGCGGCATCGTGCCGGACGCCAACGGCTTTGGCCGCCCGGATGTGCTGCTGGCCAAACGCATCGGCCCGGCGCGCGGCTGATTTCGCCCTGCCACAATCTGCCCGCCATCAGTACACTTCTGAGTACGCGCAACAACCGCTGAGGATGAGGCAGCACATGAAAATCATCGTGGTGGGAACCGGATTCGTCGGCCTGACGCACGCGGCAGTGTGCTCGGAATATGGCCACGAGGTCTACGCATACGATGTCGATCAGCAGCGCATCGACGCCTATCAGTCTGGCGACGACCGGCGAATCGAGCACTACGTCAACGAACCCGGCCTCGCTGACATCATCAACGAAAACATCGGGCGCTATCTGTTCTTCACCAGCGACGCCGCCCCGATCATCGAAGGCACCGAGGCGATCTTCCTGTGCCTGCCCACACCGCCTGCCACCAATGGTTCGACCGATCTGAGCTACTACGACAGCGCGCTGCACACGCTCTCCCGGTTGCTGGCTGCGCGGGCGGATCAGCGGCGGGTGGTGCTGGTCAACAAGAGCACGGTGCCCGTCGGCACGGCGCGGCGGCTGGAGCGCATCCTGCGCGAGCACAACGTGCCCAACGTCGGCATCGCCTCCAATCCGGAGTTTCTGCCGGAGGGTGACGCGGTGGAGAAGTCGCGCCGGCCCGATCGCGTGGTCGTGGGCGCGGATACGCCAGAGGACTTCGAGATCCTGCGCCGCATCTACTCGCAGTTCGTCAACCACGTGCGCATCCGCTACATCGAGACCACGCCGGAGACCGCCGAGGCGATCAAGTACGTCGCCAACACGCTGCTGCTCACCTACATCTCGTACTGGAATGGCGTGGGCGCGCGCCTGGGCGAGATGTTCCCGAATGTGCGCATGGAGGACCTCAAGCGCGGGGTGACCAGCGACGCCCGCATCAGCACATGGGGCTCGTATGTGTCCAACGGCGCGGGCGGCTCGTGCTTCGGCAAGGACATCCAGTCGCTGATCTACCAGTTCAGGACGGCGGGCGCGCCGACCGATCTGCTGCAGTCGGTGTACAGCATCAACGAGTACCAGAAAACCTACCTGATCGACCGCGCGGTGCACGAGGCGCATGCGCGCTTCAATCACAAGACGGTGGCGCTGCTGGGGCTGGCCTTCAAGCAGCGCACCAACGACATGCGCGACTCGTCTTCGCTCAAGGTGGCCGAGGCGCTGCTGGCGCGCGGCGTGAAGAGCATTCGCGCCTACGATCCGCTGGCGCTGGAGGAAGCGAAGCGCTACTTCAATCCTGAGCATAACCATCTGTTCGAGAAGATCAGCTATCACACGTCGGTGAAGGATGCGCTGGCGGGCAGCGATATGCTGTTCATCTCGACGGACTGGGAGGAATTTCGCGGGCTTTCGCGCACCATCGAGAACACGGTTGCGCCGCCTTATCTCGTGCTGGATGGACGCCGTATGATCCCCGACTACCGCCAGCTCGTCGAGGCGGGGTACAGCTATCTGGCGGTAGGTTCGCCGTACATGCCGGGCAAGGCCGCCGCGAAGCCGTGACCGGGCGCGCCGCTGCGCGACAACTCATGCGCTTCCAACATGCAGGTGCTATGCTGCCTGCATCAGAATGATCGTCGCTTTGTGAAGGAGAGACCGTGGCCGAGGTTCAGAAGCACGTCCTCAGCAATGGCATGACTGTGCTGCTCAAGGAAGTGCACAGCGCCCCGCTCATCAGCTGGTGGGTGCTGTACCGCGTGGGCAGCCGCAACGAACGCACCGGCGTCACCGGCGTTTCGCACTGGGTGGAGCACATGCTGTTCAAGGGCACCGACAAGTATCCGCCCGGCTACCTGGACAAGGCAGTCGACCGCGTGGGCGGCGCCTGGAACGCGCAGACGTTCTTCGACTACACCGCCTACTACGAAACGCTGCCCGCCGAGCACATTCAGCTTGGGCTGGAGATCGAGGCCGACCGCATGATGAATGCGCGCTTCGACCCGGAGGAAGTGGCCAGCGAGCGCACCGTCATCGTGTCTGAACGGCAGGGTATGGAGAACTCCCCCGGCTTCTGGCTGGGCGAGGAGATGCAGGCGGCCGCCTTTCGCGTGCATGGCTACCACCACGAGATCATCGGCGACATGAGCGACCTGCACACCATGACCCGCGAGGACCTGTACGGCCACTACCGCCAGCACTACATGCCCAACAACGCCATCGCGGTGGCGGTGGGCGCGTTCGACAGCGCCGAGATGCTGGAGAAGATCCGCGCCGTGTATGAGCCCATCCCGGCGGGCGAAGCGCCAGCGGTGTTCGTGCGCCCTGAGCCGGTGCAGAACGGCGAGCGCCGCGTGACGGTGGAACGGCCGGGCGGCAGCGCGATGATCGAGATCGCCTACAAGGCCCCGCCTGCCAGCCACGACGACTGGTTCGCGCTGGCGCTGATCAACAGCCTGCTGTGCGGGCCGGACAGCCTGGGCGGCAGCAGCATCGACAACCGCACCAGCCGGCTGTATCGTGCGCTGGTCGAGACCGAGATCGCCGCCGGGGTGGATGGCAGCCTGGTGCCCACCATCGATCCGTATCTGTACTCCATCAGCGCCACCGTGCGCCCCGGGCGCACGCCGCAGGAAGTCGAAGCGGCGGTCAATGCCGAGATCGCACGGCTGCTGGCGGGCGAGATCAGCGAGGCGGAGCTGGTGCGCGCCAAGAAGCAGGCGCGCGCGCTGTTCGCCTACAGCACCGAGCGCGTGACCATGCAGGCGTTCTGGCTGGCCTTCTGCGAGAATTTTTCGAGCTACACCTGGTTTGAGGAATACGTCAGCCGGCTCGAAGCGGTGACTCTGGACGATGTGCTGCGGACGGCGCGTGATCTGCTGCGGCCGCAGTTCCGCACGGTCGGCGTGTTTCTGCCCACCGCCGAGGCGGATGATGCCGATGACGGCGAGGAGATGGACGAATGACCGCTGCGCACACGCCTGCCGTTCCGCACAGCGGCAATATCGCGCGGACGGTGCTGGAGAACGGCATCACCGTGCTGGTGTACGAGAACTTCGCGGCGCAATCCGTCGTGATATCGGGTTCGCTGCGCGCCGGCGCGATGCTGGAAGACGCGCAGCACAACGGCTTGGCAGCGCTGACGGCCAGCGCGCTCACCCGCGGGACGGCCAACCGCGACTTCGGGCAGATCGCCTCCACGCTGGAGGACATCGGCGCGGACCTCAGCCTGGGCGCAGGCGCGCATCGCGCCAGCCTGTACGGCAAGGCGCTCGCCGAAGACCTGCCAACGCTGCTCGATGTGCTCAATGATGTGCTGCGCAATCCGTCGTTTCCGGCGGCGCAGGTGGAGCGGCTGCGCGGCGAAGTGCTGACCGGCCTGCAGATCCGCAATCAGGACACGCGTTACCGGGCGAACCGCGCCTTCTACGAGGCGCTCTACCCGGAAGGTCATCCATATCATTACTCCGTGCGCGGCAGCATCGACAGCGTGCGCGGCCTGGCGCTGGCGGACCTGCAGGCGTTTCACGCGCAGCACTACGGCCCGCAGGGCATGCTGCTGGTGATCTGCGGCGCAGTGCGCGCGGATCAGGCGCTGGAGCAGGTGCGCGCGTTCCTGGGGGATTGGCGCAATCCGCATCAGCCTGCGCCCGCCGCGCTGCCCGACCTGCCGCCGCTGAGCGCGCCGAAGCGCAGTGCGGTGGCGCTGGCGGGCAAGACGCAGAGCGATTTCGTCATGGGCGTGGCCGGGCCTTCGCGCTTCGCCAGTGACTATCTGGCGGCGATGCTGGTCAACAGCGTGCTGGGCCAGTTCGGCATGATGGGCCGCATCGGCGCGAGCGTGCGCGAGGATCTCGGCCTGGCCTACTACGCCTACAGCCAGCTTGAAGGCGGGCTGGGCCCCGGGCCGTGGAGCATCGCAGCGGGCGTCAACCCCGCCAACCTTGAGCTGGCGATCGCGCGGTCGGTCGATGAGCTGCGCCGGTTGGTGAGCGAGCCGGTGAGCGCGGGCGATCTGGCCGACAACCAGTCGTATGTGATCGGGCGCATTCCGCTGCAGCTCGAAAGCAATGAGGGCCTGGTGGGCTCCATCCTCAACATGGAGCTGTACCAGCTTGGCCTGGATCATCTGCTGCAACTGCCGGGGCGCATTCGCAGCCTGACGCCGGATGACCTGCTGGCGGCGGCGCAGCACTACCTCGACCCGGAGAAGCTGGTGATCGGCGTGGCCGGGCCGCCAGCCTGAGCCGCCGCGCCGCAGACATCGATCGTAAGTCATTCAGGAGGGACAGCATGATGTGGAAGCGAGGAGTTGCAGCGCTGCTGATCGCATCTGTCGTGGTCGTGGGCGGTGCTGCCGCGCAGCAGGACACGCCGTCCGCCGATGCGGTGCGCCTGGAGCGCGTCGCGCAGGGCTTCACCCGTCCGCTGCTCGTCACGCATGCCGGCGATGGCAGTGGCCGGCTGTTCGTGCTGCAGCAGGGCGGGCGTGTGCGCATCGTCACGCCGGACGGCGCCGTGCTGGAGCCGCCGTTTCTCGACCTGACCGCGCTGGTCAGCCCCGATGCCAATACATTCCTGTACAGCGAACGCGGACTGCTGGGGCTGGCCTTCGCGCCGGACTACGCCGACAGCGGCCGCCTGTACGCCAGCTATACGGACACCTCGGGCAACAGCGTCGTGGCGCGTTATCGCGTGCGGCAGGACGACGCCAACCAGGTCGATCCGGCCAGCGCCGAGATCATCCTGACGCAGGCGCAGCCGTTCCCCAATCACAATGGCGGCATGCTCGCTTTCGGCCCGGATGGCTACCTGTACGTCGGCTTCGGTGACGGCGGCTCGCAGGGGGACCCGTACGGCAACGCGCAGAACCTGGGCACGTGGCTGGGCAAGATCCTGCGCATCGATGTGAGCGGCGAAGGCCCCGGCTATGCCGTGCCGGAGGACAATCCGTTCGTCGGGCAGGCGGGGGCACTGCCGGAAATCTGGGCATATGGCCTGCGCAATCCGTGGCGCTTCAGCTTCGACACGGCCACGGGCGATTTGTGGATCGCCGACGTGGGCGGCTCTTCCTACGAGGAAGTCAACTGGCAGCCGGCCGCCTCGTCGGGTGGCGAGAACTACGGCTGGAACACATGGGAAGGCATGCACGAAACCGGCCTGAAAGCGCCGGCCAGCAACGTGACCATGCCCATCGCGGAGTACGATCATGGGCAGGGCGTGTCGGTGACCGGCGGTTACGTCTACCGTGGCGTGGCGCTGCCGGCGCTGGATGGCGTGTATCTGTACGGCGACTGGGGCAGCGGCACGATCTGGAGCGCGTGGCCGGGCGTGGACGGTACATGGCAGTCGGCGCCGTTCATGCGCAGCACCGGCCATTCGATCAGCGCGTTCGGCCAGGACGAGGCGGGCGAGCTGTATCTGGTGGATTACAACGGCCAACTGCTGCGCTTCGCCACGGGTTGAGCGCCGCCTGCGCTGTGGCGGGGGAGGGGTGACCTTCCCCCGCAGCCTGCGCTTGCCCACCCACTGGCTGACGGGCGCGCCTGGTGCTGGCAGCACGGCGCGTTCTGGCATATAGTCAGGGCAGGTTCTGGGCGAGGGAGGCGATTGCGATGCCGCTGCAGCCCGATAATCCACTGTTCCTGGCAGGCATCGTCGCGGCGATCGGCAGCGTGCTGATCGTACTGTGGTTGCTTACGCTGATCTATCGCCTGCTGATCCGCCGCCCGCCCAGCTTCCCGGCGTGGCAGCCCGCCTACCATCCCAATCCACTCGCCCATCCTGACTCCACCGCCGGGCGGCGCCAGCTGTGGCAGACGGTCGCGCTCAGCGATGTGCTGCCTGCCAGCGCCGAGCCGGGCGCGGCGGCGGCGCGCAAGCTGCTGACGGATATGAGTGGCGTGCCGCTGAAGGGATGGCAGATCGTCGGCCTGCGCCTGTGCCAGTACGACATGTACGGGCGGGTGGCGCGCACGCAGGTGATCGCGCCGCGCCGGCTGCTGCGCCCGCTCAACCGTGCTGTCGCGCACAATCAGCGCTGGACAGCGGAGAAGATCGCCAGCGCGTGCCGCCGTGCCGCCCGCCCACTGGCGCGCGAGATGGCTGGGCGCGCCCGGCGCACGCCTGCGCTGCCGGTCGCTGTCGATGTGCGCTTCAGCGGCCTGCGTGGCGAAGTGCGGCTGTTCTTTGAGCTGGTTCAGGCCGGGCCCGCGGGTTGGCAGCGCATCGACTTCTGGGAGCCGGAGATGCTGATGAGCGGGGAACGGCTGCTGGAGAATTACGCCTATGCGCTGCTGGGCCAGCAGCCCGGCGAGACGCCGCGCCAGTTCCGTACCCGGCTGGCCGACGATCTGACGCACACGCTGACGGCGATGATCGTCATTCCACCTCCACCGCCGCCGCCAGCCGCGCCCCCCACGCCGGTGCCGGTCTCGACGCCGCAGGCTGCGCTGCTGATCGCTGACGACACTGCGCCGATCGCGGTGCCGCCCCCCGCCGTGACCGAGACCGCGCCACTGCCCACCGAAGGCGAGACCGAGTCCAGCCTGCCGCGCCCGGATGGGCTGTAGGCGCACGCACATTACTGAGCCTGTTGCACCGACTGAGGACCGCTATGGAGGTGTTGCTGTGAAAGCACGAGTCGTTTTGTTTGCGTTTGCGCTGAGCGGCGGCGGCCATGTGTTGGCGCAGCAGCCCGCCAGCAGCGAGACCTCGCCCCCGCCCTGCATGATCACGCTGGGCAGCGCCGGCATGCTCTTTCCTGAGCCGCGCGCGGGAGAAAGCGGCATCGCGGTCTCGCCTGATCAGCCGCTGCAGATCGTCGGCCAGTCGGGCGCGTACTACGCGGTCGCCAGTCCCGGCGCGTCGGCTGGCGCGGTGGGCACGCTGCTGCTGTCATGGCTGCCCGTGGATGCGCCGGAGATCACGCTGGAAGGCGGCTGCGAGACGCTGCCGGTATTCTTTCCCCTGCTGTACGCAGGGGCGGTGTGTACGGCGCTGACCAGCGCGCAGGGCATGGCCTATGCTGCCCCGGATGCCGCTGCTTCCGCGGAGGAACTGCCGGGCATTCGTGTGGAAGTGCTGGCGCGCACCGATGACGGCTGGCTGGGATATGATCCGGCCTGGGGAGATGACACGCGCGGGAGTGCGCGTCTGCGCTGGATCAGCCCGGACGCAGTTGAGCAAACTGACGGCGACTGCGAGGGCGTGCCCGCCATCAGCAGCGCCACGCCAGCCGCACTCAGCGAGCAGGACAGCGGCACGGCGATCAGCCTGCGCCCGGGCGACAGCGTGGTCATCAGCCTGTCCTCCAACCCCAGCACGGGCTATCGCTGGCAGGCGGATGCCGCCAACAGCCCGTCGATCGCGCTGCAGCAGGGCGCGCCGCTGTACGTGCCCGGCGCGAATGCGGGGATGCCCGGCGCCGGCGGCACGGAAGTCATCACACTGGTGGCGGCGGAGGCTGGCACGGCAGATTACCGCTTCGTGTATGCCCGCCCGTGGGAGACGGATGTCACGCCGCAGCCGGATGACGTGTTCACCGTCACGCTGACGGTCAGCCCTTGAGGCGCCAGCAAACCGGGAAATAAAAAAGGACGGGGGGCGCGCAGCCCTCCGTCCTTTTCGTTATGCGTCGAAACGCTATTGGGCGGAGGCAGCCACCGCGACCTGCGGAGCGTCCGGCGTGCCGATCGCGGCCACGAAGTAGTACGTGCCGGCTTCCAGCGTCGTGCCGGGCAGATCGAGCACCGTGGCGCCGCCAGCCGTGGTCACGACCGACAGGTCGTAGGTGCCGGCGGGCACGTCGAGGGTGTACGCACCGTCATTCACGACGCCATCCTGCTCGAACGAGCCGGGGAACTGCAGGTTGTAGAGCACCGTCGCATCGTTCGCCACCAGGCTGACCGCAGGAGCGCCTTCGATCGCATGGAAGACGGTCACACGGGCCGAACCCTCGGCGAGATCACCACGAGTCTCGCTGATGATCTGCGCGGTGAGCGTGGGGGACTCTGCCGTGGAGGAGCCAACCGCAGCCACCGTCTGCCACTGGCCGAGGCCGAGGCTGAGGTCCACCGGGCCGATAGCCGCATCCGAGAGCGCGCCGCCCGCCGGGACGACCGCCACGTTGTACGTGCCAGCCGGCAGGGTGATCCAGTCGGAGATCGCGCCGAACGGCACGTCCGTCAGCGCGGGCGCGTAGTTCACCCACACGTCGACATTGCCGGTATCCGCCGACAGATGCGCGACGCGCACGTTCGTCGGAACGACAGCAGCAGCAGCCGGCGGCAGCAGCACGCCATCGATCGCGTGCACGACGCCGTTGGAGGCCATGTTGTCGACATCGCTGATGCCGATGTTGTTGACGGTCAGCGAGCCGCGGGTGAGATTGAACTGCACCGTGCTGCCTTCGAGCGTTTCCACCGCCGGGCCACCGCTGATGTCACGGAGCTGGTACTGGCCGGGGATGACGTGATAGGTGAGGATCGTGGTCAGCAGGTCGGTGTTCGCCAGCACATCCGTCGCCGAAAGGCCGAGCGACTCCAGCGTCGCCGCGAAAGCGTCATTGGTGGGGGCCAGCACCGTGAACGGGCCTTCGCCCGAGAGGGCATCGCCCAGGCCGGCGGCTTCAACCGCTGCCAGCAGGGTGGTGAAACGGCCGTCCGCGTCATTCGCCAGCAGTTCGGGAATGCTCGGACGCTCCTGCGCGAACGCCGGGACAGCCAGAACGACTGCCGCCAGCAGTGCCGCCAGCAAAGCTACAATCCTGCGCATGTAAACCTCCTCATGAAAAGACAAAGCCAAACCTACTGCGCACGCAACCATGCGTCGCAATCCAACACATATGTAAGGATACCGCATGAGTGCGTAGTGAACCACCTGTTAAAGTGAGATGACGCTTAATATTCGTTGGAATCTACAGGTCGGCGGTAGAGCGCAGACAAGGCGGCGGGCAGAGCAGAGGAAGCATTAGCCGGGCGGCGCATCAGGCAGCAGCAATGCCAGGTTGAAGGCGCGCACGAGCATCTGCGGGCGCTGCGGCGTGCCGGTGATCGCGATCAGGATGGTGTAGCCTTCCGCCAACTGCACGCTGGCGGAGAGCAGCTGCGCCGCCGCGCCGGCGCTGGCGCTCACGGTGAGGGTATACGTGCTGGCGGAGACCACGCGGCTGTCGAAGCCGTCGTTGCCGCCGCTGGTTCCGGGGTAGGCAAGGCCGCCGATCAGCAGTTGTCCATCCAGCGCCACATCCAGCGCGGGCGCGTCCTGCACGGCATGCAGCACGGACAGCCGTGCCTCTCCCGCGGCCAGCGGCGTGACATCCTCGTTGAGCAAGACCAGGCGCAGATCGTCGCTCTCGGCCAGGCCGATCGCTGCCACCGTCAGCCATGCGCCGGGGGCGATCTCGCTGAGCGCTTCGGCGCGCGGCGGCGCATCGCCGCTGACCAGCGCGAACTGCCGCTCGCCCGCCGGGATCTCGACCCACTCGCTGAGCTGGCCGAAGGTGAGCGGTGGCAGCCCGCTGGGCACGCCATCGCGCAGCACGCTCAGCGGGCCGGCATCCGGCGAGAGGTGCATCACGCGGATATGGGCGCGGTTGGCCGCCGCAGCCTGCGCCATATCGGGCGGCAGCAGCACGCGGTCGATCACATGCACGACGACGCCGTGCGCGGCCAGATTGTCGACATCGCTGATCGGCGCCCCGTTCACCGTCAGTTCGCCGCCGCCAAGCGCGAACTGCACGCTGTCTCCGGCGCGTGTGGGCTCGGCTGGCCCGCCGCTGAGATCGCGAAGCTGCAGACGCCGGGGGAGGATGTGATCGTCGAGGATGCGCGCGAGGGATTCGGGGTCGGCCAGCAGATCCTGCCAGCTGATGCCGAGATAGGCGAGGGTGGCATCGAAGGCGGCGTCGGTCGGCGCGAGCAGTGTGGCGTCTTGCAGGCCGTCCAGTGTCCCGGTCATGCCGGCGGCGCGCACGGCTTGCAGCAGCATGCCGAAACGCGCATCGGCGTCACCAGCCAGCAGGTCTGAGACGGGAGGTCGATCCTGTGCTCGTGCAGGCAGGACGAACGCGCTCAGCGCCAGCAGTACGCTCAACCAGGCTTTGCGCATGAGGCCCCCTTCGCTGCAGTGCGCATGACTGGAACCGTGGTCTCTCACGATAGCATCGCTGCATCAAGCGAAGATTAAGAATCTGCGATACTGTCTTCATCTTCGGCGTCGGGCGGCGTGCCGGCCAGCGCGTAGACCAGCACGCCGATCGACGAGCCGATCAGGCAAAGGAGCACCAGCGCCGCCTGCACGCTGCCGAAGAAGGCAGGCGCGGAGGGCTGCGGCAGATGCGATCCGAAGCCGAGGAAATCGGCGAAGCCGGCCATGCCCGCCAGCACCAGCCCGGTCAGGCTGATGCGCAGCCCGACCTGCTGCGCCAGATTGCTGCTGCGGCCGGGGAAGATGCTGAATTTGGCGTAGAGGAATGCGCCCAGATCGAGCAGCGAGAATCCGGTCAGGATGGCGGCGAACTGCACGATGCCGATGCCCTGACCAGAGACCACGCCCGCGATGCCGGGGAACAGGCCCAGGAAGGCCAGCATCATTCCGAGCGCGCTCAGCGCAATGCCGATCTGTGGCATGAGCGGCCTCAGGCGCTCGCTGGCAGCGTCTGCCGCAGCTTGCGCAGGAAGTTGCCGCTGAGGATCGCTTCCACATCCGCCGGCGTATAGCCGCGCGCAGCCAGCGCCGGGCCCAGGCCCCACAGGTCGGAGACGGTGTCGATGCCTTCGGGCAGCGAGGCCTCGCCAAAGCCGCCATCAAAATCGGTGCCGATGCCGACATGCGCGGCGCTGCCGGTGAGCTGGCACACGTAGTCGATGGCCTCCAGCAGGCGGCTGAGCGGCAGGCGCGCATCGCCCCGGGTCCACTGGCCGTGCAGGAACCAGTTGAAGGGCACGATGCCCATCACGCCATCGCGTTCGGCCAGCCGGCGGATCTGCGTGTCGGTGAGCAGGCGTTCGGGGTCGGTGCGGCCCTCGATGAAGCGGCGGGGGTTGCTGTGGCTGGCGATCAGCACGCCGGCGTAGCGGTCGAGCGCCTCGAAGAACGACTGCTCGGCCATGTGCGAGAGATCGAGCAGTGCGTTCAGCCCGGCCATGACGTCGAGCAGCTCGCGGCCCTGCGCGGTCAGCGGGCCGGGCTCGCCGGTGCCGCCGCAGTAGCGCGTGCCCGCCCAGGCGGGGCCGACGCCGCGCACGCCGCGCGCGTACCACTCCTCGAACTGCTTCGGCTCCAGGATGGGATCGGCATTCTCCATCAGCAGCACCATGCCCTGCACATGCGCCGGCAGATCGCGCCCCTCTTCCCATGTGCTGAGCACGGCGTCCAGCTCGGCCAGCGAGCGCACCGGCCGGATGAATGTGCTGCGGTCGAACAGGCGCTGATAGTAGTCGAGCTGATCCATCCCCCGGCGCCAGGCTTCCTGAGGCGTGCGGTAAGCCTGCTCGGAGATCGCGCCGCCGAGGATGGCGTTCTTGCGCGCAGGCTCGGTGAAGAGCGTGGCGAAGACGATGCCCACCCTGCCGATCAGCGCGTCGGGCAGCCCGAGGGTGGCCCGCCCCTGCACCACTTCGACGGGGCCTCCGGCTTCGCGGCGGCGCTTCTCAAACGTGCTGAGCAGATAGTCGCGCTCGAACGAGAGCGCGTTGTAGGCGATATCCTGATGCGCATCGACGATAATCATCGGCCTGTCCATCCATCCGAAGGCAGAGCCCGGCGACCTTCAGCGAACGCGAGTATAGCGAAGCGGGCGCGGTTTGCCTATCGCGCGCCCGCTGGTCTCGCTCAACCTGCTTTTCACGGGGCACTTGTTTCGGGACACACTAGTGCCGGGCGCAGCCGCGTTCACACGCAGCGGACGTGCACCGTGCACTCAGGCGCTGCTAACCTTTGTGGAATAATCTTCGTTATCAGCGTGCAGATTTGCGTGCACGCAGTGCGATCTGTGTTCACAGAAAGTCATGCCATGACGTCAAAACCGGGCTTGCTCAGCGGCCTGTTGATCGGTGGTGCGCTCGCCGTGCCAGCGGCAGCGCTCTCCTCGGCTGCCAATGCGCTGGCTGGCCTGCCGTATTTGCCAGCGTTCGTGTTCGGGCTGATGCGCGATCTGGCGCCTGGTGATATCGTGCCGCGCTTCATCCGCGTGATGAGCGATGTCATCCTCGCGCTGCAGATCGGGCGGCTGGACACGGTCGCCAAGACCACTGAGGAAGTGATCGCCTTCATCGCATTCGTCGCGCTGGGCGCGCTGTGCGGCCTGATCACCTTTGCGGTGCTGAACGCCGTGCTGCGCCAGCGCGCTGATCTCGCGCCGGGGCTGCTTCTCGGTGCCGTGCTGACGGTGGGCGCAGTGCTCGCGCTCAACCACTCCGCCGGCCTGATCGTCAGCCCGGCGGTGCTCACGCTGACGTGGACCACCGCGCTGATGCTGCTGTTCGGCTTGGCGCTCAGCTTCGTCTACAACACCCTGCGCTTCGCAGTACGGCAGCACAGCGCTGCTGCAGATGCCGCTGCGCCCTCTGTCGAGGGCATCGACCGGCGCGAGTTTCTCATCCGCGTGGGCGGCAGCGCGGCGGTGATCACCGTGGTCGGCGCGGGCGTCGCCAGCCTGCTGCAGACCACGGAACAGGCGCTGACCACAGCGGCACGCGCCACGCCCGGCGCCGATGGGCTGGCACCCGCGGCGACGCCCGAAGTGACCGCGGTCAGCGGCCCGCCCAGTGCCGGCGAATTCGTCGCTGCGCCGGGCACCCGCGCGAAGATCACCCCGCTGGAGGAACACTATCGTATTGACATCAACAGCTTCCTGCCGGAGGTGGCGGAGGCGGGCTACACCCTTCCGTTCACCACCCGGCTGAATGGCGACTTCGAGACGCTTGCCGAGCTAACACTGGCGGATCTGCGCAGCCGCTTCGCCGCGGTGACTACGCTGGTCACGATGTCGTGCATTTCCAACCGCGTAGGTGGTGATCTGATCGGCACGATCGACTGGACGGGCGCCCGCCTGCGCGATGTACTGGCGGAGATCGACATTCCGGCCAGCGCCACGCATCTGCGCATCACCTCAGCGGACAACTTCGACGAGTTCGTCTCGCTGGAGGCCATCCGCAGCGACGAGCGTATTCTGCTGTGCTACGACTGGGCGGGGCAGCCGCTCACGCAGAAGCATGGCTTTCCGCTGCGCGTGTTCATCCCCGATGTGTATGGCATGAAGCAGCCCAAGTGGATCACTGGCATGGAGTTCACCGACAGCGACAGCGGCGGCTACTGGGTGCGCCGTGGCTGGGATTCCGTCGCGCGCGTCAACACCACCTCGGTGATCGACACGGTGGCGGTCAGCTCGATCTATACCGGCGCAGATGGTGTGGACTACGTGCCGGTGGGCGGCATCGCGTGGTCGGGCAATCGCGGAATCTCGCGGGTGACCGTGCGCTTTGACGGTGGCGAGGCGCAGGATGCGCTGCTCGACGCCCCGCTGAGCGAACACACCTGGGTGCTGTGGCGCATCGATCTGCCGGTGGTGGAAGGGCGTCATACCCTGCAGGTGCAGGCTTTCGAGGGCGACGGCACGGCACAGGTTGGCATCCCGGCGGATACGTTCCCCAGCGGGGCAACCGGCCTGCACACCTACACCGGCGGACTGTCCTAGCGCTCGCCCACGCGGGCCAGCGCGCTCAGCCGCGCCTGGATTTCTGCGACGGCTGTGCGCGCTTCGTGGCGGATGTTGTTGAGCGGCCCCAGCCCGCGATAGTAGCGCCCGACCATGTACAGCCCCGGATGGCCGAGCACTTCGGTGGAGCCGCCTTCATCCAGGCTGTCGGCGCGCAGAGGATACCCCTGCGTGTCTGTCTCGTATCGGATCTCCAGATAGCGAAAATCCGGCCGGTAGCCGGTCGCCATGATGACGACATCGGCCGCAATGCGCTCGCCGGCATCGGTGACCGCCGCATCTGGCTCGAAGCGCGCGATGCCCGCCACCGGCTGGATGATCCCGCTGCGAAAGGCGTCGAGGATGGCACGCCCGCGCACCGGCGTTGAAGTGCCGCGCCGGTCGGTGCGGTTGGGCGCCATCGGCACACCGGACTGCGCGGCATCGGGGAAGGGCTGAAACAGCACGCGGTCGAGGAAGGGCTTGCGCTGCGCCCGTGGCAGCACGGACCGCGCGATCAGATGCCAGGCGGTATCGGGCAAGCCGTAAGGATAACGCCGGGCCACCACCATATCATGTCGTACCGACAGCGCCACCGGGGTGGCTGCGCACCCGGCCAGCTCCAGCGCGATATCCACGCCGCTCGGGCCGGCGCCCACCACCAGCACCCGCTGCCCCGCGAAAGGCTGCGGCGTGTGGTAATCGCGCGCGTGCAGCACCCGGCCGCGAAAGTCGCCGAGGCCCGGGACGGGCGGGATGATCGGATGGCCGAAGCGGCCGCTGGCGCAGATCACGCACGGGAAGATGCGTTCTCCGGCGCTGCTTTCGACGCGCCAGCCGCCCTCCGCCGGCGCCACGCGCTTCACCTCGGTGTCCATGCACAGGTGGAAGTTGCCGCGCCGCGCGTAATCCACCAGGTAGCGGTACAGCTGTTCGCCGCTGGGATAGATCGGCGTGCCGATCGGCATGCGCTGCCCCGGAAGATACGTGACAAAACTGGCGGTGTTCAGGCGCAGGCTGCGATACAGGCCGGCCCACGTGGAGGCGACTTCGCTGGCGCGGTCGACCACGGTATAAGCGATGCCTGCCCGCTGGAGATAATGAGCGCTGGCCAGCCCCGCCGGCCCGGCCCCGATCACCAGCACATCGCCTGTCAGCGCGCGCGCGTTCGCCATGGGTGCCCCGCCGCGCTAGCTGGCCGGCGTGGGGCTGGGCGTGGCCGTCGCCGGAGGCGTGCCAAGCGCGCGCTCGGTGCGCACCGCGATCCCGGTGGCGGTCTGCGCCATGAACGGGCGATAGCGCGTGGGCACGATGCGCAGCGTGGCCTCGTAGTTGGCGGCCTGTTCGGTGCTGCGCGGCAGGAAGAGCATGTAGTCCTGCAGCGCGACCTCGATCTCGACATCGACCGTGCCCTGAATGGCGGTGCCGACGGCGTTGTACTCGTCCTCAGGCGGGCGCGAGACCCCGCCGCCGATGGCGAGAATGCCGATGCAGAACATCGCCCCGGACAGCGCGATGAAGATCGAGGCGACCGTCCAGTTCGAGCGGCGGGTCTTCGGCGTGAGCACGCGCAGCGGGCGGGGTGCACCCGGCGACTGCAGGAAGGCGATGCGCTCGCGCAGCGCTGGCAGGTCTGCGCCGGCGGTGTAGTCCACCGTCACCAGATTGCTGATGATGTTGGGCAGCCGCACCGGCTCGATCATGATCGGGATGACGTGCTGGAACTGGTCGAGCGCCTGGTAGAGCACGGTCGTCGCCTGCGCGTCCTTCATCGTGCGGCCAGACAGCACCAGCAGCAGGATGTCTCCTCGCGCCTGCGCTGCGCCCGGCTGGCGCATGTCGTCCACTGGCGCGATGGCGCGCACGTCCCTGAGGATGCGTTCGGCTTGGGCGGAGTCGCCCTCGGCATAGATGAATTTCAGCATGGCTAGCCCGTTTCCATTTCCAGCGTTCGCAGATAGTTGACGATATCCCACTGATCGGTGGCGCTCAAGGGCGGGCTGCACGCGGGCAGACCACGCCACCCCCGGCCGACCGCATCGAACAGCGCATCATCGCGCAAAGTGCTCAGCCGCCGCGTCAGCTCAATCCAGGCGGGCTGATCCGGCCACAGGCAGCGCGCGCTGAACAGCGCCGCTCCGCGCGCCAGCGAGTCCATGTCTGGCGGCACGGTGTTGACGATGGTGGGCGGGGGCTGCAGTCGCGCCTCAAACTGCTGCGCCGCCTGCTGCGAGAGCACGATGCCCAGCGCCACCACCAGCGCGCCGCCTGCCAGCGCCAGCCCCGCGATCGTGAGCGGCAGCGCGCGCCGGTCGAGCGACCGCCAGCCGCGCCTGGCCAGCGGCAGCAGCACAACGGTGCATGCGACTGCCACCCCGGCCAGCGCCAGCGCCTGCGCGGCGTTCGGCGGGCGCTGCTGTACCACGGCGGCTTCGTCGCGGATGTCGACGGGGAATACCGCGCGCAGGTGCTCGCCCGCGTGCAGCACGTCGATCTGCGCCCACCACGCGCCCGCCTGGTCGATGGCCGCGCTGGAGGCGGTGAACAGGCCATCGCCGGCGGCATCTGCCGTGGCCCACGGGCTGCGCGTGTCGCGGGCGGGCGAGGCGGCGCGCACGCGCACCTCCCCATCGTCCAGCGGCGTGCCGTCCTGCAGCAGCACGACATCGAAGGTGTTGACGCCGGGGCCGCCCGGTACGATCGTCATGGTGAGCTGCAGATCGCCGAACTGCGCGCTTCCCGTCGGTGCGGGGATGCTCTCGCCGGTGAGGGTCGGGCGTGGCACCGGCGTCGCGCTGAGCAGGGCGGCGGCGGCCAGCACCAGCAGCGCCAGTCCGGCCTCCAGCGCGAGTGTGCCCTGCCGCGCGCCCAGCCGGCCCGCCAGCCCGGCCATCCGCTGATAGCGCTCCGGGCGCAGCGCGATGTGATGCAGGGCGGCCACGCCGGCCAGCGACGCAACCAGCACCAGCTTGAGGCCGAGCGTTATGCCGTAACGCGTGTTGGCCTCGGCGGGGGCGGTCATCCACAGCAGCGCGCTGAAGATGCCGCTGGCGATCACCACGCCCAGCGCTGCCGCCGCCACCGGCGAGAAACGGTGGAGCGCCGCCAGCAGCGCCAGCCGGCGCGCGTCACCGGTCAGCGGGCTGAGGGCAGCGGGCACGATGAGCGCCAGCGCGGCCAGCCCGCCCACCCATACGCCGATGGCGGCCAGGTGCAGCCAGTCATTTGCCAGCGCCGCCCACGGCAGGATGAGCGAGCCGGCGGCATGACTGCCCAGCGAGAGCGTGGCCAGCGCCAGCGCCAGCAGCCAGGCGTTGGCTGTCCACAGCGGGCGAACGAGCGCCGGCTGCGACTGACGCAGATAGACCGCCGCGCCCCACAGCCCGGCAGCCGCCAGCAGCAGCAGAGTGCGCATATTCCACACATCGCCGAAGCGCGTGCTCAATCGCACGGTGTTGAGCAGGCCTTCGGTCAGCACACGCGCCAGATCGGCGTTGAAGAACAGCATGGTCTGCTGCACCAGCGCCAGCACATGCGCCGCCGCCGCCAGCGCCAGCCCCGCCGCCGCGATGGCGCTCGCCCGGCGCATCACGCGGGGCGGCAGCGCGCCAGCCGGGTGCTGGGGTCCGCCCCAGGCGGGGACGAGCACCAGCGCGTACAGGCTGAACACGCCGAAGGTCAGCAGCAGCCCGGCTGACAGCCCGAAGCGCCAGATGCTTTCCAGCACCACGGGGACATCGGAGGCAGCACCTCCCTCAAAAACGCCGGCTGCTTCGCCCACGAAGAATGCGCGCGTCTCGGTGATGACGTGGCCGTCGCTGGCGAAGGCGATGCGCAGCTCGCTCAGATACACGCCGTCAGGCAGGCCGGAGGGCAGCCGCGCTTCCAGCAGCATCGGCTGATCTGCGCTGACGCCGCCCTGCGCGACCGATGCGCCGGAGCCATCGCGCACGACGATGGCGCTGAAGCGCGCCTCCAGCGGCTCGCTGAACCAGTACTGCACACGCGTGGGAGCGCGCTCCAGCACAGCGCGATCTTCCGGGATGGAGCGGATGATGTAGCCGTGTGCGGAAGCGCTGCCCACGGCCAGCGCCAGCAGCGCGCAGGCCAGCGCCGCCAGCCGCCTATTCCAGGCGATAGCGATCAGCGCGGTCAGCGACCGGCGAGGTGGGTTCCTGCGGGAGCGCGGCGGCATCCCCTGCATCTTCATCTGCCTCAATCACTGCCCCGCGTGAACGCCACCAGGCGATGCCCATCATGGCGACGAAGGTCACGGCCACAGCGATGAAGACGACCTCGTCGAACAGGCCGAGCGCGCCGTGAGCCAGAATGACCGGAGTCATCGGACGGTTCCCCCTGCTTTGATATTTCGAATTATACACCCGCGCCGGCGGGTTTTGTGCGCTTTTTCACGAATGGCTTATCACGCGATGGAGCCGCTAGCCCGGGCGTGACCATACGCCGCTGGCGGGGTCCTGCAGCCAGCCGGCTGGCGCCTGCGGCACGCACGAGGCGGGCAGCGCCGCTTCGGCGGGGGGCGGCTCGAACTCCACGCGCACGTTCGCCCCGCTGACGACCTGCACGAAGTTGCCCAGCACCAGGCGCGCATCGCTGGCGGCGCGCTCGAGGATGCCGCCTTCCAGCGCCTCGTCGCGGAAGCTGCCCAGCGCCGCCGTGCCGGCCAGCCGGCGCGCTTCGTCCCAGTCCACATTGCAGGTGGTGAAGGATCGCTCGTACTGGCGGATATCGTCGATGCGGCAGCTGGTCAGCATAGGATAAGGCACACGGATGGTGTAGGTGTCGGTGGCGGCATCGAAGCGAATGTCGTCCTCGCTGACGCCGGTCAGGTCGATTCCGGCCTCGATCGCACCCTCAGCCACGTGATTGGCGTTGAAGCCGCATGCGTTGAGCGCCCCCTGCGCGACGCTCACGCGCACATCCGCGGCGGCCAGCTGCGCGCTGACGCTGACGAGCTGGCCGAGCGGCTGAATGCCGTTGAGGATGGTGCGCGCGGGGTCCACCACCGCCTGCGCCGGCCCGCTGGCCGCCGATGACAGCGTGTTGAGCAGCGGGCCGAGCTGGAAGCTGTTGATCAGCCCGCCCACGGTGACGGCGCCGGTGAGCAGCAGCACCAGGACTCCGGCGGCCACCATCAGCAGGCAGCCGGTCACGCCCAGCGCGAGGATGCCGCAGCCGCGATTGCCCGAGCGCACGATGGTGATCTGCGGCATGGCTTCAGCGGGCGGCGGGGCTGGCGGCGCGGCATCAGGCGGAGCGAAGCGCGCATGATCGATCTCACGGCCGCCTGCCGGGATGATGTCCTTGCTGCGCTCGTCGTTCATTGTCACTCCATGTCTTGTGCGCATTGCATGCTGCACAACCCGCATCCCGCGCTGCGGTTACGACCGACAGCAGCCGAGGCGGCTATCGCCACCAGTTGAAACCATCCGGCAGATCGGACATGCCGGGACTGGCAGAGCCCTCCGGCGGTGGCGGCAGTTCAGGCGGCACGCGCGGCGGCGCAGCGCTTCCCGCCGGCATGCGCCCGGCCGGGCGCTGCAGGTGCGCGACGATGCCGCCCAGCCCGAGGAAGGCGGTGAGCGCCGTCACCAGCGTGCCCACGTAAGGCAGCGCGATGATCACGGAGAGCAGCAGTGCCCCGGCGGCCAGATGCACGAAGGCATCGCTCCAGCGCCCGCGCGGCGGGAACAGCCGGCGGGTGAGCAGCCTGCCGAGTGCGATGGCGATCACCACGCGCGAGATGAACAGGGCGATGAAGAAGAACAGCGCCGCCCCCGCCAGCGTCAGCACCAGCACGATCGAGGCCGTCAGCAGCGTGATCTGCTCCAGCCCCAGCACAGACACCAGCAGCACGATCATCAGGCCGAGCACGAGCGCGATCAGCAGCACAGGGAAGGAGAGGATGAAGGCCAGCAGCCCGATCCCCAGCGCGGGCAGCGGGCGCGTGCGGATGGTGACGATCGGCGATTGCAGCGCGCGCGGGGCCACCAGCAGCACGAACGCGCCGATCAGGAAGAGTGTCACCCATTCGCGCACCACCTGGCGCAGGTAGGCCGCGGCCAGCGCGCCGGGGTCTTGCTCGGTCACCAGCGCCTGGCTTTCGGTGACGACCGGGGTGTACTCGACCTGTGTCACCGTGCCCAGGATCTCGGCCTCGCTGGGCGAGGCGTAAGCGAGCGTGCCGCCGATCCAGCCAGTGCCGGTCACCACCAGCCCCGGTGGGATGAGCGTGATGCCGCTGTCCACCAGCTGCGCGAGCGTTTGCAGCTCGCTGACGCCAGCGGACGCGCGATCGCCGACGCTGACGTTGGCATCGCCGCCGATTGCCGCGCTGATGCTGAGCGCCGCGCCCCAGAAATCGACATCGCCGCCGACCGCGGCATCGATGACGAGCTGATAGCCGATGGCGGTCACGCTGCCTGCGATCGGGCTTTGCACATGCGTGCTGAGGGCGGCGCTGTACAGGCTGCTGCGCGGGCTGAGCAGGCGGCTCTCCGGCTGAAGATGCGCCACGCCGCCGATGAAATGCACGTCGTCGTGCACCACTCCTGACACGGTCATGCGGGCGGCGGCGAGATAGACGCTGCCCTGCACCTCGCCGCTGATCGACGCGTTCAGCGCCGCGGCGACCACATCACCGCGCACCGTGCCTTCGATCACCAGCGTGCGGCAGAGCGCGTACAGGTTGCCCTCAACCACCCGGCCCGCGGGCAGCGTGCAGTCCACGCCCTGCAGGGTGTCGCGTGCGCTGGCCACGCCCCAGGGCACACCCAGCACAACAAACACGACGGCCAGCATCCAATTCCGCCAGCGGCGCACGCACTTTCCTTCTCCGCCGGCTCGGGGGCCGGCTGCTGCATTCACCGCCCATTGTACGCCGTTTGCCGGCGCTTGCGTAGACGGCCGCCTGCGCCGCGCGCAACGGTGGGTGCTTTGGCAAAACTGCCGGCGCGGGGGTAAGCTAGAAAGCCTGTTGCTGCGCATCCAGTCCGCCTTGCAGGAGGAATCATGCCGCATTCGCTGGCGGGTCAGCCGGTTCCCGCGGAACTCATCCCGGATATTGCAGCGCTCGAACGCGCATACAGCAGCCAGCAGCCGGATGTATCCAATCCGCGCCAGCGCGTGGCCTTTGGCACCAGCGGTCACCGCGGCACGCCGCTGGATGGAAGCTTCACCGAGGCGCATATCCTCGCCATCACGCAGGCCATCTGCGAGTATCGCGCGGCACACGGCATCGGCGGGCCGCTGTTCATGGGCCGCGACACGCACGCAGTGTCGCTGGCGGCGCAGCGCACAGCGCTGGAGGTGCTGGCGGCCAATGGTGTGGAGACGTTCGTGCAGGCGGGGGAGGGCGTGACGCCCACGCCGGTGATCTCCCGTGCGATCCTGGTGTACAACCGCGGGCGCGCCGCCGGCCTGGCCGATGGCATCATCATCACGCCCTCGCACAACCCGCCGGAAGACGGTGGCTTCAAGTACAACCCGCCCAACGGCGGCCCCGCCGACACCGACATCACCTCGTGGATCCAGAACCGCGCCAACACGCTGCTGGCCGAAGGCAATCGCGCCGTGCGGCGTGTGTCGCTGCGCCAGGCGATGGCCGCTTCGACCACGCACGCGCTCGATTTCGCCGCGGACTACATCGCTGATCTGGCGAGCGTGATCGACATGCAGGCCATTCGCGCGGCAGGCATCCGCATCGGCGTTGATCCGCTGGGTGGGGCGTCTGCGCTGTACTGGGCGCGCATCGCTGAGCACTACGGCCTGAACCTGACGGTGGTCAACAACGCGATCGACCCGACGTTTCGTTTCATGCGCCTCGATCACGACGGACGCATCCGCATGGACTGTTCCAGTCCGTACGCCATGGCCGGGCTGGTGGCGCTGAAGGACGACTACGATGTCGCTTTCGGCAGCGATCCCGACGCGGACCGGCACGGCATCGTCACGCGCGGCGCCGGCCTGCTCAACCCCAATCATTATCTGGCCGCCGCCATCCGGTACTTGATCGCGCAGCGCCCGGCCTGGCCCGCCCACAGCGCCATCGGCAAGACGCTGGTGAGCAGCCTGCAGATCGACCGCGTGACGGCGGCGGCGGGGCGTGTGCTGCGCGAAGTGCCGGTCGGCTTCAAGTGGTTCGCGCCGGGGCTGTTCGACGGTTCGATCGTGTTCGGCGGGGAGGAGAGCGCCGGTGCGAGCTTCGTGCGGCGCGATGGGGCGGTGTGGACGACGGACAAGGACGGGCTGATCCTCGGCCTGCTGGCCGCCGAGATGACCGCTGTGACAGGCCGTGATCCGGGCGCGCACTACGCCGATATCGAAGCGGCCTTCGGGCCGACGTACTATGTGCGGCTGGATACGCCCGTCTCGCTGGTTCAGAAGAAGGCGCTGGGCGGGCTTGCGCCGGAAGATGTGCAGGCGCAGGCGCTGGCGGGTGATGTCATCACCGCACGACTGACGCGCGCCCCCGGCAACGATGCGCCGATCGGCGGACTGAAGGTGACGACGGCGGGCGGCTGGTTCGCTGCGCGGCCCTCCGGCACTGAGGACATCTATAAACTGTATGCGGAAAGTACGCGCAGCGCTGCGCACCTCGGCCAGATCGTCGCCGAGGCACAGGCGCTGGTGAGCGCCAGCCTGGCGCGCAAGCTGGGCGGTTAGTGAAAGGACGACGGATGAAGATCGCGATTGCAGCGGATCACGCAGGATATGCCCTCAAGGCGCCGCTGATGGAGTGGATCGCCAGCCTCGGCCACGAGGTGGTGGACGTGGGCGGGCACAATGACCCGGCGGATGATTATCCGGATTTCGCCGTGGCGGTGGGCAGCGCTATCCGCGAGGGCAGGGCCGAACGCGGCATCCTGATCTGTGGCAGCGGGGTGGGCGTGAACATCGCCGCCAACAAGATTCCCGGCATCCGCGCGTCGATCTGCCACGATTCGTACTCGGCGCGGCAGGGCGTGGAGCACGACGACATGAACGTGCTGGTGGTGGGCGGGCGCGTGATCGGCGTGGAGCTCGCGCGGGAAGTCGCGCGCGCGTTCGCCAGCGCTGCGTTCAGCAGCGAACCCCGCTTCGCGCGCCGGCTGGATAAGGTGAAGGCGATCGAGCAGGCCTACAGCCACGAGTGACGACAGGCCGCAACCGTTCCTGAACGTTTTGTGACGATGAGTAAAGAGGAAAGATCTGCGCCATGAATGCGCCTGCAGCAGGCACCAATCCGCTCGTCAGGCTGCTCGATTTCGGGCAGTCGCCCTGGCTGGACTACATCCGTCGTGACCTCATCCTGAGTGGCGAGCTGGCGCGCCTGATCCGCGAGGACGGGCTGCGCGGCGTCACCTCCAACCCCGCCATTTTCGAGAAGGCGATCTCCGGCAGTAGAGACTACAACGACATCCTCAGCCGGCACCCGGCGGGGGTGGACGCCAAGTCGATCTTCGAGGAGATCGCCATTCGCGACGTGCGCGATGCTGCCGACGTGCTGCGCCCGGTGTACGAGTCCTCGCAGGCGCACGATGGCTACGTCTCGCTGGAAGTATCGCCGGCGCTGGCGCACGATACCGCCGGCACGATCGCCGAAGCGCGGCGGCTGTGGGCGGCGGTGGGCCGGCCCAACCTGATGATCAAGGTTCCGGGCACGCCTGAAGGCATTCCGGTGATCGAGCAGCTCATCGCCGATGGCATCAACATCAATGTCACGCTGCTGTTCGCACAGCAGGCGTATGAACAGGCGGCGCTCGCCTTCCAGCGCGGGCTGGCGCAGCGCGCCGCGCAGGGGCTGCCGGTGTCGGGCATCGCCAGCGTCGCCAGCTTCTTCGTCAGTCGCATCGACAGCAAGATCGACGCGCTGCTGGCGCAGGCCGCGCCTGAGAAGCAGCCAGCGGCGCGGGCGCTGGCGGGCAAGGTGGCCATCGCCAATGCGCGGCTGGCGTATCAGCGCTATCTGCGGCTGTTCAGCGGCGCGGAATGGCAGGCGCTGGCGGCGCAGGGCGCGCAGGTGCAGCGCCTGTTGTGGGCCAGCACCGGCAGCAAGAACCCGGCCTATCGCGATGTGATCTATGTCGAGCAGCTGATCGGCGCTGACACCGTGAACACCCTGCCGCCGGCCACCTTCGACGCCTTCCGCGATCACGGCGTGGCCGCCGAGACGCTGAGCGCCGACCTGGACGATGCGGCGCGCACGCTCGACGCGCTGGCAGAGGTCGGCATCGACTTCGGCGCGGTCACCGATGCGCTGCTGCATGAGGGCGTGGCCCTGTTCGAGGAGGCGTTCGTCCGGCTGCTGGCGGCGATCGATCAGCGCGAGAAGCCGGTCGGCGCGATCAGCCCGCTGCGCGCCAGCCTGCCTGCGCCGCTGGGGGCCGCCGTGGCGCGCGCGCTGGAGGAGTGGCAGGCGGGCGACCGCACGCACCGGCTGTGGGCGAAGGATGCCGCGCTGTGGACGAATGGCGACGAGGCGCGCTGGCTGGACTGGCTGACCATCCCCGGCGCGATGCTGGCGCAGGCGGACGCGCTGTCCGCGCTGGCCGCTGACATCCGCGACGCCGGTTTCACGCACATCCTGCTGCTGGGCATGGGCGGCAGCAGCCTGGCCCCGGAAGTGCTGCGCATGACCTACGGTGCGCTGCCCGGCTGGCCCGAACTGCATGTGCTCGACTCGACCGATCCGCAGCAGGTGCGGGCGGCGGAGGCGGCGGTGGACCTGACGCGCACGCTGTTCATCGTCGCCAGCAAGTCGGGCAGCACGCTGGAGCCGAACATCTTCAAGCAGTATTTCTTCGCGCGTGTTTCGCAGGCGTTGGGCACGGCAGAGGCGGGCCGGCGCTTCATCGCCATCACCGATCCCGGCTCGAAGATGGAGCAGGTGGCGCAGGCCGACGGCTTCCGCCACATCGCGCACGGTCTGCCGGGCATCGGCGGGCGCTATTCGGCGCTGTCGGCGTTCGGCATGCTGCCGGCGGCGCTGATGGGGCTGGATGTGCGCCGCTTCCTCGAACGCGCGCAGGCGATGGCGGCGCTGTGCGGCTCGGAGACGGCTGCGGCGCACAACCCCGGCGTGGTGCTGGGGGCGATCGTGGGCGCTGCGCACAATCTGGGCCGTGACAAGCTCACGCTCATCCTCTCGCCGGCGGTCAGCGATCTGGGCGCGTGGCTGGAGCAGCTGCTGGCCGAGTCGACCGGCAAGCTGGGCAAGGGCGTGATCCCCGTCGATCGCGAGCCGCTGGCTGCGCCGGCGGTGTATGGCAGCGACAGGGTATTCGTCTACATTCGGCATGCCGCCGCGCCCGACGTCGCGCAGGAGGCGCTGGTGGATGCGCTGGAGGCGGCCGGGCAGCCTGTCGTGCGCATCGCGCTGGATGCGCTATACGATCTGGGCGCGGAATTCTTCCGCTGGGAGATCGCCACGGCGGTGGCCGGCGCGCTGATCGGCATCCATCCCTTCGATCAGCCCGATGTCGAGGCGGCCAAGGTGGTGACGCGCCGGCTGACGACCGCGTACGAACAGTCCGGCGCGCTGCCCGCGCTGGCCGCGCTGCACCGCGATCCCTCCGGCATCGTGCTGTACGCTGATGCCGCCAACGCGGCGCGCCTGGGCAGCGGCGGCTCGCTGTCGCTGGCGGGCGCGCTGGGCGCGCTGCTGCGCCAGATCACTCCGGGTGATTACTTCGCGATCGCCGCCTTCATCGAGATGAACGCGCACAACGAGGCGGCGCTGCAGCACATCCGCGGGGATGTGCTGGCGGCGCGCCACTGCGCCACCTGCCTGGGCTTCGGCCCGCGCTTCCTGCACTCGACCGGCCAGGCCTACAAGGGCGGCCCGAACAGCGGCGTCTTCCTGCAGGTGACGTGCGAGGATGCGCTGCAGCTCCCGGTTCCCGGCCAGCAGTACACGTTCGGCGTCGTCAAGGAAGCGCAGGCGCGCGGAGACTTCGAGGTGCTGGCAGAACGCGGGCGGCGGGCGCTGCGCGTGCATCTGCCGGCAGATGTGCCCGCCGGGCTGGCAGCGCTGCAGGCGGCGTTCGCACAGGCACTGCGGGAGCAGGCGTGATGCAGGCGCAGGCGTACGCGCTGCAGCAGTCCGGGCAGGGCGACCAGCCGTGCGTGCACCTGACGGCGGCCGATGGCGCGACGGCGGTGGTCTATCTGCAGGGGGCGACCGTCACCTCGTGGGTGCCAGCCGGCGGTGTGGAGCGGCTGTTTCTGAGCAGCAGCGCGCACTTCCGGCCCGGCAGCGCCATCCGTGGCGGCATCCCGGTGTGCTGGCCGCAGTTCAACACGCCCGGTCCGCTGGGGCGGCACGGCTTCGCGCGCACCTCACG
Source organism: uncultured Pleurocapsa sp. (assembly GCA_964654755.1). Classification (GTDB taxonomy): domain Bacteria; phylum Chloroflexota; class Anaerolineae; order Aggregatilineales; family Phototrophicaceae; genus Flexifilum. Next base: position 5,307 of record CAZZJW010000014.1, on the reverse strand, counting down.
CTGGGCGTACGAGGGGCTGTCGTGGGATGCACAGGCGGTCACGGGCTACTTCGCGCTCAACGCCAGCGAGGAGACGCTCGCGCAGTGGCCGGCGCCCTTCGCGCTCGTGCTGGAAGTGACGCTGGGCGGGCCGATGCTGCGTGTGGCCGTGCGTGTGGTCAACAGCGGCGCACAACCGCTGCAGTTCACCGGCGCGCTGCACAGCTATCTGCGTGTGGGCGCGCTGGCCGATGCCTCTGTCGAGGGGCTGGGCGGCGCGCAGTACATCGACAAGAATGCTGACAATGTGCAGCAGGCGCAGGCCGATGCGCTGCTGCGCTTTCGCCAGCCGGAGGACCGCGTGTATGCCGCCGCGCCAGACGCCGCGCTGCTGCGCGAGGGCGCGCGGGTGCTGCGCGTGGAGAAGCACGGCTGGCCGGATGTGGTGGTGTGGAACCCGGGCGAGACTGGCGCGAGCATCGCTGATCTTGAGGAGGGCGGCTGGCTGCGTTTTGTGTGCATCGAGGCAGCAGCGGTGACGGAACCGGTCATCGTCGCGCCGGGGGACTCATGGGTGGGCGCGCAGACGCTGACTGTGGCGGACGAGACGACATAGCACGCTGCGCCGGCAGTGCAGCGCTGCCGGCGCCGGGATGAGGGGGAACGACAATGCAGATCGGAATTTACGGCCTGGGCCGGATGGGCGCGAACATGGCGCGGCGGCTGCTGCGCGGCGGGCACGAGGTGGTCGTGGGCAACCGCAGCGCTGGCCCGGTGGACGAGCTGGCCGCAGAAGGCGCGCAGGGCGCGAAGTCGCTGGAGGAATTTGTCGGGCTGCTGGCCGCGCCGCGGGTGGTGTGGCTGATGGTGCCGGCGGCCATCGTCGACGAGATGATCGCGCGCGTGGCGCCGCTGCTTGCGCCGGGCGATATCCTGATCGATGGCGGCAACTCGTATTACATCGACGACATCCGCCGCGGGCAGGCGCTGGCCGCGCAGGGCATTCGCTATCTCGACGTGGGCACCAGCGGCGGCGTGTGGGGCCTGGAGCGCGGCTATTGCCTGATGATCGGCGGTCAGCGCGAGGCGGCGGAGCACCTCGACCCGATCTTTCGCACCCTCGCGCCCGGTATCGGCGCTGCGCCGCGCACCGATGGCCGCCCGGATGGGCTGGGCACGGCGGAGCAGGGCTACCTGCACTGCGGGCCGTTCGGTGCCGGGCACTTCGTCAAGATGGTGCACAACGGCATCGAATATGGGCTGATGGCCGCCTATGCCGAGGGATTCAACGTGCTGCGCCATGCCGACGTGGGCACGAAGGGGCATGAGATCGACGCCGAGACCACGCCTTTGCGCGATCCGTCGCACTTTCAGTATGATTTCGACCTGGCGAGCATTGCTGAGCTGTGGCGGCGAGGCAGCGTGATCCCCTCCTGGCTGCTCGACCTGACGGCGACGGCGCTGCTGCAGGACAGCGATCTGGAGGCTTTCAGCGGCAACGTCGCGGACAGCGGTGAGGGCCGCTGGACGGCGCTGGCGGCGGTGCAGGAGGGCGTTCCCACGCCCGTGCTGACGGCGGCGCTGTTCTCGCGCTTTGCTTCGCGCGGAAACGATGCCTTTGCCAGTAAACTGTTATCAGCGATGCGGCTGCAATTTGGCGGACACGTGGAGAAGAAGTAGGCATGCCCCGGGCAGAGAAGCAAACAACACAATCCAGACGCGTGATGGTGATCGACGTGGGCGGATCGCGCGTGAAGGCGCTGGTCTCCGGCGAGGAGGTCCCCGTGCGCAGCGAGTCCGGCCCGGAATTCACCGCCGATCAGATGGTGGATGCGGTGCTGAAGATGACCGCGCACTGGTCGTACGATGTGATCACCGTGGGCGTGCCGACGGTGGTGCGTCACGGCCAGATCATCCGCGAACCGGTCAATCTGGGCGGAGGCTGGGCGGGCTATGACTTCGCCGCCGCCTTTGGCAAGCCGGTCAAGGTGATCAACGATGCAGCGATGCAGGCGATCGCCGCGTACGAGGGCGGGCGCATGCTGTTCCTCGGCCTGGGCACCGGGCTGGGCAGCACGATGATTCTGGACAACGTGGTGGCGCCGATGGAGCTCGGCCACGTGCCGTACCGCAAGGGACTGACATACGAACAGCACGTGGGCGGTGCCGGGTTGAAGCGGCTGGGCAAGAAGGCCTGGCGCCGGCATGTGCTGGCGGTGATCGGAATCTTCTATGACGCCTTCGGGCCGGACTATGTGGTGCTGGGCGGTGGCAACACCAAGTATCTGGAGGAAATCCCCGACTACGCCCGTATTGTGCCGAACATCAGCGCATTCTCGGGCGGCTTTCGCCTGTGGGATGATGTCACCGATCCGTAATCCGGGCCGGTTCAGGAGGCAATGATGAGCGTGCAGGCAGAGATCCACGTCTGGGCGAATCCACGCGCGTTGGCGCGGGCGGCCGCCGAGCGCATTGTCACGCGGGCGCAGGAGTCGATGGCTGCGCACGGGCACTTCACCATCGCGCTTTCCGGCGGCGAAACACCGCTGGCCACCTATGCGCTGCTCGCCAGCGATGTGGACATGCGCGAGGGGATGCCGTGGGCGCACACACACGTGTTCTGGGGGGATGAGCGCACGGTGCCGCCCGATCATGCCGACAGCAACTACCGCGCGGCCTGGGAGACGCTGCTCTCCAAAGTGCCGGTGCTGTCGCAGAATGTACATCGCATCCACGGCGAGATGACGCCCAGCAATGCCGCCGATGCCTATGAGGCGCGGCTGCGCGACTGCTACGCGCTCGATACCGGCGAGTACCCGCGCTTCGACCTGATCCTGCTCGGCTTCGGCGCAGACGGGCACACCGCCTCGCTCTTCCCCGGCACGAAGGCGTTGGCCGAACAATACGCCTGGGTGCTGCCCAACTGGGTGGCCCGGCTGTACAGCACGCGCATCACGCTGACGGCGCCGGTGCTGAACAACGCTTCGGAGGTGCTGTTTCTGGTCTCCGGAGAGGAGAAGGCGTTGGCGCTCAAGGGCGCGCTCGAAGGCCCGTATGAGCCGGAGCAGCTTCCCGCGCAGCTCGTGCAGCCGACGGATGGACGCCTGCTGTACTACATCGATCGCGCGGCGGCTTCGCAGCTTAGCAGCGCGCTCATCACGGGGCACGCCGATGGCGAACGCTAAGATCGCGCCGTCGCTGCTGGCGGCGGACTTTCTGCGCCTGGGCGACGAGGTGGCCGCTGCGGAAGCGGGCGGTGCCGACCGGCTGCACCTGGATGTGATGGACGGGGTGTTCGTGCCCAATCTCTCGTTTGGCATGCCGGTGATTGAAGCGCTGCGCCATGCCACGCATCTTCCGCTGGAAGCGCATCTGATGGTGGCGTATCCCGACCGCCTGATCGATGCGGTGGCTGCCGCAGGGGCCGATGCCATCCTGGTGCATGTGGAGGCGGCGGTGCATCTCGATCGGGTGCTGGCGCACATCCACGGGCTGGGCAAGCGCGCCGGCGTGGTGCTCAATCCGGCCACGCCGCTGACGACGCTCGACGAGATCGTGCCGCGCGTGGACACGCTGCTGCTGATGACGGTCAACCCGGGCTTCGGTGGGCAGCGCCTGATCGACTACACCATCGACAAGGTGCGCCGCGCCCGTGCGCTGCTCGACAGCCGCAACCCGGCCTGCGAAATCGAAGTGGACGGCGGCGTGGACGTGGACACCGCCCGGCCGCTGGTGGAAGCAGGCGCACAGGTGCTGGTGGCGGGTACATCGGTCTTTCGCAGGCCGGGCGGGGCGGCGGAGGGGATTCGCGGGCTGCTCGATGTGCTGAAGTGACGCGCCGCCTACATGCCTCGTCTGGCTTCCGCCGCGTGAGTACTGCGCGGGGCGACATCGACTACGAACTGATTTCCGCGCCGCGCCGCCGCACGCTCGGCCTGGTGGTGTATGCCGATGGCCGGGTGGCAGTGCGCGCGCCCCGGGGGACAGCGCCGGCAGCCGCAGATGAGATGGTGCGGGCGCATGCCGACTGGGTGGCCCGGCAGCGCCTGCGCTTTGCCAGCCGCCCGCAGCAGGCCAGTGCGCGCTGGACGCACGGTGAAATGGTGCTGCTGCATGGGGCGCCGCTGGCGCTGGCGCTGCGCGAGGGCGGGCGCGCGTCCGTCGAGCGGGGCGATGCGCACCTGCTGGTGACTCTGCCAGATCCCGCGGATCCGGCTCGCGTGCAGGCGCTGGTGCTGCGCTGGTACCGGCGCGAGGCGGAACGGGTGTTCGCGCTGCGCCTGGCGCTGTGCGCGGCTGGCCTGCCCTGGCCGGTGGCCGCCCCGCCGCTGCGCATTCGCCACATGAAGGCGCGCTGGGGAAGCTGTGCCCGCAGCGGCGCGATCACGCTCAACCTGCGCCTGATGCAGGCCCCGATTTCACTGCTCGACTACGTCATCGTGCATGAGCTGTGCCACTTGTGGGAGATGAACCACAGCCCGGCCTACTATGCGCGGCTGGAGCAAGCGCTCCCGGGCTGGCGCGCACAGCGGGCGGCGCTGCGCACAACGCGCATGACGTGGTGAGAGCCGCAGCGTGCTGCGCGCCAGCACAGCGTCATCCGGCGTTTACGCTGCTGTGTGCGGCACGTGTGCTACGATCAGCGTGATTGGGTGGCGTTCGTGAGACGCCATTAGCGATGGTCATGGCGGTTTGTGTATGTGGAGCGATGATGCCTGACGAAGATAGCAGCGCTGCTGCCCGGCAGATCCTCATCGTAGGTGCGGGGGCGGACGAGGCGGACACCCTGCGCCGTGCGCTGGACTGCACGCGCATCGCGCCGCTGTCGGTTCGCACCACGACCGCTGTCGAGTCGCTGCCGGCGGCGCTGCAAACGCAGCCCGTTGACGTGCTCCTGTCTTCCGCCAGCATGTCGTTGGCGGCTGTCCTGCAGGCGGTGCACCGCGAACAGCCTGGCCTGCCGGTGGTGGTGGCCGCGCTCAGTCCGCTGCGCGTGTCACAGGCGGTTGCGGCCATGCGCCTGGGCGCTGCTGGCGTGGCGGAAGTGGCCGATCGTGAGGGGTTCGCGGCGCTGCTGCGCGAAGTGCTGGCGCAGGACAGGTGCTCCGATGCGGCAGCCGCTGCGCAGGCCGCGCTGCGCGCCAGCGAGGAACGTTATCGCAGCCTGATCGAAAGCACGGATGCGGTCATTTCGGTATTTGATGCCAGCGGCACGCTGCTGTATGCCAATGCCGTCGCGGCGCGCCCGTTCGGCGTCCCGCCTGAAGCGATGATCGGGCGGCGCATGCACGAGCTGTTCCCGGCTTCCAGCGCAGACCGCCAGCTCGG
>CAZZJW010000013.1:0-78700 GCA_964654755.1 uncultured Pleurocapsa sp. | reverse complement strand
GGCGGGCATGGGCGGCTGGGCGGCCTCCCACGGCTGCTCGTATGCCTCGGCGGGCTGGGGCGGCTGAGTGGTTTCCCACGGCTGCTGGTACGCCTCAGCGGGCATGGGCGGCTGGGCGGCTTCCCACGGCTGCTGGTATGCGTCGGCGGGCATGGGCGGCTGGGCGGCTTCCCACGACTGCTGGTATGCCTCGGCGGGCATGGGCGGCTGAGTGGCCTCCCACGGCTGTTCGTACGCCTCGGCGGGCTGGGATTCTGCCCAATCCTCTTCCGTCTCTCCAGCTTGTGCGACCAGCGTATCGAAGTCGACCTCGCTTGTCGCGGGGCTTTCCGCTTCGGCAGCATCGTCCTCTGCGAGGGGAGCGGGCGCGGAGAAGAGCGCTGTGATCTCTTCGTCGCTCATCAGCGGCATCACCGATTCCGTGACCGGCGCTTTCATCTCTCCCACCGGCTCGGGCGCAAACAGCGCGAGGATGTCGGCGTCACTCATGGCGGGGATCAGCGTCTCACTGGCGGCAGATTCGGGCAGGGCCGGACTAGCGCCGAACAGCGCGTTGATCTCGTCAGTGCTGATCGCATCGGCGCTCGCGCGCTGACTGTCTGAGGCCTGCGCTTCGGCTGCCTCATTGAACTCAGGCGCGAAATCCGGCGAGGTGGCCGGCTGATCGACATTGATTTCTGCCAGCCAGTCGTCTTCTGCGGGCTCTGCAGCCGCCTCCGTGAAAAGCGCATCCAGCTCGTCCTGAGGCGCAGAAGTGGAGTATTCCGGCTCGGACAGGATTGCTTCGGCGCTCTCCTGCGCCTGCGCGCCGGCATCTTCTTCCGGGTCGGCAAACAGCGCCGCGAGTTCATCATCGAGCGTGGGCACGGCGGCCTCTCCTTCCTGACCAGCTTCGGGCTGTACCTGATCGAGCCAGTCATCCAGTGATGGTGTCTGCGTCTCAGACGTCAGCCAGGTGCCGGGATCGTACACGGGATCTGACGCATAGCCGGCCAGCGCGTCATCGTCATCACCGACATGCGCCCAGTCGATATCCGATGCGGACGGTGCGGCTTCGTCAAGGATGCTGAGCGCGGGCGCAGGTTCGTTCAGCGCGTCGTCTTCGGGCGGCGATGCATTCAACCATGACAGGGCAGCGGCCTGCGCCGGCTCCATCTGCTCGAACATCGCGTCCAGCGGGGCGATCTCCTCGCTGCCGAAGCTGGGCTGAGGTGTCGGCAGCTGCGCAGCAGGCACTTCGGTGAGCGTGGGCGCGTCGGGCGCTGCGGCGGGCGCCAGATCGAGCGCATCCGGCAAATCAAGATCGAGCAGCGGCACATCCGGCAGGATGAGATCCATATCGCGTTCAAATTCGGCGTCCAGCGCACGGTTGCGGTCATCGTCCAGCCGCTGTTGAATCTCGCTGGCAATCGATGAGAGCGCAGCCTCTTCGGTGCGACTGCTGGCAAGCGGCGCTTCAGCTTCGAACTCGGGCGTTTCTGCCTCAGGCAGGAGTTCACTTAGCCAGGACGGACTCTGCGCCAGCGGTTCATCCGCAGCGGCACTTTCCTCCAGCGAAGCCAGCCAGTCCTCGGTTGCCTGAGGCTCAGGCGCGGGGGGTGCCTCGGTTTCGGTCGGAACGGTGAAATTGCCCCAGTCGAAATCCGGCGGCAGCACGGTCGACGCTTCTTGCGGTGGCGGCGCGCCCGCGGATGCAGTCTCGACACTGTCCTGCGTCGCGTCGATCTCGGCCAGCCAGTCGGGAACAGACGAGGTGTCAGCGCTGCCGCTTTGCATGGAGTCGAAGGCGCGCATCCATGCTTCCGGTTCAGCGGGCGACTGCTCCAGGTTGTCCAGGTTGTCGAAGCGCTTGTCGCCGATCATAGCGGTGAGGCCGCGCCGGGGGCCAGGCACGCCGGACTGTTCTTTGGAGACCTGCTCCAGCCAGTCGTTGTCATCCTTCTGCGCGCTGGCGATGTCCTCGTATTCGCGCAGTTCAGAGGTGCTGAAGCCGAAGTTGGGCTTCTGCACATGATCTGTCAGGCCTAAGCCAGGTGCAATCAGCGTGCGATCCCTGTCATCCACCGGCGGGGGGGCATCCTGCATCCAGCGCGGCTCTGGTTGTGCCGGCTGTGCGCTGACCACTGCAGGCGCAGAAGATTCGTCGGACTGCTTCAGATCGAGGTTGCTCAGCCATTCGAGCGGGTCCTCATCGTCGAGGGTGGGGGCAGGCGATTCCTGATCTGCTGCGATCACCTGCGCGAAGGTGAGCAGCTCGTCATCCAGCTCATCGACAGGTGGAGTGTTCTGCGCGGGCGGCACAAGCTCGCTGCGCAGGCTTTCGGGGGCAGCGAGCGGGACCTGCAGGGTGGCGGCGCTCATCCACTCCGGCATTTCCCCTTGCGAGTTATCGACCAGATCGCTGAAGTCGACATCAAATGTTCCGGGATCAAAGGCCGGTGTGGGCGCAGGGGGCGCGCCAGCGAGCAGGCCAGAGCTGCCTGAGGAGCCGGTGGAATGCTCGGCGGCAGACGGCGCGTCCGATTCTGGCCGGATGTCCTGCAGCCAGTCCGGGCGGGCGGCGGCCATCTCGCTGCGGGCGATGCGCTGCACGTCGAGATGTTCGATGTGATAGGCGTCGTCTTCCACTGGCGCGGAGGTGGCGATCTCGACCGCGATGTAGGGATCGATGGCCTGCACACGATTGAGAAAGGCCTGCGCATCCGACGGGCGGCCGTTGCGCAACCAGAGCTCGCTCATGATTCGATTGGCCGCCAGGCAGTCCGGAAGCACCGCCAGCACGTCCATGGCGGTTTCAGCCGCTTCGACCGGATCACTGCCGGCCCACAGGCACTGCGCCAGCAGCAGGCGCAGATCGGTACGATTACGATGGCGCACGAGCGCGTTGCGCAGCGTATCGATCGCCTGCTCGTACGTGCCGTTGAGCATCGCCTGGCGGGCCACTGCGCCGGCAGTCAGAGGAACTTTCGACTGATCGACCCCGCTGTAACGCCGAATGAGCGCGCGCATCTGTTCGACCAGCGCGCGATCTGACGGTTTGACCTCCAGCGCGCGTTCCAGATGCCAGATGGCTTCATCGCCACGGCGCTTGAGGTCGTAGATTTCGCTCAGGCCGACATGCGCCGCGAAGTCATCGGGGATGACAGCCAGCACGCGCCGCAGCGCGGCTTCCGCCTCGTCAGAACGGCCATTCAGCAGCAGCGCCCGGCCAAGCGCGCGATAGGCGCTGGCATTTTTGGGATAGGACTGCAGGATGTGGCGGCTGTGCAGGATGACATCATCCGCCGCGTTGTTCTCCAGCAGCCTGTCCAGCTCAGACAGGTATTCGCGCAAACTGATTTCGGCCATGCGCCGCCCTATCGCCCGATGGTGGAGATTCTGAGAAGAGCATAACACGAATCTATCGAAAACGGACTATGCGTCATTTGTTCGCGGACGCACGTGCGCGTGAGATCGCGCTGGCCGGCCTTCGCCTGTTCAGCCGCAAGCCGACGGAGGGGCCACGGGAAAATGTCCAAAAAGGTACAGGTAGTTCTTGTGATTTTCGTGGGTTGTCGGTTTTTCACAGCGCGTTAAACTCATAATGGTGCAGGAGCAAATTCTTGAGGAGGGTTAGATGAGCAGAAAACTGCTGTTGCTTGCCGCGGTCGTCGGGGTGCTGCTGCTGCTTGCGGTCGTTCCGCTCGCGGCGCAGGACGAATTTGTGTTTGGACTGGTGCTCGTGGGTCCGGAGACGGATCGCGGCTGGTCGCAGGCGCATTACGAGGGTGGACGGTATGTGGAAGCGAACGTCCCGGGTGCGCGCATGGTGTACTTCCCCAGCCTGAACCCGGCCGATGCGCCGGAGACCACGCTGCAGGACGTGGTGCAGAATATGGTGGACGAGGGCGCTCAGCTCATCATCACCACCTCGGACTCGTTCGAGGAAGATACCAAGGGTGTGGCTGAGGCGTTCCCGGACACCACCTTCATCAACATCTCTGGTGACGACGTACTGACGGGTGAGGCGCCGGCCAACCTGGGCAACCTGATGGGCCAGATGGAAATTGGCAAGCTGATCGGCGGCTGCGCTGCCGGCCTGCAGACGTCCACAGGCAACATTGGCTATCTGGGCCCGCTGATCAACGGCGAAACCCGCCGGCTGGCCTCATCGGCCTATCTGGGCGCGCGCTACTGCTACGGCCTGAAGGGCGGCAACCCGGATGACCTGACCTTCACGGTGACGTGGATCGGCTTCTGGTTCAACATCCCCGGTGTGACGCTGGACCCGACCGAAGAAGTGAACACGTTCTTCGACAGCGGCGCGGATGTGGTCATCTCCGGCATCGATACGCCTGAGGCGATCCAGATTGCCGCGCAGCGTGCTGCCAACGGCGAGAACGTGTGGGCGGTCCCGTATGACTATGCCGGCGCCTGCGAGCTGGGGCCGGAAGTGTGCCTGGGCGTGCCATACTTCAACTGGGGCCCGCGCTATACCGAGCTGGTGCAGTCGGTGGCGGATGGCACGTGGGAGCAGTCGTGGAACTGGATCGGTCCGTCCTGGCCGGAAATCAACAATCTCGATACCACGGCGGTCGGCTTCCTGATGGGCCCGGCGCTGTCTGAAGAGAACACCGCGCTGCTGACGCAGTTCGAGTCGGATGTGGCGGCGTTTGCAGCGAGCCCGTTCACGCCGGCAGCCTTCCCGCTGTGGATTGGCCCGCTCAACCTGCAGGATGGCACTGAGCTGGCGGCTGATGGGCAGTTCGTCGATGTGCTCGACGTGTGGTACCTGCCCCAGATTCTCGAAGGCATGGTCGGCGCCAGCTCGTAGGCTCGCAGGAGCTGCGCGGCGCTGTTGAAGGATCGATGATGCGGAGGGGTGTTGGCGACAGCACCCCTCCTTTGCTTGCGGCAGTGCCGCGCGATACGGCAGAATGAACCCTCATGGAAATAGAATTTCGCCACATTCACAAGTGCTTCGGCGCAGTGCATGCCAACGATGACATCAGCCTGAAGCTGCACCCCGGGCGGATAGTGGGCGTGCTCGGCGAAAACGGCGCGGGCAAGTCCACGCTGATGAAGATCCTGGCGGGCTATCAGCCGGCGGACAGCGGCGAGATCCTGGTGGATGGCCAACCGCTGCGCTTCGGAAGCCCGCTGGCGGCCCTGGATTGCGGCATCGGCATGCTGCAGCAGGATCCGCTGGATGTCGCCTCATTCACTGTGCTTGAGGACTTTATGTACGGCCAGCCGCCCGGCCGGCGGATGAGCGCCCGCGTGGCGACTGCCCGGCTGGCGCAGCAGGCGGAGCGCTTCGGCTTCACGCTGGAGCCGGATGCTTCCGTCGCCAGCCTGAGCATTGGCCAGCGGCAGCAGCTGGAGATCGTGCGCCTGCTGGCGCTGAACGTGAGCGCGCTGATCCTGGACGAGCCGACCACCGGCATCTCTGCAGAGCAGAAAGAGACGCTGTTCGAGTCGCTGCGTTCGCTGGCGCACAACGACGGGTTGATCGTGCTGCTGGTATCGCACAAGCTGGAAGATGTGATCGCGCTGTGCGATGAGGTGATCGTGCTGCGCGCTGGCCGGCTGGTGGGTGAGCGCGACATGCCGGCGACGACGGACGAGCTGGTCACGCTGATGTTTGGCCAGCAGCTCGCCCCGGAGTCACGCTCGGCGGTGCCGCTGGGCGGGACGACGCTGGCGCTGGACCGGCTGACGCTGCGCAGCAAGCGCGTGCACATCGATCAGTTCTCGCTGTCGGTGCGCGCGGGCGAGGTGATCGGTTTCGCCGGGCTGGATGGCAGCGGCCAGGAGATGATCCTGCGCGCCTGCGCCGGGCTGATCCGCCCCTCTCGCGGGCATGTGCGGCTGGGCGAGCGCGATATGACTGGCCGCGCCTATCGCGACTACCTCGGCGCGGGGACGGTGTTCTGCGCAGCCGGGCGCGTCGAGGAAGGGCTGATCGCCGGCCTGTCGCTGACTGAACACATGGCGCTGACCGGGCGCGGCGGCCTGGTCGACTGGGCAGGGCAGCGCGGGCGCACCGCCAGCCAGATCGAGCGCTTCCACGTGCGCGGCACGCCGGAGTCGCAGATCCAGCAGCTCTCCGGCGGCAACCAGCAGCGCTTCCTGATGGCGCTCCTGCCAGACCAGCCCCGCGTGCTGGCGCTGGAGCAGCCCACGCGCGGCCTGGACGTGGACTCTGCGCGTTACATCTGGGAGCAGCTCATGGCGCGCCGCGCTGCCGGCACGGCGATCCTGTTCACCTCTGCGGACCTGGACGAAGTGGTGACGTACAGCGACCGCATCATCGTGTGTTTCGCTGGCCGCACGCACGAGATCACAGACGTGGCCGGCACCACCATCGATGATCTGGGCCGGCTGATCGGCGGAGCATTCTCATGAACACGCGGTCTGTTGCGCGCACGGCATTCGTGCTGATCCCGATCGGCGTATCGCTGGCGATCACTTCCCTGCTGGTTGTGTCCGTCGGCCAGGACCCGCTGGCGGTGTTCACGAAGATCTGGGAAGGCGCCTTCCGCAACACCGAGTCCACTGCTGGCGTGGTCAACTTCTGGATCCCGCTGGTGCTGTGCGGCATGGGCCTGGTGCTGACCTTCACCGCCGGGCTGTGGAACATCGGCGTGGAAGGCCAGATGATGATGGGCGCGCTGTTCGCCAGCTGGGCTGCGCGCACGCTGCCCCTGCCGCCGCTGGTGCTGGTGCCCGTTGAGATCGTGCTGGCGATGCTGGGCGGCGCGCTGTGGGGCCTGCTGGTCGGTGTGCTCAAGCTGCGCTTCGGCGTGCACGAGATCTTTGGCGGCGTGGGCCTGAACGCGATCGCCAGCGTGTATGCCATCTACCTGATCGCCGGCCCGTGGGCGCCGCCCACCGGTGGCACGGCGCAGGCGACCGATCCGTTTCCGCCAGACTCGCTGCTGCTGCCGATGGCGGACAGCTTCCCGGTCAGCATGCTGGCGCTGGCGATCACCGCGATCGCGATTGTGACGGTCATCGTGGTGCTGCGCCGCACGCGCTGGGGCCTTGAATTGAAGGCGACCGGCCGCAACTCACGCTCGGCGCTGCTGCTGGGCGTGGCGACGACGCGCACGATGCTGTCGGCGTTCATGGTGTGCGGTATGCTGGCCGGCATCGGCGGCGCATATCGCGTGCTGTTCACCTACGACAGCCTGCGCCCGAACGTCTCCGGCGGCATCGGCTTCCTCGGCCTGCTGGTGGTGCTGCTGACCGGCTCGCGCGCGCTGTGGGTCCCGTTGGTCACCTTCGCCTTCGCGGCGATCCTGGCGGGCAGTACACGCCTGCGCATCGCGCTGGGCCTCGATGCCTCGCTGGCCGGTGTGCTGCAGGGCACGCTGGTGCTGGTGGTGCTGCTGTTCAACGGCGTGCGCGAGCGCCTGCTGCTGCGGCGTGCCGCCTCGGCGGATGGCGGCGCTTCCCCCGCGTCTGCTGCGCCAACTCCCGAAGTGTCTGCAAAGGCTGCTGCTCATGAATGAAGAAACGATCAATGTCCTCAGCAGCATCATCGCCAACGCCACGCCGCTGGTGATCGCCGGGCTGGGTGAGACCATCACCGAGCGCGCCGGCGTGACCAACCTGTCGCTGGATGGCAGCCTGATGTTGTCGGCGCTGGCGGGCTTCGTGGCCGGCTTCGCTTCGGGCAGCGTGGTGGTCGGCTGCCTGGCGGCGATGGCGGTGGGTGCGCTGATCGCGCTGATCGTGGCCCTGGGCAACATCTCACTGCGCCAGGACCAGGTGGCTGTGGGCTTCGTGCTCACGCTGCTGTGCGCCGACATCGCGGTGTTCATCGGCCAGGATGTGACCGGCAATCGCGCGCCGATCATGCCGCAGATCAATCTGCCCATCCTGTCCGAGATCCCGCTGGTCGGGCCGATCCTGTTCATGCAGCCGATGATCGTGTACATCAGCTACATCCTGATCTTCGTCATCTGGTACTGGATGTTCCACACGCGCCACGGCCTGGCGATGCGCGCCGTGGGCGATCGCCCGGAGACCGCGTTTGCGCGCGGCGACCGGGTGAACCGGCTGCGCTACTTCTACACCATGTTGGGCGGGGCGCTGGTCGGGCTGGGCGGCGCGGCCTACACGCTGGCGATCAAGCCGGGCTGGTCCAATCCGCCGGCGATGCGCGGCGACGGCTGGATCGCGCTGGCGATTGTGATCTTCGGCGGCTGGCATCCGTTCCGCGTGGTGCTGGGCGCGTACCTGTTCGCCGTGCTGCGCGCACTGTCCTCGGCGGCGCAGCGCAGCCCGGATATCGACATCCCGCTGGTGCTGCTGAACGCGCTGCCCTGGCTGCTGATGATCGGCACGCTGATTCTGGTGAGCAGCGGCGTGGTCGAACGGTTGCTGCGCGTGCTGCCGAGGCCGGCGCAGAAGTGGATGCGGAATGTGCTGCGCTCCGATCCTCCGGCGGCGCTGGGCACGCGCTTCGATCCCTGAGCGGGCAGCGTGCCCGATCTGCGCCTGAGCGCCCGATGACTCACAGGCGCAGACTGCCGCCGGGTCGGGCGCTGGCGGCGGTGTGTGCGCTGGCTGGCGCGGTGCTGTTCGTGCTGGCGGCGCTGCGCTGGCCGGCGCTGTGGGCGGCGCTGCCGCTGATCGTGGCGCTGGCATGGCTGGCGCTGCGCGAGCGCCGCCAGCGCATGCAGCTGCAGACCGCGCTGCATCTGGCGCAGCAGCACACCCTACAGGCCGAGGCAGACGAGCAGCGCCCGCGCCTGCGCCGCGCCGGCAACCGCTCTCTGGCCGAAGACTCCCGTTATCCGCTGCATCCGTACAAAGGCATGATCTTTCGCTCGCAAAGCGAGGTGCGCATCGCCCGGGCGCTGGATCACGCGGGCGCAGCCTACCTCGCGCCGACGCGCGCGCGCCTGGGCGCCGCCGCAGACCGCCAGGGCCGGGAGACCGACTTCGTGATCGTGGCCGGCGGGCGCTGGGGGATGCTGGAGGTCGATGGGCCGTGGCACCAGCCCGCCAGCGACGCCGCGCGCGATGCCCTGCTGCGCGAGTCCGGCTTCGACTTCGTGCGCCGCTACAGCGCAGACCGCTGCTATCACGAGCCGGAAGCTGTCGTAGCGGAGTTTCTGGCAGCGCTCAGGGATCGATCGGCGCGTTAGCAGCATCCGGCACGGGTGTCTGCTGCGGCGTGGTGAGTGCCGCTGCGTCTGACGTCGGCACCGTTGGTGCAGCGCTTCTCGTCGGCGTGGCGCTGGCTGGTTCAGTCGTTGCTGCGGGGGCGGGGCTGGCTGCCAGAGGCGTGCTGTTCGGCTCTGGGATCGCCGACTCGTTGTGCAGCCTGCGCACCCGCTCGGCAGCGTCCTGCACGCTGGGCGCATCCGCTGCGCCGGGCTGCAGACGCGCAAGGGTCAGCGACCACTCGTAGTCGCGCAGCGCGGCCTGCAGCGCTCCCCGTGCCTCTGCAATGCGTCCGCGCCAGTAGCGGCGTGCAGCGGTCTCCCCAGCCTGCAGCGCCAGGTCCGCAGCCGACTGCGCCAGGTCGAGGTCGCCCAGGCACAGCCACACCACCGAGAGCGCCTCATACACGGCGCCGCGCTCGCTGGCGTTGAGCGCGTTGCTGGCAGCCGCTGCAGTGAGCAGCGCGCCGGCCTGTGAGAGGGTGCCGGTCTCTGGCGGGCACTCCAGCGCGACGCGGTCGGCAACGGCGGCGCTGACCTGCGCGCGGCCCTGCAGCGCGTCGAGCTGTTCATCGCTGAGCGCATCGGCCTCGCGCAGAGCGGCCAGATCGTCTGCAAACGACTCGTCTGCACCGGCGCCGGCGCTGTCGAGTGCGGCCACGAGGCGGGCAGCGCGGTAGGCCGGCTGGTCATCCAGCTCCAGCGCCGCGTCCAGGTCCTCCAGCGCCTGAGAGGTCTGTCCGGAAGCCTGCCGGATCGCAGCGCGGGCGGCATAGGCTGCGGCACGCTGCGCCGGTGGGCCGCCCTGCAGCGCCTGCGCATAGGCGACCAGCGCCAGATCGGGGTTGCCCTCCGCGGCGCGGGCGTCGCCCAGTGCGCGCCATGCCTCGCTGCTGCCGGGATACGCGATCAGCCAGTCCTGCGCGAGCAGCACGGCGTCGCCCGGATGGTTCTGTGCCAGGCTGGCGGTGATGCCCAGGCGGTACGCGCCCTCGCTGGTGGGGTCGACGTAGCGCGCGAGATAGGCCTGCTGCCCGGCGTCGGCGAAATGGCGCTGCGCCAGGTAGATCTGTCCCTTCTCCAGCAGCAGCAGGGTGTTGTTGGACAGCGCATCGACGGCGAGCGCGTCGTCGAGCGTCTGCAGCGCCTGGGCGTAGCTGCCACGCATGGCATAGATGCGCGCGGTCACGAGGTAGGGGGCCGCCAGCGCCGGATCGCACACCGCCGGTCCGGGTTCAGGGGTGGCGGTCGCCTCGTCGGAGAGTGCGCAGCCGACCGCCCGTCGCGCTGCCACCAGCGCGCGTTCGCTGTAGTCGCGCATCTGTGAGGCGATGCGCTGGTCGTGCGCCTGCTGCGCCAGCGCAAGGTATGCCTGCGCGTATCCGCTGGCGATGAGCGCACGCTCGTTCGGCGTGGTGCGCGGCGTCATCGCATCCTCCGCGTGATCGAGCGCGATCAGCGCGGAGCGGAGGCGGCCGAGCTGAAGGTTGGCCAATGCTTCGTAGTAATAGGGCGCGGGCTGGAAGAGCGCGGATGCGTTCTCCTGCTGTCGCACACGCTCCGCTGTGAACACGGGCAGCGCAGCGGCAGCATCGCCGCGTTCGAGCGCGTGAATAGCATCCTCGAAGCTGCTCCCCAGCTTTGCGTCTGGATAGAGCGCCGTCGGGCGCGGTGCACCGTTGGCGGGGCGCAGGTCGCTGGGTGGAGTGGGGCTGGCCGTTGGGCTGCGCTGCGGCGTGGGCGAAGGCGTGGGGGTCAGTCCCGGCGTCGGCGTGAGCGTGAAGGTGGGCGTCGGGCTGGGCGTGGCGCTGGGCCCGAAGACCACCAGCTGTGCCGCCGGGCTGAGGGCGATCAGCCCGCGCGCCACGAGCAGCAGCGCCACCACTGCGGCGGCGGTCGCCGCGCCCAGGCGCAGCCGCCAGCGCAGCGCATCGCCTTCGCCAGCACGATTGCGTGCGCGGCGCACCCAGCGGATGTTGTTGGCCGGCGGCGTAGCCTGCGTATCGCGCATCAGGGTCTCGGCCAGGCGCTGCGCATCGGCCAGCCGCTCAGCCGGAGGCAGTGGGACGCCGGGCGGACGCGACATGATCTCGTTGTCGGATGGAGGCGCGGCGCGGCGCTGTTCCGCCTCGATGCGATACGGGTCCGGGGGCCGGGCGGGCAGCTCTGGCGCAGACGCGGCTGTGGGTGGCGTGGCGGCGGGAGTCTGTGGCGCGGGCGGCTGCTGCTGGCTGCGCAGCGCAGCCATGCCTTGCAGCGCCTGGGGATGCGACGGGTTGAGTTCGAGGATACGCTTCAGGCAGAACTCGCGCTCGCGAACATCGCGGGCGACACTCGCCAGCCACAGCCAGGCGGTCTCACTGGTCGGCTCCAGTCGAATAGCCTGCTGCAGCAGCCGACGCGCTTCTTCCCGCTGTCCGGCCTTCGCAGCGAGGATTCCCTGCTGCCGTAATTCGCGCGCCTGCTCGCTGGGCACGATGGGGTCTCCGTCCGGTGCGCACCGCAGCGTCATTCTAGCCGATGTGCGCTGGCCTGACCACGTGCGGATTGCGGCAGCGCCGCTGCTGGAAACACCACGGGCGCCCCGTGGAGGAGCGCCCGTAGCACACTACGCTTGCGCCGGGAGCAGACGACTGCCCCCGGCGTGGTGACTGGCTAGTTCGAGACGGTGAGGATGCGGCCCTCGATTTGCGGATTGATCGGCGAACTGGCGGCGATGTAGTCCGCTACCACCTGGTCCATCGGCGAACCGAAATCGTACGGGTTGATGGCGTTCTCGGCGAATACGCTGTAGCCATCACCGCCACGGCGCATGAAGTCGTTGGTGACGATCGAGTAGGTGGCTTCCAGGTCGATCGGGGCGAAGCTGCCATCAGCCGCCTGCACCTCCACGCTGGTGATGCGGCTGCCCGGTTCGGCATCCGCGTCGAAGGTGAAGCGCAGGCCGGAGACCTGCGGGAAGCGACCGGTGCCGGTGTCGGTCCCGACGGCTGAGACGCCGTTCTCCAGCGCCGCGACCACATCCGCGCCGGTCAGCTCGAAAGTGGCGACGAGGTTGCCGAAGGGCAGCACGGTCAGCACATCGCCCAGCGTGACCTCGTAGGGCGTGGCCAGCGCGAGGTCAGCCGGCAGGTCCTGCCCGACGGGCACGCTGCTGCGGATGCCGCCGCCGTTGGTGATGGCGATCTGCGCGCCGGTTTGCGCACGCAGCGCATCGGTGATCAGGTTGCCGAGGTTGCATTCGGTGACGCGGCACACCGAGCGATCGCCGACGAGGAAGGCGCTGGTCGTGCCCACGGGTGTGGCGCGCAGCGCTTCGATCGGGGCGGCGAGCTCGGCCAGCAGGGCCTCGACATCTGCATCCGGGGTGATGTAGCGCGAGAGCATGACGGTGTCGCCGCCCCAGCTGGAGAGCACGCCGTTGACATCGAACTCCAGCTCCAGCCGGCCAACGTACATCAGATCACCGCCGCCCGCCTGCACCACGGCGATCGGCTCGCCCGCAGCGGTGGAAAGCTCAGCGGGGTAGGACAGGCCACCCGCGGCGGTGTAGGCGTTGCTGAGCAGGGTGTGGCTGTGCCCACCGATGATGACGTCCACGCCGACGAGCTGCTCGGCCAGCGCCAGATCGTTCAGGTAGCCGATGTGCGAGAGCAGGATGATCTTGTTGACATCAGCCGCAGCCAGCTCGGCAGCGGCGGCATTGACCACGGTGGCGTAATCGCCATCAAACGTTGTGCCGGCGCCGGGCGAGGCGATGTTGGCCGTCTCCGCGGTGGTGATGCCGATCACGCCGACCGACTGGCCGTTGACATCCAGCACAACATACGGGGCGATCAGGCCAGAGAGCGCATCGCCTTCGGGTACGCTGATGTTGGCGCTGACGACCGGGAAGTCCACGGCGTTGATGAAGTTGGCCAGCACTTCGTTGCCATCGTCGAACTCGTGATTGCCCAGCGTCATGGCGTCATAGCCGATGAGCGTCATGAGCTGCGCGTTGTCCTGGCCGCGATACTGCTGATGATAGAGCGTGCCGGTGAAGCGGTCGCCGGCATCGAGCAGCAGCACGTTGTCGTTGCTGGCGCGCACCTGCGCCGCGACGGTCGCCAGGCGGGCTGCGCCGCCATCGCCGCTGCGGTTGGCGTCGTGATGCGCGTGCGTGTCGTTGGTATGCAGCACCACCAGCGCGAAGCCGTCGTCCTGAGCGGCCACCGCCCCACCGATGAGCAGCATCCCCGCGAATAGTACGAACAGCAGCTTTCTGACCGTCATTTCTGCCTCCTCCAATCGTCAGGAATAACCAGGCAGCCCGCAGGCTGCATGTTCATCCTCCAGTATGCAGTGTTTCGTTTAATCTTGCGAACGGATCGTGTTAAATGGTTGTAATGGATGGGTTATACCGGCGGCCAGGGGTAGTTGGGGCCAGCGCCGGGGAGAGGGAAGGCGCCCAGCCTGAGCAGCAGGCGAATGCGCCGCTGAAAGGCGCGCACTTCGTCCGGAGCCAGCAGTTCATCCAGCGCACGGCGGTAGGCGGAGTTCGTATCGCTGAGCAGCACTTCGAGCTGGGTGACATCGGCCAGCAGCGCCTCGGGGACCGGCTGATTGGCGAAATCCCAGATCACGGTGCGCAGCTTGCTGCCGCTGTGGAAGGTGATGCCGTGGTCGATGCCCCAGATGTGGCCGGAAGCATCGAGCAGGCAGTGCCCGCCCTTGCGATCGGCGTTGTTGATGAGCGCGTCGAACAGCGCGATGCGCTGAAGCTGGGGGCGCAGCGCCTCATCAAATGTGAAGTAGTGCTGTTCGGGATCGTGATCGATATAGAACTGGAAACTACCCAGGCCACGCGGACCAGTGCGCAGCACGGTGGGCGGCACGATCTGCCAGCCCAGCGCCTCGGACGTGAGGAAAGCGGCGTACTCGCGGTAGCACAGCGTGCCATCCGGGAAGTCCCACAACGGGCGTTCGCCCGTCTGCGGCTTGTAAACGCTCGTCAGCCTGACATCTTCAAGTGCGATGCCGACGAGAAAGGCATAGTTCGAGCTCCAGCGCAGCATGCCGTATTCCTCGTCGAGCGCGCCGTTCTGCATCACTTGCAGCACGCGCTCGTGCGAGATGGGCGTGGAGGCGGACGAGTCGGGCAGGTCGCTCATGAGCTTACGTCCAGTAGTACACCAGCCGGCCGTTCTGGCGCGGGTCTGGCCGGCCAGACTGCACGATGCTCATGGCGTGGTCGGCCAGCGCGCTCATCTGCGCGCGCGAGCACCACAGTCGGATGATGACGGCGTCATCGTCTTCCGCGTCGTCTTCATCATCATCGTCGTCTTCATCGAGGATGCGGCCACGCATCATCTCCTGCGCCACCAGCACGATCTGATCGCGATCCTCGTCATAGCCGATGCCCATCTGCGAGACGCGGAAGAGCGGTTCCACCGGCTCGCGCAGGTCAAGGTTATAGTCGCGCACGCCGCCCGGCTGGCGGTCTGGAAAGCGGCCTGCAAGGTCATCGAGCAGTTCGCGGATCGCTTCGCTGAGCGCGCGCGCCTGCTCCTTCTCGATGATGACTGTGATCACCTTCGCCTGCGCGCCCGCCTGCAAATGAAAGACGCGCTGCCCCTTGGGGCCGATGGTGCCGATGGTGACGAAATCTACCGGGTTGAGCTCAATCTCTGAATGGGCCATGGTCTCGCTGGCTGTCCGATCAGACCGCGGGCGGGGCAGCAGCGCGGCGCGCCTGCTCCGGGTCGTGCAAATGACTGGTGTCGTTCATCACGCCGATGGTGGGCCGGCCGTAGTCCAGCTGAACAGTGCTGATCGAGGCCGGCGCGATGGCGATGCGCTGGAAGGCATCGAGGTGCATGCCCAGAAAGTGCGCCAGCAGCATCTTGATGATGTCGGCGTGCGTAAAAATCAGCACGGTCTGGCGCGGGTGACGGGCGGCGACCGCCTCGACGGTGTTGACGGCACGCGCCTGCACCTCGCGCATGGTTTCGCCGTTGGGGAAGACCGCGCGCGATGGATAATGCTGCACCACATGCCACATCTTGCGGCTTTGCAGCTCAGCGACCGTCTTGCCCTGCCAGTCACCGTATCGCACCTCGCCAATGCCCGGCTCCTGAATGATTTCCAGGCGCGGATGGTGCTGCTGCACGGCCTGCGCCGTCTCCATGGTGCGCTCCAGCGGGCTGGCGTACAGCGCGTCAATCGATGCGCCGGACATGCGCCTGCCTAGCGCCTCCGCCTGGGCGCGGCCTTCCTCGTTGAGATGGACGCCGGGCGTCCACCCCGCCAGCCTGCCTGTTTTGACGAAGTCGTTGACGGCATGGCGGATGAGCAGGATCTGGGTCATAGGCTGGGTACGTTCGGCCACCGATCTGGCAAACCATCTCCTGATGATAGCACATGGTCAGTCAATTGGCATGGCGCAGGCTGAATACTTGCTGAGATGGCGGCGCGTGCCGCTATGCGCCGGGATGTTAAAACAGTATAATATGACCACTTTCACGCCCTCGGGATTCCAGGATGGACATCGGGGTCATTTCCGACATTCACGGGGATTACGCCGCCCTGCAAATTGCGCTCGACCGTTTGGAACAGCACCATCAGGCTGATTTCATCATCTGCGCAGGAGACCTGGTGGGCCGCGGGCCCCAGCCAGACAGCGTCGTGGAAGCCATCCGCGAGCGCGGCATTCCCACAGTACGCGGCAACCACGACAGCTGGGGCCAGGCGCTGAAGCCGGAGAACAGCGCCTTCCTGAAGGACCTGCCGCTGGAGTGGCGCGGCATGTTCGAGGAGCGCTCGATCTTCATGTGCCACGGCAAGCCCGGCAACAACCTGTGGGGCCTGTACCGCGATCACATCTCCGCCACGCTGCTCAACATGATGCTGACTTCGCTCAACGCCGATGTGCTGGTGACAGGCCACACGCACGTGCCGCTGTACATGCGCGTGGAGAAGGGCTGCGTGATCAACCCCGGGTCGCTGTACACCTTCCAGAACCTGCGCGCCACCTCGCACACCTACGGCGTGCTGCGCCTGCCCCAGATGGCGTTCGATCTGTACGACCTCACCGAGTCCGTCGGGGAGCGCGCGCTGCACTGTTCATGAGCGGCGCTGCCGCGCGCTGAGCGCCGCCAGCACGGCGATCAGGCCCAGCACCGCGGCGATCACCAGCACCGTAATCCCCATCCACATGCGATCGGCCTGCGCGGCCCGTGCGACCTGCTCCGCGGAAGGCACAGGCACGGCGGTTGCGCTCGCGACGACAACCGGCGTCGGTGTGCCCGGCGCTTCGGTGGGGAGCGCGGTCATCATTGCCTGTTCCGTGGGCGCAGCGTAGAGCGCATCGGCCTGTTGTACTGCGCCAGCCACGGCGGGGGCGCCTTCCGCCGATGCTGCAGCGATATTGGGCATGGCCTCAGCGCTGAATTCGGTCTGATTCTGCACGGTGCCGGCCACCGCTGACTGCTCAGCCACGCCGCCCGCAGCCATTGGCGCCGGCGCATTGAGGGCCTCGACGGAGGGCGCATCGGTCGGTGCATTGCGAAGGAGCTGTTCCAAAGTCGGCGCTGCTGTGGGCGCTGCTGCGATCTGCGCAGCCGGCGCCGGCACGCTGGCCTGGCTGGTGAGCAGCGAGGAGCCGATCACCAGCAGTAGTACTGCCGCGGCGGCGGAGGCGAAGCTGGCGGCATAGGACAGGATGCGCGGCTGCGGCGGACGTGCGAAACGCGCCTGCTGCGGCGTGAGCGCGAAATCGCGCGGGGCGCGCAGGGCCGGCAGGCTGGCGATCAGCGCGCGGGTGCTGGCCAGGCTGTCGCGTTCGGCGCGCAGCGCGGGGTCGGCGGCAAGGCGGCGCTCCAGTTTTGCGCGTTCCGCCGGTGAAAGCGCGTTGTCCAGATCGCTGGAGAGCAGTTCGAGATCGCGGTCGTTCACGGCCAAAGTGCGCCTTGTATGATCATCGTTCTATAGACGATATGAAAGCGGAAGAAGTTCCTGCACAGCGCGCAGGCAGTCGCGCACGCTGGCTCGCGCACGGCTGATGCGCGACTTGATGGTGCCGAGCGCAGCGCCGGTGTGCTGGGCAATCGCCTGATAGTCGAGGCCCTCAACATCGCTCAGCACCAGCGCCAGCCGCTGATCCGGCGCAAGCGCGGAGATGCAGTCCTGAATCGCCTGCTGCAGCGCTCGGCGCTCGGCGGCCTGCTCCGGGGTGTCGCCGGCGGCGGGCAGCGGCGGCTCGTCGTCGGAGTCCTCCGGGCCGAGCGCCTCCATCGACACCGCAGGCCGCCGGCGTTCGCGGCGCAGCGCATCGTAGCACTGGTTGGCGGTGATGCGCAGCAGCCATGCGCGGAAACTGCCGCCGCGGTAGCTGTCCAGCTTGCGCCATGCCGCGATCATCGCGTCCTGCGTGCAGTCCGCGGCGCTGTGCGCTTCACCCATCAGGCGAAAGGCCAGCGTGTAGGCCGCATCCTGGTAGGCCAGCACCAGCGCGTTGAAGGCCTGCAGATCACCGCGCCTGGCGCTGAGGATGAGCGCGGCCTCGTCTTCAGGAGGGGATGCTGGCATTGACATCTTTCCGCAGCGAAATTACCATGTTCAAGCCCTGCCGAAGTGGTGAAATGGCAGCCACGATTGACTCAAAATCAATTGCCCGCGAGGGCGTGTGGGTTCGAGTCCCACCTTCGGCATCTGTTCGGCGGCTGACTGCGCGACGCAGTGCATCGGCCGTGCGCTGCTTCAACTGATGCAGAAAACGCCAGAGCGTCCTGGCTCTGAGCGCGCCAACGCTGCCATCAGATTAGCCGCGAACGCCGCGCACCGCAATAGCGGCGCGACCGCGTCTTTGCGAATGGCCGCCCGCTTCTGTACACTTAAACCGGTCGCCGCCCATGCGCGGCACGTGAACAGGATGCCATGCGCCGCTTTTTCGGAACGCTGCTGGTCGCGCTGCTGATCGGTTTTGGGCTGGGCCTGTATCTTGGCTGGGTGCAGTTTCCGGTCGAAACGACTGACAGCCCGGCTGCCGCGCTCGCCCCGCAGTTCCGCGACGCCTATACCGTGATGATCGCGCAGGGATTCGCCGTCGATGCAGACGCGACCGCCGCGCTGGAGCGCCTGCGCGTGTTGGGCGTGGACAACGTGCCCGCCTACGTGCAGGATGTGACGGAGCGCTTCATCACCAACTCGCGCGATATCGGCGATATTCGGGCCCTCGTCGCGCTGTCGCAGGGGCTGGGCCGTCTGACGCCGATCATGGAACCGTATCGCCCGCTGACATGACAGCATCGACAGAACGATGACCCGATCTGACCCGACTTTACGCAGATACGAGCGTCCGCGCCGGCCGTTCTCACTGGCCGGGGCGCTGTTCGGCCTGGCGTTGGGCCTGGCGCTGGGGCTGCTGGTGTCGTGGGTACTGTTCCCGACGCAGCAGGTCGATGTCGCGCCGTGGCAGATCCGCGCAGACGACCGCATGCAGTATCTCATCGCTATCGGGCTGGCCTTCAGCGCGGACAGCGACCTTGATCGCGCCGTCGAGCGGCTGATCACGCTGCGCCTGCCCGGTGATCCGTTTCAGGCGCTGGCGGATGCCGCCTGCCAGCTCACCACGACCGGCTACGTCAAGAACACCAGCGGCCTGCGCGCTGTGCGCAGCATGATGGCGCTGTATCAGTCGCAGGGGCGCAGCGGCTGCGCAGATGGCCTGATCAGCGCCGAGGCCGCGCCGACCACAGTGGTGGAGGTCTCGCTGCCCACGCCGACGCCGCTGCCCGTGGCGACCAAGACGGCCACGCCGCAGAGCGCGCTGCTGTCCACGCCGACGCCGCTGGTGGTGGCCGTGCCGACGGCGCAGCGCGTCGATCTGTTCGAGGCGATCTCGGTCACGACGTCGTGCAGCGCTGCGCAGGGTGGGCGGATTGAGGCGTACGTGTACGAGCTGAATGGCAGCACTGGCGTGCCCGGTCAGCCCATTCGAGTGCGCTGGTCGGGCGGCGAGAGCACGTTCTACACCGGTCTGCTTCCGGAGCGCGGCGCGGCCTATGCCGACTTCGTCATGACTGAGGGCGTGGAGTATCGCGTGGACATGCCGGGCCGCGCCGAGCCGATCACCACGGCGCTGGCGGCGGTGCCCTGCGTCGATCCGACCACCGGCGAACGGGCGATCACCACTTACCGCGTGATCTTCCGCGCGCTGCAGTGAGGGCGTGCGGCTGTCTGGGGACGGGCGCTGCGGGCAAAGGAGCGAAAATGGCCTTCAGGATGAATGATGCGGCGGTGCGCCATGGCCGCGCGCTGATCGATCAGGGCAGATATCGCATCAACAGCAACTGGCGCATGGCCGAGCCGGATGCAGAGCAGATACGCGCCTTCCTGACGCAGGCGGGCGATGCCGATGCTGCGCCGTGGTTTCTGGCGCAGGACGAGGCGCAGCCGGGCGCGCAGGGGATGAAGTACCCGATCGGCGACTTCCGCAGCGTGCACCGCAGCGCTCTGCAGGCTGCGCGCCGGCAGGCAGAGGCGCAGGGTGAGGCAGAGATCGCCGAGGCCGCCCGCGAGCTGATCGACTGGATCGACCACTACAACGCGTGCTAGCAGCTGGCGTACCGCTCGTGCCTCAGCATGAACCGGTCGCCGCCTGAAGCAGCGCCGGAGCATCTGGCCGGGCGGCGCTCCAGCCCACCCACAGCCGGGCATCGTCGCAAGCCAGCGTCGGCGGGGCCAGCAGCATGACGCTGCCGCTGAGCGCGGTCTCTGCGCCACGTTCACCATCGCGAAGGTGGGCCAGCAGCACATCCCCGCCGGCCCAGTAGGCGATGGGCAGCGGAGCTTCGGTGCGCGCCGCGGGCAGTGGCGCTGCGACGCGCACCGCAGCTCCGCTGGCGCTGAGAAAGCGGACTGGCGCGGGCCACGACGGCGCATCCAGCGGGCCGAACGTCCACCACACTTCCATCTCGCCGGCAGCGCGCGCGATATTCCAGAACACCACGCCCAGCCGTCCGTCTGTGCCCGCCAGCAGGGGGTCGAGCCTGTCGAGCGGCGCGCGCGCCACGTCGTCGGTGAGGACGACCTGGTCGAGTGGCACACCATCCGCCAGGCGCATGCGCACGAGCGAACCATCTGCCAGCCAGAATGCGTACAGCGCATCGCTTGTGGCGGCCAGCGCGGGATGATCGCCCGGGGCGGCCAGCGTCAGCGGCGGCTGTGGCCGGCCCGCTGCGTCGATGCGGGAGAGCGCGATGGACGGGGCGATTGGCGGCCCGCTGACCCAGGCGGCCCAGGCAGTCTGGCCGTCTGAGACGGCGGCGTACCGCCCGGCATCGGCATCGTCGAGCGCCAGCGGCCCGCGCTCGACGGCCAGCGCAGGCGAGAGCAGTGCGGTGAACAGCCGGGGAGCGCCGTCCTCGTCCTGGTCGCGCCACAGCAACTGCCAGCCGCCAGGGGCGGGCAGCAGTGCCTGGCCGAAGGGCGTGCGCGGCGGCAGCGGCAGCGTGACCGGTTGTGCCGGCCCGTCCTGCGTCAGGATGCGGGCGTCGTGATGTATCCCGCGCGCATCGGCCCCCACCCACGCGGCGGCCAGCATTCCGCCGGCAGCGGCCAGCGCGGGCGCGGCGCTCTGCTCCGCTTCGGCCAGCAGCAGCGGGGCGGGCTGGGACGGACTGCACGCGGCCAGCCACAACAGCGCAGCGGCCAGCAGCGGACGCACGACTTCAGCCTTCAGCCGTGGCGGCGAGATCCTCCGGGCCGCTGTACTGCACGCGATTGCGCAGGTAGTAGGCGATCATCCGCACGGCGTACTTCGCCCCGGCCAGCGAGAGATTGGGCAGCACCAGCTCGTAACGGCCGGAGTAGATCGCGACGTGATAGCGCTCTGCACCGCCGTACACGATCTTCCTGACGAACCAGCCGGAAGGGCCGGGGTCGCGGGCAGCGCGGGCCACTTCGATCGAGTCGATCTTGCTCCAGTCGATCCCCTGGCCGTCCACGACAACTTCATAATTGGTGGCGCTGAAGTGCTGTGCGATAAAGCGCCGATCGGAGTCTGTCAGCTCATCTTCGCGCGGCGCGGTCTTGCTGGGCAGAAGGTAGGTCGTCACGGGATCCCCTGCGGTCTGGGGGCTGGCCGTCAAGGCGGCGCAACCACTTCGATACGAATGCTGACGGGCGGCGCAGCAGAGCCATCGCTCCGGTAGGCGACGGCGGTCAGCGCGTGCAGGCCCACGCCCTGCGCCGTCCAGTTCGTCTCGACGGTGAAGGCGGGGACGGCGCTGCTTTCGACCGGCGCGCCCTGCTGCGTCAGCACATCGTCGACGAGCAGATCAATCCGGGCGATGCCTGGCCCGGTCTGATCCTGAGCGTACACCAGCACGCTTACGGTCGCGCCTTCTGTGAACTGCGCGCCGTTTTCCGGCGTCTGGAACTGCACCGAGAAGGGCGCGGCGGTGGGCGGCGGCACAGCCTGAACGAGTGTGCAGGCGGCTGTGGCCAGCGCGACGAGCGCCAGCAGCAGCAGACGGATCAGGGCAGTCCCTTTCGCGCCGTCGATCAGCCAGAGGTCATGCTTGTTCCTGGCCGCGCGGCGGCTAGAATTGCGCACGGAGGCGCCGATGCGTATTGACATTCTAACGCTCTTTCCTGAGATGTTCACGGGCCCGATGACGGAAAGCATGCTGTGGAAGGCGCGTGACCGCGGCCTGCTCGATCTGCAGCTGCACAACATCCGCGATTACAGCCTGTCGCGCTACCGGCAGGTGGATGATACGCCTTACGGCGGCGGCGGCGGCATGGTGATGAAGCCGGATGTCGTGGTGCACGCCGTGGAGCAGGTGCGCGGGGCTGCCGCGAATGTCCCCGTCATCCTGATGACGCCGGCTGGGCGGCTGTTTCGCCACGCCGATGCGGTGGCGCTGGCTGCGCAGCCGCGCATCATGCTGCTGTGCGGGCATTACGAGGGCATCGATGAGCGTGTGGCCGACCTGGTGGTGACCGACGAGCTGAGCATCGGTGATTTTGTGCTGACGGGCGGTGAGCTGGCGGCGATGGTGATCGTCGATGCGGTGATCCGCCACATCCCCGGCGTGCTGGGCGCGGAGGGGGGTGCGGAGCGCGAAAGCCACGCCGATGGCCTGCTGGAAGCGCCGCACTATACCCGACCGGCGGTGTTCCGCGAGCGCGCTGTGCCGCCCGTGCTGCTGGAGGGTAATCACCAGGCGATCGCGCGCTGGCGGCGCGAGCAGGGCCTGCGGCGCACCTGGCGGC
The DNA here is from genome assembly GCA_964654755.1 of uncultured Pleurocapsa sp. Classification (GTDB taxonomy): domain Bacteria; phylum Chloroflexota; class Anaerolineae; order Aggregatilineales; family Phototrophicaceae; genus Flexifilum. Next base: position 56,285 of record CAZZJW010000013.1, on the reverse strand, counting down.
GGCGGCCCGATCTGCTGCGAAACGCCGTTCTGAGCGAGGATGAGCAGTACCTCCTGGCGCGTTTTGCCGAGGAAGATGCCGCAGCACAGGCGGGCAGCCTTTAGGGATCTCATGGTCCGGCCACGAGGCCCTCTGTTATACTCTTATCGACGATGGCGCTCACAGCGGAGCGCCTGTGGGAAGCGGCGGCCATGGCACAGGAATATCGCAGTGACATCCTGGAACGTATTCTGCGCACGCTGCATGTGGCGGCGGATGGCGTCAGGGCGTCGGTGATCGTCAACGTCGATGGCCTGCTGGTGGCGGCATTTCCGCCCGGCAATGAGGAGAACCCGCACGAGAACCCGACCAGCAGCCCGCAGGTGGCGGCGATGTCGGCGACGCTGATGGGGCTGGCGCTGCGCACGCTCAAGCGGCTGGCGCAGGGCGATCTGGAACGTCTGATGATGGAAGGCGAAGAGGGCGTGATGGTGATCTATCCCGCCGGGCGCGCCTCGGTGGCGGTGCTGGTCGATAAAGGCGCACGCCTGAGCCACGTGCTGTATGCCACGCGCAAGGCGGCTGCTGAAGTGGCCGAGGTGCTGGGCAGTTAGTCCTCGCTGATGCGCGGGCGCAGCGCCTGCTGGAAGACCGCGCGCATATGCATCTTGCCGAGCGTGATCATGTCCCCATCGCGCAAGGTGAAGGGCTGATGCGGCGCCAGTTTGCTGCCGTTGACCGCGGTGCCGTTGCTGCTGCCCAGATCGTAGACTTCCAGCCGCTCGTCCTTGAGGCGGATGATGGCATGACGGCGGCTGACGCCGAGGCGGTACGCGGCGAAGGCGGTCAGGTCGATTTCCGGCATGTGGCCCGTGGCGGGATCGCGGCGGCCCAGCGCCATTTCGCCTTTGGGGAACACCAGCAGTGGCGTGGCCGTGCCCTCAATCTCCAGCCGCAGCAGCATATTCTTGTGGAACACATCCTGCCCGGCGCTGTCGACTGCCTTCGCCTCTTCAGGGCTGGTGTTCTGAAGGGTATCTTCGTTCTCTCCTTGCCGGATGAACCTGCGCGTCCCGATAATGGCCAGCTCGCCGCTGATCAGGCTGGTACCGCAGTTTTCGCAGATGAGTGAGCCAGCGCGATTGACGGCGCCACAGGTCGGGCATTTAGACGGCGTGGGCGCGGGCTGCGCCGCAGGCAGCGGCGAGGTCCCTGCCGGCGCAGCGGGTGCGGGTGTTGCCGGCGCAGCGGGTGCGGGCGTTGCCGGAGCGGTGGGCGCGGGCTGGGCTGCTGGCGAGGCAATGCTCACGGTCGCCTGCAGATCGTCCGCATGCGCAGCTGTCGCAGCATCCGGATGGGTGGCCTGCGGGTTCTCGGTGGAGACGTTCGATTGCATGACCATCCTCGCTCGGGAACGCGTGTGCAACATAGTATCATTGTAGTCCTGTGTTGATTGTATGCAACGTATGCAATTGTTCGAGTTTGCGCGGGCCAGTCGTATTCAGGCGGTCGGGAATAGCGGAATGCACATCGCCAGGCGCAGGGTGCTGTTCACATGTGTCGTGATCCTCGCGGCGGTCGTGCTGCGCGCGCCGGGGCTGAGCGGGCCGGGCCTGTGGTTCGATGAGGCGTGGTCGGCATTCGCCGCCGGTCAGTCCACGCCGTGGGCTGCGGCGAATGCCGATGCCACCAATCCGCCGCTGTACTACGCGCTGCTGCAGATGCATGCGGCTGCGCTGGGTCAGAGTGAGTTCGCGCTGCGGCTGTTTTCGCTGTGGTGCGGCCTGCTGCTCATCCCGCTGTGCGTGCAGCTCGGGCGCCGCCTGCTGGATGAGAATGCTGGCCTGCTGGCAGGCGCGGCGGCGGCGGCGCTGCCGCTGCTGAGCTGGGCCTCGCAGGAAGCGCGCATGTATACGCTGCTGGCGTGCCTGGCGGCGGTCGCGGCGCTGGCGCTGCATCGGGTGCTCACTCGGCCCACGCGTGCCGCATGGGGCGTGCTGTGGGGCGCGGAGCTGGCGCTGCTGTACGCGCACAACACCGGGCCGGTGGCGGTGCTCTGGCTGAACCTCGCGGCGCTGCTGGCCTGGCTGGCATCTGGCCGACCGCGCCGTCCGCCGCTGTGGCGCTGGATCGCCGGGCAGATCGGCGTGGGCGCGCTGTGGCTGCCGTACTTCCTCAGCCGCTTCGTGCTGCTGCCCGCGGCCAACAGCGCGCAGCCGAACACGCTGGCGCTGGGCCCGGAGGCGCTGCTGCGCCTGTGGCGGGCCTTCTGGGAGCTTCCGTGGGAGCGGGTGCTGCACGCGCCGCTGGCGTGGTGGACGGTGCTGGCGCTGCTGGCTGCTGCGCTGGCGCTGCCGTGGCGGCGGGCGGGCGCGCGCTGGGCGGTGCTGCACGCGCTGGCGTGGTGCGCAGGGATCGCCGCCGGTCTGCTAGTGCTGGGCAACGAGTTTCACGGGCGCTACCTGGTGGTGGCCGCGCCGTTTGTGTGCGTGCTGGCCGGCGCGGCGGCTGCGCGTGCGCTGCGCTGGCGCTGGGCGGCGTGGCCTGCGCTGCTGGCGCTGGCGGTGCCCTTTGTGGCGGGCGGGCTGGCGCTGAACGACGGCGCCTTTCCGCGGGATGATTCGCGCGGCATGGCCGCCTACTATGCTCGCGCGCTGGGGCCGGAGGACAGCGTGCTGGCGTGGTCGTACGCCGATCGCTACGATCTGGCCTACTACTGGCCGCGCGAGGGCGTCTCTGCGCGCCGCATCACCCTGCCGGAAGGCGCGGAGATGGCGGATGTGCTGCCGCTGCTGCCGCGTTCGGGCGCGCTGGCGCTCAACGTGTGGTACACCCAGCGCGCGGATTTTCGCGGCATGCTGCCGTGCCTGCTGGAGGGTGGCTCGTCGCTGCCTCCGGAGCGTTTCCAGGTGACGGGGATGGCCAGCCTGCTCTATCGCCAGCCCGGCCTGCGTGAGCCGGTGCTGGACGCTGCCGACATCCGCCTGGGCGAGGGGGCGCCGCTGGCGCGCATCACTGCGCTGGGCCGCCTGCCCGCCGCGCCTGCCAGCGCCGCGTGGTGCCTGCCGCTTGCGCTGCGCATGGAGAGCGCCGTGACTGGGGCGCTCAAGGCGGCGGTGACGGTGCGCGGCCCGCTGGGAGACGAGATCGCGCGGGCGGACGCCGTGTTTGCCACCGCCAATCAGCGCACCACAGCGCAGGCCGCGGCAGGCGAGACGCTGACCGCATGGGCGCTGCTGCGCCTGCCGTACGGCGCGCCGCCCGCCCGCTATCCGGTGTTCGTGCGCGTGTACGACGAGGGTGCTGCGCCCTCCGGCTACCCGATCGAGGCGGACCGTCCGGCGCTGGGGCGCGATCTGCCGATCGGTGACTGGGTGGCGCAGCCCGGCGCTGAATGGCCGGAGGCGGCTGATTTTGGCCTGCCGCACCAGCCGGAACTGCCGCTGGGCGGGCTGACGCTGGCCGCACATGACCTGACGGATGGCGCGCTGCGCTCGGGCGATGCGCTGGCGATGACGCTGCTGTGGCGGGGGGCAGGGGATCTGCCCGCGCTCACGCTGGCCGACAGTGCTGGCCGCTGGTCGGTGCAGGTCCCCGCTGAGTCTGTGGCCCCGGATGCCATCCGCCGCGAGTGGCGGCGCGCGCTGGTCCCGGCGGATGCGCCGGATGGTGTGGCCGAGCTGCGCCTGCCCGATGGCACTGTGCTGGCGCGCTACCCGATCACTGCGCTGCCGCTGACGACGGCGCTGCCGGCGGGCGCGCAGCCCATCGACGTGGTGTATCCGCTGGCGGGGGCGCTGGCCGCCGTCGAGGCTGACAGCATGTTCTCGCTGGCGCGGCTGCCCACCATCACGCTGTACTGGCGCGGGCCGGAGCGCGCGCCGTCCGTGAGTTACACCGCTTTCGTGCAGATGATCGACGCAGCGGGGCAGGTGGCGGCGCAGAGCGATGCGCTGCCGGCATCTGGCGCGCGCCCGACCACGGGCTGGCGGCCCGGCGAGATCATCGCCGATGCGCACATGCTGCGCGCCAACGCTGCTGCCGCGCCCGGCCCGGTGACGCTGATCGCGGGGCTGTACGATGCGGCCACCGGCGAACGGCTTCGCACGGCGGACGGGTCCGATCATGTGGTGCTGGGCACCTGGACGCTCGGCCCGTGAACGCGGTGCTGCGCCCGGCGGCGGAATTCGCGCTGGGCGAGCTGGCGGCGCTGTACGCGGCGACGCGGCGTGATTACCTGGTGTCGCTGCCGATGGATGCAGCTGGCCTGGCGGCGTATCTGGCGCGCGGCTCGGTGTCGCTGGCGCATTCGTGGGTGGCGGTCAATCGCCACGGTCGCCCGCTGGGCATGCTGCTGCTGGGCCTGCGCGGGGAGCGCGCCTGGCTGACGCGCATGGGGGTGCTGCCGCACGCGCGCCGGGATGGGCTGGGTGGGCTGCTGCTGCAGAAGGGCCTGCAGTGCGCGCACGCTGCCGGGGCGCGTATGGCGCAGCTGGAGGTGATCGAGGGCAACGCGCCTGCGCTGGCGCTGTTCACGCGCTTCGGCTTTGTGCCGCGCCGCCTCCTGCGCGTGCTCGACCGGGCTGGCGGACCAGCGCAGGACGCTGGCGCTGCCGCGCTGCCGCTGTCCGCACTTGCGCTGGCTGGCTGGCTGGAACGCCGCCGTCTGCCTGGGCCGCATGCGCCGTCGTGGCTGGATGAGGCGGACGCACTGCGCGCCGTGCACGGGCTGGAGGGGCTGGTGCTGGAACACAGCGCGCTGCTGTATGCCCGCGATGCAGCCCGGCTGTCTCCTCTGGCGCTGCTGGCCGCCGATCATCGGCAGGCGGTGGCGCTGCTGGGCGCGCTCTTCTCGCGTCATGCGCCCCTGCCTGTGCGCTACGAGAACCTGCCCGTCGCGCATCCACTGGCTCCTGCGCTGTACGCAGCGGGCTTTCGCACGGCCTTCACCCGCATCGAGATGACATGCGCACTGGCGGAGAATGCTCAGCCCGGTCTGACGTGAATCCTACGCGCTGCGCGTACACTCACTGGTCATTACGAGGGAGTTGAAGGGATCATGCGTGGATCGACACGCTGCGCTGCGAGTACTGGTGGTGGCGGGCAGCCCGCTGGCGCGCGCCGGACTGGCCGGCCTGCTGAGCGATCAGCCGGACCTGCTGCTGCTGGGACAGGTGAGCGACGATCAGCTTCCGGAGGCGCTCGATCTGTATCAGCCGGAGGCGCTGGTGTGGGATCTTGGCTATGAGCCGCTGGCGCAGCTTGAGCGCATCCAGAGCGCGCGCGCCGCAGGCATGCTGACGCTGGCGCTGGCGGGCGAGACGTGGCATGCCACCGAGGCTGCGCCAGCGCTGATCGCGGCGGGGGCGCAGGGGCTGATGACGCAGGCCGCGACCGGTGAAGGGCTGGCAGCAGCCCTGCACGCGCTGGCGGCGGGGCTGCTGGTGCTGGATGCCGGCGTGGGCGAAGCGGTGCTGGCGCAGGAGGCGGAGCGCAGCACCCCTGCGCAGGCCGGCGCGGGCGCAGAGACCTTCACCCCACGCGAACGCGAAGTGCTGGCGCTGGTGGCCGAGGGCTTGCCCAACAAGGCGATCGCGCGGCGGCTGCAGATCAGTGAACACACCGTCAAGTTCCATCTGAACGCGGTGCTCTCCAAGCTGGGCGCGCAAAGCCGCACCGACGCGGTAGTGCGGGCCACCCGCCTCGGGCTGCTGGCGCTGTGACGGCCATCCTGCCCGTTCGGGCAGGGCGCGCCCTGTACGGAGGGTGGATGCTGGCGATCCGTCGCCTGTGGTTTACTCAGGGTGTGAGTACGAACAGACGGAGCAGGGCAAGATGAGCAGCATTCTGCAGCAGCTTTCGAGTGACATGGCGGCGTCGGTGAGCACGGCCAGCGCCAGCGTGGTGCGCGTGGAAGGCCGCCGGCGCCAGGCCGCCAGCGGCATCGTGTGGTCGGCGGGCGGCCTGATCGTCACCGCCCACCACGTCGTCGAGCGCGACGAGGTACGCGTCGGCCTGCCAGATGGGCAGACGGCGCAGGGTGCGGTGATCGGGCGCGACCCGACGACGGACATCGCGCTGCTGCGCGTGCAGGCGGAAGGCCTGACGCCGGCGGTGTGGGCGGAGGCGGCCAGCGTGGCCGTCGGCCAGCTTGTGCTGGCGGTGGGCCGGCCGGAGCGCGCACCGCAGGCCACGCTCGGCGTGATCAGCGCGCTGGACGGTGAATGGCGCACGATGGGTGGGGGCGCAGTCTCTGCCTTCATGCAGACCGACGTGGTGATGTACCCCGGCTTCTCAGGTGGCCCGCTGGTCGGCGCGGATGGCGCGATGATCGGCATGAACAGCTCGGCGCTGGTGCGCGGGCTGAGCATCACGCTGCCCGCCGAGACGCTGACGCGCGTGGTCGATGCGCTCAACCGTGAGGGGCGCGTGCGCCGTGGTTTTCTGGGCGTGAGCGCTCAGCCTGCCCGCCTGCCCGCCGCCGCCGCCACTGAGGCCGGCCAGGAGACCGCGCTGCTGCTGATCTCCGTCGAGGCGGGCAGCCCGGCGGAGGCCGCGGGCATGTCGCTGGGCGATGTGCTGATCCTGCTGGATGGCGTGCGCATCCGCCACATGGATGATCTGCTGGCTGTACTGGCCGGCAACCGCACGGGCAAGGCGGTGACCGCGCGGGTGATGCGTGGCGGGAAGATGCTCGACCTGAGTGTGACGATCGGCGAACGGCCGTGACTGTGACTGGCAGCGTGTTCACGCGGGTGAATGATGCGCTGCGCGGGCTGGCCGCCGAGGTGCAGCAGCGCGTGGTGCAGGTGCGTACCGGGCGTGAAGGCGGCGGCGCGGGGACGATCTGGCGCTCGGATGGGCTGGTGCTGACCAGCGCGCATGTGCTGCGGCGCGGCCCGCTGGAAGTGGCACTGTACGACGGGCGGGTGTTCCGCGCACAGGTCGTCGCGCGTGATGACGCGCGCGATCTGGCGGCGCTGGCGCTGGATGGCGCGGCGGGCCTGCCGGCGATTGAGCCAGCGGATCCGGGGCGGATCGTCCCCGGCCAGTGGGTGATGGCGGTCGGTCATCCGTGGGGCGTGCGCCATGCGGTGAGCGGCGGGGTGGTGATCGGCCGTGAGCATGACGCGCGCGGGATGGACTGGGTGCTGGTGGATGTGCAGCTGCGCCCCGGCAATTCCGGCGGGCCGCTGGTGGACAGCACGGGCCGGCTGGTGGGCGTGAACACCCTCATGACCGGCCCGCAGGTGGGGGCGGCTGTCTCGGCAGAGGCGGCCAGCGCGTTCGTGCGCGAGCGCGTGAGCGAGGGCGCAGCCGCGGTAGTCTGACGGCCCGGCGCGCAGCACAGCACGGCAAACGAACAGGGGCGCGGATCGGTGACGACGGCGCCCCTGTTTGTTTTGCTGCGCGCAGGAAGGTCAGCCGGCGTGCGCGCCGAAGGCATCCAGCGGCAGCGGGGCCGGGCGCTCGACCGCGCTGGAGAGTGACAGCCGGCGGCCCTGCGCTGCGGACTCGTGGATGGCATGCATGACATCGAGCACGTGGTAGGCCAGCGCTCCGCTGGCCCGGTGCGGCGCAGCATCGCCCAGCAGCACGCGCGCCATTTCGGCAGCGCCCAGCCCGCGGCTGTTGTCGCTGAACGGCCGGCGCACCGGGATGTCGCGCCATTCGCCCCAGTCCGGGCGATACACGCGCACGGCCCCGGTGAACTGATTGGGATCAGGGACGCTGAGCGTGCCTTCCGCGCCGTAGATCTCGATGGCTGGCAGCGAGGCGGCCCACACATCGAAGCTCATGATCAGCGTGGCGATGGCCCCACCCGCCAGATCGAGCGAGGCGGAGACGTGCGTCGGCACCTCGACGGTCACCTGCTCACCGTAGCGCGGCTTGCTGGTGATGGTGCGCTGCGGGAAGGAGATACGGGCGGACGCGCTGACCTGTTCGACGCCGCCGAGCAGCACGGAGAGCGCGGTGAGGTAATACGGGCCCATATCGAACAGCGGCCCGGCGCCGCGCTTGTAGAAGAATGCCGGATCCGGATGCCAGCCCTCCGGGCCGTGGCCGGTCATGAAGGCGGTGGCTGCGACCGGGCGGCCGATCAGCCCGTCGTCCAGCACCTGGCGGCAGGTCTGCAGGCCGGCGCCGAGGAAGGTGTCGGGCGCGCCGCCCACCAGCAGGCCGCGTTCCGCCGCCAGCGACAGCATGCGTGCAGCCTGCTCGCGCTCGACGGCCAGCGGCTTCTCGTTGTACACGCTCTTGCCGGCTTCCAGCGCGGCCAGGGCGATGGCAGCGTGCGCGTCCGGCGTGGTCAGGTTGATGACCAGCGCGATGTCGGGGTCGGCCAGCAGGGCTTCGGCGCTGCAGGCCCGCGGAATGCCGTGCTCTGCGGCCTTGCTCTGCGCGCGCGCCAGATCGGCATCCGCCACAGCGACCACCTCGAACACGCCGAAGCGCGGCGCGTTCTGCAGATAGATGCCGCTGATGTTGCCGCAGCCGATGACGCCAGCGCGAATGCGTTTCTCACTCATGAGGATGTTGCCGGTCCTTTCCCTGGCGCGCAGCCCCCAGCGGGCTGCAGCGTTCACTGCGCGTGGTGATGAAGCATGCAACACGGCCTGCGGGCGTCTCGCCTATCCCTGCGTTCAGGCCGCGCTGAACCCCGGAAAGTGTACCCTGACAGGATATGATCGTCCACGCTTCAGGCTGTGCCACTGCGGTAGCACCGGTTCACAGCGCGTCGCTTGTGCAGTCTGTGCGTTGCATTGCGGGCGCGGCTGAATAGAATCAACCGTGTGCATCCGCCGCACCCCGAGGACAGACATCATTATGGCGTTGAACCAACCCGCTGTTGAGAGCACTTCCGCGACGCCCGACAGCCGGCTGCGCACTGACATCCGCTATCTCGGTCGTCTGCTGGGCGAAGTGATCCGCGAGCAGCATGGCGACGAGGCGTTCGATCTGGTGGAAGACATCCGGGCGAAGGCCAAAGCGCGCCGCAAGGACGATCCGCAGGGCGCTGGCCGGCTGCTGGAGGCGCTGGAGGGGCTGGATATCCACCGACTGCGCGTGCTGATCAAGGCCTTCAGCAACTACTTCCAGCTCATCAACATCGCCGAGGATCAGCAGCGCATCCGCGTGCTGCGTGACCGTGAAGCCGAAGGCCGGCTGGATGAGAGCATTCAGGCGGCGGTGCGGGCGCTGCGCGAAGGCGGCATGGATGCGACGTCGATGGCGGCGCTGCTGGCGCGCATCCGCATCTGCCTGGTGATGACGGCGCATCCGTCCGAGGCCAAGCGCAAGGAGGTGCTGGTCAAGCTGCAGCACATCGCCCGAATGCTGGCGCGCACGGATGATGAAGGGCTGCTGCCGCGCGAACAGCGCCTGCTGGATGAGGCGCTGCAGGAGGAGATCGAGGAGCTGTGGCAGACGCGACCGACGCGCGCGGTGCGCCCCAGCGTGATGGACGAGGTCGACTTCGGCGTGCACTTCCTCACGACCGAGATGATGGATCGCACTGTCGACATCTACGACGATCTGCGCTTTGCGCTGGAAGCGGTCTATCCGGAGCATGACTGGTCTGCGCTGCCGCCGCTGCTGAGCTACAACTCGTGGATCGGCGGCGATCGTGATGGCAACCCGAACGTCACCGCCGATGTGACGATGGAGACGCTGCGCACCATGCGCGAGGCAGCGCGAGCGATCTACCTGGACGAGATCGCGCTGCTGCGCACGCACTTCACCCAGTCGGTTGATGAGGTCGGTGTGTCGGCGGCGCTGATGGCGCGTGTGGAGCAGAACACTTCCGCATCGGTGGAAGCCGCAACCGACGAGGTGTATGCGCTTTTCCTGCGCGAGGTACATCAGCGTTTGCAGCGCGACGAGTATCTGAACGGCGAGGCGCTGCTGGAGGATCTGCTGCTGGTGCAGCACAGCCTGCTGGCCAATCGCGGGCGGCATGTGGCGTCTGGTATGCTTCGCCGTCTGATCCTCAAGGTGCGCCTGTTTGGGCTGCATCTCGCACCGCTGGATGTGCGCGAGGACGCGCGCCTGCATCGTGTCGCCGTCGACGAGCTCTTCCGCGCCTACGGCATCTGCGAGCAGTTCAGCGCGCTGGACGAGCCGGCGAAGCAGGCGCTGCTGACTCAGGAGATTCGCAGTGCGCGGCCACTGTTCCCACTGGAGCCGGCGTTTTCGGAGACCACCAACCGTGTGATCGCGACCTGGCGCATGGTGGCGAAAGCGCACCGCCGTTATGGTAAGGCGGTGATCGACAGTGTGATTGCCAGCATGAGCATGGCCCCCAGCGACATGCTCACCATGCTGTTGTTCGCGCGCGAGGTCGGCATCCAGAACGATGTCGATATTGTGCCGCTGTTCGAGACCATCGATGACCTGCGGCGCGCGCCGGACATCCTGCGGGCGCTGTTCGCGATGCCGGAGATCCAGGCGCAGCTCGATGCACGCGGGCGCCGGCAGCAGATCATGCTGGGATACTCCGACAGCAACAAGGACGGCGGATACTTCTCGTCGAACTGGAATCTGTATCTGGCGCAGGAGTCGCTGTCCGAGGTGTGCCGGGCGAACGGGGTGGCGCTGGAGCTCTTCCACGGGCGCGGGGGCAGCATCGGGCGCGGCGGCGGCCCGGCCAATCGCTCGATCCTGTCACAGCCGCCGGGGTCGGTGCATGGCCGGCTGAAGATCACCGAGCAGGGGGAGGTGATCGCCTACCGCTACAGCAACGCCGAGATCGCGCGGCGGCACCTCAACCAGGTGATCCACGCGGTGCTGCTGGCCGTCGGATCGCCGCCCGTCAGCGGATGCCAGCCGGAATGGCGCGAGCATATGGAGTGGCTGTCGCGCACCAGCCAGCGCGCCTACCGCGAGCTGGTCTACGAGACTGCCGGCTTCGAGAGCTACTGGCAGCAGTCCACGCCCATCAGCGAGCTGGCGCGTATGCCCATCAGCAGCCGTCCTGCCCGCCGGGCGAAGGGCGGTTTCGAGACCGTGCGCGCGATTCCGTGGATCTTCTCGTGGATGCAGAGTCGTGCGGTCATCCCGAGCTGGTACGGCGTGGGCGCGGCGCTGCAGGCCTTTGAGCGCGAGCGGGGCGGCATCGAGCCCCTGCGCGTGATGTTCGGCGAGTGGCGTTTCTTCCGCACCCTGATCGAGAATGTCGAGCTCGACCTCGCGAAGGCCGATATGGGCATCGCTGCGATGTATGCTTCCCTGGTGCAGGATGCCGACCTGCGCGAGGCAATCTTTGGCCACATCCGCGCCGAGCACGCGCGCGCCTGCCAGTACGTGTGCCAGATCACCGGCGACAATGCCCTGCTGGAGCGTTCCGCAGTCATGCGCGTTTCGATCGAACGGCGCAATCCCTACGTCGATCCGCTCAATTTCGTGCAGGTGGTGCTGCTGCGCCGGCTGCGCGCGCTGGCCCCGGGGACCGAGGACTACGAGGCGGTGCTGGGCCTGACGCTGGCGACGATCAACGGCATCGCTGCCGGCATGAAGACGACGGGCTGAGCGACGCATGCGGCTGAGCGGCGCGCGGTGCATCCCGGTTCTGCTGCTGCTGGCGCTGAGCCTGAGCGCAGGCGCTGCCGCGCAGACGAGCGAGTTCACCAGCCTGGGCGACTCGCTCTTTCCAGCGCTGGGGAATGCTGGCTACGATGTGCAGCACTACGATATTGCGCTGCGCACGATGGTCGTCGATCGCGAGATCCGGGCGAGCGCGCGCATCGACGCGATCGCCACCCAGCCGCTGCCGCAGTTCTCGCTCGATCTGCTCGGCCTGACGGTCGACTCGGTGGCGGTGGACGGACGCGAGGCGGCTTTCGAGCGGCAGCAGGGTGAGCTGGTGGTGACGCCGGCGGCGGCGCTGGCGCAGAACGATGCCTTCACCGTCACCGTCGATTATCACGGCGTGCCCGCACCGGATTACTACGCCGGCCTGGGCGCTAACCTGGGCTGGAACCAGACGGGAGAGCTGATCTACGTGGTCAGCCAGCCGAGCGGCGCGCGCACGTGGTTTCCCGCCAACGATCATCCGTCCGACAAGGCGACGTTCTCGCTGGCGGTGACGGTGCCAGCGGACTACGAGGTGGCCGCCAACGGCGTGCTGAGCGCCGTCGAAAGCGCGCGCAGCACCACGACCTATCGCTTCGAGATGGCCCAGCCGATGGCGACCTACCTGGCGACCGTCAACATCGGCCAGTTTGAGCGCGTGGATCGCGTGGCGCCGAACGGCGTTCCGCTGCGCGACTACTATCCGGACGGCCTGCGCAGCCCGGACAGCGATATCTTTGCGCGACAGGGCGAGATGCTGGTCTTGTTCTCCAGACTGTTCGGCCCGTATCCGTTTGATCTCTACGGCGGGGTGGTGCTGGATGTCTCGCTCGGCTTCGCGCTTGAGACGCAGACGCTCTCGGTATTCGACCGCAGCATGATCAACGCGGGGTCATGGGCCGATGCGGTGGTGGCGCATGAGCTGGCGCACAGCTGGTTCGGCAACAGCGTATCCGTGGCCGACTGGTCGGATATCTGGCTGAACGAAGGCTTCGCCACGTATGCCGAGTGGCTGTGGTCCGAGCACACGGGCGGGCCGGCGGCGCTGGCGGCGCAGGTGCGCGAGGCGTACAGCGTCATGCGGATGACGGCGGCGCGGGAGGATGCCGGGCTGCTGGGCGCGCCATCCGCCGAAGACATGTTCAGCCTGATGATCTATCTGCGCGGCGGGCTGGTGCTGCACGCGCTGCGCCTTGACGTGGGCGACGCAGCCTTCTTCGACATTCTGCGCGTGTATGCAGCGCGCTTTCGCGGGCAGAGCGTGCGCACTGCCGACTTCATCACGGTGGCGGAGGACGTATCGGGGCGCTCGCTCGGCGCGTTCTTCGACGGCTGGCTGATGCAGCACGCGCTGCCGGCTATCCCGCAAATGGCGCTGACGGGCTAGCCGATGCGCTGGCCGCTGCCGCTGTCGAAGAACAGCGCGCCGGCGGCTTCTGCGGCGCAGTGCACGGTGTCACCGGGGCGAATGCCGCTGTCGATGGGTGTGGCGAAGCTGAAGCGCGTCTCTCCCGCAATCACCTCCAGCATGAGGTGACGCTCGGCGAAGAACGGCGTGGTCGTCTCGACCTGCGCTGCGACGGCGCCAGGCGTGCTGGCCGCCGCCAGCCGGATGTGTGCGGGGCGCAGGCCGAGCGTGACGCGCATGTCCGACGGCAGATCGCCACGCAGCGGCAGCCCGCTGAAGCACGGGCCCAGCCACTGATGCTCCCCGGCGTGGCCTTCAATCAGGTTGATCGGATGCAGGCCGATGAAGCTGGCCACGAACAGGTTGACCGGGTTATCGTGCAGCGCCTGGTAGCTGCCGATCTGCTCCAGCCGGCCCGCGCGCATTACCGCGATGCGGTCCGCCAGCGCCATCGCTTCCACCTGATCGTGCGTGACATAGACCGACGTGACCGGGAAGGCGTTGAGCAGTCGACGCAGTTCGACGCGCGCCTGGGTGCGCAGCTTGGCATCGAGGTTGGAGAACGGCTCGTCGAACAGGAAGATGCGCGGATCGCGGGCGAGCGCGCGCGCCACACCCACGCGCTGGCGTTCACCGCCGGAGAGCTGGCGCGGCTTGCGGTCGAGCAGCGCTTCCATGCCGAAGCCGGTGATCTGGGCGATGCGGCGCACGCGTTCCGGGACTTCGTTCTCGCGGTGGCGCAGCCAGAGGAAGAAACCGATGTTCTTTCGTGCCTCCCAGTGGGGGATGAGCGCGCCTTCCTGGAACACCATGCCCACACCGCGTTCCGCCAGCGGGATCTGGTCGAGGGGCACATTGTCGTACAGCACGCTGCCGCGGTCGGGCGTGAGCAGGCCGGCGATGATGCGCAGCAGCGTGCTCTTGCCGCAGCCTGACGGGCCGAGCACGGCCAGCACCTCCCCGGAAGGCAGCCGCAGCGAGACATCCTCCACGGCGGGGATATGCGCGCCCGGCATGCGGGTATCCGGGAAGCGCCGGGAGATGTGCTGAAGCATGAGGACAGTCATCGGCATCAGGCCAGGATCAACCCGGCCACCTCCTTCAGCTCAGCGGCCTGGCCGCGCTGCTTTGCTGCCTCGAATGCCTCCGGGGCGATCTGCGCGGCGGCCTGCTCCAGCACGCGCTCTGCCAGATAGTGCGTCGGGCCATCGCAGGCGAAATGGTGCAGCGCGAGCGAGGCGTACTCCGCCGCGATCACCGGTTCGCCCGTGCGCAGCAGCAGCCCCGCCATGGCAGTGATCGAGGCGAGCGCGACGGGCTGCGCGCGCGCCTGCATGGCCGTGCGCAGTCCGTCGACCATCAGCCGGGCGGCGTCCTGCGGGCTGCCGGTCTCGGCGGTCAGCTTACCCAGTCGATTGAGCGCGCTGGCGGCCCCCCAACGGTAACCCGCCTGCTCGCACAGCGCCAGCGCCTGCCTGAAGCAGCGCGCAGCGCGCGCGTTGTCTCCCATGCCGCGGCAGGCATCTCCCATGCCGAGCAGAAGCTGCGCCAGTTTGCGCTCCGGGCTGCCTGAGGCCTTGGATAGTGTCAGCGCGCGCACGTAGGCGGCGGCGGCAGTCTGGTACGCGCCGGTGCGCAGCGCGCGCTCCGCGGCGGCGATGGCGTACGGCTCCTCGCGGGAGGGTTCCTCTGCATTGCGCCAGTAATACGCCAGCAGTTCGGGGTCATGGCGCAGCGAGACCGCATAGGCGGATTCCGTCGCTTCGGCCAGCGCGTGGCTGAGCGCCTGGAATTCTCCTGCGGCGATTCCCGCCAGCGCCACTTCGCGCAGCTTGTGGTGGGTGAAGCGCCATTGGCCGTCCACGACTTCAAGGACGGCGGCATCGGCAGCCTGCTCGATCCAGCGTTCAAGCGGGGCGGGCGCCCCCTGTGCCGCCAGCACCTGGCGCAGGATATGCAGGTCGAGCTCGCGCCCGGCCACTGCCGCCAGCCGCACCAGCGGCTGCGCCTCCTGCGGCACGCGGCCCAGCCGGCGCTGGACGATGCCCTGCACGCCGCCCGTCAGCAGGCTCAGCGGCAGCGGCCCCTGTCCGACGCGCGCCAGCGCTCCTGCTTCTTCGGCCAGCGCGCGCACCATTTCGACCAGGAAGAAGGCGTTGCCCTCGGTTTCTCGCTGCAGCAGGTCCAGCAGCTCCGGGTTCTCGCCTGGCACGCCGAGCATCGCCCGGGTGAGCGCGGCGGTGTGTGCTGCGTCCAGGCGGCGCAGGCGCACCTTGCGCATGCGAGGCAGGCGCGCCGGGAGTTTCGGTTTTTCATCGTTGCGGAAGGTAGCGACGATCAGCAGCGGCAACTGGTCGGCGAGCGCCGTCAGCGCGTGCAGCAGCGCCAGCGAGCCGCCATCGGCCCAGTGCAGATCCTCCAGCAGCACCAGTACCGGCTGCGAGGCATCGCTCGCCTGTTCGCGAAAGAGCTGTTCGAGCACCTCGCGCAGCCGCGCCTGCGTCGCTTCCGGCGTGATCTCGGCGGGCTGCGGCACGTCTCTGCCGCACAGGCGGGCGAGATCCGGCGCCAGCGCGTGCAGCGGAGAAAGCGCGTCGGCGGGCAGGTGGGTGAGCAGCGCCAGCCAGCGCGCTGGTGCGCGCCACATCGCGTATGGTGTGGAGACGCCGCTGAGCGCCTGGCCGCGCAGCACCAGCGCCCCCTGAACCAGCGCGACTGTGCGCAGCTCGTCGATCAGGCGGGACTTGCCTACGCCACTCTCTCCGGCCACCAGGATCGCGCTGCCGTGGCCCAGCCGCGCCTGATCAAGCTGATGGACGAGCGCCTGCAGTTCCTTGTCGCGGCCAACGAACGTGGCGGCCTGCAGGAAGCTCTCGCGGGTGGCGTCGCTATCCACAGGCTCAGGCAGGCCGGCAGCGCGCAGCAGCGCAGCGGCGGCCTCGGCTGCATCGCCGTATCGCTCAGCAGGCTGTTTCGACATCAGCCGGCCCACCCAGTCGCGCACGGCTTGCGGCGCGCGTAACCGCGCCAGGTCGGGCGCTCTTTCGCGCACCTCGTTGAAGAGTGTGTTGAGGTTAGACGTATCGAAGGGAGGCACGCCGCCGAACATGCGGTAGGCGATCACCCCCACGGCGTACAGGTCAGACTCGCGGGTGGCCCGCCCGCCCGTCCACAATTCCGGGGCCATGTAGCTGGGCGTGCCGGCGATTTCGCCTTCGCGCACCTGGTCGTACGCAACCGATAGCCCGAAGTCGAGCACCTTGACCACGCCATCGACGACCATGACATTCTTCGGCTTGAGATCGCGATGCAGGATGCCGCGCCGGTGCAGGTAGGTGAGCGCCTGCAGAAGCTGGACGAGCAGGTCAAGCTGGCCGGCGAAATCGAGCTGGTCGCCCGTCTCCATCAGCGAGCTGGCATCCTCCAGCATCTCCATGACGAAGTACGGAGCCCGGTCCCGGCCAGCACCGTCGAAGCCATAGTCGAGCACGCTGATGATGTTGGGATGACGCAGCGACGACAGGATGCGGAATTCCTGCGCCAGCGCCATCTCCTCGGTGTGGCCGGCGCTGGCGCGCGAGCCGTATTCGAGCTTCTCCGCGGCGATGCGCACCTGCTTCAGCGCCACCGACTGTCCGGAGAGCCGGTCTTCGGCGTGAAAGACCGCGCCCATGTTGCCTGCGCCGATCTCGCGCAGGATGTGGTAACGCCGGCCGATGATCTGGGTTGAGGAGATGAGTTGGGTCATTGCACACTCGGTACCCTGTGCATGGAACCTGCCTTGAGTTCAGTATAGCGGATGCTGGTCTGCAGCGGGAATTTGGGTTGACGCGCAGCCCTCAATACAATTACCAGCCGGATGAAAGGATCGACGCGTATGACTACCCTGCTGCTGCGTGGCTGTGACGTGCTGGACATTCGTGGCCCGCGCGAGGCCGCCATTCTGCCCGAGCACGATGTGCTGATCGCGGGTGGCCGCATCGAGTCGGTGCAGCCCAGCGGCGCGGCAGACCCCGCCGCATTCGACGAGGTGATCGACGCGCGCGGCCTGCTGGCGATGCCCGGCCTGATCAACACACATGCCCACACGCCGATGGTGCTCTTTCGCGGGCTGGCGGAGGATGTGCCGCTTGATCGCTGGTTCAACGAGTACATCTGGCCGCTGGAGAAGAACCTGGGCGAGGGCGACGTCTATCTGGGCATGACGCTCGGCCTGGCGGAGATGATCCGCGGCGGTGTGACCACGGTCAACGAGCACTACTTTCAGATGCATGAGGCGGCACAGGCCGTCGCGGATGCGGGGACGCGGGGCGTGCTGGGCTGGGCGATCTTCGGCGATGGCGGACAGCCGATGCTGGAGCGGGCGATCGAGTTCGCCACGCACTGGCAGGGCCAGGCGGACGGGCGCATTCGTACGCTGCTGGCGCCGCACGCGCCGTACACCTGCCCGCCCGACTATCTGCGCCTGTGCGCCGATGCCGCCGCGCGCCTGAATCTGCCGATCCACATCCACGCGGCGGAGAATCGCGCCCAGACCGACTCCAGCCTGGCGCGCAGCGGGCGCACGCCGATTGAGGTGCTGGACGATACCGGCATCCTGCAGCGCCCGACGATCATCGCGCATGCCTGCGGCGCGACGGACGCTGATATTGCGCTGATGGCTGCCCGCCGCGCATCGGTGGCGCACTGCCCGAAGACCTATCTCAAACTGGCGATGGATGTCGCGCCGGTGGTGCGGCTGCGCGAGGCAGGCGTAGCGGTCGGGCTGGGCTCGGATGGCGCGGTGAGCAACAACACGCTCAATCTGTGGGAGGCGCTGCGCCTGACCGCGCTCATCCAGAAGGATCGCACGCACTCGGCGGAGGCGCTGCCGCTGGCGGAGGCGTTGTATCTGGCGACGCGTGGCGGGGCGGAGGCGCTGGGCCTGGGCGATCAGCTCGGCCAGATGACGCCGGGCTTCCTGGCCGATATCGTGCTGGTGGACCTGTCCGGGCTGCATCATCAGCCGCTGCACAACCCCGCTGCCAGCCTGGTTTACAACATGGAGACGGCGGATGTGCGCACGGTGATCGTCAATGGCCGCGTGATCATGCGCGATCGCCGCCTGCTCACCATCGACGAGGCGGAGGTGCTGCGCCAGGCGCGAGAGACGCGCAGCCGGCTGGCGCTGCGCCGCGTGGAGGACCGCATCCAGACGTACGCGCCCTGACGGCGGCTCAGGTGCGCGTGGCGAAGGGGATGACGAACACCAGCAGGTTGATCGTGATCTGGCACAGCCAGGCCGCCGCCAGCCCGTTGCGCTGGCACACATAGCTGTACATCACGTTCATCAGCACCAGCGCGCTGCCGGTCAGCACGGCGATCAGCGGATACTGCGCGGTTTCCACCATGGGGAAGAACAGCAGCACCGACCACACCGAAGCGGCTGCGCCGGCCAGCCAGAACGGCCTGCCGGTCTGCAGCAGGCCGCGAAAGAACAGCGTCTCGCCCAGCGGCATGACGAATACCACCAGCGCCAGCACAGCGCCAAGTGAAAGCGTGGTCAGCCCGGTCTCCGTGCCGGTGCGGAAGATGAGCGCGGTGGTCGCGCTCAGCGTGCGCCCGCCGACCACCAGCAGCGGCGCGCCGACCAGCACGCCGAATACCACGCCCCATGCGAGGTTCTCCACCCGTTCGCTGCCGACGCGCACCGTGCTGCCGATCAGCCACGCGCCCACGCCGAACAGCGCCAGCGCGCTCCATGCTGCCATGAAGCGCAGATCGCCATAGGCCGGGCCGAGCGCTGCCAGGCCGATGTTGAGCGCAAAACAGATCAGCAGACCGAACGTCGGGTCGGTGTTGGCCGCGCGCGCGGTGACGCGCACGGGGGCCGGTGGGGGCGCGTCATCAGCCGGGGCGCTGTCGTCCTCGACAATCAGCCCACGATCGCGGCGGATGCGCCGGATGATTGGCTGGTCGTCGCGCCGGCTGAAGGGATGCGGCGAGTCGTCCGAGTCCTCGTCGTCCGGCAGATCGTCGTCCCAGCGCGGGTAGGGCGGCTGCATCGCTCAGTCCGCGGCCCCGGCGGGCAGCGCTTCGAGGACCTCGCCCATCGCGCGCAGCACCGTACGCACGTGCTCCGGGGTGATCCAGTAGTGCGTCACCGCGCGGAACAGGTTCTGTTCGGCGTTGTAGGGGCGCAGCAGGATGCCATATTCGGCTTTGAGCCGCGCGGACAGCGCGTCTGCGTTCAGCGGGCAATCGGCGCTCAGGCTGAAGAAGATCATGTTGGTGCGCACGCTGGACAGATCGATCTGCACCCACGGCAGTTGCGCCAGCCCCTCGGCCAGCGTGCGCGCCGTGGCGTGATCTTCCGCCAGGCGCTGCGACATCTCCGTCAGGGCGATCAGGCCCGCGGCGGCCAGCACGCCCGCCTGGCGCATCGCTCCGCCAAGGCTTTTGCGCACGCGATAGGCGCGGGCGATGAACTCGCGCGAGCCGACGATCACCGAGCCGACCGGGGCGCACAGCCCCTTCGACAGGCACACCGACACGCTGTCCGCCGGCTGCGTCAGCTCGCGCACTGTCGTGCCAAGCGCTGTGGCGGCGTTGAAGATGCGCGCGCCGTCGATATGCAGCCGCAGATGATGTTCCCGCGCGATTTCGGCCACCGAGTCGATGTAACTGCGCGGCACGGGCGCACCGCATGCGCCGCCATGCGTGTTCTCAAGGCAGATCAGCCGGCTGATGGGAAAGTGGGGATTGGCGGAGCGGATGTTGTCGCGGATGGCATCCAGGTCCATCGTGCCATCGGGGCGCACGTCGACTGTGCTGGGCTGAAGGCCGCCGTACATGGCGGAGCTGCCGGCTTCGTAGCGGAAGATGTGCGCCTGCTTGCCGACGATGAACTCGTCTCCGCGCTGGCAGTGCGCCAGCACGCTGGCGAGATTGCCCATCGTCCCGCTGGAGACGAACAGCGCCGCTTCCTTGCCGAACATTTCCGCTGCGGTGTGCTGCAGGCGGTTGACGGTGGGATCCTCGTCGTACACATCGTCGCCGACTTCGGCGCGGGCCATCGCCTCGCGCATGGCGGGAGTAGGCTGGGTGACGGTGTCACTGCGCAGATCGATCACGTTCATAGCCGCCTGTCCTGTGCTGAGCGCCTGTCAACCACAGGATTATACACGCTCGCGCGGGAAAGCGCAGGGCCGCTGCCAGGTGGTGACCGGACAGCGGCCCTGCATAGCCGGCGCGAGAACGCGCGGGCCTAACTGTTCTCGACGCCGGTGATGGAATAGCCATCCAGGGTCACGAGCATCTGCGGAATAATCTGCTGCGCCTGCTCCTGCGGGGCCTGCATCCAGATGACGTGTACCGTGCCCGCGACCTCTGTGGCGAACAGCCCGCCCACAATCGGCGTGCCGTCCTCCAGCGCATAGCTGAAGTAGATCACGTCCCAGGTGTTGACCTCGCCAAGATACGTCGTCTGCGGCTGCGTCTGCACGTTCCCGCCGCTGAGGTACTGCGCCATCAGATCGCCCAGCACTTCCGAGGCGCTGGCGGTCTGGCGCTCGGTGATGGCGATGTACGCCGGGTTGTTGCTGTCGCCATCCTGATAGTATGCCGTCCAGCCATCCGTGCTGACGCCGGGCATCCAGTCCTCCAGCACGGGGAAGCTGGCGTTCTCACTGATCGAGTCGCTGGTCCACTTGCCGGTATCCTGCTTCGTCAGATCGACCGGATCGAACAGCACCAGGGTGTCTCGCGTGCGCTCCAGCAGCGGCGTCGGGTCGCTGCCATCGGTGCTTTCGACGGCGATGACGAAACCCTGATCGAGCGCCGGCTGATAGAACGCGATGGCGCTGCCGCTGAAGCTGGCGCCGCCCGTCGTCGTCCACAGGTAGCTGAACTGCGCGGCGGGCGTGCCGTCGCTCAGGCTGAATGGACGCAGGCTGGCGCTGTTGATGCTGACGTTGTACTGCGCCAGCGCTTCGGCGGCGATCACGGCGGGATCGGGCGCGGAGGGTGCGACGGTGTAGACGTAGATGCCCTGCGCGCCATCCGGGCTGGTGGCAGCTTCCCAGTTCTGATCGGCGAAGTAGGCGACATCGCCCCAGTCGGAGGGATATTGGAAGATGAAGCCCCACTCGTCGTCGACATAGCCCTGCCAGGCACTGTCAGCGGGGTCGTTCTCCACCTGCACGGTGGTGGCGCTGTAGCCGGTGCTGCCGTCGAAACCCTGAATGAGGAAGCCGAGGTTGTACAGGCCGGAAGGTGCGGGCAGACTGCTGTAGGTGAGGCCTTCCTGTGGCCAGACGTACTGATTGCCAGCCGAGCGCTCTGTCTGGCCGTCCGGGGTGACGACATCGCGATAGGCGATGAAGGTGCCGCCGGCCTGCGGGCGGATGTTGGCGAAGCCCGAGCTGTCGCGCTGGCGGCTGATCATCGCGCTGAACGCGCCTGCTGCGTCGAAGACGATATCGACATCGATCGGCGTGTCGTCTCCGGGATAGATGTAGATGCCGGAGAGCGCGTAGGTCTCGCCCGCGCTGAGGACACGTTCGGGGAACGTGCTCTGCCCATCGCTGACGTAGGCGACGTTGACATCCCAGATGAAGTCGAAGTCGTCCACGCCCGGGTGCCAGAAGTTGATGTACTCGATGGTGCCATCGTCCAGCACATTCTGGGTGACGATGCGCTGCGTGCCCAGGCGAACGGCGCTGCCATCGGGCTGCACCTGGTCGACTGTGAAGTCGCCGTGGCTGATGTTGCTGCCCACCACTTCCATGCCGATGCTGACCGGGGCGAGAATGCTGGTCTGCACCGGGAACACGCTGGTGATGCTGACCTGCGGCGTGGTGCTGATGACATCCATGCCGAACAGGCCGTCATCCGCGTTCAGGCTGCTGAAGTATCCGTTCAGCATCTCGGACCAGCCGCTCAGCGGGGTTTGCTGGCGGTAGCGCGGGTTGAACTGGCTGCTGCCAGCGGGGAAGTAGATGTTGTAGAAGGACGACTGCTCAGTGAGCAGATCGCCCGCCGTGGTGTAGAGCAGCGCATCGTCCAGCGCGTCCAGCACGCCCTGCGCGGCGGCGCGCAGCGTGTCATCGTTGCTGGCGCGCACGACGCGGCGCATGAAGCTGCCCAGATCAATGTTCTCGTAGAACTGTGCCCAGACCGAGTAGGTATAGCTGTTGGCGCGCGCCCGGCCCAGCGTGGCGGAGTAGGTCTCCGGCTTGGCGGTGACCACATCGGTGAACTTCGTGATCGCATCCAGCAGGCTGGGGATGTTGCGCATGTCCGTGACGGCAGCGCCGAGATACGTGTCGAGTCCGGGCATGCCCAGGTTCATATCCTGCATGTACTCGTCCGCCAGCAGCTGCCCGAGGTCAGCCAGCGGGATGGCGGGGTTGGCGTTGAGGGTTTCGAGCATCAGTCCGAGATCGAAACCGGGATTGTTCATGATCTCCGGCGAGCTGTACACGATATCGAAGTATGGCGAGATGGCGGCGAAGTTCTCCACGCTGCTCATCAGGCAGGAGTCGTTGATGAGCAGGTCGAAGCGCTCACGGCCCGCTTCCTGCAGCGCACGCTGGAATATCGCGGCCAGCTCTGGCATGGTCAGGATGTCGCCATCATGCGAGTCGTCCGACACCGTGCCGGCCCAGGCGGCGCCGTGATTGTTGAGCTCGACGGCGTAACGCTGCGCCGGGAAGGTGCGCATGCCCCAGACGAGGAAGTTGAGCAGGGTGGCGTCCTGGCCCATGTTGACTTCGCCCAGGTAGGCCAGTGGGTCGGAGTCGAGTGTGGGCGGATAGACGGTGACGGCGTCGTCGGACTTGTCTGCCTTGACTTCGTACAGGCGCGCATCTTTCCAGTCGCCGTTGGAGGTATCGAAAGCCTCGGCGCGGTCGAGCAGGGCGACCACGCGCACGCGCTCGGTGCTGCCGCCGCCGCGCTCAAGCTCGTCGAGATCGTACATGATGCCGCCCTCGAGGTTGTTGTCTGCATCGAGGTAGGCGAGAATGGTCCATTCCGCGACAGGCGCCGGGGAGAGCGTCGGATAGCCGGCGGCGGCGGTGTCGATCACCATCTCCGGCGTGATGGTGGTGAGCGGCGCTGAGCGTTGGTCGACGGTGATCGTGACGCTGAAGTCGCCGGTCGTCGCGCCTTCTTCGAGACCATAACGGGAGACGACCACGAAGTAGTCTCCGGCGGGCGCGTTCTCGTAGATCAGGTACGGATTAAGATTGCCGGGCTCGCGATCATCGCTTTCGGCGGCCCAAATGTCGTTTCCAAAGAACAATACGGCAACGGGATCGAGGTCCCCCGAAAGCGCCGTCACATCGACGGTGATGGCCGCGCCTTCCGGCACGCCCGGCAGGTCGAAGCGGATGGCGAAGCTCTCCGCGCTGATCGTGCTGGTGTAAGTGCCCGCGCCCTGGGCGAGCACACGGGTGCACAGCAACAGCAGCAGCAGGGCGGTCAGCAGCAGGACGTGCTGTCGTCTTGGCACGGCGTTGGCTCCTTGAACATGAACACTGGACAATGCCACTATAGCATCAGATGTGCAGCGCACAACTGCACGGCGCGGGTCAGTCTTTAATGAACCACAATGAACCTTAAAAACGATTTGTGATACCATCGTCTCCGGGTGTGGCCCTTGACGCCAGTCAATCGGGTGTATAATGGACATGTTTGTCGGGGTGTGCGCCGGGGCGCCGCCCTTCCCGGGGAGTGGGTTGTGTCAACAGAACAGTATACGTCGCTGAGGACGCAGATCGCCTCGAACCGCGCGCGCGGCCTGTGGACGCTGATGGTCGGCTATCGCCTGGCTTATGTGGGGGCGCTGCTGTTCCTGTCACTGGGGGCGATGGCGAAGACCGCCTCATTCCTGCTGCTGGCCTACTTCGTGGACACCATCCTGATCGAGCAGGCGCGGGTGGTGGAGGCGATCGGCCTGATCGCAGTGGGGTTCATCGGGCTGGCGCTCATCGAGGGTGGCTTCACCTTTCTCAGCGGCCGCTTTGCGGCGCAGACGGCGGAAGGCATCACGCGGCGCCTGCGCAACTTCATGTTCGATCATCTGCAGCGGCTGAACTTCACCTTTCACGATCGGTCGCAGACGGGTGATCTGATCCAGCGGGTGACCAGCGATATCAGCGCGATCCAGCGCTTCTACTCCGAGCAGGTGATCGAGCTGGGGCGTGTGCTGCTGCTGTTCGCGGTCAACTTCACGCCGCTGGTGATCATCCACGCGCCGCTGGCGCTGATCAGCGTGGTGGTGGTGCCGGTGATCGCGGTGATCTCGGTCTACTTCTTTGGCCGCGTGTCAAAGGCCTACGACGCGTTTCAGGCGGCGGATGCGCGGCTGTCGACGGTGCTGCAGGAGAACCTGTCGGGCGTGCGCGTGGTTAAGGCGTTCGCGCGGCAGGAATACGAGACCGACAAGTTCGATGCGGCCAACTATGACCACTTCGACAAGGGCCGCCGGCTGACGCGCATGCACTCGTACTACTGGCCGCTGACCGACATCATCGCCTCTGGCCAGATGCTGGTCGGCTACATCGCGGGCGCGCTGATGGTGATCGACGGGCAGATCACGCTGGGCACGTACCTGGCGTACATCGGCATGCTGATCTGGATCATTCAGCCGATGCGCGGCCTGGGCCGGGTGATCGTGCAGGCCTCGACCGGGCTGGTCTCGTTCGATCGCATCGCTGCGCTGGTGCGCGAAGAGCAGGAGCCGCTGACGGACGGCACGTATCGCCCGGAGACGGTGCGTGGTGAGGTGGTGTTTGAGCATGTCGGCTTCGGCTACGAGCCCAACCTGCCGGTGCTGCACGATATCTCGTTTGCGGTGAAGCCGGGGCAGGTGGTGGCGCTGCTCGGCTCGACTGGCTCCGGCAAGACCACGCTGGTCAGCCTGCTGCCGCGCTTCTATGAGTACAGTGAAGGGCGCATCCTGCTGGATGGCGTGGCGTTGAGGGAATATCCGCGCGTGCTGCTGCGTCAATTCATCGGCATTGTCGAACAGGAGCCGTTTCTGTTCTCACGCAGCATCCGCGAGAATATCGCCTATGGCGTTGGCCGTGTGGTGACCGACGAGGAAGTCCAGGAGGCGGCGCGCGCGGCGGCGGTGCACGACGTGATCGTGTCGTTCCCGGAGGGCTACGACACGGTGGTCGGCGAGCGCGGCGTGACCCTCTCCGGCGGGCAGAAGCAGCGCGTGGCGATCGCACGAACCATCCTGAAGAATCCGCGCATCCTGCTGCTGGATGACGCTACCTCCTCGGTGGATACCGAGACCGAGGCGGAAATCCGCGAGGCGCTGGAGAACCTGATGGCACGGCGCACCACGTTCGTCATCGCGCATCGCATCCAGAGCGTGATGATCGCCGATCTCATTCTGGTGCTGGACAAGGGCCGCATCGTCCAGCGCGGCACGCATGAGACGCTGCTGCGCGAGCCGGGCATCTACCGACAAATCTACGATGTGCAGGCGCGCATCGAGGACGAACTTGAGAAGGAAGTGACTGGTGTCTGATCAGCACACGTTTGACGAAGAGGAATTCAAGACCAGTTTCAACGGGCGAACACTGCTGCGCATCCTGCGGCAGCTTCGCCCGCACTGGCGCTGGACGCTCGGCTTCGTGCTGGCGGTGGGCCTGGTGTCGAGCATGGATGCCGTCTTCACGTATCTGAGCAAGCTCATCATCGACACGGTGATCGTGCCGCGCAATGTGGATGCGCTGCCGCCGCTGGTGGTGGGCTACGTGATCACGCTGCTGGTGCTGGCGACCGGCGTGTACATCTTCATCTACCTGTGCGGCGTGCTGGGCCACCGCGTGCAGTACGACATGCGCAAGGCGATGTTTGCGCATCTGCAGAAGCTGTCGCTGTCGTACTACAGCAAGACGCCGGTGGGCTGGATCATGTCGCGCCTGACCTCGGACACCGAGCGCATCGCCGACCTGATTACGTGGGGCATGCTCGATGTGGTGTGGGCGACGATCAACATCGTGGTGTCGCTGGCGTTCATGCTGGTGATCAACTGGCGGCTTGCGCTGGCAGTGTTCGTGCTGATCCCGGTGCTGGTGGTGGTGGCGGTGTGGTTCGAGTCGCGCATCCTGCGCGAGTACCGCGAGACGCGACGTGCCAACTCGAAGATCACCGGCGCCTACAACGAGAATATCACGGGCGTGCGCGTGGTGAAGGCGCTGGGCCGCGAGCAGGCGAACCTGGAGGAATTTGGTGCGCTGACGGGCGGCTACTACCGCGCAGCTTTCCGCGCCGCATGGCTGTCTGCGCTGTTCCTGCCGGTGGTGCAGCTCATCTCCGCGCTGGCGATCGGCGCGGTGATCTACTTCGGCGGCATGCAGGTGGAGTCCGGCGGGATGACGATCGGCGGCATCCAGGCGTTCATCGGCTACATCACCTTCATGCTGTGGCCGATTCAGGAGCTGGCGCGCGTGTTCGCTTCGATGCAGCATGCCATCGCCAGCGCCGAGCGTGTGTTCTCACTGTCGGATGCGGTGCCGGATATCGTCGACAAGCCCGGCGTGCAGGATCCGGCGACCATTCGTGGCGAGATTGTGTTTGAGCATGTCGACTTCTCCTACGACAACGAGAAGTCGGTCTTTCGCGATCTCAACCTGCGGGTGAAGCCGGGCGAGACGATCGCGCTGGTCGGGCCGACGGGCGCGGGCAAATCGACGATCGTCAATCTGCTGTGCCGCTTTTACGAGCCGACGGGCGGGCGAATCCTGATCAACGGGCAGGACTACACCGACATGCCGATGCGCGCGATCCAGTCGCGGATTGGCATGGTGCTGCAGACGCCGCACCTGTTCAGCGGCAGCATTCGCCAGAACCTGCGCTATGGCCGGCTGGATGCGACCGATGCAGAGATCGAAGCGGCGGCCCGGCTGGCTGGCGCGCATGAGTTTGTGATGATGCTGCCGAAGGGCTACGAGGAGGAGGTGGGCGAGGGCGGCAATCTGCTCTCTGTCGGGCAGAAGCAGCTCATCAGCCTGGCGCGCGCGGTGCTGGCGAACCCCGAAGTGTTCATCATGGACGAGGCGACCAGCTCGGTCGATACGCTGACCGAGGCGCTGATCCAGCGCGGCATGGAGACGCTGATGAGCGGGCGCACCAGCTTCATCATTGCGCACCGCCTGAGCACGATTCGCCGCGCCGATCGCATTCTGGTGATCGAGGATGGCGGCATCTCGGAGCAGGGCTCGCATGCCGAGCTGCTGCGCCAGCGCGGGCACTACTACCGGCTGTACACGCAGCAGTTCCGCCGCGAGGCCGAGAAGACCTACGGGCTGGACAAGCTGACCGGCGCCATCCAGCCGGCGGAGGGTGAAGCCGAAACTGCCATCGCGTGAGGCATGCGCGCGAACAGCGAGATGCAAACGGGACGCCCTGCGGCGTCCCGTTTTTGTGCGCGCTCAGGACGGCCTGTAAGCCGCCTTCTGTGCGCCCGCCGAAGCAGGCGTGACGATCATCTCTCTGGCGGGCGGATTACTCCGACCGTCGTGCAGCATACCCGGCGCTTTTTGCGGGACGGGCCGCCCCAATGCGCCTGCTTTGCCTTGCTCCCGGTGAGGTTTGCCTGGCCGCGCCATCGCTGGCCGCGCCGGTGGTCTCTTACACCACCGTTTCACCCTCGCCACTCCGAAGAATGGCAATACGCTTCTCTGTGGCACTCTGCTGTCGGGTTGCCCCGCCTGGCCGTTAGCCAGCACCGCTGCCCTGTGGAGGGCGGACTTTCCTCAGCACGCTTGCGCCTGCCGCGACCGTCCGGCCATCCTGAACGCATAGTCATTATAGCACAGCGGCTGGCGGCTCCTGCGGTGCGGGGGCACGGCGAGAGGCCAGCGACACCACCAGCGCAGAGCCCACCAGTGCTGCCGCCGGATACATGGGCATCAGAAAACGGAACATTCCGCCGTTCCACGAATAGTAGTACAGGCTGTAGAGCGCGACGATTCCGCCGATCCACAGCGTGGTGAGGATTGCCGCCAGGCGCTGCCAGCGCCAGAGCGCAGCCGTTCCCAGTGCGAAGGCGGCCCCGGCCAGCGCAGCGCCGATCACCACCGGGATGAGCGTGGGGCCCAGCGCCCCGGCGGCGTCGGTCAGGTAGCGCAGGCTGAACAGGCCATAGGGCGGAAGCACATCGAGCGCGGTATAGCCGGTGGTGAACGGGTCGCCGAATGCTGCGAGGTTATAGACGAGCTGCGGCAGCAGCACGAGCGCAGCAGCAGCGCCGACAGTCAGCAGCGCACGCCAGCGCCGCTCGGCCAGCAGCAGCAGCACGACAACCGCCCCGCTGAGCGCGCCGGTGTAGCGCACAAGCACCAGCGCGCCCAGCGCCACCCCCAGCGCCAGCGCCCAGCGAAAACTGCGCCCGCCGGTCCTGGCCCGCGCCCGCCACTCGCAGTACAGCACAAACGCCAGAATGGTGAGCAGCGTGGCCGGGCCGTCGGAGAGCATCTGCGCCCAGATCAGGTGAACCGAGCTGGTCTCGGCGATCACAGGCGAGGTGAGCACAAGCAGCGCAAGATGCAGCGGCAGCGGCAGAATGGTCCACAGAAAGACTGCCCACAGCCCGACCGATGGCCGGCCGGTCAGCAGCAGCGCCAGCCGGTACAGCAAAAGCTGCCCGACAGGGAACATCACCAGCGCCCAGAACGCCGACACTGGCTGGAGAATATCCTCCTGCACCCGTGGCTGGAAGATGGCGATGAAGGGCAGCAGCGTGAGCGGGAAGCCGACTGGGTACTTGATCGCCTCGAACTGCCCGCGCGTGATGTTGACCGCCATGCGGAAGTAATCGGCGTTGTCGCCGCCGTTGTGAAACCAGAAGAGATGGTCCGGCGGATTGAACTGCTGGGGGATGACCTCCGCGACGTACAGGCTGACCACTGCCAGATGCAGCAGGATGAGCAGTGCCAGGACGAGCCGCGGCGATAGGCTGGGAGAACTCGTGCGCATGAGACAGGAGTATAGCGCGTGCGCCGCCGTGCCGCATCCCGCGCGTTGGGCGAACGCGGGTTGTGCCGCGCAGGCCGCGCCCGTACAATCGCAGCGTTGGGAGCATAGTGATTTCGGATCACATGACACGTGCAGTGCCCCAGGCGCCTGTGCGCCGCCGCGAGCGTGAAGCGCACCGGATGTTTTTTCCGGGCGATGCCTTCGCGCTGCCCGCTGGCTTGCTGCTGCTGTGCATGCCGGCGTTCGCGCTGAGCGCCGCTGGCTGGGCGCTGCAGATGACGATCGTGCTGCCGATGATCGTCGCCAGCCTGGCCGTCGGCTTCCTGATCGCGCGCAGCCGCTTCAGCGAGCTGTACGCCCTGCTGCTGAGCCTGGTGTACGGCTTCTGCATCCTGCTGCTGGTCGGCGCGCTGGCGCAGCCGGGCGGCTTTGGCGCGGGGCTGATCAGCGTCTTCTCGCGCGCGGTGCAGTGGTTCATCGATGCCTTCACCGGCGGCATCAACCAGGATGACCTGGTCTTCACGCTGCTCATCAGCAGCCTGTTCTGGTTCCTCGGCTTCAACCTGAGCTGGCATCTGTTCCGCGTCAACCATGTCTGGCGTGCGGTGCTGCCGCCCGGCCTGATCCTGATCGTCAACGGCGTGTACTACGTGGGGGGCGCCAGCCTGCAGCCGTACCTGATCGGCTATGTGGTGCTGGTGCTGCTGCTGATCGTGCGCGCCAACATCGAAAGCCACGCGGCGGATTGGGCGGTGCGCCGGCTGGGCATGCCGCCGCGCCTGCGCCGCCAGCTCTTTTTCTCCGGCGCGCTGCTGACTGTGCTGCTGCTGGGCGCGTGGCTGATCCCCACCCGCGATGTGCAGGAGCGCCTCAACCGGTTCCAGGAGTTCCTTTCCAGCGAGCCGCTGCAGCAGATCAGTGAGTTCTGGCTGAGGCTGTTCTCGGCGGCGGAGACGCAGGGCCCGGCCACATCGGACTACTATGGCGGCGACTCGCTGCAGCTGGGCGGGGCGATCCGCCTCGGCGATGAGGTCGCGCTATACGTCAGCGCGCCGCCGCAGTATCGCTACTACTGGCGATCGCGCGTGTTCGACATCTACGACATGGGCCGCTGGACCTCGGCGGCAGACACCCGGCTGACCGATCAGAACCCGCCGCTGAGCGTGGTGTATTCGCCCAACGACACCCTGGCGCGAACGCAGGTGCGGCAGCAGTTCACCCTCGGCCTGAGCGCCTCGCGCATCGTCTACACCGCGCCGCAGCCGCTGATGGTGGACCTGCCGACGCGGACGGATCTGCGCTACACCCCGGACAATGCGATGCTGGTTTCGGTGATCCGGCCCGCGCAGGTGATCGACCGGGGCGAGAGCTATTCCGCCGCCAGCCTGATCAGCACAGCCAGCGCCGCAGAGCTGCGCGCTGCCGGCACGAACTACCCGCAGTACATCCGCGATCTGTATCCGCCGCAGATTGCCTCGGCCAGTGCGCGCACGCTGGAGCTGGCGCGGCAGATCGTCGCGCAGGCCGGCGCGGCGACGCCTTACGATCAGGCCAAGGCGATCGAAACCTGGCTGCGCGCCAACATCTTTTACGACGAGCGCATTCCACAGCCGCCGGCGGGGCAGGACCCGGTCGACTGGGTGCTGTTTGACGAACGGCGCGGCTACTGCAACTACTACGCCTCGGCGATGGTGGTGATGGCGCGTTCGCTGGGCATCCCGGCGCGTATGGCGGCTGGCTTCGCGCAGGGCACGTTTGATCCGGCGCAGAATGCCTTCATCGTGCGCGAACGCGATGCGCACACCTGGGTGGAAGTGTACTTCCCCGGCTATGGCTGGGTGGAGTTCGAGCCGACGGCGGCGCAGGCCCCGCTCGATCGTGGAGACACCCCGCCTGTCCCGCTGCCCGCCGGCGGAGACGAGCGCCCGTCAGAGACGCCCAGCCCGACGCTGTCGCCCACGCCGATGCTGACGCCCACGCCCCCGCCCACGCAGATGCCCACCGCGACAGCGACCGCCCAGGGCGAGCAGGCGCAGAGCCAGAGCAGCCCGCCGACAGCCACGCCCAGCCCCACGCCTTCGCCCACCGCCACCCCGTTGCCCGCGTTCGTGCCGACGCCCCCGCCGCCCGAGCGCCCGCAGCGCAGCGATCCGTTCGACTTCATCCTGCCGGCGCTGGGGACCGGGCTGCTGGCACTGCTGGCGCTGGCGCTGCTGGGCCTGGCGCTGCTGTTCGCGTACTGGTGGTGGGAGTGGCGGGGCATGCGCGGACTTTCGCCGATCGCGCGGGCATATGCCCGGCTGGAGCGCTACCTGGGGCTGATTGGCATTCGTCCGCGCCCGCAGCAGACGCCGGAGGAACGGCGGCGCATGGTCGCCGGGGCACTGCCGGTGGTCGAGCCGCCGGTGACGGCGATCACGGCGCTGTACAGCTCTGAGCGCTACGGGCCGCCACGTCCTGACGACGAGGCTGCGCTGGTGGAGAGCGTGGCAGGCGAAGCGTGGGCCGACGCCCGCGAGGGCATCATCCGCCGCTGGCTGCGCCGCCGCCTGATGCCGTGGAAGAAGCGCTGACGCGGGCGGCCCTCAGACGCTGACCGACCGCCCGAACGCAGCGCCTTCCTCCAGCAGGGCGCGCAGCATCTCAGGGGAGCGCGCCTCGGCGTAGATGCGCAGCACCGGCTCGGTGCCGCTGGGCCGGATGAGCAGCCAGCTTCCGTCGCGCATGAGGTACTTCACGCCGTCCAGCGTGCTGATGTCGGTGATCGTCTCGCCGGCCAGGGCCGCGGGCGCGCGTTCTGCCAGCATCTGCGCCATCTGCTTCTTCGGCCTCGTGCCTTGCAGGTGCGTATCGATGCGGCCATAGACCGCCGGGCCGTGTTCGGCCTGCAGCGCCGCGATGATCTCGTGCAGCGGCGCATCGTAGTGCGCCATGATCTCCAGCAGCAGCAGCCCCATCAGGATGCCATCACCTTCGGGGATGTGCCCACGAATCGAGATGCCGCCGCTTTCCTCGCCGCCGATCAGCACATCACCACGCATCATCAGGTCGGCAATGTGATTGAAGCCGACAGGCGTTTCGTGCAGCACCAGTTTGTGGCGTTTGCACAGGCTGTCGATCATACGGGTGGTGGAGACGGTCTTGACCACGTCCCCGGTCTGTCCCTTGACCTCGACCAGATAGCGCAGGGCCAGCGCCATGATGTGGTGCGGATCGACGAAATGGCCGAGCGCATCGACCGCACCGATGCGGTCGGCGTCGCCATCGGTCGCCAGGCCGACGTCTGCATGTTCGCGCTGCACCGCGCCGACCAGTTCGACGAGGTACTTCTGGATCGGCTCCGGGTGAATGCCGCCAAAACCGGGATTGAGCGCGCCGCGAATCTCCGTCACCTGTGAGCGCGTGCGCGAGAGGATCGCCGGGAACGCGCCGCGGCCCGCGCCCCACATCGCATCAGCCACGATCTTGTGTTCGCCCTGCGAGATGCGATCGAGATCGATCAGCGTCGCCAGATGCTGGTAGTACGGCCAGGCGGGGTCGAAGCGGTGGATCAGTCCGCGATCGACGGCGGTCTGGTAATCCATCAGGTTGGGCCCGCGCGCCTCGCGCTCCATCGCTGCCAGCTCGGCTTCGACCAGCGCGCATTCCTCTGCGATGGCGCTGCCGCCATAGCTGGCCTTCAGCTTGAAGCCGTTGTAGCGGGGCGGGTTGTGGCTGGCCGTGATGACGATGCCGGCGTCCGCGTTTCTGGCCTTGACGTTGTAGGAGACGGCGGGGGTGGGGGCATCGGTGCGGGT
This sequence comes from uncultured Pleurocapsa sp., assembly GCA_964654755.1. Lineage (GTDB taxonomy): Bacteria > Chloroflexota > Anaerolineae > Aggregatilineales > Phototrophicaceae > Flexifilum. The sequence goes on along the minus strand of CAZZJW010000013.1, from coordinate 23,549 downwards.
GAGCCATGTCTCGATGCCATTGGCGGCCAGCACGCGCGCAGTTTCGATGGCGAAGCGGTCGCTCAGGAAGCGCGTGTCATAGCCCACGACCACCTGCGGGGTGGAGGCGCCGTCATGCCGATTGTTGACGAAGGCGGCCACCGCCTGCGAAATCAGGCGCAGGTTTTCGAACGTGAACGTATCAGCGATGACGGCGCGCCAGCCATCGGTGCCAAAGCGGATCATCGGTCCTTCCTTTCGGGGATGTGCGCCGGCTTCAGCCGGGCTGCTCTGGCTTGCGATCGAGGCCGGTGGCGGCCATGATCTCCTCGATGCGCTCGGCGGTGAGGTCGAGCTCGTTGAGGACGCTGTAGGGCAGATCGTGCTTACGGACGTACTCCGGCAGAATCTTGAGCGTATCGCGCACGTTGTCTGGCGGAAGCTGATCGAGACGGATGCCGGCCGCAGTGAGGGTGTCGCGGATGGGGCCGACGTCCTGATTGTGCAGCGCCGCCGCGACCAGCAGGCCCGGCCCGACACGATCGGCATAGGGCAGCGGGCGGCTGCGCGGGAACTTCTGCTCATAGGCATAGGCGAAGAACTGCTCACTGCCCTCCTGCGGGCGGTTGTGCCCAAGCTGGTTGGTGAGCTGCACTTCCAGGCACATCAGATCGAGCAGGTTGCGCAGCGCTTCGACATTGCCCCGGCCCACGCCGGCTGCGATCTTGAACGCCTGCTGGGCGATGCCGGCCATGATGCCCGCCGCCCACGGCTGGAAGCGCGTCTCCGGCGTGGTCTTGCTGCGCTCTGCGGCAAGGCGCCAGTCCAGCAGACCGGTGACGATGGTGAGCAGCTCGATGATGCCCGCGCCGCGAAAGTTCACCGGCGCGGTGCGAATGACATCCCAGTTGACGAGGATGCGGCTGACCGGCCCGGTTTCGACGTAGTGTGTGGTGCCGCCCTTGCGCGCCGCCACCAGCGCGGTGAAGAACCCGTCCTGGCTGAGCACCGTCGGCATCATGACCACCGGCAGGCCCTTCTTCCAGCCCAGGTACTTGGCGACATCGCTCACCATGCCGCCGCCCACGCCATACACCACCTGTACCTGTGGCGGGACGTGCCCGGCCAGGTTGTCGAGATAGGCCACGTCGACGGAGTCTGGCTCGGCCTGCACCACGATCGGCAGGTCCAGCAGCGTGCTGACGGAGTTCCACGCGCGGTGGCCCGTCACCAGCGCCACTGGCCGGCGTTCCTGGATGCTGCCCAGATCGCGGATTTCGATCTCAGGGATGGGGTGAATCGTGGTCATGGGTCCGAATACTCCAAGCGCCAGTGCAGCCGGAATTACTGCTAACTATACGCAAACTCTGTCGGCTTTGCCACACGGGCATGTGCGCGCGGGCGCACGCCGGCCTGTGCGCGCAGCGGGGAAGTTGTGACTTGCCGAAAGCCCGTCCATCAGGAACAATTCAACGCTCAGAATCAACAGCAACCTTCCACACGTGCGCTATCGAGAGTCGCCATGTCCCTGCCATCCAACGACACCCTGATTGAGTTCAGCAGCGCTGTCTCCTGGCAGGAAATTGAGCGGCGCAAACGCCTGTTCAATCGCACGCTGGAGGCGATGGTGCAGGAAGATGTGGATGGCCCGCTTGATCTGGATCGGCTGTCGCAGGCGGTCGGGCTGCCCGTCACCGCCTACTACGAGGGCGCGGGGCCGGACCGGGCGAATGTGCTGCTGGCCAACGAGAACGGCAAGCGCTACATCCTTGGCAGCATGGTCAGCGCGCGCTATCGCAGCGGGCACAGCCTGCGCGACAGCATCGTGCCCTACAACCTCAACCCCAGCGTCAATCCGTCCAACATCGCCGAGACCGAAGATCCGGTGCCGCGCATGCGTGTGCTGGGCGCGGAGATCGAGCTGGGCATCGTGCACGCCGACGGCGCTTCGCCCAGCGAAGACGAGATGCAGGGCTACATGCGCGCCTACTACGAACACGCAGTGCGCATCGGAATCTATCCGCGCCTCGACCGCGAAGCCTGCCAGTACCAGGTGGAGGCGCACATCGCCCCCAGCATCGGCTATGGCAAGGCACGCAATGCCCTGACCGGCATCATGACCGCGCTGGCCGCTGCCAGCCAGGACACCGGGCTGATCACCGCTATCTACTCCACCTATCCCACGCAGTCCGACTTCCGCATGACCGATCACCCCAAGGTGGCCACGGCAGTCGATCTGATGCTGGAGGTGAACGAACTGTTCCCGCAGTACGCCGACCGGCTGGCGGAGACGCAGGCGCGCTATTTCATCGATCCGGCCACCTGTCATTACGTCAACATGTTCCGCATCCAGGGCTGCCACATCCACATCGATCTTGCAGGGCGTTCTGAGGCGCTGGGCCTGCTCACTTTCCACACCATGCTCAAGAGCGCGACGGCCATCGCCAATGCGGCGGTGCTGAAGGGCGGCCCGTTCATCAACGGAACATGTGACGCCGAGCTGCTGTGCGCGCGCGAGTACGTGCGCGGCGCGACGGTGACCGGGCGCTATCTCGACCTGCCGATCAGCCCGCACCTGATGGACGACGGTCTGGAGAAGTACGCGGCGCTGCTGCGGCTGGAACGCGCCAACGCGGTGGGCCGCGCCATGCTGTACGACGACTCGCTCGGCCAGCCGATCTCGGTCATGCACAATCCGGTGGGTCGTGTGCGCCCTGATCTGTCGACCAGCAAGCGCGTATGCACCGTCGAAAGCACTGGCATGCCGGCCAACATCAGCGCCTCGCGCATGGCTGCTGTGCTGACCGATTTTGAATTCAGCCACGCGCTGATGGAGCTGTACTTCCGCCGCCACGGCCTCGACCTGGGGCCGATGCACGACGACAAGACGCTGTGGGCGATCATGGGCCCGCTGACACTGGACGAGTTCCGCGCTGGCCACGACCGAACCGACCGCGAGGGTACGGACGCGGTAGTCACGACGGCTGCCGGCACGCAGATGACGCTGCCCGAATTCTACGAAATGAAGCGCCGGTACATGCACCGGGCGCTGGCCGACATGGACGAGATCACCCCGCGCGATATCGACGAGGTGTATACCAGCCTGTGCCGCATGCTGGAGCCGCCCAGCGGCCAGTCTGCGCGCACCGTGCAGCAGTTCATCACCGATCCCAAACTGCGCAGCACCGGTAACTGGGGCCGCATCCTGCGCGATGCCTACGTTGAGGCGGGCGGCGTGCTGGGCAAGCACTCCCCGGATGCTGTGCTCGCGGTCGTCAACGAGGTGCACGAGGCCCTGCGGCAGCGCTACCTGGGCTAAGCATGCGGCGTGGCCTCTGAAACAGCCTGCTCATCGGATCAGCCGATTTTCACGGGCTGAGTGCATCTCAGCACAGAGCAGGTGTGGGAGCGCGCTGCGCCTACGGTGATGGTGGACATCGCTGATCAGATGACGATAACGGATGGTCTGCGCGCATACATGGCAGATCATCGTTTTCAGCGCTGCGCCACACTTCAGGTACAATACCTGCATGTCGATGTGTATCGTCCTGATTGCTCGCCAGCCGCATCTGTGAGCCCGCATGCCTTCCATTTCGGTCGTCATCCCCGTGTACCGCAGTGAAGAGAGCTTGCCAGAACTGGTGGAGGCGCTGCTGCCGGTGCTGCGCCAGTGCGCCAGTGCGTGCGAGATCATTTTCGTCAATGACGCCAGCCCCGATGGAAGCTGGGCAGTGATCACGCGGCTGGCGCAGGCCCACCCCGAAGTTCGCGGTATAAACCTGATGCGCAACTTCGGCCAGCATAACGCGCTGCTGTGTGGCATCCGCGCCGCGCAGCATGAGATGGTCGTGACGATGGATGATGACCTGCAGCACCCGCCGGAAAGCGTGCCTCTGCTGCTGAAGGCGCTGGAGGAGGGCGGGCTCGACGTGGTCTACGGCGCTCCCGCTGAGGAGACGCACGGCTTCCTGCGCGACCGCGCCTCGCAAATCACCAAGTGGATTTTGCAGAGCAGCATGGGCGTGAACGTCGCCCGCCGGGTGAGCGCGCTGCGTATCTTCCGCACGTCGCTGCGTGACGCCTTCCAGCACTACAGCAGCCCGTACGTCTCGATCGATGTGCTGCTGACGTGGGGCACGACGCGCTTTGGCGCGATCGAGATCGCGCATCGCGAGCGCAAGTATGGCCAGTCGAACTACACGCTGCGCAAGCTGATCACACATGCGCTCAACATGATCACCGGCTTCAGCGTGCTGCCGCTGCAGGTCGCCAGCCTGATCGGCTTTGGCTTCACGCTCTTCGGGCTGCTGGTGCTGGTGTACGTGATTGGGCGATACATCGTGGACGGCGGCGTGGTGGCGGGCTTCCCCTTCCTCGCCTCAATCATCGCCATCTTCGCCGGCGCGCAGTTGTTCGCGCTGGGCATCATCGGGGAGTATCTCGCCCGCATTCATCTGCGCACGATGGAGCGCCCGAACTACCTCGTGCGCGAGCAGGTCGGCTGGGCCGTGGCGGAGCAGGGCGCGCATGACCGGTGAGCCCGCCTGTACTGTGCTGGAGTGGGACAGCGCGTTCTTTGGCCGGCGCATCGCCCGGGTGAACGGCCACACCCTCACGCCGGCCCGGCTGGCGGAAGTCGATGCCTTCTGCCGTACGGAGCGTGTCGAAGGGCTGTACTTTCTGGCCTCCGCCAGCGATGATGAGACCGCGCGGCTGGCCGAGCGCGGAGGGTTCGCGCTGGTGGATATCCGGCTGACGCTGGAGCGCGCACTGCACGCGCACGACATGCCCGAGGGCGTGCGCGCGGCCACCCCGCAGGATATTCCGGCGCTGCAGGTGATCGCCCGGCGGGCGTTCACGGACTCGCGCTTCTATCACGATCCGGTGATCGCGGTGGAGCAGGCGGATGCGCTGTACGAGACATGGATTGCGCGCTCGCTGGAAGGCTTCGCAGATGCGGTGCTGGTCAGCGAGGATGAGGGGGGCGTGACCGGTTTCATCACGTGCAGGCGGCTGAACGCGCACAGCGGCGACATCGGGCTGGTGGGGGTGCGCCGCGACAGTGCGGGGCGGGGGCTGGGCGTCGCGTTGACGGAGGCCGCGCTGGCCTGGTTCTGCGCGCAGGGCTTGCAGCGCGCGCAGGTGGTCACGCAGGGGCGGAATATTGCCGCTCAGCGGCTGTATCAGAAATGTGGCTTTCGCACAGGCGAAATTGCGCTGTGGTATCACCGATGGGGCACGCCATGACCGACATTCGCATTCCCTTCAACAAGCCGGCCATGGTGGGACGCGAGCTGCACTACATCAGCGATGCGGTGCGCACCGGGCATGTCTCCGGTGACGGCAAATACACGCGCCAGTGCAATGCGCTGCTGGAAAGCTGGACCGGGGCGAAGAAGGCGCTGCTCACCACGAGCTGCACCCATGCGCTGGAGATGGCGGCGCTGCTGCTGAACATTCAGCCCGGCGATGAGGTGATCCTGCCCTCGTTCACGTTCGTTTCCACGGTCAATGCTTTCGTGCTGCGCGGCGCACAGCCGGTGTTCGCCGATATACGGCCGGATACGCTCAACCTCGATGAGCGCGCGTTGGAGGGCCTGGTGACCGAGCGCACGCGCGCGATCGTGCCGGTGCATTATGCCGGCGTGGGCTGCGCCATGGACGAGATCATGGCGGTCGCGGGGCGGCACAGCATCCCGGTGGTAGAGGACAACGCGCACGGCCTGCTGGGCCGCTATCGCGGGCAGATGCTGGGCAGTTTCGGCGCGCTGGCGACGCAGAGCTTCCACGAGACCAAGAACTTCTCGTGCGGAGAGGGCGGCGCGCTGCTGATCAATGATGACCAGCTGATTGAGCGCGCTGAGATCATTCGCGAGAAGGGCACCAACCGCAGCCGCTTCTTTCGCGGGATGGTCGACAAGTACACCTGGGTCGATCTTGGTTCGAGCTATCTGCCGTCCGAGGTGCTGGCGGCCTATTTGTATGCGCAGCTTGAGGCGCATGAGCAGATCCAGTCGCGCCGGCTGCGCCTGTGGAACACGTATCGGGCGCATCTGGCCGGCTGGGCGGCACAGCACGGCGTGCAGCTGCCGACGGTCCCTGATGAATGCGAGCAGCCGGCGCACATGTTCTACCTGCTGATGCCCTCGCTGGAGCTGCGCACCCGCCTGATTCGCTACCTGCGCGAACTGGGCATCCTGGCGGTGTTCCACTATCTGCCGCTGCACCTGTCGGACATGGGCCAGCGCCTGGGGGGCAGGCCCGGGCAGTGCCCGGTGACCGAACGCGTGAGCGATCAGCTGGTGCGGCTGCCGCTGTACTATGATCTCAGCGATGACGAGCAGGCGCAGGTGATCCATGCGCTGTGGTCGTTTGAGGGCTGGGACTGAGCGCAGTATCAGGCGCCAACCTGCAATCCTGCCCGCCACAAACGGCCGGATTCATGATATACTCCTGCCATATTGTGAACTGAGATTGTTATTTCAGACCGGATTTACGGTAACAGTGTCAACTACAGAAAGGACCAGCAGCGTTTGCCGGTCGCGCAATCCTGCGCGGCATCTTGCGCTGCACTTCGCCTATGGCAAAATCAACACAATCGAAGATTCGCATCGTCCCGCTGGGCGGTCTGGGTGAAATCGGCAAGAACATGACCGTCATCGAGATGGATGACGACGCGCTGATCATCGATACCGGCGTGATGTTCCCTGCGAACGACATGCTCGGCATCGACCTGATCATCCCCGATTTCCGCTATCTGCTCGAAAAGAAGAACCTGCGTATCCACGGCATCATCTACACGCACGGCCACGAGGACCACACCGGCGCGGTCAGCTACGTCGTGGACGCTCTGCGCGGTGTGCCGCTGTTCGCCACGCCGCTGACGGCTGCGCTGCTGGAAGTGAAGCTGCGCGATGCCCACCTGCTGAACGAGACCACGATCAACGTGTTCAAGCCGGGTGACAGCGTCAAGATCGGCCCGTTCAAGGTGGATACCTTCCACATGACGCATTCCATCCCGGATTGCGTTGGGCTGGGGATCAACACGCCCTACGGCATGATCGTGCACAGCGGAGACTATAAGTTCGACAACACACCGATTGACGGCCGCCGGCCAGATTATGCGCGCATCGGTGACTTCGCCCAGCGCGGCGTGCTGCTGCTGATGGGCGACAGCACCAACAGCGAGCGGGCCGGCTGGACGCCCTCCGAACGCGTGGTGGTCGATGCCTTCGACAACATCTTCCGCCAGTCCAAAGAGCGCATCATCGTCGCGACGTTCGCCTCGCACATCTCGCGCATTCAGCTCATCGCTGATCTGGCGGTCAAGTACAAGCGCAAGCTGGCGATCGCCGGGCACAGCATGACCGAGAACGTCAAGATGGCGCGCAAGATCGGTCTGCTCAAGATCCCGGACGAACTGCTGGTTGAGCTGGGGCGCATCAGCCACATCCTGCCCAGTCAGCTCGTCATCATGGCGACTGGCTCGCAGGGTGAGCCCTCCGCGGTGCTCAGCCGCCTGGCGACCGGGCAGCATCGCAGCCTGGATGTGATGGCGGGCGATACGATCGTGGTCTCATCGCATACCATCCCCGGAAACGAGGAGATGGTCAGCCGCACGATCAACCAGCTGTACCGGCGCGGCGCGGATGTGATCTACGATCCGATCGCCCCGGTGCACGTCTCCGGCCACGCCTCGCAGGAAGAGATGAAGCTGCTCATCAGCCTGACCAATCCGCGCTTCTTCGTGCCGGTGCACGGCGAGCTGCGGCATCTCAAAGCGCACTCGCGGCTGGCGATGCAGAGCGGCATCCCGCGCCAGAACATCTTCGTGATCGAGAATGGCATGGTGCTGGAAGCCGACAAGAACGGCGTGCGTGCCACCGGCGAGCGCGTGCCCGGCGGCTATGTGTTCGTCGATGGCAGCGGTGTGGGCGATATCGGCCGCACCGTCATCCGCGACCGCGAGGTGCTGGCGCGCGACGGTTTCATGATGGTGGTGGTCAACGTCAATGGTGACAGCGGCCATGTGATCGGTGAGCCGGAGATCATCACGCGTGGGTTCATCTACCTGCGCGATGCGGACCAACTGCTGGACCAGATCAAGCAGACGGTGTACGAGGTGATGGATCAGTCGCGATCACTGCGCAACGGCCAGCGCCGCGAACGACTGCAGGACTCGCTCAGCCGGCTGTTGTTCAACGAGACCAAGCGCCGGCCGATGGTGTTCGGCGTCATCAACGAGAACTGACGCCCGCGTGTTACAGACAAACAGCCCCGCCTTCAAACGAAGACGGGGCTGTTTTTTCGTGTTGCGCCTGGTCCCGGCAGGCTAGCTGCTGGGACGGCGGGCGATGCGATTGAGCAGATCGAACCAGAATGGCGCGCCCTGCGCGATGGCGATCACTGTCAGCGCCCAGCCGGCGATCTTGCTGACGATGAAACCGAGGAAGTCCGGATTGTTGGCGGGGCCGGCCAGCCACAGGTTGCGCCCGTTGCTGCACGGATCGATGATGACGGTTCCCTGCGGCGGGCAGCCGCCTTCGACGGGCACGAACTCCCAGCCGATGGGCAGCCGAAGCGAAAGCAGCTGGTCGATCGCATCGATCGCCTGTTCATTCTGCGTTTGTGCGGCATCCACTGCGGCCTGCGCGGCGGGGTCTGCCAGCGCGCCTGTGGCATCCTGCTGCGCCTGCTGGGCCGCGCGCACCTGCTGCTCCAGCGCGCCACTGCTGACGGCGACCTGCGCGGCGGTGGAGACGGCATCGCGCACGGCGGGGTCCAGCCACAGCGTGCGGGCGATCTGCAGAGTATCGACGTTGAGCGTGAGCACCAGCACCAGCCCGACGATGTACGAGATGCGCGTCATATTGCGCCGGTAGTAATCCGACACCTGCTCCATCTGGCTGTTGAACCAGGTTTCCAGTTTCATGCGCGCTTCGTCGATGCTCTGCGCCGAGAGCATGAGCGTTTCCAGCGCCTTCTTCATGCCCGGCTCACTGACCTCCTGAAGGCCAGCCAGCACCGGAATGAGCCGGCTCTGCTCGTTGTTCGCGGCGAGGTCGCGCTGCATCGCGCTGATGCGTGCAAAATGCACGGAGACAGCCTCGCGGTCGGCGGAATTGCTGATGGCGCTGATGGCGCTCTGCAGATCGGCCACGCCGATGCCGCCATTCTGAAAGCGGCGGATGCTCTCGGTAAGCTGCGCGCGATCGGCGCCGGCCAGCGTCTTGTCCACGACATCGTACATCTCGCGGAACAGACGGTCATTGGCGTAGACGGCCAGGATGTCGAGCAGGGTATCGCTGAACAGTTCTGGCTTGATCCAGCCGACTTTGGTGGCACGCTGTGCGCCGATTTCCTCGGCAGTCTGCGCGGAGATGCGCGTATCCGGCTGGATGACGATCGGGATGAGGCGGATGAGCGGATGCGCCAGGAACTTGGCGCGCATTTCCGGATCGGTCAGCAGTCCCTGGATGCCCGCCTTGAGCGAATTGGCGCGCAGCCCGATGAGATTGGCGATCGACGTATTGAGCTGGGTGACGATGACGCTGAACAGGCTGTAGATGAAAATCAGACCGATGATCACTTGCAGGATGGGCGAATCCAACATGATATGGTCCTTTCGAGGCTTCAGTGATAGTGTATCATCGTTCAGAGTTGTGGGTACACTCGAGCACCGTTTTACATCGAGCTCTGTCTCAGGAGAGACCGTACATGAGTTTTGAAAAGATCGTCGTTCCGTCGGTTGGTGAGAAGATCACCTACAGCGATGGGAAGCTCCATGTGCCGGACCATCCGATCGTGGCCTTCATTGAAGGCGATGGCATCGGCCCGGACATCATGCGCGCCAGCCTGCGCATCTGGGATGCAGCGGTGGAAAAGGCCTACGGCGGCCGGCGCAAGATCAGCTGGATGGAAATCTACTGCGGTGAGAAGGCGCAGGATCTGTACGGCACGTCGATGCCTGAGGAAACCTTCGCGGCCATGCGCGAGTTCATGGTGGGCATCAAGGGCCCGCTGACCACGCCGGTGGGCGAGGGCTTCCGCAGCCTGAATGTCACGCTGCGCCAGGTGCTCGATCTGTACTCGTGCGTGCGCCCGGTGCGCTGGTACCGCGGCGTGCCCAGCCCGGTGCGCCACCCGGAAGAAGTGGATGTGGTGATCTTCCGTGAGAACACCGAGGATGTGTACGCTGGCATCGAGTACGAGAGCGGCACGCCCGAGGCGGCGAAGGTGGAGCGCTTCCTGCGTGAGGAAATGGGCGCAGACTTCCAGCCGGGCGCGGGCATCGGCATCAAGCCGATCAGCGCGTTTGGCAGCAAGCGCCTGGTGCGCTCGGCGATCCGCTACGCCATCGACCGCAAGCGCAAGAGCGTGACGCTGGTGCACAAGGGCAACATCCAGAAGTTCACCGAAGGCGCGTTCATGAAGTGGGGATATGAAGTGGCGCGCGATGAATTCGGCGATGTCACCATCTCCTGGGCCGATGTGGAGAAGCTGCACGGCGGCAAGGTGCCGGCGGGCAAGATCCTCATCCAGGACGTGATCGCCGATATCAGCTTCCAGAAGATGCTGCTGCGCCCGAGCGAGTTCGACGTGCTGGCGACGCCCAACCTGAACGGTGACTACCTGAGCGACGCGATCGCGGCGGAAGTCGGCGGCGTCGGCATCGCGCCGGGGGCCAACATCGGCGACGGCGTGGCGCTGTTCGAGGCCACGCACGGCACCGCGCCCAAGTATGCGAATCTGGACAAGGTCAATCCTGGCTCACTGCTGTTCAGCGGCGTGATGATGCTGGAGTACATGGGCTGGACGGAAGCGGCGGACCTGATCACGGCGGGCTACGAGAAGACGCTCGATCAGAAGATCGTGACGTACGACTTCGCCCGGCAGATGGAAGGCGCGCGCGAGGTGAAGACCAGCGACTTCGCCACGGCGATCATCGGCAATCTCTAGCGGGGGGCGCGTTTCCGGCGCTGCTCGCCGGGATGATGCCAGCCTGAAGACAAGACGGGGTGTGCTGCGGCACACCCCGTTTGCTTTCCGGGTTGGGATCAGACGTCTTCCAGCGGGGCCTTGAAGTCGTAGATGCCGTCCCGCACCGCCCAGCGGCGGTCTTCAGCGCGGCACAGCATCTCATCTCCGGCGTGAACGAGCTCTCCGCCACACTCCGGACAGGCGAAGATCGACGGCGCGTGCAGATTGCTGGCCGAGCCGTGCACCGCGCGCGCCCGGACGAAGATGCTCGGCGCGATCTGCAGGCCGGTGCGCTGCAGCAGCCCGTCCAGATTCGCCAGCAGCGCGGGGCTGAGCATCTGCTTGAGGCGCTGCAGGCGGAAAAACGACACCGGCACGCCCTGCTCAATCTGAAAACCAGCTGCGCCCAGCTCTCCGCGGATGTACTCGGGGTGGAAGTCAAAGTTGAGCTCGACAAATTCGACCGGGCTGAGGTCATCCGGGTTCCACGACTGCTTGCCCAGGCGGTAGCGCAGCAGCGCTTTTGCGTTGCGTTTGTTGGCAAATTCCAGGATGAAGGTGCCGTTCGGGCTCATCACACGGCGGATCTGGGCCAGCACAGTGCGCACGCTGGCCATGTGATGAATGACGCGGATCATGGTGACGCCGTCGAATACGCCGGGGCGGAAGGGCAGCTTGTAGGCATCCGCCGCGACGTAGACGAAGCGCGACGAGCGACCGAGCTGTTCCTGGGCATACTGAAGCTGCGAGAGCGAATAATCCAGCACGACCACCTGCTGATACATGTGATATTCGCTGGTCAGGCGGCCAAAGCCCGCGCCCACTTCCAGCAGGCGCGTGCCCTCAGCGGGCAGCAGGCGGCGCAGCACCATGCGCTCGACGCGGTCCTCGTAATCCCGCCCGCGATTCTCCCAGAACTCGGTGCGGTAGTTCGAGCCTTCGTAGTCACAGATCGGCGGAGGGGACTCAGGTCGGTTCATGGATTGTCCACAGGCGCTGGCAGCGCTGAACGACGTTTGGTGGACTCATTGTAGCGGAAGGCGCGGTTTTGGGCCAACCGTCGCTCGCAGCGGCGACCGCGATCACCCCGGCGGAGTGGCGGCAGCCTGTGCGGCGAAGCTGCCGTCAAAGCTGCTGGCCGGGATGCCGAGCGCGTCCAGGTGTGCCGCGGCCTGCGCGTTGTGCGCTGCCGGGCTGCTGCCGTCTGTGTACAGCGCCGGGCGCAGCGCGCTGTCGAGCGCCGGGATGCCGCCTTCGGGCACGAGGCCGGTCACGAGCGGCTGATTGGCGATGGGGATGGGCTCGCCGGCCAGCGCGTAATTCAGGCCGGCTGTCTCGCTGAAGCCCGGCCACGGATCGCGGCTGTAGGCGGTCTCCGCCAGCAGGTTGGCGCGGCCCGCCGCCAGGTCGCCCAGCAGCGCGATCATGCCACCGAGATCGCCCGGCAGGTTGTCGAGTGCGCGCACCAGCGGCTCGAAGGTCAGGCGCAGATTGTCGATCGGGTCGTGAAGCTGGGTCTGGCTGACCGGGATGACGGCGCGCACATCCATGCGGATGTCGAGCTGCTCATCGACCGGGACGTTCAGGTCGAGCGCGACCGGCAGGTTGAGCCCCTGCGGCAGCGTCAGCGCTACCGTCGCAGCCAGATTACCGCCGCCGCCGGGCAGGGTGATCTGCGCGTTGACCAGCAGCGGCACGCTTTGTGTGAGCGTGACAACCGTCTCGGTCTGCAGCGGGATGTCGAGCACGACGGGGATGCGATCGCGCACGGGGATCGTCCAGTCGATCGTCGCTTCGTCCAGCCCGACGAACGAGCTGTGCAGCCCGGTGAGCAGCGGCGTGACCACGCTGTCCCGGATCTGCCCGAAGAGCCCAATCAGCGCCAGCACGACGATGACCAGCGCCAGATTGACGATGAAGCTGAACAGGATCAGGACATTCTTCAGCGCTGAACCTATCGTTTTCATCGGTGGCCGCCCTGGGATCTATACCGAATTCCAACCTCTGTACTCAAGCATAACGGAAGCACGCGCTGGCGGCCATTGAGACTGTACGGCGGGGTGAGGCGCGGGCGGGCTGCGGGTTGTGGCCGGGCAGCCCGCCTGTGTGGGAGGGTGGAGCGGGGCGCTACAGGCCGGCGTCGCGGCGCAGCAGCTCGGCCTTATCGGTCTTTTCCCAGGGCACGTCGAGATCGATACGACCAAAGTGGCCGTAGGCGGCCACCTGCCGGTAGATCGGGCGGCGCAGGTTGAGATCGCGAATGATGGCCGCCGGGCGCATGTCGAAGTGCGTGCGGATGAGCGCTTCCAGCTTCTCATCGGGCAGCACGCCGGTGCCGAAGGTCTCGACCGCCAGCGACGTGGGCTGGGCGACGCCGATGGCATACGAGACCTGCAGCTCGAAGCGCGAGGCGAGGCCAGCGGCGACGATGTTCTTGGCGATATAGCGGGCCATGTAGGCCGCGCTGCGATCGACCTTGGTCGGGTCCTTGCCGCTGAACGCGCCGCCGCCGTGGCGGGCCACGCCGCCGTAGGTGTCGACGATGATCTTGCGCCCGGTCAGGCCGGCATCGCCCATCGGGCCGCCAGTGACGAAGCGGCCGGTCGGGTTGACGAAGATGCGCGTGTGCTCGTCGAGCAGCTCGGCGGGCACGACCGGATGGATGACGGCGTTGATGATGGCGTCGCGGATATCGGCCTGCGAGATCTCCGGGGCGTGCTGCGTCGAGATGACGATGGTATCGACGCGGCGGGGCTTGCCGAAGGCGTATTCGACGGTGACCTGGCTCTTGGCGTCGGGGCGCAGCCAGGAGAGTTCACCGCTCTTGCGCAGGCTTGCGAGACGGTGGGTGAGCTTGTGCGCCAGCGAGATGGTCAGCGGCATGAGCTCGGGCGTCTCGTCGCAGGCGAAGCCGATCATCATGCCCTGGTCGCCGGCGCCGGTCGCCTCGATCTCGGCGTCGGTCATCTGCCCTTCCTTGGCTTCGAGCGCGCGGTCGACGCCCAGCGCGATATCGGAGGACTGCTCCTTGAGCGAGACCATCACGGCGCAGGTTTCGGCATCAAAGCCGAACTTGCCGCGGGTGTAGCCGATCTCGCGGACCGTCTGGCGGACGAGCTTCTCGATATCGACATAGGTGTTGGTGGTGATCTCGCCGAACACGAAGACCACGCCGGTGGTGGTGGAACACTCACAGGCGACGCGCGCGTTCGGATCGCGGGCGAGGATCGCATCCAGCACCGCATCGGAGATCTGATCGCACATCTTGTCCGGGTGACCCTCCGAGACGGACTCGGAGGTGAAGAAATAGCGGGGTGAGGACATGAACGTGCTGGAAGTCTTCACCTGCTCACGGTCTGCCATTACAACGCTCCTTCAACGCTGACGGTGACATTCGGCTGCACGCGCCTGAGAAACAAAAACGCCCCGCGCTGCAGGGCATCTGTCCGGATCCGACCCATGTGGGCGGGCGGCTCATCTGTCAGAGAAAACCTCTGCCGGACTTGGCACCTTCCCGGGGCTCCGGGGGTTGCCGCGGCTTCACAGGGCGCGTTCCCTCCGCCGCTCTCGATGAGTCGCGAGATACTAAAAAGCATAGCATCGGCGCGAAATGCTGACAATGGCGAAACGCGCCAGCTGGCGAGGGCGCGGACGGAAAACAAAACAGCACGCCCGAAGACGTGCTGCTGTTTGCGCATGCCCCGCGGTGGCGGCTAGAACTCGGTGGTGCGGTTGAGGTGCGCCAGAAACTCGCCGCGGGTGGTGGAGTCGCGGAAGGCGCCCAGCATGGCGCTGGTGGTCATGCTCGAGTCGGCTTTCTTGACGCCGCGCATCATCGAGCACATGTGCACGCCTTCGGCCACCACGGCCACGCCCTGCGGCTCCAGCACTTCGTTGATGAAGTCGGCGATCTGGCGCGTCATACGCTCCTGCACCTGCAGGCGGCGCGAGAACATATCGACGATGCGCGGGATCTTCGACAGCCCAACCACCTTGCCATTGGGGATGTAGGCGACATGCACGCGGCCAAAGAACGGCAGCATGTGGTGTTCGCACAGGCTGTGGAACTCGATATTCTTGACGATGACCATGTCGTTGTAGTCGACATCGAACAGCGCATCGTTGATCAGGCGGGCCGGGTCCGTGCGATAGCCGGACAGCAGCTCGTCATACATCTTGGCGACGCGGTGCGGGGTCTTGAGCAGGCCTTCGCGCGAGGGGTCTTCGCCCACCGCCTGCAGTACGCCAACGGTCGCAGACTCGATCGTGTCATGATCGACCGGGGGCAGATCCAGTTCAAAGGCACGACGGAATTCCTGCGAGAACAGCTTCGTGTTCATCGCGCTCAGCGTGCCATCGCTGTCGACTTCTACTCCGCGCATTCCGCCGAAGAGCTTATCCATGAGGGTTACTCGTTTCTGCTAGCTACCTTGACCAAGTGGTGATGTTGGTACGTGGGAACAATAAACCTGACAAATAAACGGGGCGTTAAATCCGGCAATTCCCTCATTAGACCCTAACGTTGGCGGCGGCGGCGGGCGGGCGTGTGAAAATCGCCCTGCGCCGGGCAGTGCCGATCAGGTAGAATACGCGCACTCTGGGCGTAGACCAGCGGAGGGCGGATGAGTTTGTACGATTATGGGCGCATCCTCTTGCGCCGGGGCTGGATCGTGCTGGTGCTGGCCGGCCTGGCCGCCATCAGCGCATTCCTGCTCAGCCGGCAGGTGACGCCGACCTATCGCGCGTCACAGGTGATCCTCATTCAGCCGGCGCGCAACGATCTCGGCCTGACGGAAGCCACCACCCGCCTGATGAACTCGTATCAGGTGTTCCTCAACAGCAGCCTGCGCGCCCAGGATGTGATCGATGCGCTGCAGCTCGATCGCACGCCGGGTGACCTGCTGGGCGATGTCACCATCCAGTCGAACCGCGACAACCTGACCGTGCAGATCGACTTCGAAGCGACGGATTGTGCGCTGGCCAGCGCGATCGCGCGCGAATGGGGCAATCGCCTGGTGCTGTATCGCAACCAGGAGAACCAGCGCGTGCGCCTGGAAGACCGCATCGATGCGCTGCCCGCCGACAATCCCAAGTGCCCGACGGCGACCACGCCGAATGTGGCGGTCAACACCGCAGCCGGCCTGCTGCTGGGCCTGCTGGCGGGTATCGTTCTGGTGTTTGTGCTGGAGTATCTGGAGAGCAGCACGGTGCGCCGGCGTGATGATCTTGAGCGCGCGCTGCAGATGCCCGTGCTCGCCAGTCTGCCTCCTGCCGATTAGGATGACATATGTCAACGACCAGACTCATCACCCTTAGCGATCCACGTTCGGCGGCGGCAGAGGCTTTCCGTACGCTGCGCACCAACCTGATCTTCAGCGGTGTGGAGCGCGCGCTGACCACGCTGGTGGTCACGGCGCCCATGCACGACGACGACAAGAGCGTGATGCTGGCCAACCTGGCGGTCACGTTTGCCCAGGCGGGCCACAAGACCATTCTGATCGATGCCGATCTGCGCAGGCCGCAGCAGCACACGTTGTGGGGCGTCAGCAGCGATCGCGGGCTGACCACCATGCTGGTGGAGACTTCCGCATTGGCCGCGCCACCGCTGGTGGACACCGAGATTCCGAACCTGCAGCTTCTGCCCAGCGGGGTGCTGCCTCCTGTGCCGGCAGATCTGTTCAGCAGTCAGAAGATGAGCGAAGTGATCGGCCTGCTCAAGGCGCGCGCCAACTACCTGCTGTTCGATGCGCCGCCGGTGCTGGCCGCGACCGACGCCGCGCTGCTGGCTGCGCGCATGGATGCCGCGCTGCTGGTGGTGAAGGCGGGCAGCACCCGCCGCGATCATGTCGCGCGTGCCCGTGAGGAGCTGGGGCGGGTGAATGCGCGGCTGCTGGGCGCGGTGCTCACCAATGCCGCGCGCGGCGATACGGCCTGATACGCGGGCGATGACCGACCAGCACAGGGGGCAAAGGCAATGAAGGGACTGGTCCTCAGCGGCGGCAAGGGCACACGCCTGTATCCGCTCACATACTCACGCGCCAAACAGCTCATCCCGGTGGCCAACAAGCCGGTGCTGTTCCGCGTGATCGAGTCGATCTGCGCGGCGGGCGTGGACGAGATCGGCGTGGTGATCGGCGGGCAGACCGCGCCGGAAATCCGCGAGGCGGTAGGGGATGGCTCGCGCTGGGGTGTGCGCATCACCTACATCGAGCAACCCAGCCCCGATGGGCTGGCGCATGCCGTGAAGATTTCGCAGTCGTTCATCGGCGACTCGCCGTTTGTGATGTTCCTGGGCGACAACGTCATCCAGGGCGGCATCAGCCCCCTGATCCGTGACTTCACCAACCACGCCTGGAACAGCCAGATCGTGCTGAAGGAAGTGCCCAATCCGACGGCGTTCGGCGTGGCAAAGCTGCGCGCAGACGGCACGATTGAGCGCCTGATCGAAAAGCCGAAGGACCCGCCCAGCAATCTGGCGCTGGTGGGCATCTATATGTTCGATCACCACGTGTTCGAGGCGGTCAACAGCATTCAGCCGTCCTGGCGCGGCGAACTGGAGATCACCGATGCCATCCAGTGGCTGATCGATCATGGCTACACGGTGTCTCCGCATGTGCACAGGGGCTGGTGGATCGATACCGGCAAGCCGATTGATATGCTGGAGGCCAACGCCAGCGTGCTGGACGAGCTGGAGCCGGCGATCGCCAGCGATGCGGTGATCGAGGGCAGCGAGATCGACCGCCGCGTGACCATCCAGAGCGGCGCGCGCATCATCAACAGCGTGATCCACGGGCCGACGATCATTGGTGAGCACAGCGTGATCGAGAACAGCTATATCGGCCCCTACACCAGCATCTATCACCACGTCACGGTGACGGGCTGCGAGATCGAGCGCAGTATCGTGCTGGAACAGGCCAGCATCACGCACCTGCCCTCGCGCCTGTACGGCAGCCTGATCGGCCGCAAGGTGCTGCTGACGCGCAAGGATGCGCGCCCTCACGCCCTGACGATGAATCTGGCCGATCACAGCAGTGTGTACGTGGTTTAGCGCAGGATCAAAGGAGTTTTCCCGCAGATGAGTGGAACGCACACGATCCGGGCCGTCGCCATCGATATCGATGGTACGCTGCTCAACAGCAGGCACGAACTGAGCGATGAGGTGGAGGCAGCGCTGCGCAAGGCGGCGGCGCAGGGCGTGCACATCATCCTGGCGACGGGCAAGTCGCGGAACGCGGCGCTGCACATCATCGAGCATCTGGGCCTGCAGACGCACGGGATTTTCGTGCAGGGTACCGTGCTCTACGATGCCGCCGGCACGATCACGCATGATCTGGCGTTGAACGACGATCTGCTGCGGCGATTGCTGACGTATATCGACGATCGCAAATTCAATGCGATCCTCTACAGCGGTTCCCGCATGTTCACCGCGCGCGTGACCGAAGACATCCGCGCGGGCACTGTGCCGTATCACGAGCCGCTGCCCAAGGCAGTGGGATCGCTGATGAATCTGGTCGGTCAGATGCCTTTCCAGAAGCTGGTTGTCCTCGGCCCGGATGCGCGGACGGTGACGGCGCTGCGCTGGCAGCTGGGTCAGCAGCTCGGCGCCTCCGTCCGGCTGATGCAGGCGGGCATCGCCACCATGCTGGAGGTGCTGCCGCCGGGCGCGGGCAAGGAAGCGATGCTCAAGGCAGCGCTGGACGACCTTGGCATTCCGCCGGAGCAGGCGATGGCGATCGGCGATGCGGAGAACGACATCGGCATGATCCGCCTGGCCGGCATCGGCGTGGCGATGGGGCAGGCGGCGCAGCATGTGCGCGAGGTGGCCCAGCACGTCACTGCCAGCAACGACGAGCACGGCGTGGCCCGCGCCATCGAGCGCTTCGTGCTGCGCCACGAGCCGACTGAAGCGCAGACGGTGGTGATCGAGATTCCGCGCGTTGCGCCTGCGCAGTCCCCGGAGACGCCCGCATGAAGAACATCCTCGTCACTGGTGCCGCCGGCTTCATCGGCAGCGCGTTCGCCCGCTACATGATCCGGCGTTATCCCGACTATCGCATCATCGTTTTCGACAAGCTCACCTACGCCGGCAATCTGGACAACCTGCTGCCGGTTTCGGATGAGGAGAACTACCGCTTTGAGCGCGGGGATATTGCCGACCGGGCGGCAGTGCGCCGGGCATTCGAGGCGCACGAGATCGATACCGTGGTCAATTTCGCCGCCGAAAGCCACGTCGACCGCAGCATTCTGCAGGCGGATGCCTTCATCCACACCGATGTCGTCGGCGTGTACATCCTGCTCGATCAGGCGCGGCAGCACGGCGTTGAGCGCTTTCTGCACGTCTCGACCGACGAGGTGTACGGCGACGTGCACGAGGGTTTTTCGGTTGAGAGCGATGTGTTCGCGCCCAACAGCCCGTATGCAGCCAGCAAGGCGGGCGGCGAGATGATGGTGCGCGCCTATCACATCACGCACGGCATGAACACCGTGGTCACACGCGGCAGCAACACTTACGGCCCGTACCAGTATCCGGAGAAGCTGCTGCCGTTCTTCATCACGGAAGCGATGGATGACCGGCCGCTGCCGGTGTATGGCGATGGCATGCAGATCCGCGACTGGCTGTTCGTGGAGGATCACGTCACTGGCATCGATACTGCGCTGCATCACGGCGTGGCGGGCGAGGCGTACAACATCGCTGGCGAGGACCTGCGCCACAACATCGACGTGACGCGCAGCTTGCTGGCCCTGCTGGGCAAGGACGAGCGCCTGATCCGCCATGTGCCCGATCGCGAGGGCCACGACCGGCGCTACGCCATGAACTGCGACAAGCTGCGCGCGCTGGGCTGGAAGCAGGCGCACAGCTTCGAGGATGGCCTGCGCGCGACGGTGAGCTGGTATCAGGAAAATGCGTGGTGGTGGCGCAAGATCAAGACGGGCGAGTATCTCGACTACTACAAACGCCAGTACGCTGCGCGCCTGGCCGCCGCCGGGCAGGGCTGAAGGCGGGGCATCCGCTGGTGACCATGCGCGCTGAACGCTTCCGGCTGGAATCTGCCGAGCAGCAGGGGGTGCGTGCGGAAATTCGCGCCATCCTCATCCGCGCTGCCCGCGAGCGCCGGCTGCTGACCTACGGTGAGGTGTGCGCGCAGATCCAGTCCGTGCTGCTGCATCCCGGCTCGTATGTCTTCGCCCGGCTGCTGCGCGAGGTGTGCTTCGAGGCGGAGGCAAAGGGGCAGGGCATGCTGTGCGCGCTGGTGGTCTCGAAGGCGACCGGCATCCCCGGTGGCGGCTACTTTCGCGGCGCAGCGGCTGCCGGGCGCGTGATGGATGATCTGGTAGCGTCGTGGCGGGCCGATGTCGAGGCCGTGTATTCCATCTGGAGCGAAGGCTGATGCACATCCTCGTGACCGGGGCCAACGGGCGGCTGGGCAGCGCGCTGGCGCGCGCGCTGGAAGGGCAGGGCGTGCGTGTGACGGCGATTGATATCGACCGCCTGGACCTGACCGACTTTCCCCGCGTGCGCACATTCCTGCGCGAACTGCGCCCGGACTGGGTGGCGCATCCCGCCGCATGGACGGATGTCGACGGCTGTGCGCGCGAACCGGAGCGCGCCCTGCTGCACAACGGCATCGCTGCTGGCTACGTGGCGCAGGCGGCGGCGGAGGCCGGCGCGGGCGTGCTGTACATCAGCAGCAATGAGGTGTTCGATGGTGCGGCGGACCACCCGTACCTGGAATACGACGCGCCGCGCCCGGTCAACTCGTACGGCATGAGCAAGTGGGCGGGGGAACAGGCGGTGGCCCGGCTCAACCCGCGCCACATGATCGTGCGCATCGCCTGGCTGTTCGCCCACGGCGGGCGCAACTTCGTGCATGCGATTCTGCGCGCTGCGGCGGAGGACAAGCCGCTGCGCGTGGTGACCGATGAAGTCGCCAACCCGACCTATGCTGAGGACCTGGCGCCGGCGCTGGCGGCGCTGCTGGCTGACGGGCGCTGCGGCGTGTTCCATCTGACGAACGCTGGCTGGTGCTCGCGCTACGCCTTTGCCCGTTGTGTGCTGGATGTGGCCGGCTATGGCGCCACGCCGATCGCGCAGATCACCTCGGCGGAATGGCCGCGCCCATCGGCGCCGCCGCTGTTCACCCCGCTGGCGAATGTCGCGGCCAGCGCTGCCGGCATCGCGCTGCGTCCGTGGGAGCAGGCGGTGGAGGCGTTCGTACGCGCGGAAGGGCTGGCGCGCTGATGCCGCCAGTCGTGAATGGCCTGCTGTCGGTCGTCATCCCCAACTGGAACGGCGCGCACTTCCTGCCGCCGTGCCTGGACTCGCTGCGCGCGCAGCGCGATGCGGAGATTGAGGTGATCGTCGCTGACAATGCCTCGCACGACACATCGCGGGCGCTGCTGCGCGAGCGCTACCCGTGGGTGCGCCTGGTCGGGCTGCCGGTCAATCGTGGGTTCACAGGGGCGTGTAATGCCGGGATGGCCTTCGCCCGGGGTGAATTCATCGCGCTGCTCAACAACGACACGGAGGTGGAGGCGGGCTGGGCGGCGGCGGTGATCGCAGCCT
Source organism: uncultured Pleurocapsa sp. (assembly GCA_964654755.1). GTDB lineage: Bacteria > Chloroflexota > Anaerolineae > Aggregatilineales > Phototrophicaceae > Flexifilum. The sequence continues at coordinate 2,026 of CAZZJW010000013.1, read as the reverse complement.
TCCGACAGCATCCGGAGGCGGGCAGCATCGCCAGCAAGATGCTGCTGTACAACGCGCGCGATACGCTGCACACCGCGGGTGACTTCTACACGACGGATGGCCGCGCGGGCAATCGCGGGGTGTGGCAGCCTGATGCGCCGCCCTACGATCAGCCGGCAGAGGTCTTCAGCGCGTGCGGCGGCTCTGCGGTCTACCGCCGGGCGATGCTGGATGAGATCGGCCTGCTGGACGACCAGTTGTTCTTTCTGCTGGAGGATGTCGATCTGGGCTGGCGGGCGCGGCTGGCCGGGTGGCGCTGTCTTTACACGCCAGATGCGGTCGTTTATCATCATCTCTCAGCGACAGGCGGCGGCGTCACGGCCAGCTTCTACGATGGGCGCAACAGCCTGTGGGTGCTGGCGCGCAACATGCCCGGCCCGCTTCTGTGGCAGCACGCTCTGCCGATTGCGCTGCGACAGGCGCGCATTGCGCTGGAAGCGGCGCGGGCGTGGCGTGGTGCTGCGGCGCGCGCGCGGCTGCGCGGGATGCTGGCGGGTCTCGTGGGCCTGCCGCGCCAGCTCGGGCGGCGGCGGGCGCTGCAGGCGGGTGTTCGCGTGGCGGATATCGCGCAGGCGCTTTCGCCGCCGGAAATGCATCCCTAGCGGGCGGCCTGTGCAGTCGCTGCCCGGCGTGTCATCGCGGCGGCCTGTGCTGCCGAACTGGAGTTGGGTCCGTGCCTGAGCTGCGCCCGGCGGCTGCGCCGCTGCTGTCGATCATCATTCCGGCGCTGAACGAAGAGCGCCGGCTGCCGCCAAGCCTGGCGAAAATCGACGCCTTTCTCAGCGCGCAGCCATTCAGCGCTGAAGTGCTGGTGGTGGACAATGGCAGCCGGGACCGCACCGCCGAGATCGTGCGCGAATATGCTGTCGAGCACCCCTATGTCCGTCTGATGCAGCTCAGGGAGCGTGGCAAGGGCCGGGCGGTCAAGGCTGGCATGCTGGCGGCGCACGGCGATTACCGCTTCATTTGCGACACCGATCTTTCCATGCCGATCGAGGAAGTGGTCAAGTTTCTGCCGCCGCATGCGGATGGCTGGGATATCAGCATCGGCACGCGCGAGGGCGAAGGCGCGCGGCGCATCGACGAGCCGGAGTACCGGCATGTGATGGGCCGTGTCAACAACCTCATCATCAAGATCATGGCGATCCGCGGCTTTGAGGACACGCAGTGCGGCTTCAAGATGTTCAACCGCGCCAGCGCCGAGGATCTGTTCCGCGTGCAGCAGATGAACGGGATCGGCTTCGATGTCGAAATTCTGTTCATCGCCATCCGGCGCGGTTATCGCATCCGCGAGGTGCCGATCACGTGGTACTTCGACCCGGACAGCCGCATGCGCCTGGTGCAGGATTCGCTCAACATGCTGCGCGAGATCTGGCAGATCCGGCAGAACTGGCGACGAGGCGAGTATGCCCCGCAGCCTGCCCCCAAAAACCGCTAGCCTGGCTTGCGAACTGGCGCTGTGGTCGGAAGGCTGCCGCGCGGTCTACGGCCTGGACGAAGCCGGGCGTGGTGCGTGGGCCGGCCCGGTGGTCGCGGCGGCGGTATGCCTGCCCTGCGGCGACGAGCGCCTGAGCGAGGCCCTGCGCGGCGTGAATGACAGCAAGCAGCTCAGCCCGGCGGCGCGCGAGCGTCTGTCGGCTGTCATCCCCGGCGCGTGTGCGGCATGGGGCGTGGGCGAAGCCAGCGCTGCGGAGATCGACGCGCTGGGCATTCTGCCGGCCACGCAGCTGGCGATGCGCCGAGCGCTGGATGCCGCCGCGGTGGGTGGCCCGCCGCCCGATCACCTGCTGCTGGATGCCATGCGCTGGAACTGGAACAACACCCCGATCACCCCGCTCATCCATGGTGATGCGCGCTCCCTGAGCATCGCTGCGGCCAGCATCCTCGCCAAAGTGCATCGCGACCGGCTGATGATTGCGCTGGACGATGCCCACCCCGGCTACGGCTTCGCTGCGCACAAGGGCTACGGCACGGCGGCGCATCAGCG
>CAZZJW010000012.1:77649-78876 GCA_964654755.1 uncultured Pleurocapsa sp. | reverse complement strand
GCACTTCCTCGATGGTCGCCTTGAGCCGCTCCTCGAACTCGCCACGGAAGCGGCTGCCCGCCAGCATCGCCCCCAGATCGAGGCTGATCACCTTCTTGCCCTGCAGGATCTCCGGCACATCGTTGGTGGCGATCTTCTGCGCCAGCCCCTCGACGATGGCCGTCTTGCCCACGCCGGCCTCGCCGATCAGCACCGGGTTATTCTTGGTGCGGCGGCACAGAATCTGGATGACGCGCATGATCTCGCCGTCGCGGCCAATCACCGGGTCCAGTTTGCCTTCCAGCGCCATCCGTGTGAGATCGCGGCTGTACTTCTCCAGCGTGCGATAGCGGCTCTCGGCCTGCGGATCGGTCACGCGCTGGCCACCGCGAATGTCCTTGATCGCATCGCTCACGCGCTCTCGCGTGACGCCGGCATCGGCCAGCATGCGGGCGGCAGCGGTGTTGCGCTCGCTGAGGATGGCGAGGAAGAGGTGCTCGGTCGAGATGTACTCGTCGCGCAGGCGGTTGGCTTCCTCGTTGGCCAGATCGATGATGCGTTTGACGCGCGGCGTGATGAACACCTGGCCGGCGCCCCCGCCATAGATGGCCGCCTTGGGGCTGGCCCGCAGGATTTCGTCCAGCCGCACACGCATGCCATTGATATCGGTCGTCAGTTTCTCAAGGATCTGCGGAATGACGCCTTCCGGCTGTTCCAGCAGCGCGAGCAGAATGTGCTCGGTATCGACCTGATTGTGCCCGTAACGCTGCAGGATTTCGTACGCCCGCGCAGCGACATCCTGAGCGCGTTCGGTGAAACGGTCAAAACGCATCATCGCCTGGTTCGTCCTCTGACTGTGCTGCCTGCTTTGCGCCGGCAGATGACATCTTCAGGATCATATCGTAGCGCAGACGGTATAAGAATGACGTTTACGCTGCGTTAGCGTCCGGGCATACGCAGGCCCGGCGTCATTTGTGAATTTTGTATGAATCCCGCCGCAGCGCCTGCATCCCAATGCAGCAGCGCACAAAGCGCGCGTAGAATAAATCATTAAGGCTGTGTGATGAACAGCCGTCAGAATCAAGGAGAAATTCACTGTGCGTCAGATCATTTCACGGGTCACACTGCTCATTGCGCTTGTCGGCTCGGCGCTGTTCGTGCCGCCGGCGCTGGCCGCGTCGGACGAGTGCCGTGTCAACACCGCCGGCAGCATGGGCGGAGACACCATCGTCTTCGTCGATCGCAACG